>JAYSRA010000095.1:0-28989 GCA_043721275.1 Burkholderiales bacterium
ATGCTGCCGAGATTGCTCCATGCTGCCGTCGCCTCCAAGCCTCATCCGCTATCCCAGATACGGCTTCCGGAGCCAGCTTGCTAATCAGGTATCGACTAATGCTGATAATAGCCTTCAGCCCCCGTTAAATGGCGCGTGCAGCGAAAAGCTATTCCGCTGGCGCAACCCCTTTTGGCTTGCGCCGCAGCTTGTCGCCTGCCCATTTCCAGCCGCGTCGTATGCCATGCTCGACGTCGTCAACAAGCGTGAACACCGGCGGAATTACCAACAGCGACAAGAAGGTTGACGTGATCAATCCGCCGATCACGGCCACTGCCATTGGCGAGCGAAAGCTCGGGTCGGACGTGCCGGTGCCAATGGCGATCGGCAACATGCCCGCGCCCATCGCAATCGTGGTCATGATGATCGGGCGGGCGCGTTTGTGGCAAGCATCTAGCAGCGCCTCAAGCCGCGTCATGCCGTGGTCGCGGCGCGCGACGATGGCGTATTCCACCAGCAAAATCGAGTTCTTGGTGGCCACGCCCATCAACATAATGAGCCCGATGAACGACGGCATCGACAAGCTTTTTCCGGTTACTAGCAAGCCCAAAAACGCGCCGCCGAATGACAACGGAAGTGCGGCCAAAATGGTAAACGGATGCAGGATGTCTTTGAACAAAACCACCAGCACAATGTAGATGCACAGCACGCCGGTAATCATCGCGAGCACGAAGCTTGATGAGAGTTCGGCCAGCGCTTCAGCGTCGCCCACTTCACGCACCACCACGCCCGGCGGCAATTTTTTGATGCTCGGCAACTCGCTCACGGCTTTAACCACATCGCCAAGCGGCGCGCCGGACAATTCGATCTCAAAATTGATGTTGCGCGAGCGGTCGTAGCGATCAATCACCGCGGGGCCGCTGGCAATTTCTAGCGTGGCCACGCTGTTCAACGGCACCGGCCCTTTGCTGCCGGACACGGTCAATCGACCTAGCAGGTCAAGGTCTTGCCGCGCGCTGTTGGCGAGCTTGACCACGATGGGCACTTGGCGCTGCGCGAGGTTCATTTTGGCAAGCGCTTGGTCGTAATCACCGACCGTGGCCACGCGCAATGTCTCCGCCATTGCGGTGGCGCTCACGCCCAGTTCGGCAGCACGCGCGCTGTCCGGTCGCACCGCAATCTCAGGCCGCACGAGGCTTGCGGTGGAGGTGATGCTGCCGAGATTCGGAATGGTGCGCAAATCTTTTTCAACGTCGCTCGCGGCTGTAGCCAACGCGTTCGCGTCATCACCGCTCAACACAAGCACATATTTTTCGCCAGAGCCGCCAAGGCCGACTTTACTGCGCACACCGGGAATCGATTCGAGCACTTTGCGCATATCCGCCTCAATCGGCTGTTTGCGCACGGCGCGAAGGCTTCGCTCGGTGAGCTGAATGGTCAGCGTCGCCTTGCGCACCTCCGCCAAGCCCGACGGCGCAAATGGGTCGCTGCCCGCGGAGCCGCCGCCGATGGTGGTGTACGTCGATTCGACGTATTTCACTTTGGACACGAGAAGGCGCGCCTGCTCTGCTGCGGCCATCGTTTCTTTCAGCGTTGAACCGGGCGGCAGCTCAAGATTGACCTGCGTTTGTGAGTTGTCATCGGGCGGAATAAACGCGAACGAAAGTTGCGTCGCCAGAAAAATCGAGCCTGCAAAAAAACCAAACGCAGCGACGAAGGTGATCCAGCGATGGCGCAAGCACCATGCCGCCCATTTCATGTAAATTTTCAACCAACCCGGCTCTTTCGCGGGCTTTACGATGGGCTTGAGCAAGTAGGCCGCCATCATCGGCGTCAACATTCGCGCGACGACGAGTGAGGCGAATACGGCGAGCGACGCAGTCCAACCAAACTGCTTGAAAAATTTGCCCGGCACGCCGGCCATAAATGCGGTTGGCAAGAACACAGCGATCAACGCAAACGTCGTTGCAATCACGGCCAAACCAATCTCGTCCGCAGCCTCCATCGCGGCCTGATACGGCGTCTTACCCATGCGCAAATGGCGCACGATATTCTCAACCTCCACGATGGCGTCATCGACCAGCAAACCGATCACCAGTGACAGCGCCAGCAGCGTCACCACGTTGATCGAGAAGCCCAAGTAATACATGCCGATGAACGCAGGAATCGCCGAGAGCGGCAGGGCAACCGCTGACACTAATGTGGCGCGCCATTCGCGCAAAAACAGCAGCACGACCAGCACCGCGAGGAACGCGCCTTCAAGCAACAGCTCAACGGACGCGTCGTATTCTTCCTGCACCGGCGTGACGAAATCGAACGCTTGAGTGAGCGTCAAACCCGGATTCTCGAGCTTGATTTGTTCCAACGCGGCCAGCGCGCCCTTGCCCACCTCGATCTCGCTGGCACCGCGACTGCGCGCAACCTCAAACCCGACCACCGGTTTGCCGTTGAGCAACGCAGCGGATCGCGGCTCGGCCACCGTATCTTTCACAGAGGCGACTTCATCAAGACGAATGCGACGACCATCGGGCAAGCTCAGCTGCAATCGACCCAGCTCCTCCGCGCTGCCAACGGTTGCCAGCACGCGCACCGATTGCTCAGCGCCACCTAAATCAGTGCGCCCGCCGGTGGCCTCGGTTTGCACCAAACGCAATTGCCGCGACACGTCAGCGGCACTCACGCGCAACGCCTGCAAGCGGGCAGGATCAAGCGCGACTTGCACCTGTCGATCGGCGCCGCCGACGCGACTGACGGCACCGACGCCGCGCACCGACAGCATGCGCCGAGTGAGCGTGTTGTCGACAAACCAAGATAGCGCCTCATCATCCATTTGATCGGACGCAACCGTGAACGCGAGCACCGGAGAGCCCGCCAATTCGAGCTTGCTGACAATCGGGTCGCGCAGGTCACCGGGCATGTCGGCACGCACGCGTGAGACGGCAGCGCGCACGTCGTCCACCGCCTCCTGCACCGGTTTCTCCAGGCGGAACTCAGCGGTGATGGTGGCACCGCCATCTTGCACCTTGGTGTAGATGTGTTTGAGACCTTGCAGCGTGGCCATTGAGTTCTCAATCTTTCGAGCAACTTCGTTTTCAAGCTGACCGGGCGCAGCGCCGGGCAGCGACGCAATGACGGTGACTGTGGGCAAGTCAAGGTCCGGAAAGTTTTGCACTTTCATCGATTGCCACGACAAGATGCCTGCCATCGTGAGCAGCACAAAAATCATCAGCGACGGAATCGGATTTTTAATCGACCAAGCAGATACGTTCATGTTCAATTCACCTTAATGAGATGTTTGCGTGGCGCATCACTTCGCCTCCGCCACAACGCGCACCGTGTCACCCTGCGCTAAAAATGCAGCGCCATTGACCACCACCGTCTCCGCACCTTTGAGGCCCGCTGTGATCTCAACGCGATCATTCATGCGCCGTCCGGTTTGCACTTTGAGTTGCGACACTTTGTTGTCCGCGAGCAAAAGGTAGACGTACGTCACACCGTCCCGCAGCACCACCGATTGCTGCGGCAACGACAGCGCTTTAGCCGAGCCCACCGAGAAGTCCCCGCTGGCGAACATGCCCGACTTTGCTGCGGCGTTATTGGCAAGATCGACATACACAATCGCGTTCCGCGACACGCTGTCGACCGTGGGTGCCACCACGCGCACTTTGCCGCTGATCTGCACGCCGGTGGGCGTGGTCACCAGCACGGTTTGGCCGGGCGACACTTTGGCGAGATCGGTTGACGTGACCTCTGCACGCCATTCCAAGCGGTTTTTGCGAATCAAGCGAAACAATTCTTGACCGCCATTAACCACCGCGCCGACGGTTGCCATACGCGCCGAAATCACGCCGTCATCCGGTGCCACCACGCGCGTGAAATCGACGCGTAGCTGGCCGCTTTCACGCGCCGCTTTTGCCGCTTGCAAACGCGCCGCTGCGGTCTTCGCAGCGGTCACGTATTGATTGATTTGCTGCGTAGACATGGCACCTGAATCCTGCAACGTTTTTGCGCGCGCGGCGTTTGCATCGGCTTCAGCCAACGCGGCCTCCGCTTCGGCAACGCTCGCGCTTTGTTGCGCCAACTCAGCGCGCACCGTCTCCGGCGCGAAGTGCGCGAGCGTTTGCCCGCGCTTGACCACATCACCCACGTTGGCGCGCACCTCCGCGAGGCGCAGGCCATTTGATTCTGCGCCGATGATGGCTTCTTGCCATGGCGCGATGTTGCCGTTGGCCGAGAGTTTGATCATCCA
Organism: Burkholderiales bacterium; assembly: GCA_043721275.1. GTDB lineage: Bacteria > Pseudomonadota > Gammaproteobacteria > Burkholderiales > Casimicrobiaceae > Casimicrobium. The sequence continues at coordinate 4,229 of JAYSRA010000095.1, forward strand.
TTCACCTTGCGTTGCTTTGGCGGTGGTGACGGTGAGCGATGCTTTGGCGACGGTGGCCGCTGCGGCTTTTTTGTCGTCAGCGCGAACGGCCGTTGCGCCAAGAACGACCAGACCGAACACCGCTGCAACGGCAACGGCGATCTGTTTGCGTGTGAAATTCATCATTACTTTTTCTCCGAAACTTGAGTCTTGGTCTGATCCCAACCGCCGCCCACGGCGCGGTAGAGCGCAATAGATGCGGCAAGTCGTTCGCGCTCAACGGCGAGCACGGCTACCTGGGCTGCGAGCACCGTGCGACGCGCTTCTTCAAGCTCAAGCACGCTGCCTGCGCCGACCGACAAGCGCGCTTGTGCCGCCTTCTCAAACGCCTGATAACCGGCCAGTGATGCCTGCAAATCTGGCGCTCGAAGCTTTGCCGATTGCAGCTGCGTGAGCGCCTCTTCCACCTCGCGCACCGCGCGAATTGCCGTGGCCTTGTAGCCCGCCAGCGATTCGTCGTAACGCGCCTTGTTTTGCTCAACCAAGGCTGCGCGGCGACCCGCATCAAACAGCGGTATATCAATGCTTGGGCCGAAGCCCCACGTGGTCGTGCCCGCGCTGCTGCCCGCGATGCGCGCAAGGCTGTAGCCAACCGATCCGGTCAACGAAATTTTTGGATAACGATCCGCTTCAGCCGCGCCAATTTCGGCGGTAAGGGCGGCCAATTCGCGCTCACTCGCAGCGAGATCGGGGCGCTGCGCGAGCACCGCGGCGGGCACTTGACCAATGCTCAAAACGGAGGCGGTCGGCAACTGCGCGCGACCTGCGGTGAGCAGGTTGCGCAGCGCGGGCTCGTCAAGCCCTGTTAACGCCACCAACGCCTTCACACCGAGGTCAACTTCAGCGCCTTGTGCGGTGAGTCGCGCGGCGGCCTCCGACGCGCTGGCGCGCGCGAGCGCGGCGTTTGCAGGTGCCTCAAAACCGGCATCGGTTTTAAGCGCCGTCAATCGCGAGGTCTCTGTGCGGCTCGCGGCATCGCGCTCAAAACCCACCACCAACGCCTCGTTCACGCGCAGATTGGCGTAGGTGGCGGCAACGTCCGCAGCGAGCGCAACACGCGCTTGATGCCAGTCAATTTGCCGTGCGTCAAAGCGCGCCGCAGCGGCTTCACGTCCACGCCGATTCGCTCCAAACAAATCAATCTCCCACGACGACTGCAACGCGGCCGAGACGCTGGTGAGCGCGCTCCGACCCAAGCTCTGCCCAACCAGATTGCCGCGATTGGCGCTAGCGCTGCCCGCGACGCCGGGCAACGCAGACGCGCCCGCAACGGTCTGCCCCGCGCGCGCTTGCGCGATGCGCGCGGCGGCCTGATCAATGGTGGGGTTGCCGGCCTGCGCCGCGTCAATCAGCGCAGCTAAAGCTGCGTCATTCCAGCGCGACCACCAGTTTGACAGCGCGGCGACGTTGCCGTCGTGGGGCAGCGGTGCCTGCCACGCGGCAGTGGTGGTCACAGCGGGTGGCGCGTAGGTCGGGCCGACGGCGCAGGCGGTGAGTGTGAGGCTCGTCAACAGGCCGAGGGCGACGGCCAGTGGACGCGGTCTTGGTCGTGAATCAAACAGTTTTGACATAGCGCTTTTGGAGTGTAGGGAGCATAGGGAGCGTAGGCTCGTTAGGATTGCGGGCGAGATTTGTGTTTGTTGTTGCGCATAAAGGTGGCGTTAATGGCAGCACGAGATCAAGCGCCATCTTCACCGTGCGCTCGACTAGGGCAAACGATGCGTCCGTTTGCGCCTGCATATCCAGATGCAGCGCGCCGATAAACGTGGCGTGCAAAAAGTGTTGTTGATCGACGGTGATTGCCACACCAACTGCGGCAAATCCAGCGGCGATTTTTTGCAGAATGCGCTCGTCAAATTCACGCAGCCACGGACGAATCGATGGGTCTTCATCACTGGCAATCAGCAAACCGGTCATCAGGCGAAACCACTGCCGATCGGTTTTGTCCGGCATCAACATGGAGCGGAACACTTCAAGCGAGGGCTGACCGGTCATGGCTGCCTCAGCAATCAGCGCCGGGTCAAACAGCTTTTCTACGCCGAACTGCGCGGTGGCCCGCAGCAAATCGTTCCTCGTCGGAAAGTAGTAGGTGACGTGGCTTTGCCGGACGCCCGCCCGCGCCGCAACCGCTTGCTGCGTCAGCGTGCTGAAGCCGTCGTTAAGCAACAACTCGGACGCAGCAGTCAGGATTTTTTCGCGTGCTGACGCGTCGGGCGCGAGCGCCGCAAAACACGGCATTGAAAATCGAATCGGCATTTGGTAAATGTACCAAAGCAAATCGTACGCCTTGGTTTTGTAACCAAAAGTCAGATCAACTATTTGCTGAAACGCAGGTTTGTGTTGGTCTAAGCCCCGATTTACGGTAAAGTCGATAAATGCGATTACAGCGGCGCAGCCTAGGTAAAACGGTCGCTACAGCTTAAAGTTATTGGTAGTTATGCTTGTGCGTCCGCGCCGCTGGCTCGCCCTCAGAAACCCTCTGCTAGCATCGGTGCCCGTGAGATTATCCCGCCCCCTTATCGCGCTGTTGGCAGCACTTTTTTTGACCGCGTGGCTGTGGCCCACCGGGAGCCGCACGCTGGTGCGCCCTGACGAGGGCCGCTACACCGAAATCGCGCGTGAAATGGCGCTGTCCGGCGATTACGTTACGCCGACGTTAAATGGCCTCAAATATTTCGAAAAACCGCCGCTGCAATATTGGGCAACGGCCTTGGCGTTTCAGCTCTTTGGGCAGAGCGACTTTACCGCGCGCTGGTGGCAGGCGGCCACCGGGCTGCTCGGGCTGTGGCTCACGTGGCTTGCCGTGCGAGCCATCGCTGGCCGCGACATGGCGTGGGCGGCCACCACCATGCTAGGAGCGATGTGCTACTACTTTCTCATCGCTCACATCAACACAGTCGACATGAGCCTGACCGCCTTCATGACGTTAACGCTGGTAGGACTGATGCGGGGGTTTGGCGTTGCCGGACAAACAGCCGCTGCAACTCGCATGTGGATGGTGGCCGCGTGGGCGGGCGCTGCGCTGGGGTTTTTATCGAAAGGGCTAATCGCCTTTGTGCTTCCGGGTGCGATTTTTGTCATCTATTTGTTAATCACGCGGCAGTGGAAATTGCTGACTAAACTGGAATGGCTGTGGGGGCCCATTGTGTTTCTGGCGATCGCTGCGCCGTGGCCGCTGCTGGTGCAATCGCGCAACCCGGAATGGGCAAACTTTTTTTTCATTTACGAGCACTTTTCACGCTTCTCAAATAGCGAGCACAATCGGTTGGGATCGATCCTTTATTTTGTCCCGGTGGTGATTGTGGGCTTGGCACCGTGGACACCCGCGCTGCTTGGATTTCTGCGTCGTGACGGTAGGCAAGCGGTGCGCGAAACGTACAGCAGCGCCGCGATCAACGTGCCGTTGCTATTAACGATCTGGTGCGTTTTTCAGTTTGTTTTTTTTAGTGTGTCGCAATCAAAACTGCCCTCGTATTTGTTGCCAATCACCCCGGCTGCGGCGATGCTCTTGGCCCCGCTTTTGGTGCGCGCAGCGAAGCGAACTTTCACGCAATTTTTGTTGTTGGTGGCGGTGATTCCAGTGTCACTTTTTGCACTAGTGGTGTTTCGCGATGAATTCGTTAACGACGCGTACACACCGGGCATGGTGAACGCTTTTTCGGTGTATGCAGCCGTGGGCGGCGTCGTGTTTGCGTTGGCAATTTATGCCGCTTATTGGCTCAATAATCGGGGGCGCAGAATAGACGCGATTGTGGTTGCCGCCGTGCTCGCCACGGTCGGCGGCAGCGTTGCTGCAAGCGGCTACGAAACGCTCGCCGCAAGCACATCAAGTCGGCAACTCGTGGAGGACTTTAAAGCAACAGAGCCAAGCTACAACAACGGCGACGCCTTCTACTCCATCGGCATCTACGAGCAGACCGTGCCGCCGTATCTGGGCCGCACATTGACGCTGGTTGACTACCTTGACGAACAAGGCTTAGGGGCGTCGTTCGCGCCAGAGAAAGTACGCTTCAACTTCACCGATTTCGCCATCGAGTGGCAGGGCTTGGATCGCGCCTACGCCGTGACCGATTTTGAACAGCTGCCACGCATGGATTTCGCAGGTTTGCCGTACCGTGTTGTAGCGGTAGATTTGCGACGCGTGATTATCGCTAGGCACGAAAAGTGACCGCGCTCAGGACGACGCTGTGAGCGGCACCGCATTTTCCATCGCGTTGCTGAGCGTGTTGCTGAACGCCGCTGCGCAACTCTTTTTAAAGGCCGGCACCAACATTGTCGGCACCGTCAGTTTTGGCGATGCCAACACCGTGAACACGCTAATCAGCATCGCACGCGTGCCGTGGTTCTGGGCGGGCTTCGCGTGTTACGGCGTGAGCCTGTTCACCTGGATCGCAGCACTTTCACGGCTGCCGGTGAGTGTGGCGTATCCGCTGGTGTCGATCGGCTACGTTGTCAACGCGCTTGCCGCTTGGTGGCTGTTTGGCGAATCGCTCACCGTGCAAAAATTGATTGGTGTCGGCTTCATCATTGTCGGCGTCATCCTTGTGTCAATGACGGTTTCTAAATGACGACTGCGTTCGCTGGCCCGCTGTTGGGCGAAGAAGAATTTGCTGCGGCAGACGCCGTGCTGCGCTCGGGCTGGCTTGCGTCCGGCCCCAACGTGCTGGGGCTGGAAAGCGAATTGTCAGCATATTTCGGCGACCGCCCCACGCGCGTATTGACCAGCGAAACCGCAGCCCTAGAGGTCGCGCTGCAACTACTCGGCATTGGCGCCGGAGATGAGGTGTTGATCGGCGGACAAACGTTTTTCTCCAGCGGCAACATGGTCGAAAAGGTCGGCGCGCGAGCGGTGTTTGTCGACGTTGATTTGAAGTCACGCAACATTGATTTGGCGGACGCAGCGCGACGCGTCACAGCGAAAACAAAGGTCATCATTCCCACGCATTTCGCGGGTCTCGCCTGCGATATGGAAGCGTTGTACGCGTTCGCCGCCACGCACAAACTGCGCGTGATTGAAGATGCCGCACTCGCCGTGGGCTCATCATGGCAAGGCCGCCGCATCGGATCGTTCGGCGATATCACGCTATTCTCGTTTCATCCGAACAAGAACATCACCACCATCGAAGGCGGCGCGCTGGTTTGCAATGATGCGGCTGATGCCAAGCGCGTTGAAGTATTGCGTTTCCACGGCATCAGCCGATTGGCAGACTTTACGCGTGATGTGGATTTTCCCGGTGGCAAATTCAACATGACGGATGTGAGTGCTGCCATTGGTCGAGCGCAGCTTAAAAAACTGGACGCCTTTTGCGCGCACCGTCGCGGCCTTGCCATGCATTATTTCAAGCGCTTACCCGAATTTTTAGCCGCAGAATTATTGCCGCACCCAGGGTACGTGGGCGATGAAGCGGGACATAGCTGGAACCTGTTCGCCATTCGCCTTCCGCTCAATCAACTTTCAAAATCGCGGGCTGAAATCATGGACGCGATGAAGGCGCGCGGCGTGGCGACCAGCGTTTCGTACGAGTCACCGCATCTGACTTCACTGTTCCAGAAACAAGGCTGGAAGATCGGAGATTTGCCAAACACCGAGCTGATCGCCAACAGCACACTGACGCTGCCGTTGCATGCGGGCTTGCAGGCGAGCGACGTGGACTTGGTATGCGATAGTCTGCATTCGGTGCTCAAACACGCTCAGAGCTAGGTCGCGCATGATTCCAACGCTCTCTGTTGTCATCCCGGTCTACAACGAGGAGGACGTGCTGCCTGAATTGTTTGCGCGGCTGTATCCTGCGCTCGACTTGCTCAACACGCCGTTTGAGGTTATCTTCATCAACGACGGCAGCCGTGACCGCTCAGCGGGAATGCTGATTGAGCAACAGAGCAAACGCCCCATCGAGACGCGGGTAGTGCTGTTCTCCGGCAACTTCGGTCAACACAGCGCAATCATCGCGGGTTTCGCGCAGGTGCGCGGCGAGGTTGCCGTCACACTTGATGCCGACCTGCAAAACCCACCCGAAGAAATTCACAAGTTGCTTGCTGCCTATCGCGAGGGGTTTGACTACGTTGGATCCATTCGCGACATGCGTCGCGGCGACGTTTGGTGGCGCGGCGTCGCATCAAAACTAATCAACGTGGTGCGCGAGAAAACCACCAAAATCAAAATGACTGATCAGGGTTGCATGCTTCGCGCGTACTCGCGTCGCATTGTTGAATTAGTCAATCAAACGCGTGAAGTGCGCACTTTCATTCCGGCGCTGGCCTACACCTTTGCGACCAACCCAACCGAGGTCGTTGTGGCCCACGCGGAGCGCGCGGCTGGCGAATCAAAGTATTCGTTCTACCAACTGTTGCGCCTCAATTTTGATTTGATGACAGGCTTCTCGCTGGTGCCGCTGCAGATGTTCTCACTGTTAGGCATGCTGGTGGCCGTGGGCTCTGCGGTGACCTATCTTGGATTGATGGCGTACCGCATGGTTACGCTGCCGTTCTGGGACGCGATGCGTGCGCTGCTCGATCGCGATATCCTGCAATTTTTCTTGACTGGCATGGTGTTGTTTGGCTTGGGCATTGTCGGTGAATACGTTGGGCGTATTTATCTGCAGGTGCGTGATCGACCGCGTTATGTGATTGATCGAGTGGTGGAGCAAACGGATGCTCCGCTGCCGACATTGCCAGCGGGCACCAACGACATCCCATCGGCGCGGAATTTGGCGTGATCACTGCTGCCGCGCATCAGCAGACCACAGCGGTAGTCTTTGCGTATCACAACGTAGGTGTGCGCTGCCTACGCGTGCTGCTCAATCAGGGTGTGCGCATACCGCTGGTGCTCACGCATACGGACAGTCCAACCGAGAAGATTTGGTATGACTCCGTGGCCTCAGTGTGCGCTGAACACGGCATACGAACGCTGACCGTCGAAGACCCGAATCACCCCGATGCCGTCGCACTCATTAGAGCGCTCGCGCCCGATTTTTTCTTCTCTTTTTATTACCGGAAAATGCTTGGCGCGGAACTGCTCGCCATACCCACACTCGGTGCGCTCAACATGCACGGCTCGCTGCTACCAAAGTACCGCGGTCGAGTGCCCATCAACTGGGCCGTGTTGCACGGCGAAACTGAAACCGGCGCGTCGCTGCATTACATGGACGTGAAGCCTGATGCGGGTAACCTTGTAGCGCAAACGTCGGTGCCGATTTTGGCCGACGACACGGCGCACGAAGTGTTTCAAAAAGTCGTTGTTGCCGCCGAGATGACGCTGGTTCGCGCCTTGCCGCAATTGATCGCAGGCACCGCGCCAAGCGTGCCGCTCGACCTCAAATCAGGTTCGTACTTTTCGGGCCGCACACCGAAAGATGGCCGTGTCGATTGGACGAAACCGGCGCGCGATGTGTACAACCTGATTCGTGCTGTTGCGCCGCCGTATCCAGGTGCGTTCACTGAAATTGGCGGCGCTGATATTGTTGTAGCGCGCGCGCGGATGTACTCGGTCAAATCATCGTCAAGCACAATGAAAGCGGGCACCGTGCTACACGGTACTCAGGATCGCGTTGCCATTACTTGTGGAGACGGTTTTTTGATTGAACCGCTGTCGATCATCGTCGACGCGCAAACGCTTGACGCGCTCGCAACTCGGCTCTGGCTGACCGCGTTCGCCGTGCCGTGAAACAATACCGCCCATGAAAAAGGCTCCGCTATGAAAAAAATTCTCATCCTTGGCGCGAACGGCTTCATCGGCCACCATCTAAGTCGCAACATTCTCGCCAACACCGACTGGCATATTGTTGGCACGGATTTGGGCTCACATCGGTTAACAAGCCTACTAGACCATCCGCGCATGAGTTTTCATCAGCGTGACATGCTGACCAGCACCGCGTGGATTGACGAGCAAGTGGCCGCGTGCGATGTGGTGTTGCCGCTGGTGGCCATCGCTACGCCTGCGACCTACGTCAGCGATCCGCTGCGCGTGTTTGAGCTGGATTTTGAGGCCAACTTGCCCGTAGTGCGCATGTGCGTGAAGCACAAAAAGCGGCTCATTTTTCCGTCAACCTCCGAGGTTTACGGCATGTGCAAGGATGCGGAATTTGATTCGGAAGCGTCAGAGCTCGTCGTGGGCCCGATTAACAAACCACGCTGGATTTATTCGGTATCTAAACAACTGATGGATCGAATCATCCACGCGTACGGAATGAAGGGGGAGCTTGATTACACATTGATTCGCCCGTTCAACTGGATAGGCTCCGGACTTGATTCACTCACCGCGAGTAGCCCTGGCGGCGCGCGCGTCATCACGCAATTTATCGGCCACATCATTCGTGGCGAACCGATTCAACTGGTGGATGGTGGCAGCGCACGCCGCAGCTTCACTGATGTTGAAGACGCTATCGCCGCGTTGATGACCATCATCGAAAATCCACGCGGTATTGCCACCGGAAAAATCTACAACATCGGCAATCCGGCGAACAATCATTCGGTGCGCGAACTCGCCGAAATGCTGCTTCAGATCGCGCCCGAATATGCCGAATATCAGGCGGGCGTCGTGAAGACAACAATTGTTGATACCAGCGCACTGGCGTACTACGGCGCGGGCTATCAGGACGTTCAAAACAGGAACCCGAGCATCGCCAACACCATGCACGATCTGAAATGGCAACCGCATGTGACGATGCCTCAAGCGCTGCGCAAAATTCTTGAAACGTACCGTACTGAGGCCGCGACCATCACGCTTAAGCAGAAAGCCTGATGCCGTTTCTTTGTCTAAAGGTTGATGTCGACACGCTGCGCGGCACGCTGCAAGGCGTGCCACGGCTGGTCGAGCTTTTCAAACGCGAGCAGGTCGGCGCCACATTTTTGTTTTCGATGGGCCCCGACAACACCGGCCGTGCGATCAAGCGCATTTTTCGCCCTGGTTTTTTAGCTAAAGTCCGGCGCACGTCAGTGCGAGCCAACTACGGTTTGAAAACTCTGATGTACGGCACATTAATACCCGGCCCAGACATCGGCGTGATCGCTGCGGAGCCTATGCGTGCGGCTCGCGACGCCGGATTTGAGTGCGGCATTCACTGCTGGGATCACGTCGGCTGGCAAGACAACGTGATGAAAAAATCACCCAATTGGACGCGCGCCCAGATGGATCGCGCGCACCAACGTTTCATTGAAGTTTACGGCACGCCTGCGCTCACGTGGGGCGCTGCAGGCTGGCAGATGAGCGTGGAGGCGCTGCGGCATCAAGGCGCGCTCGGCTATCGCTACGCGAGTGACGCTCGGGCGGGCGATGCGGTCAACGCGGGCACCAACGAGCCGCCAGCCTTTTGGCCGCTGGTACACGCTGAGGTATTGCCCGTGCCACAAATCGCCGGCACGCTGCCTACGCTTGATGAGTTGATCGGCGTAGACGGCTGCGCCGCAGACAACGCGCATCTCTACCTGCTCAATCTCACATCAATGCCCAACAGAGATCACGTTTTCACATTGCACGCTGAGCTCGAGGGCTTGGCGCTGATGCCGGTGATGGAGCGCCTGCTGATCGGGTGGCGTGATCAGGGATACACGCTGATCGCCACGGGCACCTATTTCGACAGGCTGAGCACAGAAAAATTGCCTTACTGCGAAGTGCAATGGGGCGAAATTGCAGGTCGTTCTGGCACGCTTATGAAACAGGGTTTGCCGTATTTGGCGAACCTAGAAAACACATTACGCCGGTGATTTTTTTAAGGATTTAGGCAGCATCATGTCGAGTAGCAAAGTTGCAGATTTCAATTTCCCGACCAGTGGCGGTGGCACCTTTAAACTTTCTGACCATAAAAGCACAATCGTAGTGCTTTATTTCTATCCCAAGGACAACACACCGGGCTGCACGCTAGAGGCCATCGACTTTGCGGCGCTGCATGAGCAGTTCGTCACATCAAACGCGATCATCGTGGGCGTGTCACGCGACAGCGTGAAATCGCACGACAACTTCTGCGCGAAACACAGCTTCCCATTCCTACTGATTTCCGACACGGAAGAAAAACTCTGCACGCAGTTCGACGTGATGAAAATGAAAAACATGTACGGCAAGCAAGTACGCGGCATCGAGCGCAGCACCTTCATCATTAACACCGAGGGTAAGCTCGTAAACGAGTGGCGTGCCGTTAAAGTCGCGGGCCACGCTCAGGCCGTGCTGGACTACGTCAAAACACTCAGCTGACGTTTGTCGTTGCGCGGTAGGTAGCGCTGCGAACCGCGTGAAGTTTTTGATTGTCTGAGCAAAGCGCAGCCGTCAACGTGTTTTATTTACAACACAGCTTTTTTCTGTAGCCCTTATTGCACGTGGGCTGACGGCGTAAAACGGCATAGCTCGACTTACTGCAAATTAAGCCGCTAGCCCAAGTGAAATCGACGTTCTACGAAAAAGCTGTATACCGCCAGCGGCCACGCTTTGACGCATTCGGTGGCAATTCAAGGCGCCGCGTTTTGGCCGAAAGCCCGCGATGTTGCTGGCACCCGAAATTAACTCGGCAATACCTGACCACCTGGCTCGACCGCAGGCACGTTCGTCGCGTCAACGCCGTCCCGATTCGCCGCGAAAACAACCCGCCCTTTTCCCGCTCTTTTCGCGGTGTACATCGCGGCGTCAGCGATGCGCATCAGCTCCACCGCATCGCTGACCGCGGGCGGGCTGAGTGCAATGCCAATTGACGCGCTGACGTATGCCTCGCCGCCGGTGAAGATGCACGGCGATCGGAGCGACACGGCGATGCGGTCGCAGAGTGAGTTGACCGATGCAGCCGTGACGTCGGTGTCGATGAGCACCACAAATTCGTCGCCGCCGAGACGTGCTACGACATCACTGTGCCGGGTGATGCTGAGCAGGCGTCGCGCGATTTCACAGAGCACCTCGTCGCCGACGCCGTGGCCGTACGCATCGTTAACCCCCTTGAACCCGTCGAGATCCACGAACAGCAGCGCCAGCGCTTCGTCCTTGCCGCATTTTCGTTTGCTGCGCGACACCGACTGCTCGAGCCGCTCGGTGAACGCGCGACGATTGCACAACCCGGTCAGCGAATCGCGCGTCGCCATCTGTTGCAGCTGCGCCTCAGCGAGCGTGCGTGCGGTGGTGTTTTGCACCAACGACATCATCGAACTGACCTTGCCCGCCGCGTCGGTCAGCGCCGAATTAAACCACTCGCAGTACACCGTTTTGCCGCTCTGATGCAACAGCGCCACCTCGACGCGATTACGCGTTTCGCTGCCGCTTTGCAGCCGCTCGAACGCATCGTTTAACGGCTGCAATCGCTCGCCATTACCGAGACCGGCGAGCAGCGCCAGCAGCGGCTGCCCGACCACCGTTTGCGCATCGATCCCAAGCACCTCAAAAATCTGCGATGAGCAACGCGACGTGCGTAGCTGCTCATCAAGCTCCACCACGGCGAGCGGGCTGTTATCGATGTGCGACGACAGCCGCTCATTGGCCGCGCGCAACGCCTCGACCGTTACCTTCAACTCATGCACGCTCATGGATGACGACACGGCACCGATGATGTTGCCCTGCTCGTCCCGCCACGGCATCACCGACACGGTGTGCCACACCCCGCTGCTGCCGACCACGGGCCCCAACCGATCATAGGCCACCGTTTCGCCCGCAAACGCGCGCCGAATGTGCGGCATAAAGGCACTGGAATGCGTTGAATCGTAAAGCTCAAGCAACGTTTTGCCGATCATCTCGGCGGGCGTCATGTTGAATGATTTGGCAAAGCGCGCGTTAACGTAATGCAGCCGCGTATGTAGATCAATCAGCGAAACAATGGCACCCAAGTTGCCGTCAAGAATGCGGCCCAGCGCATCAAACGTGAGCAGCGACGACATCACTTGCTGGCCGGGCATCGTTGCACCCGTCACGCAGGCCGCATAGGCTGACGGCGCTGACGGCGCTACCGATGCTGCCGATGCAGACGATGCAGGGCGAGCGGCTTGAGGCGATGTCACGTCCAGATCGGGCATAGTTCTCGCAACATTTCAGGTAATTTGCGCGGCGTCAAGCACTGCAACGCGTGAGCTCCATTTTTTTGACGCCAATCGGTCGTAAAACAATATTCACATGCCTTGTCAGGCCAGTGCGAACGTCTGCAGCGCTTAACCAAAGCCCGCTCCCAGACACCTTTTAATTATTACATCAAGCCCATAGAATCCGAAAGTTCTTATTCAAATCTGGGGGTTCAAATGGCACACGTGCACTCAAAAAAACGCATTCGCGACGCGGCCTTGCTCGCGCAATTAGCCGCGCGCAACGACCAACCGCTCACCCAACTCGGCCTCACGCGCGCTGATTTGCTGGCGATGCTGGCCAAGTTTCGCGGCACCGCCGTGTTCCCGGACGACCCGAACTACAACGCTGATCGCATGCTGTTCAACCCGGTGTTCGACCCGTACCCGATGATGATTATTTACTGCATCGTCAACTCCGACGTGCAGTCGGCATTGATGCTGGCCAAGGTCACACCCAAGCCATTCACGGTGCGCTCGGGCGGTCATTGCACGGCAGGTTTCTCAGCAGGCTCAGGTATCTTGATTGATGTCAGCGCGCTAAATGATGTGTACGTTGATCCAAACGCCATGTTTGCCACGGTTGGTTGCGGTTGCAATTTCGGCAAGTTTCGCGCCGCGCTCAAGCCGTACAGCCTGCATGTGCCCGGTGGTGAATGCGACGACGTGTGCATCGGTGGCTACATGCAGGGCGGCGGCTACGGCTTCACCTCAGTCACCCTCGGCATGAATTCTGACAACGTGATTTCAGTGCGCGTGTTGCTCGCCAACGGCCAGATTGTCAATGCATCAAAAACTGAAAACTACGACCTGTGGTGGGCCATGCGCGGCGGCACTGGCGGCAGTTTTGGCATTCTTCTCAACGTCACCTACACGCTCGTGCCGCTCGGTGACGTGTTCGGTTGGGCCATCATCTGGCCGCTGTCCAACGGCGCTGAAATCGCCCAAGCGGCCACCGCGTTGAACGTGTTGCAAGATCAGTACATGGCCACCGCTCCATCGAAGAACTTGAACATCCAAGTGTCGCTGTGCTATCAACCGGGCGTTGTCGGCGGCCTGCCGTTGCCACCCGCGCCCATGTATCCGTACATGATGGTGCGTGGCGTGTGGGTGGGCAATGCGGTGGACGGACAAGCCGCGATCCAGACGCTTTGCAACCTGCCCGGCGCGATCACGCAATGGACGCGGGAGACCGACTTTGATACGTTGAATGAAAGTCTGCTCAACGTGCCCTACGGCATGCCCTGTTTCGCCGAAGGCACGCCAATGCCCAAAGAGGACAAGGCCTCGCGCATCGTCGCTCGCAAACTCACCACCAACGAATGGCTGGGCTTGCTCAATTATTTCGTGTCAACACCGAACCCGTATTCGTACTTCTACATGGAGTTTTACGGCGGCGCAATCAACGCGTATCCCATCAGCGGCAGCGCGTTTGTGCATCGCACCGCGCTCTACAACGCAGTGCTCGATGTGTTCTGGTGGACGGAGGCAGAACGCGCGCCGTCACAAGCGTTTCTCGACGGTTGGATCGCGTTGATGGAGCCGCTATACAACGGCGAGGTGTACCAAAATTATCCGCGCCTCAACGACCCTAATTTCAAAGCGAAGTATTGGGCCAGTTCACAAAACGCGTTGCGGCTGGTGAAGACAAAATACGACTTCAACACGCTGTTCAGCTTTGCGCAGTGCATTGTGCAGCGCGGGGTTCGCGATGACGACGTTGCAACACTTGCGGGGGTGCCCGATGAGTTGCAACGGGCGATAGCAGCGCCGATTGTCTAGTCTTTGGCGGGCGCGGCGAGAGGCGCGCCTGCATTGCGCGACTACCGCGACGAGCCCTTCTGCAAGCTATACGTGTCATAGCCAACTTCCTTCACGCGGCCTTCCGCGTTGTAGGTCACGTCGAAGTAAAGATCTTCGTTATTGGCGTTGAATTTGTATTTGTGCGTGAGCTCATTGGGTGTCATGCCAAAGCGCTGCTCTTTGCTGTTGCGACCGAGGATTCGTCGCACTTCGGTGATGGTCATGCCCGGCTGAATGCGCTTGAAATTCGCGTCCACCAGCACCTGGTCAATCTTCTCAAGCCCGCCCTGCGCGTTCACGGTCATCATGTAGGTGCGCACGCCTTCGGGGCCGAGCGGATACTCCCACACCTCTTTGTCGCCTTCGCGGTACACGCTGGCGGGCTCACCCATCTTGAGCTTCATATCGGCAACCGTCGACTGCCCGACCAGCAGCTCGCCGGTGGCCACGCGGTCGCAGCCAACCATCACCGCAAGCGTTGAGAACAGGCCCATTGCGATTGCCCCTTTGAATGAAAAATGTGTCATGGCTACCCTCAAATCTTAAAGAATTTTTCGCATATCGCGATGTGGAATGTTGCAGTCAAGATACTCACCGCCTTCCGCTACAAAGCCGAACTTTTCGTAAAACCCCATCGCATGGGTTTGCGCCGATAAAACGACCTCGCGATCACCGCGTTGACGCGCGCGCTCCGTCAAGTGCTGCAATACCAGTGCGCCAAGGCCTAGCCCGCGAAACGGTTTGAGCACCGCCATGCGCCCAATGTGCCCGTCGGGCAACAAGCGGCCACACGCAGCGGCTTTACCGTTTGACCAAGCAATCGCGTGAATCGACAGCGGATCGTTGATGTCAACCTCTTCTTCGGCAGGCACTTTTTGTTCTTCCACAAACACTTCAAAGCGTATTGCTTTGAGCGTTGCCATGTCGTCGGGCCACGTCGCGGTTTTTATTTTGAATTCGGGTTTCATCATGGCGGGCAATTCGCGTTTTCCAGCGAAAAAAGTTTTCAATCGCAGCGCTGACTCATCGGCGAACACGCCGCCGACGACGGCCCGCGCATGATGGTTCAAACGCGGCTCGGCAAACAAATCAATCACGCTGCCCGCTGCACCAAATTTCGGGTCCGGCGCGCCCCACACTACGCGACTCAACCGCGCATGAATGATGGCACCAGCACACATCGCGCACGGCTCAACCGTGGTGTAAATCGTCGCGCCGGGCACCCGATAATTGTTGATCGCGCGAAAAGTGTCACGCAGCGCTTTGATCTCAGCATGTGCAGTGGTGTCGCCGTCACGAATCACGCCATTCATGCCGCGACCCACGATTTGCCCGGCAACGACAACAACGGCTCCGATAGGGACCTCGCCCGCCGCGCCCGCCTCGTCGGCGAGCAGAAGCGCTTCACGCATGAAGCGTTGGTCGTCAGCGCCAACATTGCCGATCATCAATGGCCCAGCCTCTCCATCCAAGTGACCAGTGCACGTTCGTCCGGCGTACCGTTGCGATACATGGCCTTCACGGTGCTGTGAGCCTCTTCGCGATGCTGATTGAGCTTGAATTTGCCTTCGAGCTTGGTCACTGTCATGCGGAACGCGCAAATGGCGCTCATCATCATGGTCTGATATTTCTCGTCGAGCGCGCGCCACTGATCGGCATAAGCGGGCTCATGAAGCGCAATAAGCGATTTCAGCAGCGCGTCTTTCTCGTCATTGGTCTGAAGTTCGGTCAGCTCACCGTACGCATGCACCGCGATGTAATTCCATGTCGGAACGCGCCGCAAATCAGCATAAATCCTTGGCGACATGTACGCGTGCGGCCCGAGAAACGCGACCATCGACGCACGCCTGTCGCGAAGCATCTTCGCATGTGGGTTCGCCTTCGCCACATGAAAATGGAGCACGACTTTGTCGCCCTCTTCTGTCAATGCAACAGGCAGATGCGTTGCAAACGGCGTACCGTCGGTATCCACCGAAGTCAGCGTTGCGAAGTTGTGCGTACGCATGACCTCCACCGTCAGAGCGTGATCAGGAGACGCAAAGTGTTTGGGCAGATACATGATGACCTTAAATGGTTAGCGATGGCGTGCGCTGCCGCCTGATTTTCGCCCAATAGCAATCAAGGCTACCGTCAGCAACGCCACCGCAAACATCATGGGTTCAATAGATTCATTCAGCAGCAACGCGGCAAAGCCCAGCGTGAAGAATAGCTGGATGAGTTGCACTTGGCTGACCCGCGCGATGCCGCCCATCGCGAGGCCTTTGTACCAGAAGAAAAATCCGATCCATTGGCTCATGAGGCCGAGATAGATGAACGCGAACCACACCGATGCAGGAGCAACCACTGGAAGCGTCGGCGCGCTCCACAACGCGATGGCTAACGTGCCCGGCAGGCCCAAGATCAATGCCCACGAAATCGCCTGCGGCCCGCTCAAATGACGCGTGGCCATCGCGCCACTGGCATAGCCCAATCCACCCAACACAATGCTCACTAGCATCAAGGCGTCGGCTACGTGCAGCTCGCCGTGTGCGCGCTGCCATGCATAGCCGCACACCAGCAACGTACCCGCCACCGCGCACGCCCAAAACCGGCTTGGCAACGATTCACGATTCAGCCATGCGCCTATCACCGCCGTCGCTAACGGTAAGATGCCGTTGACCACGGCGGCATGGCTCGACGTCACCGTTTGCAGCGCAATGGTGTTGAGCAACGGCCAGCCGAATACGATGCCGAGCGTCGCGCCCGCCAGCGGCCACCACGCGGCGCGTGGCGGCAGCGGCGCCCGTGTTGCAAGCAGATACACGACACCCGCCACCGCTGCCAACACCGCGCGTCCCGCCCACACAAACCACGGAGATAACACGTCGCCCGCCATCGCGATTTTGGTCATCGGCATGGTGAGACTGAAGATGAGGACGCCGATAGCGCCAAAGATCAAGCCGGAGGATTGAGGATTCATTAAAAGTAGGTGCGTTCGATATATCGAACACGATTATAGTTTCGTCGTTCCGTAAGGTGGGCACCCCGTGCCCACCTAGGCGTGGCTTAGTCGATGGGGCTGGTTTGCAGAGGCTCAGTGGGCACGGGGTGCCCACCCTACACACGCCGCTGCACGACTACCGGCGCTAGCGCTTAATCACCCTCGGCAGCGAATGAATGACCAGCAACCATTCCGCCTTCTTGGTGCCCGCATTGCGAACGGAATGTTCGCTATCCGCCGCAAACTGCGCAGCGTCGCCCGCCTCAAGCAAGAACACACGTTTGCCCACGGCCACTTCAATCTTGCCCGCCTGCACCACGATGTGCTCGTGCGTGCCGAGCGCATGCGCTGGAAATTTGCCAGTGGATTTGCGCGCAGGCAAGCTGTTGTGAACGATCTCAACGGTCGCGTCGGGGCTGACTGGCGACAGCGTGCGCCGAATCAATCCGGTTTTAGGATCGGTGTAAATCGGTTGCTCTACGGCTAATTGAATATGCACCGGCGGCCCGTTTTCGCCACGCAGCAAGGTGGAGAGCGACACCGTCATGCCCTCAGCCAACTTCGCCAGCATCACCGCTGTCGGGCTGGTGAGGCCAGCCTCGATGCGGCTCACCACCGACTTAGAGACGCCCGCGCGTTTAGCCAAATCCGACAGCGTGATCTGCTGCACCTCACGCGTCGCGCGGATCGTGGTGCCGATGGACTGCGCTACTTTCAGCGCGTTGCTCGCGTTGCTAGCGAGATGGGTCGCTGAGCGCACCACGGCGAGTGCCGTGCCTAGCGCGGACACGCCTTGGGTTTTGGGAACAATTTTTGTCGCCACGGCATCACCTCTTATCAAACAAAACCGTTCCGCCCATTGTAGAAGCGGCCTCGCGCACACAAACGGATCAACCGCTTGACGCTGCGCCGGGCGGCGCGGATACTGTATTGGGAGCGAGTTTCCTCGGTTGCCCAACTCAACTATTGCCAAGGAGGCATTATGGATAACGCATCGCGTCGTCATTTCGTTCAATCAGGTGTGGCTCTCGCCACGCTAGCCGCAATGCCCGGCGCGCCGTTCGCGGCGATGGGCGCGAGCGAAAAGTTTGATCTGCTGATTCGCAATGCAAACGTGATGGATCCCAGCCAGAATCTTTCCGGCAAACGCGACATCGGCATTCGCTTCGGCAAGATTGAGTTGATCGATGCCACGATCGCTCCCGAGCGCGCGCAGCGTGTGATGGACGCCGGTGGCAAGCTGGTCACACCGGGGCTCATCGATCTGCATTGCCACACCTATCCGTATGGCTCGGCCATCGGCATTCCGGCTGATGAATTGGTGGCGCATCAGTGCACCACCACCGTTGTTTCTGCGGGTGATGCGGGGGCTAATAATTTTGCTGCGTATCGTCGCTTTGTGGTGCCTGCATCGCGCACGCGACAGTTTGCGTTTGTGCATATCGCGGTGGCGGGGCTTGCCGGATTTCCGGTGCCGGAGCTGTTCAACATCGACTACGCGCAGGTTGATGCCGCTGCCCGTTCGGTGGCAGAAAACTCAGACATTGTGCTCGGCGTAAAAGTGCGCATGAGTCAAAACGTGATTGCACAGCACGGGTTGGAGCCGTTGAAACGCGCCATTCTCGCGTGTGAGCGCTCCGGCACTTCGGCGAAAATAATGTGCCATATCGGTGGCGTTGCAGACAAGGCGCTGATGTCGCAAATTCTCGACACGCTGCGTCCGGGCGACGTGTTGACGCATTGTTTTTCTGGCGCACCGAACGACCTTGGTATGGGCACCAACATCGTGCAGGACGGCAAGCTGTTGCCCGCCGCGCTGGCTGCCAAAAAACGCGGTGTGATTTTTGACATCGGGCACGGCGGCGGCAGTTTTGATTTCACCGTGGCCGAAGCGGCCATCGCGCAGGGCTGTCCACCGGACACCATTTCATCCGACGTGCATGTGTTCTCTGCCAACACACCGGGCATGCCGTATTTGCCGTGGGTGATGAGCAAATTAATCACGCTGGGCTACACGCTGCCGCAAGTGATTTCGATGTCAACCACGGCACCCGCCGCCGTGATCAACCGCATCGCAAAACACGGCACGCTGCAGGTGGGCGCGCCCGCTGATTTATCGATCCTCGAAATCGTTGATGGCAAAGTGGATTTCGTGGATACCCGCAACAACGTTCGCGAAGGAAAAATGTTCCTGCGACCGATTGGGACGGTGGCCGCGGGTGTGGCGTTCGGGCGACCCTATCAATCGCCGTTTTCGGTGCGCTAACAGCTTTCTGTTGAAACGCCCACTTTACTTGGGCTAACAACGAAATATGAACGTAGTCGATTTATAGCTAAATTACGCGCTAGGCCCGGTGAAACGGCGCGTAACGAATAAAGCGGTTACATTTTTTCGAGCGTATATGCGTCCTTGCCGTCTTTCATCATCCAGCGAAGCGCGGTGAGTTCACCACGCAGGCGATCCGCTTCGGCCCAGTCTTTTGCGCTGCGGGCTGCCCAGCGCGCGTCGGCAACGGCGCGCACGTTGGCGGGCACGTCAACCACCGCCGGAGCCCAGGCCGCTAGCCCCAATCCGAACGCTTCATCAGACTTAAGCAGCGTTGCTTTTTTGATCGGCGCGGGCAGCTCGGATTTGAGCGTTTCGTGCATCAACGCGAGCGCTTGCGGAAAATTCAAGTCGTCGTTGACCAGATCGATGAAGCGCTTCACGTACTCCGCATCCGCTGTGCTCGGCTCGCCCAACGCATGCACGGCGGCGCGCAAGCGCATAAGCCCGGTTTGCGCGGCGTCAAGCGAGTCCCAGCTGAAATTCATTTGCGTTCGATAGTGCGCTGACAAGCACAAGTAGCGATACGCAATCGGGTCGTAACCTTTGTCAATCAACAATTGCACTCGCAAAAATTCGCCCGATGATTTGCTCATCTTGGCGTCGTTGGTGATCAGGAAATAGCCGTGCATCCAGAAGTTCGCGAGGCGTGTGCCGTACGCCGCTTCGGTTTGCGAAATTTCGTTCGGATGATGCACCGTGATGTGGTCTTCGCCGCCGCAATGAATGTCGAAATATTCGCCCAAATACTGGTGCGCCATCGCGGAACATTCGATATGCCAACCCGGAAAACCGCGCCCCCACGGCGAGTCCCATTCCATTTGGCGCTTGTCTTCCGGCGCGGAAAATTTCCACAAGGCGTAATCGGTGGAACGCTTTTTCTCACCCAGATCAACGCGTGAACCGGCCTGCAATCCAGCGATGTCTAACCGCCCCAAATAGCCGTAACTGGCTTGCTTTGAGGTGTCGAAATAGATGCCGTCGCCGGTGCGATAGGTGTAGCCCTTTCTCTCAATTTCTGCGATGAAACTGATCTGTTCGGCGATGCTGTCGGTGGCCTTGCACAGCGTGTTCGGAGGCTCAATCCCCAGCGCTTTCAGGTCGCTAATGAACGATTCGGTGTACAACGCGGCGATGTCCCACGCGCTTTTTCCCGTGCGGCGCGAGCCCTTCTCCATCTTGTCTTCGCCGTCGTCAGCGTCGGACACGAGGTGGCCCACATCGGTGATGTTCATGACGTGGTTAACGCGATACCCGTTCAGCTTCAGCACGCGCTTCAGCCCGTCCTCAAACAAAAACGTGCGGTAGTTGCCAATGTGTTGATAGTCATACACCGTCGGCCCGCAGGTGTAGAGGCCGACCTCGCCCAGTTTCAGGGGCGTGAATTCACGCGGCGAGCGCGTCCAGGTGTCGTAGAGCTGTAGGGACATAAATGAGCAGAGTTAGCGAAACGGAAGGATACGAAAAAGGCTGCGCGAGGCAGCCTTTGAATGTTTAGCGAAGCGTTGCGCGGTGTCGCTAAAGGCAGGAAAGCACACCGTCATTCACAGGTGAGCGATAACAACACGATTCACGATTTACGTCAAAGTTGTTCACAAAAATTTCTGTATCGGCAAATGTGTTTAGCCGCAATGGCCAAGCGCTACAGCGGCGCACAAAACGCGATACGTGACTTGCTCCATCCTGCATCTACCATGCGCGCCATCTCCACCGAGTCTTGCAGTGTGCGCGCGTTGTAGCCCACCGTATCGAGCGCCAGCATTTCGTAAACGGGCGCGCTACCGATTGAGCAAACCGTGCTTGGAAGCGTTGCCGCAAACGACATGCCGTCCATCACATAGCCCGCATCTTTCGCATAGGCGGCACACTCTTCGACGTTGGCGCTGTAGAACGACGCGCCGCCGACAAAGAGCCGCGCCCTGCACACCGGCTGCGCAAACGAGAGCTCGTTAGCCTGGGCCGTGAAGCTAAACGCTTCGATATTAAAGCCAGTGCGCTGCCACGCGCCGCCACGATAACCGCCTAGGTATTGCCACAACTCCACCGGGTCGGCCGTTAGCGTGTAGCGACCCGAAAATGCGTCGCGCAGTTCAATCAAACGCACTCGATCACGCGAGCTACTTATGTCGTCCACAGCGCGGTTGGGCGTCACCGCGGCCACTGCGTTGCGCGCGTCAAGCAAGCCCGCACCGCACAAGCCCGGCACCGCTGCGCAATCCGATCCGGGCACAAAGCTGCGCGACGCGCCAAGCAGTCGGTTGATCACTTGCCCTGCGGTTAAGATCGGGTCGCGGGTCAACATGAGCGCGGCCACACCGGCTACATGCGGCGCGGCCATGCTGGTGCCGCTGTAGGTGGCGTAGCTTGGCACGGCGGGCTGGGTGATGCCGCCGTTAAGCGTTGAAATCACACCCGGCAAATCGCCGGTGTCGCCACCCGGCGCGGTGATGGCAATGCCTTTGCCGTAGTTGCTGTAGCTCGATAAATCGCCGAGTAAATTACCCGCAGCCACGGCGATCACGCCTTTGCAATTGGCAGGCCAAAAGTCAGCGACCTTCTCCGCGGAGTTACCGGCGGCGACCACCACCACGGCACCGCGATTCAATGCGCTGTCAACCGCGGACTGCATGTTGTTGCTGCACGGTCCGTCGCCACCTAGACTCAAATTCAGTACCTTCGCAGCATTAGGATTATTGGCCACGTCGGCCACAGGTACACCTGCGGCCCAGCGGATCGAATCAGCAATGTCTTCCTCCGTTCCACCGCAACGCCCCAAAACGCGAACCGGGATGATGCGCGCGTTCGGTGCCACACCGGCCATGCCCACGCCGTTGTTGCTGCTCGCCGCGATGATGCCAGCCACGTGAGTGCCGTGCCACGAGCTCATGAAATCATATTTGCCCGAGCACGCTAGGCCTTCGTCATGGCTGCCCGTGTCGGTCGCATCCGAATCGCGGCCATCGCCGTCGCCCGCAATAAATTCGTTAGTGATCATGTCGTAGCCAGACATGCGCTTGCCGTCGAGCTCCGGGTGCGCGCGAATGCCGGTGTCGATTACCGCCACGGCCACCGTTCCCGACGGCGTTAGATCCCACGCAAGCGCGGCACGAATGCCGCCGGCACCGGCACCCAGTGCCCACTGCTGCGACCACATTGTGTCGTTCGGAATCCATTGGTGTCGCGCCAGCCGCACACGCTCAGCGCTGATCACCGATGTGTCAGCCGACGCTGCAACCGACACCGCAGCAAGCGACGCGGCCGTGGTGCCCGCCGGTAGCGCCACTAGCGCACGATTGCCGAAAGTCACGCGCTTGAGGGTAAGCGCCTGACCGGTGCGCTGCGACAACGCTGCAACCATCAACGCTGCGTTGGCACCCGGCTTGAGCGCGACGGCCAACATGCGCGAACCGTATTCAGATTGTGGCCTGGAGGCGGTGGCTACCGCTGCTATGTCGGCAGGCTTCGCCTGCGCCCACAACACGCTGCCGCGCTCACGGAGTCCAGTAGCCAAGGTGGCCGCTTTCGCATCGTCTATTGCTGTCACAGCAAACACGCCGTTGCCTAACGTGACGGGTGCCGACATGCCAAGCGATTGCGCGAGCTGCGTGACCACTTTCTGCTCACGTCCTTTAAGGTCTGACTTAAGCTTGAATTCAACAATGGTTGCGCTCGCGGTGAACGTAGCGGCAATCGCCACAGTAAGCGTCAGCGCTTGAAACAAACGGGAGCTCAGAGCCATCAGGGCCAACGGTGTGTTTCGATTATTTTTTGCCATCACGTTCTCCGGATCAAATGCGTCTCGCTATGCACGACGACGTTGATCACAATCAGGTTCTACAAATCACTTCAAGAGTGTATGCCAAGAGCATGACTAAACAAAGCAATTTGACGATTTCGCACCTCGCCTATTTACCGGTGCGCAATGGGCAACATAGGTGTGAAGTGCTGTCGCGAGCCGCGAAAACTATGGCGACGGCGCGGCCTGCCCGGACAGCAATTTCCGATGCAGCCTGCGTATCGACCACCACACGGCAACGGCCACCACCGGAATCGCCGCTGCGGCCGTGCTTTCGGGGTTGAACGGCCAGCCGATCGGCTGCGCGCCTTTAGCGATAAAGCTCACCAGCCCGACGATGTAATAAGTGATTGCCGCGACCGATAGCCCTTCGACCGTGGACTGCATTTTGAGCTGCAAATCTTGACGCGTGTTCATCGCGGCGAGCAGCGCCTCGCTGTTTTGCTGTTGCTGAATTTCGACGCGGGTGCGCAGCAGGTTACTGATGCGGCTGACGCGCTGCGACAGGCCGTCTTGGCGGCGCACTGCCCATTCGCAGGTGTTCCGCGCGGGGCTCAAGCGACGATCCATAAATTCGCGGAACGATTGCAGTCCGCCGATGCGTGCTTCGCGCAAATCGTCAATGCGTTTGTCGACCAGCGCGAAGTACGCCGAGCTTGCTGAAAAACGCGAATGCCGCGCCGCGTATTGGCTCTCGATGTGTCCGGCCATTTTGGTCAATCGGTCAAGCAACTGCGGCTCGTCATGCGCGGCCACCATCGGGATTGCGGTGGCGAGTTCAGCCAATTCACGCTCGGCGAGTGCGAGTTCGCTGGATGCTTTATGCGCCACCGGAAATCCGAGCAGTGCGGCCATGCGATAGGTTTCAATCTCAAGCAACTGTTGAATCAAGCGCCCCAAACCGCGCGGCGTGGCGTTGCCCACGAACAACAGCAAGCGCGAAAATCCGTCCGGGTGGATTGCAAAATCGGTGTACGCCTCGCAGCGCCCTTCGGCCACGGCTGAGCCCACCAGCGTGTCGTCGCGCAACAAATCTTTGATCAACCGCTCGCTGCCCGCGCCCAGGCTCGATGCCTGCGACAGCGCCCACAAATTGACCGCGACCAAGCGCTCGCCGGGCAGCCCGTCAAGCCATGCTTGCGGCAAGGCTGCCGCGGCGGTGATCGGGGCTTGACTGAACTGCGCCAGCGCCGCAGCAGGCGCGTCGGCGTCGAGCGGTCGCAAAAACGTCCAGCTGACAAACTCGGTGTGTTGCTCCCAGCGCACCCGCACGCCGCCCAGCGTGTGCCGCGAGTGGGTGGTTTTGTCGTCAAGCGCCGGCAAATGATGATCGCGCAACAGGGCTGAGAGATGGTCGCGACTTTTATTTCGATCCGCCGGATCAGCGAGCATCACCACATGCGAAATGGCCAACGGCGGCGTCATCGGCTCGGGTGGACGAGCATGGATTTCGTTGTGGAGGGCTGCGCGTTGCGGGTGGTCAATCACGATAAATCACGGTGAAATTTGCGGACAGTGAAACAGTCAATGATGGCATACAGCTTTAGGATGTAAGCGCCGTTATACTTGGGCTAAGTGCCTAATTTGGCACTTTCTCGACTTCTAGCTTTTGCTGCGTTTAAGTACGAACTGTCGGCGAGCGCGGTGGAGCGAAGTGTATTTCGTACGGAGTCAAGCCATTGAAGATTCTGCGAGGTCTGCGGTTGATGATGTCCTGAACCTCGGCAACGTAGGCATCGGTGTAGTCATCCATGGACGTGCCTCGCGGGAAGAACTCACGTAGCCACCGGTTGACG
>JAYSRA010000096.1:0-28982 GCA_043721275.1 Burkholderiales bacterium
GCAGGATTTACGGTGGAACCGCGCATTGTGAAGACTAAGGTGGCGCATGCATAGCGATTGGCACGGATGCTCGGCTTGCCGAGGGCCGATACCGTGACCCGCCAAAGGAACCGGATCGCTGAGCAAAAATCATTTGCAAGTGTGTGGGACGCGATCGTTGACACGCCCGAAGAGGCGGAAAACATGAAGCTGCGCTCAAGCCTGATGATCGCGCTGAAGGCGCACATGGAGCGCGTGGGTTCGAGTCAGTCGGAAGCGGCAAAAATTTTCGGCGTAACGCAACCACGCGTGTCCGACCTCGTGCGCGGCAAGATCAATTTGTTCGGCCTAGATGCACTGGTCAACATGGCAGCGGCGGCTGGGCTACATGTTGAAATGACAGTGCAGGAAGCGGCTTAGCGGATGGCGCAAGTTTGTGCGATTTCTGGCTACTCAACAGTAACGCTTTTCGCCAGATTCCGCGGCTTGTCCACATCCGTCCCCCGCGCCGTAGCCGTGTGATACGCGAGCAGTTGCAGCGGCACGACGTGCAGGATTGGCGAGAGCACGCCGCAATGCTCGGGCAGTCGAATGACGTGCAATCCCTCGCCTGAGCTGATGTGCGAATCGGCATCGGCGAAAACGAACAGCTCGCCGCCGCGTGCGCGGACTTCCTGTAAGTTGCTTTTTAGTTTTTCGATCAGCGTGTCGTTTGGCGCGACGACTACGACGGGCATTGCCTCCGTCACCAGAGCAAGCGGGCCGTGTTTGAGTTCGCCTGCGGGGTAGGCTTCGGCGTGGATGTAGCTGATTTCTTTTAGCTTCAATGCGCCTTCAAGGGCGACGGGGTAGTGCAGGCCGCGGCCGAGGAAGAGGGCGTTTTCCTTACGTGCGAAATCCTCTGACCAGCCGATGATTTGTGGCTCCAGCGCGAGTACGCTTTGCAGCGCGACGGGCAGGTGACGCAACGCTTTGAGGTGCGCCGCTTCGTCATCCGCGCTTAGGTGGCCGCGCTGTTTGGCGAGCACCAGCGTGAGCAGAAACAACGCGGCGAGCTGCGTGGTGAATGCCTTGGTGGACGCGACGCCGATCTCGATGCCGGCGCGCGTGATGTACGCGAGCGCGCATTCGCGCACCATCGCACTGGTGGCGACGTTGCAGATGGTGAGCGTGTGAATGTGGCCGAGCGATTTGGCGTGTTTGAGCGCGGCCATCGTGTCAGCCGTTTCGCCCGATTGCGAAATGGTGACCACCAGCGCGCGCGGATTCGGCACGCTGTCGCGGTAGCGGTATTCGCTTGCGACCTCGACGTTGCAGGGAATTTTTGCAATGCTTTCCAGCCAGTATTTGGCGGTGAGACCGGAGTAATAACTGGTTCCGCAGGCCAAAATCAACACGCTATCGATCTGCCTGAAAGCCGCGTCTGCATTAACCCCGAAGAGATCAGGCACGATCCCTTCCACGCCTTCCAGTGTGTCGGCAATGGCGCGTGGTTGCTCGAAAATTTCCTTTTGCATGTAGTGGCGATACGGCCCGAGATCGACCGCGCCTGAGTGGGCGAGCACGGTCTTCACCGGCCGCTCTTCACTGCTCAATTCGCGACCTGCGCGGTCCACAATCCACACGCGACCGAGCTGTAAATCGACCACGTCGCCTTCTTCGAGATAGATGATCTGATCGGTCACGCCAGCGAGCGCCATCGCATCCGACGCGAGAAAGTTTTCGCCCTGACCAACGCCCACGAGGAGCGGCGACCCGTTCCTCGCGCCGACCACGCGATGCGGCTCATCGCGACAGAACACGGCTATCGCATACGCGCCCTGCAAGCGCAGCACGGCCTGTTGCACGGCGGCGAAGAGGTCTCCGTCGTAGAGATGATCGACCAAATGCGCGATGACCTCGGTGTCGGTCTGGCTCTCGAAAACGTAGCCACGCATTTTGAGTTCGTCGCGCAAAGCTTCGTGGTTTTCGATGATGCCGTTGTGGACGAGCGCGATGCGGTCACGACTGAAGTGCGGGTGCGCGTTGTTGAGCGCGGGCGCGCCGTGAGTGGCCCAGCGCGTGTGCGCGATGCCGGTGAAGCCTTCGAGATGCGTGTCGGCGACCTCGCGTGCCAACTCGGCCACGCGGCTCACGCTGCGCGCGCGCTTGAGGCCACCATCGGCATGCACCGCGACGCCGCACGAGTCATAGCCGCGATATTCGAGCCGCTTCAGACCCTCAACGAGGATAGGGGTGATGTTGCGCGAGGCGACCGCGCCGACGATTCCACACATGATTTACTGCCCCAGAACGGTGATTGACCGAAGGAAGCATAGTGAGCACGCATTGAATTAGGTAATCAAAAAAGCATTACTAATGCAACAATATTTACCGTTAAACTAAACATGTGCGTAAATTGCAAAAATATATAGAAAACGCAATATGCAATCACTTGACGATCTAGATATTCAAATTCTCGACATCCTCCAGCACGACGCTGCGATCTCAAATCAGGCACTGGCCGAACGCGTTTTCACGTCGCCCGCGACCACCTTGCGTCGTGTACGAGCGCTCGAAGAATCGGGCGTCATCGAGCGCACCGTTGCGATTCTTTCGCCCGAGAAACTCGGCGCATCCATCACCGCCATCACCGAAATCACGCTCGACGTGCAAAACGCCGAATCCTTCGACACGTTCGACGCGCTCATCAACGCCGAGCCTGCCGTGACGCAGGCCTACCGAACGGCCCCGAGCGTGGACTTCACGTTGCTGCTAACGGTGCGCGACATGGCCGCGTACAACGCGCTGGTGCAACGGCTGTTCACGGCGGCGAACAACGTGCGCAATGTTCGGTCAAGATTTGTCAGCCGGCGCAGCAAGTTCTCGGTGGCACAACCGTTGCCGATGCCGCGTGTGCCATAGGCTGCGCCTTGCGCGTCGTTGGCCTGAAGGCTACGGAAGCGCTGAATAAATCGCCACCCCGTTGAAGGACGGGGCCCACGCCCGTCGTAAGTCGTTGATTTTGCAGAGGGCGGGGATACCGGCCTGCGCCAGTACGGCGAGAAGCTTGAAGCGTTCAGCGTTTCCCTAGCGTTTTTGTGCGTGGGGCGCACCTTGTAAACGCTATCAGCTTTCTCGTGAATGCCCTATTCAATATGGGCATAGCAGCCAAATCTTCGTTTATCGACTATGGTCGATTTGACGCACCATGCCCAATGTAAATAAGCATTTCAGCGTAGAGCTGTTACTAAAATTCACTCTTTCGGCACGAAATTCAATGACGCTGAATTGATGCAATAACGCAGCCCCGTGGGCTTTGGGCCGTCGGGGAATACGTGGCCCTGATGCGCGTCGCATCTGGCGCAATGCACCTCAGTGCGGCGCATGAACCAGCCGTTGTCTTCTTTCGTTTCCACGTTTTCCGGCGACGCGGGTTGCCAGAACGACGGCCAGCCGGTGCCGGACTCAAATTTCGTGTCGGACGAATACGCGGGTTCGCCGCAGCACACGCAGGTGTACATGCCCTTCGCGTGGTGGTCGGCGTACACGCCGGAGAACGCGCGTTCGGTGCCGTGCTCGCGCGCAACTTTGTACTGCTCGGGCGTGAGTTCGGCGCGCCATTCGGCATCGGTTTTGTGAATTTTTTCCATAGCGTTATTCCTCAAATTTCAACTATAAGAGCGGCTCTGCCGCGACCCTCTCAATGGGCCAACGTTGCGTCGCGGCGGAGCCGCTCCTACAGTCGGCGATGTTCGGCTAGGCGGCAGCGACCTCAACCCGACAGTCATAAAACGTCGCGCCACCGCCCAAGTCTGTGAGCGCCTGACTCGTGAGATCGTTGACGAAGCCTTCCGAACCCGGATGGTTGCGCCAATGACCCCACAAAATTGTGGCCACACCGACTCGCGTATCGTCAGTCACATGCGCGGCCAGTTTCATCGCACCACGCCCGTTGAACACACGCACCGTTTGGCCCTCAATCACCTTACGTGCGGCCGCATCCAGCGGATTCAACTGCACGGTGGGCGCGCCATGCGGTTTGGCGAGTTCTTCGATATTGGCAAACGTTGAATTCATGAAGTTGCGTGCGGGCGGCGTGTTGAGCGCAAGCGGAAACGCCTCAGTCGCGGCTTCATGCGGGGGAATGTAGGTGGGCAACGGATCAAATCCGCGCTGCGCCACCGCCTCCGAATAAAACTCGCATTTGCCCGACGGCGTGCCAAATCCGCCTTTGGCAAACGGCGTGATGAAACCGTCTTTTTTTGGGTAATTTAGACGCAAAAAACCATCACGTTCGAGCGTGTCAAAACTTTGTCCAGCGAGCGAAAAGTGCGACCAGTCGAAGGCGTTGCGAATCATTGATTCATCGGTTTCGTCGAAGCACGCATCGGTCAGATTCATTGCTTTGGCGAGACGACGGAACAGCTCAGTATTCGGCACACTTTCACCCACCGGATCAATCGCGCGACGGTTCAACACGATGTCGTAGTGACCGTAACTTCGGTTGATATCGTCATGCTCGGGCGAGGTGGTCGCTGGCAGCACGATGTCGGCGTAGCGCGCGGTGTCGGTGATGAACACGTCGTGCACAACCATAAACAGGTCGTCGCGTGCAAGGCCTTTGAGCACCACGTTGCCATCGGGTGCGACGGCGGCGGGGTTGGAGTTGTAGACGAAAATGGCTTTTATAGCCCCCTCTCCCCTCGCGGGAGAGGGTTGGGGTGAGGGGGCGGTCGTGCCCCAAGCCAACGCATCCCCCAACGCACTCATGTTCACCACACGCGGCAATTGGCCGTCAACCTTCGGCATCAAGTCAGGCCGCTCAAGATACGCCAGATTCATCGGGTACGCGCCCGACGTCGACAGCAACGCGCCGCCGCTCGCCTCGCGCCACGCGCCGGTGAGCGCAGGCAGGCAGGCAACCGTGCGCACCGCCATGCCGCCACCGCCGTGGCGCTGCATGCCGTAGTTCAAGCGGATTGCGGCCTTTTTGGTGCTGCCGTAAGCTTTGGCCAGCGCTTCGATATCGTCAACGGAAATGCCGCAAATTTCAGCGGCGCGCTGCGGCGTCCATTCCGCAGCGCGCGCTTTTAATTCAGCAAAACCCAGCGTGTATTTCGCGATGTAATCATGGTCAAGTAGGTCATCGCGAATCAACAAATGCATCATTGCCAGCGCCAACGCTGCATCGCTGCCCGGTTTGATCGGCAACCACTGATGACATTTTTCTGCCGACAAAGATCGATACGGATCAATCGCGATGAGTTTCGCACCACGACGCTTCGCCTCCTGACAGCGGCTCCACAAATGCAGGTTCGACGTGACCGGATTGCTGCCCCACAGAATGATCAGTTCGCTGTGCGCGAACGCCTCAATGTCAGTGCCCAGACGCGACCCGAGCGTCACCGTCAGGCCCGCTGCACCCGCACTTGCGCAAATCGTCCGGTCCAACTGCGACGCGCCAATCGCATGAAAAAAGCGCCGATCCATCGACGCGTACTGCAGCATGCCCATGTTGCCCGCGTAGCTGTATGGCAGGATTGCCTCGGCTCCGTGCTCGCTAATGACGGCCTTGAATTTCGATGCAATCGTGGTCAGCGCTTCGCCCCAAGATATCGGCACAAATTTGCCTTCGCCCTTGGCGCCGATGCGCTTGAGCGGCGTTTTGATGCGCGTTGGGTGATAGGTACGCAGCGGATATTTCGCAACCTTAGTGCAAAGCACGCCTGCGGTCACACTGTGGCTCGCCGAGCCCTTCACTTCAATCAGTTTTCCGCCCGCGACGTGATACTCCAACGCGCAAGTGTCAGGGCAATCGTGCGGACAGGCGCCTTTGATGGTGCGAGTCGCTTCAGCGGTACTCATTCAGTGGTCATCGCGGTTGTGAACCGTACAAATGCCACCGGTTTCGCCTCATCGCGCGAAACGTCACGCTGCATGCCAGCCTCAAATTCAGGGTCGATGTCAAAGGCTGTATCGCCACCGTCGAACGCAGCAGGCAACTCGCCACCCCGCGCCGCCAATCCCTGAAAATCAAACAGTTTCGAGTCCGCCAGATGCGACGGCACGATGTTTTGCAGGCTGCGGAACATCGTCTCAATACGGCCCGGAAATTTTTTGTCCCAGTCTTGCAGCATGCGGCCAATCACCGCTCGTTGCAGGTTCGGTTGCGAGCCGCACAGGTTGCACGGGATGATCGGAAATTCACGCTCTTTGGCGTAGCGCACGATGTCTTTTTCGCGCACGTAGGCGAGGGGACGAATCACGACGTGCTCGCCGTTATCGGACACGAGTTTCGGCGGCATGGCTTTTAATTTTCCGCCATAAAACATGTTCAAAAAGAAGGTGCTGAGAATGTCTTCGCGATGATGCCCGAGCGCGATTTTTGTGCAGCCGAGCTCCTTTGCGGTGCGATACAAAATGCCGCGCCGTAAACGCGAACACAGCGAGCACATCGTCTTGCCTTCTTCAAGCACGCGCTTCACGACGCTGTACGTATCGCTCTCAACGATTTTGAAATTGACGCCGGTTCTTTCGAGATACTGCGGCAGGATGTGCTCGGGAAAATCAGGCTGCTTTTGGTCGAGATTGACTGCGATCAATTCGAAGTTCACCGGTGCGACCACTTGCAACGCCATCAGCAAATCGAGCATGGTGTAGCTGTCTTTGCCACCGGACAGACAGACCATGATGCGGTCGCCGTCGCTGATCATGCCGAAGTCGGTGACGGCTGTGCCGACAATATTCCTCAGCCGTTTGCCTTCACGCGAGAGCGAGAAGGGCAACGAGCGCGGCTTCCGCTCGATTGCGGTTTGCGGAATTTTTATTGCAAGGGTGGCCTGATTCATGCGAGTATTTTAGTTGCCGGATGTTCGGTCGCTTGAGGAGAAAAATTCATGCGCAGATTACCTGCTTTTGCGATGCGCACATTCACCGCTCTCTTGTTCACGTGTCTTTGCCTAAGCGTCGCGCTTGCACAGGACGCCAAAACAGACACAGCCCGACCCGAAAAATTCTCCGAAAAAATGGGCCAAGACGTGATCGAAAAATCGCTCACCGGCTTGGTCAAATTGCGCACACTCGCCGCGCCCAATGCGCGCAGCAATGCCACACTCGGCAAGGAGCGCGAGGGCAGCGGCATCCTGCTCGCGCCCAAGCTGGTGGTCACGATTGGCTACTTGGTGATGGAGGCCGACGAGGTTGAAATCACCGATCACAAGGGCCGTAAACTGCCCGGCAAAGTCGCCGGATTCGATCAGGAAACCGGCTTCGGCTTGGTGCGCCTGCTCGCGCCCGCGCAGGGCGAGCCTCTGCTACTGGGCGACGCCAACGCGTTGAAAGTTAAGGACGCCGTGCTCGCGGTCGGCGCGCGTGGAAACATCGCGCCAGCATTCATCACCGCACGCCGCGAATTCACCGGCGGCTGGGAATATTTGCTGGACAACGCGATATTCACCTTTCCACCGATTGCCGATTGGGGCGGGGCGGCGTTGATCGAGCCGTCGGGCAAACTGGTGGGCGTGGGCTCGCTGTTCGTGCGCGACGCTGCTGGCAATGGCACGGGCGTGCCGGGCAACATGTTTGTGCCTATTGATATCCTGAAGCCGATTCTCGACGCGTTGATTGCGACCGGCCAACGCCGAGGCGCGCAGCGGCCGTGGCTCGGCGTCACCACGTTCGAGGATGCCGACGGCGTCAATGTGGGCCGTTTGTCAGACGGCGGACCGGCCGACAGCGCGGGGCTTGACTTCGGCGACGTCATTGTAGCCGTGGGCCGGACGGCGGTGAAAACGCAGGCCGAGTTCTATCGCGCCATTTGGTCGCGCGGAGACGCGGGCGTGCGCGTGCCGTTGACGATTAAACGCGGCAAAAAAGAACTCACCGTGAACGTGCGCAGCATTGATCGCAGCAGTTTTTTTGCGGTAAAGACGGCGCATTAACTTTTCGCTGAAACCGCCATTTAACGAGGGCTAGAAGGTGAAATAGCGGTATATCGATAAACCGCATTTATTACGGCTACCCCAAGTGCAATGGGGCATTCACGGAAAAGTTGTTCTAGTTCGGAACGAAAAAAAAGCTCCCGAAAGAGCTTTTTTACTGGGGCAAAATGATCGCTAGTCGTTGCTGCTGGTCAGTCCTAGCAAACTCAGTAAATTGCTGAAAATGTTGAACAGGTTAATGTAAATCGACAGGGTTGCCGAGATGTAGTTGGTCTCGCCGCCGGTCATGATTTGGTTGATGTCGTACACGATCCACGCTGAAAACAAACCGATGAATAACACCGAGCAGGCGATCATCAGCGCTGGCATTTGCAAGACGATGCCGCCGATGGCTGCGAGCAGGATTACGCAGAAGCCGATCCATAAAAATTTGCTCATGCCCGAGAGCGAGGTTTTAATGTTGCTGGCAATGGTTGCCATGCCCGCAAAAATCAATGCGGTGCCGCCGAAGGCATAAGAAATGAGCGTTGCGCCGTCTTTAAGCGCCAGCACGCGACCGAGCAATACCGACAACCAGAAGCCCATAAAAAACGTGAACGCGAGCAACAGCGCCACGCCTGCGCCACTATTTTTTGTGCGCTCAATGCCATAGGTGAAACCCATCACCACGCCAATCAGCACCATCAAATTCATCCACCACGGGCCAAAGCCCTTGAAGCCAAGCGACACGCCTAGCGCGGCCCCGGCAATGGTCGGCAGCATCGACACGGCGAGCAGCAGATAGGTGTTGCGCAAAACGCGGTTTTGACCGGTAACTGCGGCACTGCCGGCGCGAATGTCTGAAACGTTATTGATGTCCACGTTGTTCTCCTGTCGTAAAAAATTGCATTAAGCGGAATGTATGGGCAATAGTGCGGATTCGCAAGCGGTATGACTGCTCGTGGCACGCTAGGTTTCATCATGTTTACCTGCAAACCCTGCGGAAATGGCGTGTAGGTGAGCGCTAACAGCGCGTTGCGTGGGGCCGTGTTTTGTCAATGATTCCGACCATCCTGTCATAAATCGCGGTGATTTGTAAGCAGAGTCGAAAAATTTGTGGCATAGTTCGGGCACGTGGATTAACGTAGTTGCGTTTTTCCTCGCGTTTGGCGAGTTTCCTGGTTCCCGAGTGTGAGCGCTGTTCCGTACAGCATCGATACTGACGAGTCCTTGAAATCCGCGTTTGTTTTTTATCAAGGATAGATCTACACACCATGGGTAATCGTTTGTTTGTGGGCAATATCAGCTTCCGCGCTACGCCGGATATGATTCGCTCTGAGTTCGCTGAATTTGGCGAAGTGTCCGATGTTCATTTGCCAATGGATCGTGAAACAGGCCGCATGCGCGGTTTTGCTTTCGTGACCATGGCCACCGATGATGGCGCTCAAAAAGCCATCGCCGGTATGAATAACAAGTCCATTGAAGGCCGCCCTCTGGTCGTCAATGAGGCACGTCCGGCTCCAGCCGGTGACCGTCCTCCACGTGGTCCTGGTGGCGGCGGTGGTGGCGGTGCAGGTGGTTTCCGTGGCCCACGTACCGGCGGTAGCGGCGGTGGCGGTGGCGGCTACGGTGGTGGCGGCTCCGGCGGCGGTGGCGGCTACGGCGGTGGTGGCGGCGGCGGTGGACGCAGCGGCTACTAAGCCTAAGTCAGTCTAGAACTGCAAAAAAAGCCAGGTGTTACAGCCTGGCTTTTTTGTTGTCTGCGTTTTGCATTCGAGGACTTTTTATGAATGGCTCACATTTTTCGGCGGCGCTTTTAGTGGTGCTTATGTTGCTGATCTCGCCTGTGTCGCACGCGCAAATTGCCGCGACGCCGAGCAAACCGAGCGCGACTAATGGCAGCGCGAAAGCAGTCGTCGTGGCTCAAGGTTTGGATCATCCTGGGGCGTTGGCGTTTCTGCCCGGAGAGCCCGCTGGCCGCATGCTGGTGACTGAGCGCGCAGGCAAGATGCGCCTCATTAGCGCCGACGGCAAAGTCGGCGCGCCGTTGGCCGGTGTGCCCGCTGTGCATGCGGTGGGTCAAGGCGGGTTACTGGACGTAGTAGTGTCGCCGGATTTTCTGCAAAGTCGCACGATTTACTTCACGTTTGCGCAGCCGGTGTCCGGTGGTGCGCGCACGGCGGTGGCTCGGGCGCAGCTGGGCAGCGACAAAATCGAAAACGTGAAAGTCATCTTCACGCAGGCAGACATCGTTGGCGGCGGCGCGCACTTTGGCTCGCGCATCGTGATCGGCAACGACGGCAGTTTGTTTATCACCACTGGCGATCGCTATAGCGAAAAAGAGAAATCGCAATCGCTCGAAACGCATCTCGGCAAAGTCATTCGCATCTTTGCCGATGGCACAGTGCCGAAGGACAATCCGTTTGTGAATACGGCAAATGCGCGCAAAGAAATCTGGAGCTTCGGCCATCGCAATATGCAGGGCGCGGCGATCAATCCTGTGACTGGAAAACTGTGGACGCATGAGCACGGGCCCCAAGGCGGCGACGAAATCAACGTGCCGCTCGCGGGCAAAAATTACGGCTGGCCGGTGATCGGCTACGGCATCGATTACTCCGGCTTGCGCATGCACGCGAGCAACGCCAAAGCAGGCATGGAGCAGCCGATTCACTACTGGGCGCCCTCGATTGCACCGTCGGGCATGGCCTTCTACACGGCCAATCGGTTTCCGCAATGGAATCAGT
Organism: Burkholderiales bacterium; assembly: GCA_043721275.1. Lineage (GTDB taxonomy): Bacteria > Pseudomonadota > Gammaproteobacteria > Burkholderiales > Casimicrobiaceae > Casimicrobium. The sequence goes on from JAYSRA010000096.1 coordinate 10,625, forward strand.
CGTTGTTCATCGGCGCGCTGGCCGGGGAACACGTAGCGCGCCTAACGCTAAACGGCGAAAAGGTCATCGCTGAAGAGCGTTTGCTCGCGGATCGTGGGGAGCGTTTTCGTGACGTACGACAAGGGGCGGACGGCTACCTCTACGCGCTCACCGATGACGCTAACGGCAAGATTTTGCGCGTGTCTCCGAACTAAGGAGGCGCAGACCAAGTGGCCGCAGTGACGCATTGCGCCGTTGCGTCGTTGCGCGGTTCTCGGAATCCTCAAGTCGGGTTTGGCCAACCATCGCTGCGCGAGCCGTCTAAATCACGCCGCCGAGCGCAGGGCCAACAATGATCGCGGTCTGCACGCCGGACGCGCGGAACGCCATCGCACGCAGCGACAGCGCCGAGGGCACCAGCGAGCTTGCAAAAAAACTGTACTCAGACATGCTGCGTCAGCATCACAGTCGGAGCTAACCGGTTGGCCGCTTGCGGGATGTGCACCTACAGACATTGCAACCGATTGCGCTAGCCTTACGTCACCATGCAGCACGGAAAATCACGAGCACTCACAGTAGCGACGTACAACATTCACAAGGGCTTTTCGCACTTCAACCGCCGCATCGTCGTGCACGACATGCGTGAGCGGCTGCGCATGATGGGCGCGGACATCATGTTCCTGCAAGAAGTCGTCGGACACAACGCTAAGCACGTCGAAAATCATGAATCGTGGCCCGACGCGCCGCAGCACGAATTTTTTGCTGAACAGCAATGGCCCGCTGCTGCGTATGCAAAAAATTCGATCTACATTGACGGTCATCATGGCAACGCGATCCTCTCGCGCTACCCGATGATTCGCTGCGATCACGAGGACATTTCCACCAACCGCATCGAAAAGCGCGGCCTGCTGCACGCCGAAATTGAGGTGCCCGACTGGGGTGAAAACTTGCATTGCGTGTGCGTGCATCTGGGCCTGTTCGGACGCTCACGACGCAAGCAGGTTGACCTTGTGTGCGCGCGCATCGAAGCACTGGTGCCGGCGGGCGCGCCGCTGGTGCTCGCGGGCGACTTCAACGACTGGGGGCATCGCATTGGCGACCCGCTGCGCGAGCTGGGCGTCCATGAGGTGTTTGAGACGATGAAAGGGCGTCCCGCGCGGAGCTTTCCGGCGCGCCTACCAATCCTGCGGCTCGACCGTATTTATGTGCGCGGCTTCACGGTGCAGAGCGTAGACGTGCATCGCGGTGCCGAGTGGGCGCGCTTGTCTGACCATGCGCCGCTAGCAGCGCATCTGGTGCGCACATGAACGACTATCACCCCGGCAATCAGGTGCAACTGCTTAAGAGTGGCGGCGAATATTTTCCGGCACTGGAGCAAGCCATTGACGAGGCGGTTCATGAAGTTCGCCTTGAAACCTACATCCTCGCTGACGACGAAACCGGTCGTCGTATTGTCGCGGCGCTCAAGCGAGCAGTGCAGCGTGGCGTGAATGTGCGCGTGGCTTACGACGGCTTCGGATCGTCGGCTTTTCTGGGCAAACTCGGCGCTGAGATGGCGGCCGCTGGCATCGACGCTGTGGTGTTTCGGCCCGAGACGGGTTGGAATCGGTTTCGCCGCTCGCGCTTGCGGCGACTGCATCGCAAGCTGGTGACGGTCGATGGACGCACCGCGTTCGTCGGCGGCATCAACATCATTGATGATCTCAACATGCCCGCGCCAGCGCAAGCAAACCCGGAGCCGCGGTTTGATTACGCAGTACGCGTGCAAGGCCCGCTGCTGGCTCCGATTCATGAAGCGATGTGTCAGTTCTGGACGCAGATAAAGCGCCATGATCGCGACCCGCAACCCGCCGCTATCGAGACTTGCCCGCCAGTGTCAGATGTTGCGGGTGACCATCATGCGTGGTTCGCGTTTCGCGACAACGTGTCGCATCGCCGCGATATTGAGCGCGAATATTTAACCGCGATCCTCGCTGCGAAACAAGAAATTTTGATCGCCAACGCCTACTTTTTTCCGGGTCGGCGCTTTCGTCGCGCGCTGCTGCGTGCGCGACGCCACGGGGTAAAGGTGCGGCTGTTGCTGCAAGGGCGGCAGGAATATTTGCTGCAACACTACGCCACGCGCGCGCTGTATGGCACCTTGCTTGACGCAGGGGTTGAGCTGTACGAATATCGCCCGAGCTACTTGCATGCCAAGGTCGCCGTGGTCGATGGCACATGGGCAACGGTCGGCTCGTCCAACATTGACCCGTTCAGCTTGCTGCTGGCACGCGAGGCTAATGTGTTTGTGCGCGACGCGACGTTTGCGGGCACATTAAAGGCCAGTCTGGACGACGCGATTGAGAATAATTCAACCGTCATTCACGCCAAACGCTGGAGCGGCCGGCCGTTAGTTGACCGGGTGCTGACTTGGGCGCTGTACGGCGTAGCGCGGGGGCTCATGTCGATGCTGGGCTACGGGCGTCATTGACGTGGGTGCGCGCCTGATAAATTTGCTGCATGCAAACGTTTATCGGCGGTAACGCCATCACGCTGCTGCGCAGCGGTGCCGAGTACTTTCCTGCTGTTGCTGATGCCATCAGTCGAGCACAACGCAGTGTGTATATCGAGACCTATATTTTCGCCGACGATGCGTCAGGCGAGTGGGTTGCCGATGCGCTGATTGCTGCCGCAGGCCGGGGTGTTGATGTGCGGGTGGTGATCGACGGCTTTGGCACCAAGCCGTATTTCACCCATGCGCTGCAGCGGCGGTTGCAAAGCGGTGGCGTGCTGGTGGTGCTGTATCGACAAGAAGTGTTCAAAACCGCGTGGCGACGCGAGCGGTTGCGTCGGCTGCACCGGAAGTTGGTCGTCATCGACGGTGAAAGCGCATTCGTCGGCGGCATCAACATGATCGACGACATGCACACGCCGGGCCAAACGCCACCGCGCGTTGACTTTGCCATTCACGTTTCGGGCCCGATCATGGAATCAATCGTGGCGGCGGCTTCGCGTCTGTGGCGCGTGTTGCGGTTGGTGCATGTCGATGTGCCGAGTTTGCCGCCATTGCAGCTGGAGGCTATTGTTGCGCCGCGCGGCCATATCAAGGCCAAGTTTGTGGTGCGCGACAACTTGCGCTTTCGGCGGCAAATCGAGTTGGCGTATCTCGCCGCGTTGCGCGTTGCGCGCAGCGAAGTGATCATCGCCAACGCCTACTTTTTCCCGGGTATTCGCTTTCGCCGTGCCTTGATCGCAGCGGTGTCGCGCGGTGTGTCGGTGACCCTGATTTTGCAGGCGAAGGTAGAGTTTCGTCTGCTGCGCTATGCGACCAAAGCGCTGTACGGACAGTTGCTGGCAGGCGGTGTGCACATTGTGGAATATGAGCGCAGTTTTTTGCACGCCAAAGTGGCCGTGGTCGACGGTTCTTGGGCAACGGTCGGCTCATCAAATATTGATCCATTCAGTCTGTTGCTCGCGCGCGAGGCCAACGTGTTTGTGCGTGACGTTGAATTTGCGGGCAGCCTGCGCGGCGAGTTGCTAAAGCTGCAGCAAGACGGTGGGCGCGCGGTGCATCGTGCGGTGTGGGAAGAGCGCGGGCTGGCCGCGCGAATGATGAATTGGATCGCCTACGGCCTAGCGCGAGCGATGACCGGATGGCTCGGGGGGCGCGCCTCGCGCTGGTAGCCCCGGTGAGCTTTCTATAATCAATTGGATATGAGCGATCCATCCCCGTCAGAAGCTGAGGTAGCGCCCGCCGCGCGGGAAATGCGCGTGGTGAAACTGCTGGGTTTCAGCCTGCGCGATAGCGAGCTGCTGCGCCTATTTTTGCGCCGACCGCCGCGCGCAGGGGCGAGCTTGACGGTCCTCGACGACAGCAGCGACGAGCCCGCTGACCTGCTGATCGTGAACGTGGTTACGGCGCAGGCTCGCGAGGTACTGCGCGCGTGGGGTGGCGCGCACCCTGCCATTGGCATCGTCGAACGGTTCGAGACCGACGCTGCTTATTACCAAATTGCACAGGACGGGCAGATGCTGTTTTCGCTGGCGCAGGCGATCAATCGCATTCGCTCCGGCTGGACGCCGCCGATTCCGGTGGCGGTGTCAACCGTTGCGACGTACCTTGATGAGCAGTCGGTCGCGTCCACGGCGGTGATGCAGCGTCGCAGCAGCGCGCAGCGCGAAGCCAACGCTGCGCTGTCGGTCGCGACCAACATTGCGCCAGCGCCGGAGAGCATGCCCGCAGCAGCGGTAAGCGCGAGCGCGGGATTACCGTGGCAGCGAGCGCTGAACATACTGGTGATTGACGATTCGCATTTTTCGCGCGAGGCCATCTCGGTTGCGCTGGTGAAAGTGGGCTTTGCGGTGACTACCGCCGAGGACGGCAAAGAAGGTTTGCGCATGGCCTCAGAAAAACTATTTGATGTTGCGCTGGTGGACTTTGAAATGCCCGGCATGCAAGGCCCCGAAGTGCTCAGAAAATTGCGCGCGTTAGGTGCCAAAGCGCCAACGCTACTGATTATGTTGACCTCGCGCACCAGTGCCGTGGATCGGTTGCGCGCCAAATTCGCAGGCTGTGACGCGTATATGACCAAGCCGACGCGAATGCAGGAATTTTTGAAAATTTTGCGGGATTTTGCTATCGCCGGAAAGCTCACGCGCTCGTGAGGCGCGCCGCTTCCGACACGGTCAGCGCGCCCGCGTTGACGGCGGCTGGCGCGTCCGCCACGCCAGCCGCGTCAGCCGCGCCGACCACCTCGCGCGCTCACGCTGCCGCGCTGTTGCTGCCGTATCTGGCGCAGCACAAGGCACGCATCGCCGTCGCCTTGACGTGCCTGCTGATGGCGAAAGTTGCTAACGTCACGGTTCCGTTGGTGCTCAAGTGGGTCGTTGACCGCATGAGCGTTGAGAAAGCGATGTTGGCGGTGCCGATTGCGCTGTTGGTGGCTTACGGATTGGCGCGGCTCTCGGTCACGCTATTCACCGAGCTGCGCGAATTTTTCTTCGCCAAGGTCACGCAACGCGCGGTGCGCCGCATCGCGCTGGAAACGTTCGAACATTTGCATCGGCTGTCGCTGCGCTTTCATCTGGCGCGACAAACCGGTGGCCTGACGCGCGACATTGAGCGCGGCACGCGCGGCATTTCGTCGTTGATGAGCTACCTGCTGTTCTCCATTTTGCCGACCTTGATTGAGCTTGCGCTGGTGGCAGGCATCCTCGCGTGGAATTACGACTGGACGTTTGTCACCATCACGCTGGTCACGCTTATCGGCTACATCATCTACACAATTTCGGTGACCGAATGGCGCACCGCGTTTCGCAAGGAAATGAACGAGCTGGACTCAAAGGCGAACTCCAAAGCCATCGACAGTTTGATCAATTACGAGACGGTCAAATATTTCGGCAACGAGCGCTTTGAAGCGGATCGTTACGACCAGAGTTTGCAAAAGTGGGAGCGTGCAGCGGTGCGCTCACAAACCTCGCTGTCGCTGTTAAATCTTGGGCAAAGCCTGTTCATCGCCACCGGCGCGAGCCTCGTAATGTGGCGCGCCATCGACGGCGTGATCGCGGGCACCATGTCGGTGGGTGACCTGGTGCTGGTCAACGCTTTTTTGATTCAGCTCTACGCGCCGCTCAATTTTCTTGGCGTGATTTATCGCGAAATTCGTCAATCGTTCACTGATATGGCGCGCATGTTCGGGCTGATGGGCGAGCATCAAGAGGTCGCGGATCGACTGAATGCGGTGGTGCTCGGGGCTTCTAGCCCGGTCGCAGGTGAAGTGGTTTTTGAGGACGTACGTTTCTCGTACGAACCGGATCGCAGCATTTTGCAAGGCGTCGATTTTCATGTGCCTGCGGGGCAAACGTTCGCAGTGGTCGGCCCGAGTGGTGGCGGCAAAAGCACATTGGCGCGGCTGCTGTTTCGCTTTTATGATGTGACCAGCGGCGTGATTCGCGTCGACGGTCGCGACGTGCGCGACTACACCCAGTCGAGCCTGCGTGCGGCCATCGGCATCGTGCCGCAGGACACGGTGCTGTTTAACGATTCGCTCGAATTCAATTTGCGTTACGGCTTTCCAACGGCGACCGACGAACAGTTAAACGGCGCGATCCGTGCGGCGCGACTCGATCAATTTATCGCGAAGCTGCCGCAAGGTTTGCAAACCCCGGTCGGCGAACGCGGGCTCAAATTGTCCGGCGGCGAGAAGCAGCGCGTCGCCATTGCTCGGGCGCTACTGAAAAATCCCGCGATTTTGGTGTTTGATGAAGCCACCTCCGCGCTCGATTCAGAAAGCGAAAAGGCGATTCAAGCCGAAATTCGCGCCGTCAGCACTGATCGCACCACGCTCATCATCGCGCACCGGCTGTCCACCATTGTCGACGCCGATTGCATTTTGGTGATGGACGCTGGCCGCATCGTAGAGCGCGGCACGCACGCCGAGCTGCTCGCCGCGCAGGGCCTGTACGCAAGGCTTTGGGCGATTCAGGGTGAGAACTCGGCGGCGTAGATTTCAGCGCGCCGTTGCCGTTACCAGCGGGACGCGAGCGCATCTCACTGTTTCGGCGCTGGCAGATTCATTGCACGCAATTTACTCAACAGCTTCTGCTCATTACTGCCGTCGCGCGGCCATCCGGTGAGTCGATCCACGACCTTGCCGTCTTTAAGAAATAAAACTCGGGTGTGTCCCACGAGTCAATGAACGGCCACTCGTCCCTCTTGTTAACCAAGGCGAACTGCAGAAGATCGTGGCTTTGATTCCATCGCTGTAACGCCGTAAACGGCAGCGATCTTTCTGGCGGTACGATCCATAGCGTGGATGTTGGAACAGCCGCCGACAATGCTGTGTCAGCAGCAATGGCCTTCATCGCACGATCCGAAAATTGGCACTGCGTGCTGGCCACAACAATCAATTGTGCTCCGCGAAATTCGGGTACTAGTTTGCGCTCTATGACTCGGTTGGACTGATCTATGAACCAGAGCGTCCGGGCGGAGCCTGCATCCAATAAATCGATTGTTTTTGGAGGCGTTTCCGCTGATGTTGGGTTGATAGCGTTTTGAAACAGCTTTGCGCGCTCAAAGGCGCGAGCTCCCACTAACGCGCCGAAAACCGCTTTTGCTTCGGTGGGTCGTAGGTCTTTTTTTGCTTTCAACAGCAGCGCAAGTTTTTCCAGCGCTAGCGCGTCAACGAGCAACAAAGAGTAAAAACTTTTCGTGCTGAGCGCGTTGAAAAGCGGTCGAATTTCAGAGGGCGCGGAGTCTGCTGTGACGGTACCGAGCGCCTCAGAAAACCGGGCTTTGCGAAACTCGGTTTCGACGGCGTCTGAAAACGCTATCGTGTTCAGATCCTTTTCGACCAAATTCCGTATCGCTATCTGGAACGAAACGTCGTTTGCCGCGACGTCGACACCGTAGGCGCTGGCCAAGCAACGATTAGTGGTCGCAAGCAATCCTGCGCAGCACAAAACTGCGCAGATTGTGGTCGGGTATTTCTTATTTACTTTATTCATCAGGTTGAAAAAAATGGTGGCGCAGCGTCAAAAATCGGCACAAAAAATCTCTTGGTGCGCGACCAACAGTGAGCGGTTCTGATGTCGTCAACCGCCCGCTTACGGGTGCCTCCGCCGAGCCCACAGTAATCAATATAGTAGCCGCCATTGCATCGTTCAACGACAGCGCCGATTGCACTATGGGCTTGGGTACCGTACGCTGATGTGAGCGGCTGTGATGTATACAGCATTTTCTTGAAACGTCGACTATACGAGGCCATAGACGCCAAAAAGCAGTTTGTCGACTACGCGTGTTTTGCTGTGCAAGCCCAAGCTAAATAGGCGTTTCACGTCGAAGCTGTACCCCTTTTAAAGTGTAAATTAGCCACGAAACGGCCAGGGTGAGCATCGCCACGCGCAGCAAACGGCCTGGTTGCGATGTGGCACCGCGTCCGACACTGCACATGCATTACGATCCCACTCGTTGTAAATCTCTAAATTGCTGACCATGACCGTCTTTTTCAAGCGCTGGCTCACCGTCGCCGCCGCCACGTTTGCGCTGCTCGTTGTTCACGGCGCAACCTTTGCGCAAACCGTCAATCCGGCGTTCGACGCCGGGCCCAAAGCGGAAGGCATCAGCGAATACACGCTCAAATCCAACGGCCTGCGCGTGCTGCTGTTTCCTGACGCATCGAACCCGAAGGTGACGGTGAACATCACCTATCTTGTGGGCTCACGACACGAGGGGTACGGCGAAACAGGCATGGCGCATTTGCTGGAGCACATGCTGTTCAAGTCCACGCCAAAGTACCCGAAGCTGTGGCAGGACATGGCCAATCGCGGCTTCATCAACAACGGCACCACGTGGACGGATCGCACCAACTATTACGAGAGCTTTGCGGCGTCAGAGGCCAACCTTCAGTGGGCCATCGAGATGGAGGCTGACCGCATGGTTAACTCGAACATCTCGCGCGAAGAGCTGGACACTGAAATGACCGTGGTGCGAAACGAGTTCGAGATGGGCGAAAACCGCCCGCAAGGCACGCTGTATCAAAAGGTGCTTGCAACCGCATTCGCTTGGCACAACTACGGTAATTCCACCATCGGCAATCGCAGCGACATCGAGAACGTCGGCATCGAAAATCTGCGCGCTTTTTATCGCACTTATTACCAGCCCGACAACGCGGTGATTCTGGTCGCGGGCAAGTTTGACAGTGAGAAAACATTGGCGTTGATCGCTGAAAATTTTGCCAAGATCGCCAAGCCAACGCGCACGCTGCCAAAGCTGTGGACGGTCGAGCCGACGCAGGACGGCGAGCGTGAAATCACCGTGCGTCGCGTTGGCGACAGTCAGTATTTATTCGCCGCGTATCGCACGCCCGCCGCCGCGCACCCCGACACCGCCGCGCTGCAATTGCTGATGCATTTGATGACCATCGAGCCGTCGGGTCGCCTGTATCAGGCAATGGTGAAGGCAAAGCTCGCGGTCAGTGTCGATCTAGAAAGTGACGTGATGTTTGACCCCAGTTTGCTCGGATTCTGGGCCAATTTGAACAAGGCGCAATCGCTTGATCGAGCGCGCGACGTGATGCTCGCCACCATCGAGGCCACGGGCGACAAACCGTTCACCGACGCGGAGTTGCAGCGCGTCAAATTGCAATTGGTTAAACAATACGATCAAGCGATTTCCGACTCAGGGCGCTTCGCGGTTGCGTTGTCTGAGGCGGTAGCGGTAGGCGATTGGCGATACTATTTTTATCAGCGTGATCGCATTGCCAAGGTCACACTTGCCGACATTCAGCGCGTGGCTAAAACGTACTTCAAGCCGCAAAATAGGACGCTCGGGCGCTTCATTCCCACCGATAAACCTGATCGTGCTGACATGCCCGTCAAGCCCGATCTGGCAACACTGCTGAGCGACTACAAGGGCGACGCCAGCATGGCCGAAGGCGAGGTGTTTGAGACGACGCCAGCGAGCCTAGAACAACGCGTTGAGCGCTACACCCTCGGCAACGGCATGAAGGTCGCGTTGCTCAACAAAAAAACGCGCGGCAACACCGTGCACATGGCGCTGCGCATGGGTTATGGCGATGAAAAATCACTCGCTGGAAAAAGCGCGATTGATGAGCTCGCCAGCGCGCTCATGATGCGCGGCGCAAAAGGTTTGAGCCGTCAACAGATTCGTGACCGCATGGACGCGCTGCGTGCCAGCGGTGGCATCGGTATGGGTGGCGGCTCGTTGCAGACCAAGCGCCAGCACGCGGCGGACGTGCTGCGACTGGTCGAGCAGATCTACAGCAGCGCAATGTTCCCGGTGGACGAACTTGAAGTGGTGCGCAAGGAATTCATCACCGGCCTAGAGGAGTCAGCCAACGATCCAGACAGCATTGCGCAGGTGACGATGGAGCGGCATTTCTCGCACTATCCCCCGGGCGATTGGCGCTATGTGCCGACCATCAAAGAACACATCGCGATGTTGAAGGCAGTCACCCGCGAGCAGATCGTGCGCCACGTGAGCGCGATGCGTGGATTCAACGACGGCGAGATCGCCGTCGTCGGTGATTTTGACGTGGCATCGATCAAAGCGGCACTGAACAAATCGTTTGCGTTGAGCAAGCGCAGCACGCCATACGTGCGCGTAAACCGCGAATATAAACCGGTGGCTGTCAAGACCGAAACGCTTGCCACACCCGACAAAGAGAACGCGAGCTACATGACCCGCGTGAGCTTCCCGCTGACCGACGCCAGCGACGATTACCCGGCGTTGCTGCTGGCTGATTTCATCGTGGGTGGATCGGCCGGTGCGCGCCTGTTTCAGCGAGTTCGCGAGAAAGAAGGTTTGAGCTATGACGTTTACAGCAGCTTGAACGTGCCGACGTTTTCCAACAACTCGACGTGGACATTCGGCTTCATCGCCAATCCACAAAACGCGGCGAAGGCAGAGGCATCACTAAAGGACGAATTGCAAAAATTATTGGGCGGCGCACTCGCTGATGAAGAATTCGCGGCACAGCGCCAATCGCTGCTCGATCAGCGCATGGTGCGAAGGTCGCAGGACGCAACGCTTGCGCTGCAACTCGTCACGCAGGCGGACACAAATCGCACGTACAAAACCGTGGACGCCACGGAGGAAAAAATTCGCGCGCTGACTAAAGCCGACTTCGATGCGGTACTCAAGAAATACATCAATCCGCTTGCTGCGTCGTCGTTCATCGCGGGCGATTTCAGCAAGGTGAAGTGATGCGCACGCGGTGTCCCAAGCAGCGCATTGCGGCACCGTAAAATAGGCGGCTGTTCCCGAAAGGCGCTGGGCCTCTGCTAGCGTGTTTTCTTATTTGATTCTCATGCTTGATCCCCGCCGCGAACGCCAAGTACTCATCGTGCTCATGCTGATGGGGTTCACCAACATTCTCGATTTCATGATCATGATGCCACTGGCCTCGCATCTGATTCGCGAGTTCGGCATCAGCACTGCGCAGTTCGGATTGCTGGTGTCCGCGTATGCATTTGCCGCAGCGATGTCGTCGCTGCTGATGGCCTCAATTGCTGATCGCTTTGATCGCAAACGCGCGCTGCTGTTTGTCTACGTTGGGCTCATCGTCGGCACGCTCGGCTGCGCACTGGCCCCCACGTACGCGGCACTCCTCGCAGCGCGAACCGTGGCCGGATTGTTCGGCGGCGTGCAGAGCTCGATTGCCTTTTCGATTGTCGGCGATATGGTGCCCGACCAGCGACGGGGGCGCGCATTAGGCATTGTGATGTTGTCATTTTCGTTGTCGGCCGTGCTCGGTGTGCCACTGTCAATTTATGTGGCGGGCCACGGCGGCTGGCACCTTCCGTTCTTTGCTCTGGCGGGAGCATGTGGCTTGCTGTGGGTGATTGCCGCGCGCTTGGTGCCGTCGATGCGCGGGCACATCCGCGCCGGTGCGCCGGTGAGTTTGTGGCAGGGCTATGCCGAATTGTTTCGTGTTCCCAATCACTGGTGGGCGTTCGCAACGACTGCCTTACTCACCTTGTCTGGCATGATGGTGATCCCGTACATCGCGCCATCGCGGGTGGCCAACGAAGGCATGAGTGAGCTGCAATTAGCGTTGTTTTATCTGGTAGGCGGAGCCATCACGCTCATCACACGGCCGCTGTTCGGCGGCCTCGCGGATCGCTATTCACGGGCGAAAGTGTACTTTTGGTTGGTGCTGTTATCGATTATCCCGATGCTGCTCATTACCCACACGCTGGGCGTGAGTTTGCCGTTGCAGCTCGCCGTGGCCGCACTGTTTTTCATTTTCGTCAGCGGGCGCTTTATTCCGTCCACCGCACTGGTATCTGCCGCCAGCACACCGCAGTTGCGTGGCCGCTTGATGTCATTTAATTCAGCGGTGCAAAATTTGTTCACGGGACTCGCCGCGTTGATCGGTGGCGCGATGCTCACGACCACGGCAAGCGGCCAAATTGTGGGCTATGAGGCGGTGGGTTATTTGTCGTGCTTGATCGCGGTGGCGTCGGTGTGGGCCGCGTTCAAAGTGCGTGCCGTGTCATGAGGCTGGTGGTCGAAAAACTCGCCGCTGAACGCGGTGATCGCGCCGTGTTTGCTGACCTGTCGTTCGTGGTTGAAGCAGGCACACTGCTGCAAGTGAGCGGCGCTAACGGCGCGGGGAAAACGACGTTGCTGCGGATTCTTGCCGGGCTTGCAGCGGCCTCTGAAGGCAGCGTTGCGTGGCGTCTGGAGGGCACCATAGTTTCGCCGCCGCAAGCCGCTTGTTTTGTCGGTCACGCTAACGCGTTTAATGACGCGCTCACCGTGCTCGAAAACCTCACCTATGCTGCCGCACTGGCAGGTCTTGATGCAGCGCCGCCGCAGATCGGCACCGCACTCGATGCATTCGGTGTGAAGGCGCTGCGCAATCGCCGCTTCGGCACTTTGTCGCAGGGTCAGCGCAAACGCTGCTCGCTGGCGCGCCTGCTGCTTGATCCGCAAAGGGGCTGCCGCGCGTGGTTACTTGATGAGCCGTTTGTGGCATTGGATACGGCTACTCAAGCGCAGCTCGCATCCGTTATCAGCAGCGACTTAGCGTTGGGTGGTTTGGTGATTTACACGTCGCATCAAGCCGTTGAAATCAACGCGGCTAAGACGCAGGAAGTTTCGCTGTGAGTCTCGCGCGCGCGACCACCGCTGTGTTCCGCCGCGAGCTGCAATTGTTCGCGCGGCGCAAGAGCGATTGGGTCAATCCGCTGATGTTTTTTTTGATCGTGTGCTCGCTGTTTCCGTTCGCCGTCGGCAGTGAATCGGAAAAGTTGAAACTGATCGGTATTGGCGTGATCTTCGTCGGCGCATTGCTCGCCGCGATGCTCTCGCTGCCACGATTGTTTGACGAAGACGCGCGCGACGGATCGCTCGAATTGATGCTCACCTCGCCGGAGCCGCTAGCCGCGTTGATCCTCGCGCGCGTCGCCGCGCTTTCGCTCGCGTTGGGTGTGGCGCTCGCAGCCGTCACGCCGGTGTTTGCGTTGTTCTACGCGTTGCCGTATGATGTGGCCGCCATGCTCGCGGTCAACGTGTTGATCGCGGTGCCGACGTTGCTGCTGGTCGGCTCAATTGCGGCGGCGCTGCTGGTGTCGGCGCGTGGCGGCGCGATTCTCACAGCGGTGTTGGTGTTGCCGTTGGCCATCCCCACATTGATCTTTGGTGCGGGCGCAGCGCTCAAGGTGTTTTACGGCGAATCGCCCGCCGCAGAGCTTGCGCTGCAGGCCGCGTTCATGCTGCTTGCACTAGCATTGTGTCCGCTGGCAGCTGCTGCTGCCTTAAAAATTAGTACCGATTAGCAGCAAACATCGTGGCACGCACCGAAACCCAATCGAACGACAAATTTTCAGGCCGCTGGTTCTGGCGCTACGCGTCGCCCGCTGCGTTTTTTCCGCTTGCGGGGCGAATAGAAAAAGCGTGCTGGATTGTTGCGCTGGTGCTCGCGACCGTCGGCCTCTACATCGGCTTTTTCGTCGCGCCAACGGACGCCACGCAAGGCGAGGTGTATCGCGTTATTTTCATCCACGTGCCGGCCGCGTGGATGGCGATGGTGATCTATTTGGCGATGGCGTTCTGGGCGGCTACGGGCCTCGTGCTCGGCACCCGTTTGTCGTTCATGATGGCGCACGCGCTGGCCCCGACGGGTGCCATCATGGCGGTGGTGGCACTGGTCACCGGCGCGCTGTGGGGACGTCCGACCTGGGGCACCTATTGGGTGTGGGACGCGCGGCTCACGTCCACGCTGATTTTGTTTTTTCTCTATGTTGGCTATCTAGCGCTGGCGGCGTCGTTTGATGACAAAAAGAAGGGCGACCGCGCCGCAGCGCTCATCGCGCTGGTGGGTGCCATTAACGTGCCGATCATCTATTTCAGCGTGAAGTGGTGGAACACGCTGCATCAAGGTGCGAGCGTGCGGCCCGGTGGCTCGTCAATGGCCAGCACCATGTTGACGGCGATGATGGTGATGACATTCGCGTTTTGGTTTTATTGCATCGCTGCGGCCATGCATCGTTTGCGCACTGACATCATCGCGCGTGAACGCAATGCGGCATGGGTCAAAGAGGTGGCGATTTGATTTGGGAATCATGGAGTGCGTTTTGGAGCATGGGCGGACGCGGTTTTTTTGTTTGGGGCAGTTACGGCGTGCTGCTGGTAGCAGTTGTCGCGGAACTTGTGGCGTTAAAGCAGGCTCGAAATAACGCACTAATTGCATTGCATGAAGACCATGACCATTAAGCAAAAACGTCTCGCCTTGATTCTCGGTGGCTTAGCCGTGCTCGGCGCGGCCACCGCGCTGGTGCTCACCGCGTTTAATCAAAATCTAGTGTTTTTTTTCACGCCGTCGCAGATCACGTCGAAAGAAGCGCCCACCGGTCGCGTGTTCCGGCTCGGTGGCATGGTCGAGGCGGGCAGCGTCAAGCGCGACGGCATCAACGTGAGCTTTCGCGTGACCGACACGGCGCAGATTGTGCCGGTGACCTACGCGGGCATCCTGCCTGATTTGTTCAAGGAAGGTAAGGGCGTGGTGGCGCAAGGCACGCTCGGTGATGATGGCGTGTTTCGCGCCAAAGAAGTGCTCGCAAAACATGACGAAAATTACATGCCACCTGAAGCTGCAACCGCCGTGGAGCGCGCGCAAAAGGCGCGTGAAATGGCGAGCAAAACGTTAAAGCAGTAGCGCGTACGTGAACAAAAAACTCCTTCTACCCTTAGCCTTTTTCGCCCTAGCTGCCGTCCTTTATTTCGGGCTGTACCGCGACCCGCGCGAGGTGCCTTCACCATTGATCGGCAAGCCCGCACCCGCATTCACTCTGGCGCAACTCGGCAATGCCAACGCCACGTTTTCTCCCGCTGATATGAAGGGCAAAGTGTGGCTGCTCAACGTCTGGGCAAGTTGGTGCCCGAACTGCAAAGACGAACATCCTGATCTGCTAGAAATTAAGCGCAAAGGCACCATGCCGATCATCGGTTTGAATTACAAAGACACGCGCGAACTCGGCCTTGATGTGCTCAAAAAAACCGGCGATCCGTTCGTCGTGTCGGCGTTTGATCCCGACGGCAAAGCGGCGCTCGACTGGGGCGTGTATGGCGCGCCAGAAACGTTTTTGATCGACCGCGAAGGCATCATTCGGGCCAAGCATGTGGGCCCGATTTCAGCGGACGTGGTGGCCGCCAAGTTTGCGCCGTTTGTGAAGTGAACTGGCATTTAGCCAACAGCGTTTTCAGCAGATCAGCTTTGGGGCAGAAGCCATATCAGACTGGGGCTAGTGCTTAAAAGTCTCATAAGTCGACTAGTGCAGTTATGTTCGTTCTGCAGCAGCTAATTAAGGCTTTACAGAAAAAGCTGTTACCCCGCAAACTGAATTCGCTGATGAGTTTTGCGCGGCGCTAGATTGGTAGCATCATTGCGTTCTGCCCACCGATTTTTCGCTCGCCCATGACCGCTTCTCTAGATCACTATCGCTCCCAATTTGCGCTGCCTGAAGGCGTGATTTATCTCGACGGTAACTCGCTCGGCGTGCTGCCCAAAGCGGCCATTGCTGCCGTGCAAAAAACCGTGGTCGATGAGTGGGGCAACGGGCTGATTCGCTCGTGGAACACGGCCGACTGGGTGAATGCGCCCAAGCGCGTCGGCGACAAAATTGCCCGTTTGATCGGCGCCGATGCGGGTGAGGTAATCGCCTGCGACACCACGTCGGTCAACCTGTTCAAAGCGTTGCTCACCGCACTTTCGTTGCAAGCAAAGTCGCCCGAACGCAACGTCATCATCTCTGACATCGACAACTTTCCTACCGATCTCTACATCGCGCAAGGGTTGCGCGATTTGCTCGCATCACGCAAGCTCGATCTGCAATTTGTCAAGCGCGCGGAGATGAAATCAACCATCGCCACGCACGGCGCGCGCACCGCTGTGGTCATGCTCACCCAAGTCGATTACCGCACCGGCGAGCGCTACGACATGAGGGCGATCACCGCGCTCGCGCAGTCGCACGGTGCGCTGATGCTATGGGATTTGGCGCATTCGATGTGCGCGTTTCCAGTGGCGCTCAACGCGTGCAACGCTGATCTCGCGGTCGGCTGTTGCTACAAATATGTGAACGGCGGGCCGGGTGCGCCCGCGTTTATTTTTGCGGCGCAACGTCACTTGAACACGCTCGATGCCGCAGGCACCAGCGCCCCGATTTCGGGCTGGTTTGCACACGCCGCGCCGTTCGCGTTTGACCCGCAATTTCATGTGGCGCGCGGCATCGAGCGCTTCACCGTGGGCACGCCGCCGATCCTGCAATTCGCAGCGACCGAGGCCGCCATTGATATGTGGCTCACTGTGGATATGCAGATGGTGCGCGACGCATCGGTCGCGCTCACCGAGCGATTTATTCTTGAAGTCGAAACGCAATGCGCAGCTTGCGGCCTCACGCTCGCCACGCCGCGCGACGCCAATATTCGCGGCTCGCAGGTGTCGTTTCGCCACGTCGAAGGTTACGCCATCATGCAAGCACTCATTGCGCGCGGCGTGATCGGCGACTTCCGCGCGCCAGACATTCTGCGCTTTGGATTTACGCCGCTGTATGTGCGTGAGGTGGACGTGGTGGCCGCCGCGACGCAGCTACGCGAGGTGATGCGGGGCCGTGAATACGAGCGTGCCGAATTTCGCGCGCGAGGACAAGTGACGTGAACACCAACAGCGCGGGCACGTGTCCTTTTGGCGGCGACTCGGACGTCACCGCCACCGTCACCGTCACCCCCGAAACTGGTGCCGAAAACGCGCACGAATCGTTTGTCGGCGGCTTCAGTTATTCAAGCTATCTGCGCATCGAACAATTGCTCAGCGCGCAGGCCCCGATCACCAACGCGCACGACGAATCGCTGTTCATCACCATCCACCATGTGCAGGAAGTGTGGATGAGCCTCATCATCAAAGAGTTGATCGGTGCCATCAAGCACTTAGGTGACGGAAGCTTCGAGCCCGCGATGAAAATGCTCGCCCGAGTGTCACGCGCGCAGGAGCAGATGAGCAATGCGTGGGAAGTGTTGAAGACGATGACGCCCGCCGATTACCTTGAGTTTCGCGACGCGTTCGGTCGCGCCAGCGGCTTTCAAAGTTGGCAATATCGCACCATTGAATTCCTGCTCGGCAACCGGCAGCGCTACATGCTGAAACCGTTCGCCGAACAGCCCGAACATCATGCGCGGCTGGCGGCGTTGATCGAGAGCCCGTCGCTGTACGACGTCGCTTTGCAGGCGTTATGCATGCGCGGGCTGCTCGCCGAGAGTGCGCTGCGCACGCAATACGATCAAATGCCACAATCCAATGCCGAAGTGCTCAAAGCATGGGTTAGCGTGTATCGCGACACCGCCAAGCATTGGGACATGTATTACCTTGCAGAAAAACTAGTCGACGTAGAAGACAACTTCCGCCGCTGGCGATTCAATCACGTCACCACCGTCGAGCGCATGATCGGCCACAAGATAGGTTCAGGCGGCACGACGGGCGTCGACTATCTGCGCAAGGTGCTGGATGTGGTTTTGTTTCCAGAGCTTTGGCAGGTGCGGACGGAGTTGTAGGCAGACAGAGCCGTAGGGTGTGCGCCAGAGCGCGCACCAAGTTTGCGTCGAATCAACTCTGGTTTTTTCACCGACGGTGCGCATTTTGATGCGCACCCTACGCGCTGCGCAAGGTGCTGGATGTGGTTTTGTTTCCCGAGCTTTGGCAGGTGCGGACGGAGTTGTAGGCGGCACGCGCACGCTCCCGTAGCCGCGATGAAACGTAGTGGAATCGCGGATCGCGGCGTTACGGTGATCCCTCGATTCCGCTGCGCTGCATCGAGGCTACGGTTCTGTCGAAGCTACTTGCCTCGCGATTCGCTGAGGCAAGATTTAAGTTTCTCTATAAGCGCTTCCACTTCTTCGTCGCCAAGGTCAAGTGGATCACCAAACCCTCCAACGGCGATTACGCAAATTGCCGAGCCGTCGTACCAGGCATCGAGACGGTCTTCACCACTCTGTCCTTGCGCAATTGAGTCAGACTTCACTTCGTCAACGCCTTCATAGCATCCGTAAGCCCCTGCACCGTAGTCGGATACATCCGCTCACCCATAATCTTCTTAATAATGTCGGTGGAGTACGTGTATTCCCACGAGCGCGGCGGCATCGGATTTAGCCAGGCTACGCGCTTGAAGTGATGGGTCATGCGTTGTAGCCACACCTTGCCTGTCTCGCTGTTGGTGTATTCGACGCTGCCGCCTTCCATCTCGATTTCGTACGGGCTCATCGCCGCGTCGCCGACGAAAATCACGCGATAGTCGGGCCCGTATTTGTGCAGCAGATCCATCGTCAGCGTGCGCTCGGTGGTGCGGCGGCGGTTGGTCTTCCACACGAAGTCGTACAGGCAGT
>JAYSRA010000097.1:0-3538 GCA_043721275.1 Burkholderiales bacterium
TTGGGTATTTTTAAACGGACGGCGCAAAAGTTCCACAGGATGGGTAAATGACCGATTATTTTGAATCGAGTGTTGCTTTACCCCGCCGTAATATCAGATCGTCGAATGTAGGGCATCCTGCGCTGCGCTATTTTCAATAAATGAATGAAAAAAGACTTACCAAAAAAAGATAACGGAGGAAGAAATGATCTTATTGCGGCATTGTTTGCCGATTCGCCAATTTGTATAGAAAATTTGTCGAAAACCGGTTCCTCAGAACGCCCTACATTCGACGATCTGACGCCATGATGAGTCGTCGCATGAGGTGATGTAAAAAAACGGCTGATTTCGTGATTCTGTGGAACTTTCGTGCCGTTTGTCTAAATGCACCCTACTCGCTTGGGCCGCCAACTTGTTTGTGGTGGGGTGCGAGACGGTGCGCGGTGAGTAGCGGCAGTTTGCTCACCCGGCTAGACTTCGGACGTTGGGGATATCGTCTAACGAAGCAAGCTGTTCGTACAGCATCGCAGCGTTGAGATGATCAGCGCCACGCACACAGTCCATAAACTTTTCTTGCAATTCGGTATCGCGCAGCGGCAGCTTAACGTTGCCGCGTGCGAAACGAACATCGCCGCTATCTAATTCACGGCCGTCATAAAGGCGGAGCTTGACGCGATCGGCATAGGAAAACGCCGGCTCGACGGGACAGGTCGTCGTCACCGTGGAGATCTCGACTTTCTTCATCGCCGCGCGCACCTCAGCGCGATTGACGAAAGAGTCGGTCAATTCCGTTATCCCGACCTTTCTTGCCACCAATGCTGAGGCGATGGCGAACTCGAGACTGAATTTTGCTTCCAATCCGGTCAGCGGTGCATGATTGCGCAGCATCGAGTGTTGCGTGACGCCGATCGTTGCATGGACGGATTGAATTGTTTCTGGATCTAAATTTTCTTTTCGAGCCATGTCGATCACCGCATCGATTACACGATGGGTGGCGTAGCACAGCGGATATTTCTTGACGCTAAGACCAGCTTCAAGGATGCGCAGCACGTGCCCGAGCTGCTGCGTCGGCCGATCAAGATCCACATTTCCCTTGGGCGAAATGGCCGCCAAGAATCCGGCATGATGCTCGATCGCATCCGCAGCAGCGCTCATGCCGCCCATGGCGAGCCGCGCGGCCTCAATGCCCGAACTCGCCGCGCGCCCGGCGTGGAAAGGCTTGGTCATGGCGCCGAAATTCGCAACCAGCCCGCTCGCCATGCTCGCGGCAATTCCAATGGCATGGCGCGAGGTCTGTGCATCTAACTGGCGTAGATTGGCAATCGCGGCTGCGGCTGCAAGCGTGCCAAATACACCGGTCGGATGCCAGCCCTTCTCATGATGAGGATCGGCATCGCGGCTGATGAGCTCCGCCCAGAGTTCATAACCAACCAGATAGCCGCGTATCAGAGCTGCGCCGGATGCGCCGATCACCTCGCCCTCGGCGATCAACGCGGGAACCAGCACCGTGCTCGGATGCCCAGCTAGAGCGACGTCGTCATAGTCGAGCGCGTGGGCGGCCGTGCCATTGATGAGCGCTGCGTCCTGCGCCGCTGCCCGCCCCTGACCCAGCAGCACGCTGGACTCGCGCGCGGCCGAAGACTTGGCCTCAAAGACTTCACGGACGATGCGCACGACCGGCTCATTGCGCCCCGCAATCATGGTAGCCATGGTGTCGATGAAACCTTGGCGTATGATCGTGGCGGTAGCCGCCGGAACATTTCCGAAAGGGGGCGCGCTGATAAACTGTGCGAGTGATTGCGTTAAACTGGCCATGGCATAGGGATAAAATTTAGGCACACAATATCACGACTACGCACCTTAGCGTTCGCGGCGTTAACGGATCTTGGATTCGCGCTTTCTTCCTCGAATTTCGACGTCCCCTAAGTAGTCGGCAATCCCAGCACGGCGCGAAAGCGATTCTTCAGGAATACGCCGTCGCGCGCCGGCAAGGCCGCACGCTCGCCGCCGAGCGCAGCGCCGCAAGCAAACGCGACACCTTCTTCTTCGGTCGTGAGCACCACGACGCGCATCGCCTAGTCCTGATGAGCGTGGGAAATCAGATGCGCGTGCCCAGCGTCGGGCACGTAGGTCACCAGTTTCACGCCGCTGGTTTTCAGAACTTCAAACAGAGATTTTTGCCAGGCCGTCACGATCGTTTTTCGCTCATGGGGCCCTCAACTTGCGAACTGAAACTGCCCATCATTGACTTGCACCCGTTTGGAGAAGCTCAGCATTGTCGCGCTTCGAACGCCTTGGCTTCGATGTTCAAAACAGGACAACAGCGTGATTTCAACCGATGCGCGTCAACGCCCCGCCGTCGACCGGCAGCGCTACGCCGGTGATGAATTGTGCCTCATCGGAGGCGAGAAACAATGCGGCATTGGCGACGTCCCAAGCGGTGCCCATACGTTGGCGCAGCGGCACTTTAAGGTCGCGCTCTGCTACGATTTCTGCGCGGCTTTTGCCCAAGGCTCGCACGCGCGTGTCAACCGCCATGGGTGTGTTCATCAACCCCGGCAGAATCACATTGGCGCGAACGCCGAATGGCGCATTCTGAATGGCCAGTTGTTGAGTGAAAGCGATCACCGCTGCCTTGGTTGCCTTGTAGGTCACCAACGGATAGTCGATCCACGCGGCGATCGAGGAGATATTGATAATCACCCCGGAGCGCTGCTCGCGCATGAAGGGAAGCGCATGCTTGCAGGCCATGATCGTACCGCGCAGATTAATGGCGCTGACGCAGTCGAATATATCCTCGGTGATGTCCTCAATCGGGACATCACCGCCCTCTAGGCTCACACCGACGTTGTTGTGCAGGATGTCAATGCGTTGCCAGCGTTTTATTGCAAACGCGATCGCCGCCGCCAGCGTTGCTTCCTGCGTGACATCGGCTTCGAATGCCAAGCACTGGCCACCCTCGGCCATAACCATTGCCGCGGTCTCCTCGGCTGATGCCAAGTTGCAATCGACCGCAAGCACACGCGCGCCTTCGCGCGCAAAGCGCAACGAGGTGGCGCGGCCATTGCCAATGCCTTCGCCAGGACTCTGCCCGGCGCCGACGATGACAGCGATTTTTTCTGCTAGGCGCATATGTTGGTATTGGGTGGTGGATAGTTGCCTGTGTTAGCGCTGCCGACATTGCACACGGATCATGAACCGGTATGCTACATGGTAAATGGTCACAGTGAGCGGGCACGGTTCCTTTCTCCCTTTTCTAAAGGGAGGCTAGGAGGGATTTCGCGGCGGTTATTCTTGGCGTTGTCGGGAATAGCAAGCACCGGAAATCCCCCTCCGTCCCCCTTTTTCAAAGGGGGAAGCGTTTGCGACCAGAAAGCGGGGCTTAAGATCCGGGTTCATGGAAAGACTTTAGGGAAGCTCTGAATAAGTTCGAGTTCTAAAAGAGGCAAGGCGCGAACAAAAACGACCCGGCGACCGCCTGCAGCATGGCCGGGTTCGTCATCGTTCTCTGCAAAACTCATATGGTACGCATTCGCATCACATGTTATCGCCAAACGCA
>JAYSRA010000098.1:0-9239 GCA_043721275.1 Burkholderiales bacterium
GGGCATGACGGTGCTCCAATCGTTCAAATGCGTAACTGTACGCAAATACAGCACTACCGTCAATACTTCCTGAGCCAGCTTGCTAATCAGGAGTCGATAAATAGCATAAAAAAGCGCTAGCCCAATTGAAATGGCGCTTTCACGTTAAAGTTGATTCGTAAATAAGTCTCCTCGTTAAGGCGCGCGACAAGCACCCGCAACCTACAATCCAGCGCATGAAAAAAATCCGTGTTCTCGTTCTCGCTGGCGGTCAATCTGGCGAACATGAAGTGTCGATCAACAGCGCAAAGAGCGTGCTGCTGGCCCTGCCGAAAGATCGTTTTGACGTGACCCCTATCGTCATTTCACGTGAAGGCCGTTGGCTTGCAGCGGCCGATTCGCAACGAGCGCTCGCGCACGGCAGCGTGGCGGTCGGCGGTGAGTTGGTGTTGCATCAGGCGCACGCCGCCGAAGGTTTTGACGTGGTGTTTCCGATCTTGCACGGCCCGAATGGCGAAGACGGCACGGTGCAGGGCATGTTGAAACTCGCGGGCATTCCGTGCGTCGGCTCCAGCGTACTCGGCAGCGCGGTGTGCATGGATAAAGTGATGGCAAAAGCGGTGCTCGCCTCGCATGGCATTCCGCAGGTGGCGTATCAACTCATCACCCGGAGCGAGTTTGCTAGCAACCCCGACGACGCGATCAAACGGATCAAAGTGCTCGGCTTTCCGGTGTTCGTAAAACCCGCGAATCTGGGCTCAAGCGTAGGCATTTCAAAAGCGAAAAACGATGCGGATTTGCACGCCGCATTGCACCTCGCATTCAAGCTAGATCGCCGCGTGATCGTCGAAGCAGCCACCTCCGAAAAACCGCGTGAAATCGAGGTCGGCATTCTCGGCAATGATGACCCGAAGGCAAGCCCCGTGGGCGAGCTAAAGTTCGATAGCGAGTTCTACGATTACGAGACGAAATACTCGGCGGGCAAAGCCGAAATGCATATCCCGGCGAAGCTGCCGCCCGCCATCGCCAGCCGCGCTCGCGCGATGGCGATTGATGCGTTCAAGGCGCTTGATTGTGCAGGTTTAGCGCGGGTGGATTTTTTCTATATCGACAGCACCGGCGAGCTGTTTCTGAACGAAGTCAACACCATGCCGGGCTTTACCAAAACGTCGATGTACCCAGCGCTGTGGGGGGCTGCAGGTGTGAGTTACGCGGACTTGGTTTCGCGCTTGGTGGAGCTGGCGCAGGAGCGGCGGTAGGGATTGATCACAACGTACCGTTCAGCCTGAGCTCGTCGAAGGCCGAGATAGTTCTACCAAATGCTGGATGCCAGCAAGCGCCCCAACACTTCGACCAGCTCAGTGCGAACGGGCTTTGATGTCTCGCGTGTGTTTATGGGCGCTGCTGATAATCGAGCACCGTCTGCCAAGCCACTGTCTGCAAAAACTTAGCGGTTGCTGCGTCCAGCCCGGCGGAATAGGTATTTGCTTCAGGATTTGTTTTGTAGAGTGACGCCAACACTGTACACGCCGCCAAATAAGTGCCTGCAAGCGTCGGATGGCGTTTGTCGGCAATGGTCAACTCGATGTCGGGGCGAGCTGCCAGTGAGCGTGCAAACGCGAGTCCTGCGGGCACCACCAACGCGTTGTTTGCGCGCCCCGCAGTCGTGTATTCGGTGGCCAGTTGTTCGGTCATTTCGGGCGCGTCGGCATACGCCCATGACATAAAGAACGCCGGTCGCGCGCCATGTTTGCGCGCGATGTCGCTATTCTTTTTTGCATGCTCGTAGAACACCGAGCGCAACTGCGGATGGATCGGGCACTGGCTGCAATCCATCATCAGCACCACGTCAAACGGTTTTGAAAACGTGTTGAAAACCACCTCGTTTTTTGCGTTGAACGAATACGAACCGACGCCGTTTGGCTTGAAATGCGAATCAAGATCGTGCCAGTTAATGCCCGACCCGCTGATGGTGGCCGACACGCTGCGATGGCCCGTTTTATCCGCCATCGACGAGCCGCGAATGAGCTGCCCCACGTGGCCGTGCATGCTGTTGTTGTAATAGAAAAAACTGTTGCCGACCCACAGCACCGCTTTGGTTTGCGCAGGCTCAATGATTACTGCCTGCCCTCGGCTACGCTGCACCGTTGCGCATGCGGCGAGCACCAGCGTCGCGACCACCATCAGCGCCGCTTGCAGCATCCTGAAATATTTACTCTGCACATCGCTCTCCTTTTCAAATTCCAGCCAACGTCGGCGTGAACTCATATACCGTTTTAGTCCATTCAACGCATTCTTCTTTTATGGATTTCAAAAGCAGCGAAAGCGCGACCTAAAAATTGCTGGCGAAAATTACAAAAATGTAATTGTCAACCAATCATCGACTAGATATGCTCTCGGCATATGTGGCCGTAACACGGGCACAACTTGAAAGGTAACTATGCGACGACAGCACACCCCCCTAATGCAGGTATGTACAGCGATCCTGGTCGGCCTGCTCGCGGGCCACAGCGGCGCTGCCCTCAGCGCAGCAAGCACGTCAGGCTTCACCTCTGCGCCCAAGGCAGGGCTCGCGGGTTGCGCGTACGGCTACCCATTACCGGCAGTGACGGGGTGCGACGGCATCGTGCTCACCGACCCGCTATCAAGCGCTAGCCGAAGCGCTGGCATTGCGGCGGTAACCACACCCAGCGGGCTGGCAGGTTTGCGTCTTGACTACCGGCAAACGATTCAACTCAAGAATGAGAGCTGTTTGCAGTTAGGCAACAACGGCAGCGATTTCAGCGTGTCGATGTGGGTCAAACCGCCCAACGGCATCTCGCAAATTCTGAGCTCGGGCATTTCGCCGTACGGCGGCACTGGCGGCGGTTTTGTGCTGCATACGGTAATGGATGGCGGACGCGCTGTGCTCATCATGCACAGCAAGAGCGCGGCGGGCGGCTCGGCGCGCGATTTCGCCTCAGCCCCCATCGACGCAGGCACCTGGGCCTACGTCACGATGACCTACGTTAATAACGGGGACGCTTCTTACGCCACGATGACGGTCAACGGGGTCACCACCTCGGGGGCGATGTACAGCGAGCCATTCAAAGGCCCGCTGGTGATTGGCGACAACGCGGGCTGGGGCGCGTTTAACGCTGTCGAAATTGGCGACATGAGAGCGTATGAACGTGCATTGAGCGCTGCTGAAATTCGCGCGCATTGGCTCGCTGCGGCGCCCTACTTTGGCGTCTCGGCTGCGTTGCTGGAAACTTCGATTGACCAGCTTAGCGCGCATTTGAGCGGCACCGCGCCGCTGAGTGCGGTAAGCCTTGCCGCGGTGGCTGCCAGCGTGACAAAAAACGCTGTGTTTCTGCCCTCCAGCGAATCGTTAATGGTTAAATCCCTGAACCTTGCTGAGCTGTTTGAGACCAGCCGTGGCCCGCTCTTCGTGAGCCCCGCCACGGCCAGCGGCATACTTCGCGTGCCCGATGCTACGGAGACAGCAGTCGTTACCGAAGCGCGCATCATGGTCAACGTTTTTCAGATAGTGCAGGACGAGGTGTTTCGCGACGAATCAGTTGCCGTGTGCGCCGCAACCCTGCAAGGTCGCCGCTGGAAAACCGCCGACTATTTCCCCGGCAAAGTCACGGCCACGCTTGACCCGACACGGACATTCACGGTGCCTGTTAACGCAACGGTGCCCGCCGTCTGGGGCCACCCGGTGGCCTACGCCACGGCCCCGAAAACACGCGCCACGGGGCTGTACCTGCCACCGGGTTCAGTCGCCCGCGTGACCGTGCCGCAAGCCTTGGTCAATGCGGGTTTTGCGGTGCAAATCGGCGCGCACACGGCCGACCATACCGGCAAACGTGTGTTCACCCGCATGGATCGAGTCACGCGGCGGTTTGAGATCCGTCAAACGGTTACCTTGGTTGCCAACCCGCTGGGCGGGGGCGTCTACATCGAGGTGCCCTATTTGGCCAGCGCTGGCCTCGTGAACGTGCAAGTGCAAGGCGTGGTGGAGGCACCCATTTTTTCACTTCGCAGCTTCGACACCAGCACGGTGGTCAACTGGACGGCGCGCCGCACGGCGGGCGCACCGTGGGCGGATTTCGTCACCGACCACTTCATGATGCAGGTGCCCAGCAACTACGTTTACGCCAAGGCTGATCCGACCCAGTTAATGCGCGATTGGGACACCGTGATGAAGACCTATTCCACCTTCATCGGCATCCCACCCGAAAAGCGAAACGACGTGACCTTGTGGATACAAACCGATGTGCAACTTCGCGGCAGCGCCTTCGGCGTGGGCTACCCGCAGGTAAACCTCACCTACGACCCTGGAAGCGTTCAGAACGGCAACAACCAAAGCTGGTTTTTGACCGATCCGATGGGGGGTTGTGCGGTTGAGTGCCATGAGCTGGGCCATGCGTCACTGTTCTCAGGCTTTCGCGGCGAAGGCGAAGCGATCAACAATTTTCCGTTTGCCTACATTGCCAACACCAAATTTGGCTACGCCTTTGATGAGGCGTTTCGATTGTCGTTTGGCAACCCCGGTACAGGCGGATTTACCCCCGACCGCGCCGCCGTTGATTGGATGGTGACTGTGAATTTCGGTAACGCTGCCGAGATGAACTACAGCAACACCACCAAGGACGAATTTCGTTATCAGGCACGCGGTTACGCGAAATATGCCGACATCGCACGGCTCTTCGGCTCAGAAGTACTGCCCAATTTTTATGCGCAAGAGAACTCGGATTACAACGCAAAGACACCGAGCGATGGACTGAGCGCAGTCGACAGCCGAATCTTGCGGCTCTCGGTTGCAGCCGGCGCAGACATAACGCCGTTAATCCACTTTTGGGGTATTCGCCCAGTCGAGCCCGCAAAGCTCAAAGCAGCGATCACCGCCAAAGGCATTGGTAAGTCCATGGCGATCAAAGAGCTGATGCTGCGCTACCGCACCCTGATTCCGGCCAACAACGCGGCGTTCGACGCATTTTTCGAGAGCGTTTTTCCCGGAAAGCCTGCGGGGGTTTCGCCGGACTATGCTGCCGGTTGGTATCAAGTGCGACGAACTCAGTGGAACGAAAGTTTGGCACTTCAAGCAGCCGGCACGATTGACACGTTAGTGGCGTTGTACTTCCCCGACTCGGCAGCGCAAATTCTCAACATCGACAACAGCGCGAGCATGGTGTACGACCCCGCCACCGATGGCACATTGCTCGTGCGCTACCTGTTCGGCATGCGCGGCGCAGCGCTCATCAACAACGCGCGTGGCACCGGCACCAGCCTGCGTGATGCCGCGCAAATCGAAGCCTATCTCGCCGCTAACATCGCCCGCTTCGACGTGGACGGCGATGGCAAAACATTGCCGATGACCGATGGTTTGATGATCCTGCGGCGCATGCTCAGTCCGGCAGCGATCACCACTGACGCAGCCGCCATGGCAGCTATTACGGCAAAGGCGAAGATGGGTGGCCGCAGTGATGTGGACGTGGTCAACGCGATTGACGCACTGAGGCCGTAACCCGTTTAGTTGGGTTCGCGCGAGTGGCGGCACGGAAGCAACGTGCCGCCAAGCGGCCCACGATAGGCGGCTTCACGGAGCAAGCACCCTTAAATAGGTAGCATCCAATAGATCTACCCACTCGTGGTGCCTCTCCATGAACGAAGCCGAAATCATCAAAGCCGCCCAGCTAATCTGGTCAAATTTTCGCGACGCCACGCAGATAAAAGCGCTGCCCGAATCGTGTCGTCCGAGCACGCGCACTGAGGGCTATGCGGTGCAGGCTGCGGTGGCGCGGTTGGCGGGTCAGCCTTGCGTTGGCTGGAAGATTGCGGCGACTAGTGTTGCTGGGCAAAAGCATATTAATGTGGATGGGCCGTTGGCTGGGCGGTTGTTGGCAGATCGTGTGTTTGCGGCCGGGACTGGCGCGGCGAATTCGATTGATCTGCGGCGCAATTTACTGCGGGTGGTGGAGGCGGAGTTTGCGTTTCGCATGGCTCGCGCGATGCCGCCTCGCCTTGCTGCAGACGGCGCGTATACCGTGAATGAGGTGATGTCAGCAGTGGCCAGCTTGCATCTCGCCATCGAAATTCCTGATTGTCGAATGACCAACTTTTTGCACGTTGGCGCGCCTTCGCTGATTGCCGATTTAGCGTGTGCGGCGTGGTGGATTGTGGGTGATGCTGTGGCTGTGGATTGGCGCAGCATTGATTTGGCCACGCACCGGGTGACCGCTTACAAAAACGGTGAGTTAGCGGTGCAAGGAAACGGCGGCAATGTGCTCGGCGATCCGCGCATTGCGCTCACCTGGCTCGCCAACGAACTGTGCGTTTACGGCGATGGCTTGCTCGCGGGCGATTGCGTGACGACGGGCACCTGCGTGGTGCCGGTGCAGTGCGCGCTGGGCGATGCGTTCACGATGGATTTTGGCGTGTTGGGCAGCGTGTCCGTGGCGTTTGCGTAACGCGGTGCGTGCGATGCAGCTCGCTTTCGCCAACGCGTTTCGAGCGAATCAAACGGGCCGGCGTGGCGTGCGCCAAACCCGTCGTTTTAAGTGAATAAAAGCGCTGCAGAAACCTAACAACTTTTTCGTGAAACGGCCACCATACTTGGGGTAGAGCCGTAATCGTTACATAGTCAACTTATTGCATAAATGGCCGCTAGCCCCAGTGTAAACGAGCGTTCGCCAAAAAGCTGTATATTCATTTTTTCGCTGTCAATTGCGCCGCTCGCACCGCCGCCGCCCGCTGCAAACCACGCCTTCGATGAAACCCGCTTCACGCCAACCGCAGCGCTATTGCGTGCTGGCTTGTCGGGTGATGATCGGCACGTAGCCCACCTCAAAACCCACGGGCGGCTTGACTATCAGCGCAGGATCAATGCTCGCCAGTGTGCCGGTGGTGGGTGGCGCGAAATACTCGCGGTCTTTAGTCCATAGTCGGTGCAGTTTTTCGACGCGCAGTTGCATGGCCTCGCGCTCTGCGCTGGTCAAATCTGCGTTGAGTAGCGCAGGTTGATCGGCGAACCGATACCAGTAGTAGGTGACCGTGCTGCCATCGCCCAGATTGGCGTAGAACGGGCCAGCAACCGGCCCCGGGGTTTTCCACGAACTCAGCGCGCCATCGGGCGTGACATACGGGTCAAACGTGCCTCTGCTGGCGCGTTTAAATTCAAGTGCTATGAGTCCGGTTTCGGTGGGCACATCTTTGGCTTGCACCACGGCCCACTTCGAGCTCCCGTTGGTATTTTTCACCGAACGAAAGTATTCAGGCAACGCCACCAGTGAGCCGTTTTCAGTAAGCCTTGTGGTGACCGACCCCGCATCCCAGCGATACCCGAACGAAGCCGCACTAATTGCCGTGGGCGTGGCAAAAGAATTCCACGAAATGGGCACTTTGTTCTGCTCCAACGTACCTGCGGTGAAGATCGACCACGACGACGTCCAGCCGCCTTGCTGGATCGCGCTGCTGGTGAAGCTTTGCTGCGTGGATCCGCTCGCGTTGATGACCGCACTTGCAGCAGCAGCACCGACTGCCGCGCCGCCGCCGAACCACGTGTTCATCGGCCCCCAGAGCGCGGTTTGGTTGTACACGGTTAGCGCGTGTGCGATCACAGAATCGCCGTTGCCGTCACGCGGAAACGAGATCGGCGCGATGCGTGCGTAGGTGTCGCCCTTCGCGTCCACCGATTGAAAACTCGGGATGTAGTGCGTCTCCATTTGCAATCCCTTGTTCGGATTGGAAAAACGCGAGTCTAAAAATGTGCCGTCCAAATCGGGGCGGGCGACCGATTTTTGCGAAAAGAAATACGGCGTGAAAAACGCGACCGGCCCTTTGAAATTCGCCGTGTTCAGAAACAGCGTCCACGAATGATTGCCCGTCTTCACGGGCGCACCGGCGGTGGTGAGTTTGGGCTCGGTAAGCGGCAACGGTAAGTAGCCGTAACCAAAAAGTTCGCCGCTGGTACCTTGTTCTACGTTCAGGCCGTCGGGTGGAAACATCACCCAAGGGCTTAACTGCGCCACGCCGTATTTACCTTTGGGTGCGTTCCAATCGCGCCCTTGGCCAGCGCCCGGCCCGTTGGCCCATTCGCTGAAATTGAGTGCCACACCACCCATAATAAATTTCGGTGTTTCGGTCGCAAACCGGGTGTCCTCCCACCAGCCGAGCCCGCCCTCGATGTCAGAGTAAAGCACGCTCGGGTCACCCAGCCCCGGCGGATTGCCTTCAGGATATTGGCTCCACATCCACGTGCTGGGGAGCCCCGAGTTGAAACGATTACCCGGGTATTTCGTCAACAACGGCCACGCCGCGATGTACATGGAGTAGCCCGCGTTGTACGACTCCGCCGCGGAGTTGTGCGACAGGTTCAGGTAACCAAATATCACCGCCTGCTGGTCTTTGTCCGTGGCACCCGTGCAACCCGCGTCGATGTAGTTTTTTAAGGCAAGACTGCCGAATCGCTTTACCGACGGCATCGTTGCCAAACCGTTGGTCAGCGCGTCATTTCTAAAGCCGAATAAATAGCGGGCGATGATTTGTGCATCAAAGGCGGTGAAAAGAGTGTCGCCGTCCATGTCGAGTGCGGTCTTGTTTGCAGCGATGTAGGCGGCAACCGTTGCCGGTAGCGTGCCGCCCTGCGTGGCGTTTGCGCCCAGGGCATAGCGCAAAAAAAGCAGGCCGTCGGTGGTTGCCGTGCCGCCCGATATACCTCGCGTATCTGGCTTGAACGGGCACACCGCGCTCGCCGCCGTTGCTACCACCAAAACGGTCGCAGCGATGAGTGTGCGAAAGCGAAAAAAGGGTTGGGTTCGCGTTGACGTGATGCGTATTTGAATAGTCGTCATAGTTTGATTTCACCTTTTAAAAAGTGCGAGCTAAATTTGACCGAACACAGAGCGGAAGGTGGGCTTGCCTACGTGACTACGGCATCAACCGAGCAATGTTCGCTTCAACTTGAGCAATGGTGGTTGAGCCGAGCTTCATGCCCTGCACCAACGCGCTGCCACGCAGCCCGATCATGTAGCGCACGATGAGTACGCCATCGGTACTGGCCAATGGCGCGCCGCTGCCGGAGACGTTCATATACGGGCGCAGGGTCGCCAGATGCGCAGCGATTTGTACCGTGTCTCGGGTGGCAGTGCCGCCCCTGGCATTCACGGTAAGCGCTGCGCCCGTAAAGCCCGCGAGGTAGCGAAGGATCATGATGCCATCGGTGGCGGCGTTGTAGCGGGTGGCCGTGTCGCTGGCATCAATGTCGAGCAGCCTGG
>JAYSRA010000099.1:0-9237 GCA_043721275.1 Burkholderiales bacterium
GTAATGGGGTCAGACACCATATCGCCCCGCTTGGGCTCAGATACCCGGAAGCAGACCGTTGCAGTTAAATCAAGAAATGGGGGCGGAAGTCGGTTTCGGTGTGATTCGGGCAACCGGACAGGTTCTAAAAATGAGCAAAGTAAGAGTCGTTCTAAAACTCGAAACTTTTCGCGGTCAACCTTATTACATCCTCACGTCGTACCTGCTTCCGTAACGGAAACATCGTGGAGAAAGTAAACCCGGACTATCCCGAACTTGATCAGCTATTCGGCGTTTATCTAAGCCAAGATTACGCATAATGGGGGGACACGATTGAGGCTGTGATGGCTAGTTACAGGCGTGACAGCACCGTTGAGAATCAGCAGGCTCTAATTAACGATATGGAGCGTTTTGTTCATGCGCATCAGTACGACCTAGATGCTGCATTTGATGCGGCCTACAGTTCCGGTGTTGGCCCAGAGCTTTGCGGTCACACAACCGCTTCATTCTTTGTTGAACTAAAGCGCCTGGTAGAGTTGCCATTGCAGTGACTAGAGCGCGCGCAGCTCTGAGGCCAGCATCATTCAGAGGTAAACCTCGCCACATGCCTCCCTCATCGTGCAGATCGGCCCGACCACGTCGACTAATCTGCGTTTGCGCGCAGCATGGACAAATCGCCGGATAGCAGTGTTTCATCGCTATTCGATGACACGACAAAAACGCTCGATCAAAACAATGTCGCTTCGCCCGCGTTGGCTGCGTCTATCTACGAAATGAGGATCGAATTCACAATGAAATTACTTACAGTAATTGCTACGGCGCTAATTGCAGCCGCCCTCGCACTAGGCAGCGGCACTACTGCTGCGAGAGAAGCGCCGACCACCGCACTAAAAACTCGCGCAGGTGCGAACGCACCAATAGCCGTCAAGCTCGCCGATGACGAGCAACTTGCGCACCGTGTAGTTGAGGGCAGCCTTGGGCCGTGGAAAGCAGCCACCGTGGTCTTAACGCGCCCCAAAGGTGACGACAACATTCCTTTTACTGGGCGAGTAATTGTTCAGCTGGCCAATGGTGAAATCCTCAATTTACCGCTGCCGCCACCTAATGAACCGGTGGACTTTTTTTACCTGATCGTAGAGTCAGTCATGTTTCGCGACATTGATCGGACTGGAGAAAAAGCGCTCATTGTTTTGTACTTGTCACACAAGATCGGGTCGAGCGAGTACGGTCATAGAGCGAGCGTGAACCGATGGAACGGTAGCGAGTTTGAGCAGGCACGAACGGTCGAGCATCTTCTTTTTGGCGCGAAAACGGCCATCGAAGTTGATCGAAGGTTCGTTACGTTACATAAAGCGAAAAGATAGTGTGCTCAGTTGTCTAATCGTTTTCCACCGCATAAAGGTATTGCATGACGCGTGAGCTCTCGTTCGACTGCGCGTTCTTTGGTGTTGCCGCGCCGCGAATATCTCGCCCGCATCAACGATGATGTGATGCTGTTACGTTATTTCGCCAAGCGGCGATTAGCCATTTTTTATTTCGGGAGACTTCGATGCTTTTCACAAAACCCGCCGCAAACCAGGTGTTCACCGTTACGTCAACACCCACTTGGCCGAGCATACTTTTAGCAACAGATGCGACTGGGCCGCATACATGGCAATGGAGCATCAAATGGAATGGCTTTTCCAAAAGCGGAACAGCATCGACAGGCGGAAATGAGTGGGATGCAGGTCCAGCCATTAACGATCTGGGAGGCACGCTTACGGTGAAAGTAGCAGCAGGAACAAAGTATGCGACCATCAACGTTATCGTTAAAGGCGCTAACCCTACGGAGTTAGAAGTCAAGGCGTTTTTGCGGACAAAACTAAACAGTACGGGCTTCGACAAAATCATTGCGCACGAAGCAAAGTTCAAACACTTTGATAGATTGAACCAACCCATCAAATCTTTCGACAACGGATACGGTATGTGCCAGCTCACCACGCCAAGACCTACATTTGCGCAAATCTGGAATTGGAAGCTAAATGTCGAGGGCGGGTTAAGTTTATTCGCGCAAAAACGCGGCGCTGCCGCCACATATCTTTCTCAAAGCAGTCGTTCCTACACAACCGAACAGCTCACAAGGGAAACGGTTTGCCGCTGGAACGGGGGAAGCTATCACGAATGGAGTGCGGCGACCGGAGCTTGGATTCGCAAAGCAAATATCCTCTGCGACTCGGCAACCGGAAACATTGGATGGAACACGTCAGACGCGCAAAATGTCGGCAAGACCGAGGCGGCTTTGAGGTCTCGCGATAAGGGCGGTTACTCCAGTGCGCCGGGCGCCAACGCACACTGGGGTTACTTTGGAGTTTGTTATGCCGACAAGTTACTTGCGTAGTACGTTGGCGGTGCTTGCATCCCTGTCGCTATGCGTCGGGTGCGAGTACGTTTATGCCGACGGAACTCCAACACCGAGGCCTTTACTGGGTGAAAAATCCAGCAGCAAACGACTCGACGTAACTACTAAAACGGGAACGCGGTTCGTTGCGAATGTCAGCCGTGATCCTTTCGCAGCACCTAAATCAAATTCGTCAAAAGTGGAGCTGTTCGCAGAACCCACAGCGGACTCAGTGATATTGATAGACAGCGCTCGCTCCCGCCCTGGCGGGATGTCGATGTGCCAAGCGGGTGTTGAAAAAACGCTGCATGTGCTCACGCGTGTCAACGGGCGCGTAGAGGAACGCGAACGCATCAAACTGGAGAGCTGTCATGAGAATATTGAACTCGCGGAAAATGGCGTTGAGTGGAACGCGGCCGATTCCACGCTGCGCATTCGCTGGCTGCAAGGGCCCACGAATAAGGGCGTGGCAGAGAAGCGCGACGTTAAAATTCGCACGTCGGTTCAGTGAGGCATTCGTAATCTGTGCACGAGCTGGCACAAGGCCGTCAGTAACGAAACGTAATGATGGCGCAACGACCAGGTGCAAAATACGGTGAAGCATAGTTTCCAATGCGTTATGGCGGCGACAGCCGCTTGATGCACGTAGGCAACGTCTTGGATAGCTGCGCCACCGTGGTTGACTTTAATGCGTGGGTTGCTTATTTGCGACGCGCTGATCGGCCACAGATCAGCGGACGGTAGATACGTGGGCCAGTTTTTGGTCAAGGGCAAACCGGAAAGAGCTAAATGAACGAGCGGATCGCGATGGGTGGGTACGCACCTCTGAGCGCGCTCAGTGCTACTGCTTTGGCGCTTGTGCTTGCCGTAGCTATTGATGCAAAAACAGCGGTCACCCCGAACTCCAACGGCGTAGTTGCCGCTACGGGTGAGGTCAGTTGCAGCGACTTTCTTGCGCAGTTAAGCAAGAAGCCACAAGCGCTCGAATTTGTAAGCTGCAAAACAATCGTGCAGTCTGGAACACCCGCGCTTGAGGCCAGCTATCGCGTAGCGGGCTCCGACGCGGCTGCCGTTGAAACCTACTTTGCCAAAAGCGCCCGCATGCCGCGGTTGCGCTTCTTGTGTTGTGGCTGGGAATCCCTTCCCGCGTCGCCAAAGTCGCAAGCACGGACGGGCGCTTACATCCAATATAGACGACGTTTTGAGATCACCATGACCAGCGGTGAATCGATGGTGAATCAACGCCGACGGTGGGCTGAGATTCCCTACTTTCAGGTAAAGGTGACGACGTACACCGAGCTACCCTGAGTGGTGGCGGTGGGCGATCAGCCATCAAACGCAACTCTACCCTCTAGCAGCAATTACTCCGACGCGCGCTCGCATTTCGCTGGTACCTGCTACGCCGCGAAGCACGGTCAAAAGCCGTGCGTCCAGCCGCGCTATTCCACATGGTAGCGCGCGGAACAGGCAGAGCGAAACTCCTTACATCGCAAGCGCGCACGCCGAAGCGGCGCGCGCCAAAGAATTAACTTGGTGCGTCTGACGATGGTGCTGTTCAGCTACATTGCTTAAAATCTTCCAAATCAGCTCCAGATGAATATCGATGTGCATCTAGAACTCGAAAAGAGGCTCAAACAGTGCGTGGTTAACGACGACCATGAGGGTTTTCGAGAAACTAAGACGCAAATCTGCAAGGTGCTATGCGTTTAAACATAGGCGCAACCGCTTGCAGACAAACATACCGTTGAAACAACGCAAATGATTACCTCCTCTGAAAGCTACCAATGGCAAACGGACTTCTAGAACAGTACAAGTGGACAAAAGGATTTGATTCCCAAAAAATTGCCGGTGGCATTCGCGTAGCTCTAGCGTCCTTTGGTGGTTGCACGCCTTCAACTCCAAGTAATGCGGTCACGCTTATAAATCGTCTGGCTGCTGACGCACGCGTAACGGACATTCGCTCAATGGCGTACATGCTTGCCACCGCGAGCTACGAGTCGAGGGAAACGCAAACCATTGAAGTTCCTAGACTCAAAAATAATAAACCTGTCGCAAACAAAGCAACAGGGAAACCAGAGACTAGAAAAGTTTCGCTGTGGGATGTGTATCAACCCATTAATGAAAGCGGGCGCGGAGCAGGTAAGCGGTACTTTGCAGCGGTGAAGGTCGAAAAGGACGGAGACGCAGCCATTTTGACGGAGCAAGATGGCGACCGATTTAAAGTGCTAGCAAGCGGTGTTTTTCGCGAACGCGCAGACAAAGCGGGTTCGGCAGCGGGCGGTGTTGTTCATGCCAAATACATTGAAGGCGTCGGCACTGAACAGGCGTATTTTGGGCGTGGACTCGTTCAATTAACGTGGTGGTACAACTATGCGACCGCCAGCGTCGCTATTGGCAAAGGCCTTGACCTGCTATTCAATCCGGAGCGCGCGCTTGATTTCGGCACTGCCTACGCGGTGCTGATCGCAGGCATGATTCACGGAAAGTCATACGCTAACGGCCATCGCTGCAGTGATTACTTTACGAATTCCACAACTAACTATTTGGGGGCGCGCGCGATGATAAATGGCAGCGACAAGGCAAAGACATTTGCCGATATCGCGCTCGCATTCGAAGCACTGCTTTTGGATGCTCGAATTAAGGATTGAGAGTCATGCGCTTGCTTCATTTGTCGCGCCATCTTTTCGGCATGGTGTCTGAATTGCCCTCGTTGCTGGGTTTGCTGATCACGGCGTGCTTGGTCGGCGTTATAGTGGTGGGGCCAGCTAGCGCGGCTACGGATCCATCTTTACTCGGCGACTGGGAGGTGACTCGCGTCGTAGTAAAGTCGAACGACCAAATGAAATGGGTACTGCGCCCAGACGATCCAAGAAATATGTGGCGAAAGTACACGTTTGACGCAAAGTCAATGCGAATGATGAAAGAGACTTTCGCGTGCGAGTTTCAAAAACCGAACAAATCAAAAGCGGTCTCAGCAAAGGTTCTCTTTAACAAAGAGTCCGCGCAACGACCACCTGCACTGAAAGGCCTGCTTGATGGAAAGTTGACCGATTTTGACCTCGGTCAATGGAAAAAAGCAGCGCTCACACTGTACTACTCGCAATGCGCAACCGAGCACCCAAACCGCAATGAAACAAACTGGATCGCGGCATCGGCAACGGCATTGCTGATGCCGCTTGCTAACTCGATAGTGATTTTGGAGCGTCCACCAAAAGCGCAAGACGCAAAGCAATCGAAGTACTGTAGCTCAGCCACAGCGGCCAGTGAACGCGCGATTTGTGCAGATCGAGAGCTTTGGCAATTGCGTCGTTACGCCTTAGCGGCGCGAAGACTTGCAGCACAGGAATCGTCGGCAGTCCAAGCGGAGATGGCTATCGAAAGTACTGCGCAAACGAAGGTAATCGAAGCTTGCAATGGCAATGCCGAATGTTTGTACGATGCTCTGGATGCCGATGTGAGCGCGCTGGTTCAAATGCGCGGTACGGGCTGGTGCGGTACTAAAGCTTACGCTCCAGTGGACGGAGCGAACCGCTGCATACGAGGCGCAGTCGACATAACGCAACCGTAACTGCCCAACACTTACCGACCGCCTGATCGTCGCGTATGCCTGCGCAAAATCGTTGCCACAACGCGATGTCGTTCCGCGTGACGTACGCCGCATAGTCGATGCGCGCAGCATGCAGCTCCCAAAACGCGCGCTGTTGCATCGGCGGCGAGCGGCGCAACTCGGTTTCTGCCGCCGTCGTCGGCACGTCTTTCAGCAGCCCCATTGCGCGCGCCGTGATCGCCAACGGCAACGCCAGCGGCGCCCCTTCGCCCCAATAGCCAGCGCCCAATCCTTCATCACTTTGCAGCGCTTCACAAAATTGCGCGGCGGCATTGGCGTTGGCGTTACTGTTGGCATAGCCGTCCGAGCTATCGGCGGTGCCCAGCATTTGCAAAAACAATTGATGCTGAAACCGCACCACGGCGCGCTGCAATCCAGACGCGCCGACCTGCTGGCCAATGGTCAGCACGGTAAGCCACAGCGCGGGGGACATCACGCATTCGGCCATGTGCTCGGTGATGTCGACGCGTCGGCGCGCTTCGCCACACAGCGCATGCACCCCGCTTGATCGAGCGCGAACGCGCAAACTGTCTGGCAAGCTAACTTCGGTGTAGCCGGGACGCGCCTGCATCGCCACCTCAAGCGCAACGTCAGACGCGTAGCGTATCAGGGTGGGCACGTCGCTGGCGTGCGAATGATTCGGGGCGGGCGCGGTTGAATCGGTGACGCCGGTTGCGCTGTTCGTTGCGGTTACGTGGCGTGGCTGATGATTGCGAACCACTTGCCACACGTACAGCAGCACGTTCAGCGACGGCAGCCCCAGCTCTTCCTGCCAGCGCTTGAAGCGCTTTTGCAACGTGTCGTACGGCACGTTGTGATCAAAACACACGACCTTCAACTTTTGCCCAAGCGCTGCTTTGTCGAGCACGATGGTGTCGACTTCACTCAACGATGCAGCGAAGCGCTGCCATCGCGCGGCGGCGCTTGCAATGGCGGCAGCGTCCGATTGTGGCGGTGCGGACAGTGCGTCAGACACTTCGCGAATAGATGATTTAGCAGGCATGACAAAAAGCTCAAAAAACCAAATGGCAAAAAACGGACAAGCACAAAGTCAAACTTGTGATTAACGTTCGCACTCAATGACACATCACGAAAAACTTCGCGACTCAACAACGAACGCAACCGCTTTTTACATCACACCACGCAAACTCGTCGACTTTTAATGTCCTTACTTTTTCGCCCCGAAGCGCTCGCCGCCAAGTCAAACCAGTGGCTGGGTCACGTGCGCCTAACGCAACCGATTGGTTATGCGCTGACTGGGCTGACGGGCTTGGGCATAGCGGTTGTGCTGGGATTGTTCGGTGCGTTTGGCACGTACACGAAAAAAGCAACAGTCATCGGCCAGCTTGCGCCCACCGGTGGCGCGCTGCGCATCACCCAAGTCAACGGTGCGGGTGGCAACTTGATTGAAGCTCGCGTGAAAGAAGGCGACAGTGTGCGTGCAGGCGATGTGCTGTTCGTCATCAGCGGTGAGCGTGAGATTGAAGTGCAGGGTGTTCGGCGCGAAACGCAGGCGATGATTGCGCGTGAACTGAGCCGCCGTGTCGAAATCGCTGGACGCGATGCGCTGCTGTCTACGCAGCGAGCGCGGGAACGCACCACGAGCCTGACCGCTCGCGTGGCGGCTATCGATAACGAGATCGTATCGTTCATGCGCGACGCAGAGCTTTATGCCGCGCGGCAAAACATAGCGACCGAAGGATTGCAGCGCTTCGAGCAACTGAGCGCCACCGGCTTCATGTCGTCCGCTCAGACGGACGCCAAGCGCGAAGAGCTGCTGAGCCTGCAAGCACAACAGCAGGCGCTGGGACGCAACAAGGCCGCGTTGCAACGCGAACGCGCAACCCTCGCCGCGCAAATCGACGAAGTACGTATGCAAGCGCAAACAGAAGCCAGCGAACTCGATAAAAGCCGCGCCCTGCTCGCACAAGAAAGCGCGGAGCTGCAAGCCCGAACGCAAACCATAGTCACCGCACCGGTGGCCGGCACCATCACCGCAGTTGCCGCGCAAACGGGCCAAAACCTCGCTGGCGGCGCGTTGCTAGCGACGTTGCTGCCAGCGGACGCCCAAGGCAAATCCAACGCGCTAGAGGCCCATTTCTACGCCACCACGCGGCAAGCGGGCTTTGTTGAAAAGGGGCAAGCCGTGCTGCTGCGCTACGCCGCCTATCCGTACCAAAAATTCGGCATGGGTAGCGGCCAAGTCACCGAGATCAGCCGCAGCCCGTATGTCGTGCAAGAACTGCCCACGCACGTCGCCGCCACGCTAGCAGGCATCGCCCAAGCAGGCGACCCGGTGTACCGAGTGACCGTGCGAATCAAAGATCAAGCGGTGCAAGCGTATGGCCAAGCCCACACTCTACGCGCAGGCATGCTCGCCGAGGCTGACATTGTGCAAGACACGCGGAAGCTTTGGGAATGGGCGCTGGAGCCGGTGTTTAGTGTGAGCGGAAAGCTCGTGGCATCTAACAACGCCGCTCACCGAGAGGCCGTAGAAGCGCACTTCGGTCTTGCCCCCTCTCCCCACAAGGGAGAGGGCTGGCGAGAGGGGGTGACCGTAAGGGCAGCGCCTGACTCAGTCAATCGCGCAGAACTATCGCTAGCCGTTCCCCCTGCGCCCGTCGAAGGGCACTCAAAAACCCGTCGTCGTCCCAGCGAACGCCGGGAC
This sequence comes from Burkholderiales bacterium, assembly GCA_043721275.1. Classification (GTDB taxonomy): domain Bacteria; phylum Pseudomonadota; class Gammaproteobacteria; order Burkholderiales; family Casimicrobiaceae; genus Casimicrobium. Next base: position 8,632 of record JAYSRA010000099.1, read on the forward strand.
TCATTCACGACAATTAGGAAAACAACGTGAAAGCGCTAAACACAATCGAAATACGACAAGTCTCGGGCGGAGCGCAACTCAGTACCCACCGTGACGCTGCCCCGAAACCATTCGTACATTACAAAAGCGAGCCGGCCGCAGCGGTGGCCACTGCTGTCAAAGCGCTGGTAAAAATTTCTTGCCTCATGCATTACATCGCGATACCCATTTTTTGAACGACCCGTGGGAGATTGTCCTCGCCGCGCCAAGTGATCGGTGTAGCGTTGTTCGATTGGTCGGACAACGCTGCTTGGAACGAGGCCGTAACACCCTCGATAAAAGTGTCACTTTTTTGAAAGCACATATGAAACAACTGACAGAGCAAGAAGCGGGAGAAATTTCTGGAGGCTTCTACGAGCGGCCACCGTCCGAAGATGGAAAGCCGCCGCCTCGAAACCCATTCGAAGATTTCTTGGTTTCGAGGCCAAAAAATTAACTCCTGTTCAACTTCACGAAACGGTCATGTCGACCAAGAGAAGTGGTTCAGCAAATTCAGACAGCGGTTTAAGCGAAACTTCAGGGCATAAGGCGAGGCGTCAAGAGCGCTCGCGAACTGGAGTTTTTTAT
>JAYSRA010000100.1:0-9211 GCA_043721275.1 Burkholderiales bacterium
TCGCCTATCGCTTCAATCGCCGCGGCAACTTGAGGGCGATGCTGCCGAGATTGCTCCATGCTGCCGTCGCCTCCAAGCCTCATCCGCTATCCCAGATAAGGCTTCCGGAGCCAGCTTGCTAATCAGGAGTCGATATATAACCTTTAAACGTGCTAGCCCAAGCAAAATAAGGCTTTACGTAAAAAGTTGATACGCTGACGTTTGCAAAAAACGCTGCCAATTTGCCAACGCAGCGCCTGTCGCTCCTCATAAAATGATTACATGAAAATCCTCATCCTCCCCGGCGATGGCATCGGCTCCGAAATCGTGAGCCAAGCGGTTCGTGTGCTCGAAAAGTTCAAGGCCGAAGGTGCGCCGATCACGTTGTCGCACGGCCACCTTGGCGGCGCGGCGTACGATGCGCACGGCCACCCGTATCCTGAGGCCACGCAGCAGCTCGCCGGCGATGCCGACGCTATTTTGCTCGGCTGTGTGGGCGGCCCGAAGTACGACACGCTGCCGCGCGCGATGCGGCCCGAGCAAGGTTTGCTTGGCATTCGTAAAGACTTGAAACTTTTTGCCAACCTGCGCCCCGCGATGCTGTTTCCGGAGTTGGTGGCGTCGTCGTCGCTCAAGCCTGAGATCGTCTCTGGACTCGACATCCTGATCATCCGCGAACTCACGGGCGACATTTATTTCGGCCAACCGCGCGGTCGTCGCGTGAACGCGGCGGGTGAGGACGAGGGCTTCGACACCATGCACTACGCGCGCTCCGAGATTGAGCGCATCGCGCGCGTCGGCTTCGAAGCTGCCATGAAACGCAGCAAAAAATTGTGCAGTGTGGATAAAGCCAACGTGCTCGACACCTCCATTTTGTGGCGCGAAGTCGTCACTGAAATGGGCACGCGCTATCCCGAGGTTGAGCTCTCACATATGTACGTCGACAACGCTGCGATGCAATTGGTGCGCGCGCCCAAGCAGTTCGACGTGATCGTCACCGGCAACATCTTCGGCGACATCTTGTCAGATGAAGCTTCGATGCTGGCCGGTTCCATCGGCATGTTGCCCTCGGCTTCACTCGATGCCATTAACAAAGGTTTGTACGAACCGATCCACGGCTCAGCGCCCGACATTGCCGGCATGGACAAAGCCAATCCGATGGCCACCATCCTGTCGTTGTCGATGATGATGCGCCACACCTTTGGCCGCGAAGATTTGGCCGCACGCATCGACCATGCGGTGCGCTCAACGCTCGCGCAAGGTCTGCGAACCGGCGATATTGCCGACGTTAATTGCCGGGTGATCGGCACAAAGGCGATGGGTGAGGCGATTGTCGCGGCCCTTTAACGAAATTTTGGCAAAAGTGTTGCATGACGTTGACATCGCTTGATCCTCGCTCGGGTGCACAACATCTGGTGCCGAAAGCAGGCAAAAGACACAATATGTTGGGATTTGGCGACAACTGTCGATTTTGATGTGAGCGCTCGCTCCGAAGCCTTGCGAGTTAAAGCTAATTCTCAGCTTGCAGCGGCAACCCCATGATGTTATTTTTCTAATAGTTTTCAGAATTCAGAGATCGGCATGCTGCGCCAAAAACCACTCGTTGTATCGCTCGTCCTGGCTGGCCTCATGGCATCGACCCAAATCGACGCGCTCGGTCTGGATCGACTTAATGTGACCACCGCCCTCGGCCAACCCTTAGTCGCCGAGGTTGACCTGACGGTCGCTCCCGGGGATGACATTGACTCCATCAAGGCCAATATCGCCTCCCCGGCGGTGTACCGCGCCGCCGGTGTCGAATACCAAGGCATCGTTCAAACCATTCGCGTGCAAGTGCTGCGGCGCCCGAACGGCACCCCTTATTTGCGGCTGGCCAGTAGCCAGTCGATCAACGACCCGTATTTAGACATACTGGTTGAAGTGAATTCAAGCACCGGTCGCTTGGTGCGTGAATACGTGTTCCTGCTCGATCCGCCTGCCTCGGCGACGGCGCAAGCCATTGAGCCGTCGCAACCGCTGCGTCCGGCCATGCCCGCGCAATCGGCAGCGGCACCTCGACCAGCAGCAGCGGCACCGTCCGCAGCATCATCGGGGCGCACTTCAGCGCCGCGCGCTGAAAGCACCGGCGGCGGCTACAACGTTCGCTCGGGCGACACACTCTCCGGCATCGCCGGACGCAACATGCAGCCCGGCGTGTCCATTGAACAAATGATGATCGCCATTCAGCGCAGTAATCCTGACGCGTTCATCGGCGGCAACATCAATCGCCTTCGCGCGGGCGCAGCGCTTAATCTGCCGTCCGGCGGCGACGCGCAAGCGATTGCGCAAAACGCGGCGGTTAATGAGGTTCGCGTGCAGGCCGCCAGTTGGCGCGGCTACGTCGCACGCGTCTCCGACAACGTGCCGAGTGTGGCGAGTGACGCGCCGTCAGCGCGCGCCAGCGGCCGCGTGTCCGGTGCGGTAGCAGACACCGGCAGTGGCGTCAGTAACAGCGACAAATTGAAGCTTTCGCAAGGCGAACGCAACAAGCAACAGCAGCCAAGCACCGAGAGCAAAGTTGCCTCGGCGAAAGCGCTGAAAGAAGAGCAATCGCGAGCCGCCCAGCTGGAAAAAACCAAGCAAGACCTAGAAAAAGCGCTGACGCTGAAAAATCAGTCGATGGCCGACGCACAAGCCAAAGCACAGGCCGCCACCAAAGCGCCCGCCGCTGCGCCTATCGCGCCCGTCGCCGTAGCCAAAGTTGATCCACCCAAGCCGGTTGCACCGCCTCCAGCGGTGGTTGCAGTGCCGCCAGCCGTGGCTGCGCCGCCGCCAGTGGTGGTTGCACCACCTGCGCCCGTTGCCGCAGCGCCAGCACCCACGCCGCCACCTGCAGCGCCGGTGGTGGTTGAACCACCAGCAGCGCCGGTTGCCATCGCAACGCCGCCTCCCGCACCCGCACCCGCACCAATCGCACCACCCGCGCCTGTCGCCGCTAAACCGGCAGCGGTGGCACCCACAGCCGCGCCTGCGGGCGACGGCGTACTCGATTTCTTGGGCGACAATCCGCTCCCGGCGGCCGCGGCGGGCTTAGGTATCCTCGGGCTGATCGGTGCCTTCGTGTGGAGCCGTAACCGCAAAAAAGTTTCGCCGTCTGCCAACTCGAAGCTGGCTGACCCGTTGGTCAACACCATCAATCCGGACACCGTGTTTGGCACCTCCGGTTTGGGCGTGGTCAAGACCAACGACGTGCCCGTGCAAAGCCAGTTCAGTCGGTCCGGCATGGGCACCATCGATTCGGGCGAAGTAGACCCGGTGGCCGAGGCCGAGGTGTACATCGCCTACGGTCGCGAAGCGCAGGCCGAAGAGATTTTGCGCGAAGCATTGCAGCGCGATTCGCAACGTCCAGATGTGGCCACCAAGCTTGCAGAAATCGCAGCCACGCAAGGCAAACGCGACTCGTTTGACAAGCTCGCCGCCGACATTGTCGCCATGGATCGCACTGGCGAATACAAACAGAAATTGGCCGTGATTGCCGCTACACATTTTCCGGGTCATCCCATGGCGGTGATGAGCAGCGTGCCTGCGCAGGGTTTCGCAACAACCGTTGCGCCGCCGCTCGCAGCACCCGTTGCAGCCGTAATGCCGGTTGCCGCCGCAGCAGCCACCGCTGCTGCGATGGGCTACGTTGCACTAGATACGCCAACCGCGCCCGGACGCACAATGCCGCCCGTTGCCGCCACGCCTCCCAGCCCGTCGTCAGGCTCGCTTGACTTTGTGCTCGACGGTATGACCATCGCTAAACCAAGCACACCCACGCCGCCCGCAGTGGCAGCGCTGTCGCAATTTGCTGCGCCGCCGGCAATCGTGGCGTCGTCGCTGCCTGCGTCGCCAAGCGGCCGCAAATCGCTGGAAGATGATCTCGCTGAACTCGAAGCGTCGCTCAAAAAAGCCACCACGGCTGGGCAGTTGTCAGAGTCCGGCATGGACTTCACCGACTTCTCGACCGCCACGCCGACTAACCTCGGCACGGTCGGCCCGTCAATGCGTCCTGAAATGCTCGACCTGAGCTTTGATGCGGGTCGGCAGGGCTTTGTTGATCCAACGCCATCGATCCTTGACGGTCAATGGCATGACGCGTCAACCAAGCTTGATCTCGCCCGTGCTTACGAAGAAATGGGCGACCGCGAAGGCGCACGCGAAATTCTGCGTGAAGTGATTCACGATGGCGACGAAGTGCAAATCGCAGAGGCCAAGGCGATGCTCGCGAAGCTCGGCGGGTAAGCGAACGCTACAACGTATCGACTGAGTTATGGAATCACCCCAGCGCGACACTCAGCGCTGGGCGCTGGGCCTCGAATATCGTGGCACTGCCTTTTGCGGATGGCAGCGTCAGGTTGAGCAACCCTCCGTTCAACAAGCGCTGGAAACAGCGCTTTCTAACATTGCCACCGAGCCCGTCAGCGTCATTGCTGCGGGCCGCACCGACACGGGTGTTCACGCGTCGCTGCAAATCGTGCATTTTGAAACACAAGTGGCGCGCGAAGCCACGGCATGGGTGCGTGGTGGAAATCAGTTTTTACCGGATGACGTTTCTATTCGTTGGGCGGTGCCAGTGGCTGACGATTTTCATGCGCGGTTCGCTGCGCATTCGCGACGCTATGTGTATCTGCTCGCGTCAACGCCGCAACGGCCCGGCCTGCGCAACGGGCAAATCGGTTGGACCCACTGGCCACTCGACGTGGCGCGCATTGAGACCGCATTGCCTGCGCTGTGGGGCACGCATGATTTCAGCGCATTCCGCGCGGCGGATTGTCAGGCGAAATCTCCAATTAAAACCATCTATTCCGCTGGATATCAGCAGCGTGGAGCCCTGCTGCGCTTTGACTTTCACGCCAACGCCTTCCTGCATCACATGATCCGCAACATTATGGGCACGTTGGTTTATATCGGCAGCGGCAGGCAACCCAGCGGTTGGATAAAAGAGCTGCTCGCGCAAAAAGACCGCAAGCTCGCCGCGCCCACGTTTTCACCAGCGGGCTTGTATCTCGCCGGAATTGAGTACGATTCGCGCTTTGCAATTCCTGAAGCGTTCGTCGATCCGTGTCTTTAGCCAAACCTGCTAGCCCAGCCATCCGCACCCGCATCAAAATCTGCGGGCTGAAAACTGATGAACATGTGGATGCCGCGATCAACGCAGGCGCAGACGCGCTCGGTTTCGTGCTCTATGTGCCCTCATGCCGCGCCATCGATTTAGCGCAGCTGTTGGCGCTCACTAGTCGCGTCCCAGCCTTCGTCTCGACCGTCGCGCTGTTCGTCAACCCAACGAAAGCAGAGGTTGACGCCGCCCTCGCGAGCGCCCGCATCGACCTGCTGCAATTCCACGGCGACGAGCCAGAGGCCTTCTGCGCGAGCTTCGGACGCCCCTATCTCAAAGCATTTCCCGTCACCGACGCGTTCGATTTATTACAATCAGGTTTGACATACGCCACCGCCAGCGCGCTCCTTCTGGACACGCCCAGCGCGGGCCATGGCGGCAGTGGAAAGACATTCAATTGGCAGCTCATCAACACACCAAACACTCAAAGCGAGCGCGCTCCAGCCCTCGTTTTGTCTGGTGGCTTGACTGTTGCAAATGTGGCCGACGCAATACGCGCGGTTAAGCCCTTCGCGGTGGATGTGAGTAGCGGCGTCGAGATATCTCGCGGCGAAAAATCTACCGAACTAATTGCCCAATTCTGTGCAGCGGTTAGAGCTGCCGACTTCCAAATCATTTGATGCAGATTTCCGCAGATTTAACGCGGATCACCGCGTATTTTTCAAATGCAATAGCGTTGAAATCTGCGGCCATCTGCGTGCAATCTGCATAAATCTGCGTCGAAAGAAAACACCATGAAACTCTACGACCTCCCCGATGCTCAAGGCCATTTTGGCCAATACGGCGGCACCTTCGTCGCTGAGACCTTGATCGAAGCGCTCGACCAACTCAAAGCGCAATACGCCAAGTACCAAAACGACCCGGAATTTCTCGCTGAATTCGCCAGCGAACTCAAATATTTCGTCGGCCGCCCCAGCCCCGTGTATCACGCCAAACGCTGGAGCACCATGCTCGGTGGCGCGCAAATTTATTTAAAGCGCGAAGACCTAAACCACACCGGCGCGCACAAAATCAACAACTGCATCGGCCAGGCGATGCTCGCCAAACGTCTCGGCAAACCGCGTGTGATTGCGGAGACCGGCGCCGGTCAACACGGCGTTGCCACGGCCACCATCGCCGCGCGTTACGGCCTCGAATGCGTGGTCTACATGGGCTCGGAAGACATCAAGCGGCAAGCGCAAAACGTGTACCGCATGAAGTTGCTCGGCGCGACAGTGGTGCCGGTTGAGAGCGGCTCGAAAACGCTGAAAGACGCGTTAAACGAGGCGTTGCGCGATTGGGTGACCAACGTCGACAACACGTTCTACATTATCGGCACCGTCGCGGGCCCGCACCCGTACCCGATGATGGTGCGCGATTTTCAATCGGTGATCGGCAATGAATGCATCGCGCAAATGCCTGAAATGGCAGGGCGTCAGCCCGATGCGGTGATCGCCTGCGTCGGCGGCGGCTCCAACGCAATGGGCATTTTTTATCCGTACATTCCATATGAAAACACGCGCCTGATCGGCGTTGAAGCCGCTGGCGAAGGCATTGCAACCGGCAAGCATTCCGCGTCGCTGTCGCAAGGCGTGCCCGGCGTGTTGCACGGCAATCGCACCTATCTGTTGCAGGACGAAGACGGCCAAATCGCCGAGACGCATTCCGTCAGCGCAGGCCTCGACTACCCTGGCGTCGGCCCCGAACATGCGTATCTCAAAGACATCGGCCGCGCTGAATACGTGAGCATCACCGACGACGAGGCACTTAAGGCGTTTCACGAATGCTGTCTGACCGAAGGCATCATCCCCGCCCTCGAATCGGCGCATGCCATCGCCTACGCCACCAAGCTCGCACTGACACTGAGCAAAGACAAAATTTTGCTGGTGAACCTCTCCGGTCGCGGCGATAAAGACATGCACACCGTGTCGCAACGCTCAGGGCTGTCGTTCTACTGCCACCCGGAATGTGAGCTGGGCCGCACTACCGCCGAGGCCGCACGCGGCGCACCACAACCGCTGGTGCGAAAGTAAAACCATGAACCGCATTGACACCACTTTCGCTGCCCTTGCAAGGAATAAAGCGAACAAAAAAACCGCACTGATCCCCTTCATCACCGCAGGCGACCCCGCGCTGGACGCCACGCTGCCGGTCATGCACGCACTAGCCAAAGCTGGGGCCGACGTGATCGAGTTGGGCGTGCCATTCTCCGACCCGATGGCCGACGGCCCGGTGATTCAGCGCTCGTCCGAACGCGCGCTGGCCAAAGGCATGACGATGCGCAAGGTGCTCGCCATCGTCGCCGAATTTCGCAAAACGAACAACGCCACACCGGTCGTGCTCATGGGTTACGCCAACCCGATCGAAGCCATGCATCGCGATAAATTCGTCGACGCCGCAGCCACCGCGGGTGTTGACGGCGTGCTCGTGGTCGACTATCCGCCGGAAGAAGCCGACGACTTCTCCGCCATGCTCATCAAGCGCGACCTAGCGCCGATCTTTTTGCTAGCCCCCACGTCCACCCCCGAGCGCATCGCCCACGTAGCGCGCCTTGCCCGAGGCTACGTGTACTACGTGAGCCTGCGCGGCGTGACGGGCGCGGGGCACCTCGACGTGAAGGAAGTCGCCAGTAAAGTCGCGGCGATCAAGGCCGCGTTGCCAGTGCCCGTAGGCGTAGGTTTCGGCATTCGCGATGGTGCAACGGCACACGCAGTCGGCGAAGTGGCGGACGCAGTGGTGATTGGGTCAGCGTTGGTGCAAACGATGTTTGATGCGCCGGCGGGGGAAGTTGCAGCGCGAGCTGGGGCTTGGTTGGCAGAGATTCGAGCAGCGCTCGACGCGTAGCGGGCGGCGCTGCGCGCGGCGTAGTCCCCTCTCTCCCAACCCGCCGTCATCCTCGGCGCTAGCCGGGGATCCAGTGTGTAGGCCGCGCGGAGCGCAAACCAGCCGGTCACCCTGAGCATCGCCTTCCGTTCGCCCTGAGCTCGTCGAAGGGTTGGTGGAATGAAGACCGGTGTTCTCGAACCATCCCGCTCATGCCGCGGGGCAGTGACTTTCTTTTGCTTCGCCAAAAGAAAGTCACCAAAGAAAAGGCGACCCCGACGATTGGCCCGATCCTGCGATGCTCAGAAAAAAGCGGAACGAAAAAAACTCGCTTCGCTCAGACAGTTTTTCGTTCTGATCGCTTTTTTCCTCCGCTTCTCGGGGCCAATCAACGGGGACCCGTCGAGCCGATGTTTGATCGCTTCGCGATGAGGACTACGACATCTCGGATGTACGCATTCAGGCTACGCAACTACCGCCCGTCGGCCCTCAACGAAAGCCAAGGCCTCCAAGAATCCTTTGCCGATTTCACGCCGCTCGTTGACGTAAGAAAAAGATCGGCACCTCCGTCATACGGCGAATATGCTGTACCAGTATTCAAGTTAGCGAAGAGAATCGGCCCGATTGAATTCTCTGCGGCAGCGAGAATAAGATCGTCAAACACGCCAAAACACCAAACGGTTTGCGCAGCGAAAAATTGTATGGATCCTTCGCCCTCGCTGATCGAGAGAGCCGGGACGTGAGCGAATCGCAAGTCTCCGATACCCACGAGAGTTCCACCATCTATCTCTGGAAGACATCCAAATTGAGCCGCAAATACTATGCAGTCAGCGTTCTCACCAAGGATCACGCTTGCCACCGTATTGTGCCGCCGCAATATTTCTACGCGATCAGCTTCGTTTTCGGGATAACGCTTGGATTCAGGTAGGCTGTGAATTCGCACCCACAAGTCGAGATGAGCTTCTCTACACAGAAATCCGCAGGGGCCAACCAACCCAAAGCACGCCTTCCAAGCCGCTGCTATTTGTTCTGAAGTCATAGGGAGAATGCCGATTTATGAATCAATTTCATACATGCTATCGATCATCGAAAGACGCAGCCCGGATGCTTGCATGCGGACAATCGTAATCCCCATCGAGTAACGATCAAATATCAGCTCTACGGGTCCCCGTTGATTGGCCCCGAGAAGCGGAGGAAAAAGCGATCAGAACGAAAAACTGTCTGAGCGATAGCGAGTTTTTTTCGTTCCGCTTTTTTCTGAGCATCGCAGGATCAGGACAATCGTCGGGGTCG
>JAYSRA010000101.1:0-9141 GCA_043721275.1 Burkholderiales bacterium
CTGAGCATCGCAGGAATAGGCCAATCGTCGGGGTCGCCTTCTTTGGGTTACCTTTCTTGGCGAAGCAAGAAAGGTGACTGCCCCGCGGCATGAGCGGGATGTCGGCGCTCATCCAAGTCCAGCCACCCTCACCCTAACCCTCTCCCGCGAGGGGAGAGGGGACTACGCCGCCGTTCGGCGGCGGGACAAAATCACTGCAACGTGGACATTGGTGCCAACAACGCATCGACATCCGCCACCGTCAACCCAGTGAGTGCATTCCCTTCCCCATCCAACAACGCTGAAGCCAAATCCCGCTTCCGCGCGAGCATCGTCAGCATGCGTTCCTCCAGCGTGCCTTTGGCGACGAGCTTGGTCACGATCACTGGTTTGTCTTGCCCCATGCGGTGGGCGCGGGCGGTGGCTTGCGCTTCTACTGCGGGGTTCCACCAGGGGTCGTAGTGGATCACGGTGTCAGCGGCGGTGAGGTTCAGACCTACGCCGCCTGCTTTCAAGCTGAGCAGGAACACCGACACTTTGCCGGATTGAAATTGCTCTATTGGCGTGTCGCGATCCAGCGTGTCGCCGGTCAGCAGGGCGAACGCGATTTTCTGTTCGTTGAGCATGTCGGCAATCAGCGCGAGCATGCTGGTGAACTGCGAGAAGATGAGCACCTTGCGGCCTTCTTCCATGAGTTCGGGCACGTGCGTGCTGAGCCAGTCGAGCTTGGCACTGCCTGCGCCCATGGCGCGCGAAGCCGCGCCTGGCAGCTTGACGAGTCGTGGGTCGCAGCAGACTTGCCTGAGCTTCAACAGCGCATCGAGAATGTGAATGGTGCTTTGTTTCAGGCCCTTCTTGTCGATGACTTTGCGGATGTCTTCGTGGATCGCTGTGCGCAGCGATTCGTACATGTCGGCCTGCACCGATTCGAGTTCGATCCAGCGCGTGTACTCGGTCTTCGGCGGTAATTCATTAAGCACTTGATCGCGGCCACGACGCAGGATGAAGGCGCGGATTCGGGCCTTCAGTTTTTTCATCTGTTCGCTGTCGGCGCGCTGCTCAATCGGGTGCCGGAAGATGCGGTTGAAGCCGTCGAGGTCACCAAGCAATCCCGGAATAAGCACGTTGTAGATCGCCCACAATTCGCCAAGATGGTTCTCCATCGGCGTGCCGGTGAGGGCGATGCGTTGCTGCGCCTTGAGCGATTGCGCGGACTGATACGTTTTTGCTTTGGCGTTCTTGAGCGTTTGCGCTTCGTCGAAAACAACCACGTTCCACTCGACGTCGGACAACATCTTTTCGTCACGTTGCAATAGCGGATAACTGGTCAAAACCACGTCGGCATTCGCGAACGCCTCTGCATTCGACGAGCGTTCGCTGCCATGATGGCGATGGATTTTTAGGGTCGGTGCGAAGCGCTCACCTTCGCGCTGCCAGTTGCTGAGTACTGATGTTGGCGCGATGATCAGGCTGGGTTTGCCAGACGAGTTCGCGTTATGGAGCCGATGCAAATGCGCCAGCGTTTGCACCGTTTTGCCGAGGCCCATGTCGTCAGCCAACACGCCGCCCATGCCCAGTTCGTACAAGTGCGCAAGCCATGCGAGGCCGTGATTTTGGTAAGGGCGTAGCGTGGCGTCGAAGCCTGCTGCGGCATTGATGGGCACCAGTTCTGCGCCACCGCGCAGCTTGTCGCGCATCGCGAGCCACGCAGGATGATCGCGCCCCAAATACAGCACGGTATCGTTCGGCAAATCAGGTAGCAGCGCGGCTTGCAGGCCGCTCATCTCGCTGACCGCACCGCCCTGAAACCACTCGAATACCGGCTTCAAAATTGCCGCGATACGTTCGCCCGTAATGCGCACCACTTGTGCGGCATGTACGCGATCTGGCACGGGTACTGAGAGCAACACGTGCTGCACTGTTGGAAGCGCAGCGAGCCACTGTTCCGGATCCTTTTGCGCTGCAATTAGTTTCGCCAACGCTGGCGCTAGATCAACGCGCTTGCCGTCCACATCCACACCGAGCGACAAGCGAAACCAGCCAATTTCAGTGCCCGGCGCGAGTTCCAACGAAGGCTCAGGAATGTCCTCCATCGAGATCGGAAAACCCGCTTCAATGTCAAGTTCAAAGCCCGCCATTTGCGCGTCTGCCAGCACGGTCGGGCCACGACCCGACCAGTCGTGATCGGGCAGACCCCACAGCGATTCGCGTAGCGATTTGATGTCCCGTGCGTAAGCGAGCGACGGCTCGACGCGATCCGCCGGATAAAGCAGGCGCGGCATGCGCATTTCCCAGCGCGATTCGACGCGCACATTGCGCAGCCGCTGCGAAATCACATCACGACCCACACGCTCTTGTTCGACCGCATGCTCCAGCCCGTTGCGCTGATACGCGAGCAGTTTTCCGTCAGGATAGCGAAACAGCAATTGCACGGCGGGGAACACGCGCCCCTGCAGACTCGAATTGCGTCCCCAGCCCACCGACACGTCAAATTCGATCAACGCGAAGCGCAGCACCGGTGACGGAATCGGTAGCGGTGCCTCAACATCAACCACCGTCGGGCAGCGCGGCACGGCTGAGAAGTCTGGCAGATCGCGTAACGCGTCAGCCACGAATGCCCATGCGCTGGCATCATCGGCTTTCAGCAGCGGTAGCGCAACGAGGCGCGCCAGCGTCGATGCACTCACTGCGGTTTGCATCGGGCGCAATGCGTTGGCTGGCGTGTCGATGACGAGCGCGGGATCAAGTGCGATGATCGGTAGCGGTTGTGCATCAGCAAGCTGCGACGCGCGTGCCCGAAGCGCGATACGTTCGCCGAGCGGCGTGGCAACCGTCTCCCACGACAGCGTCATCGGTTCGGCCTCAAGTAGCGTCAATGGTTCACCGAGTGTCGGCACGTCGGCTGACTTGAGCGCACGGGTTCGCGCCTCGGTGTCGGTGAATCCAGCGGGTGCCATCCAAAGGCGTTTGGTGGCCAGCGCCATGCGCAACAACTGCGCACCAGTCGCACCGGTCAACTGCAAAATCGGGCGGGTGGATTGCAGGCCAATGGTGGCGGCGAGCATGCGCAAAATCGGCTCATCCTCGCCCGACACGTAGCTAGGTGCTGCGTGATTGTGATGGATCCAACTCAATGAGGCAGCCTGCACGTTGAGCTTGGTTTCTCCACCTTTGAGTCGCCGCGCTTTGGCGATGGTAATTTCGCCGCGCTCGGTGAGCAGATAGGCGACAAATTCAGTCGCCGCTTTGCTCTCCGCAGCGTCCGCTCGGTCGGGCGCAGGTGTTTGATCGAAGCCCGCGCGTAGCCAAAGCGACAAGTCCGCAGCGAGTCCGCTTCGCACGGTGTTGGCGACCGTTGGCGCGGCGCTGCTTGCGGACTGCGCGGGCGCATCCTCTGTCATCAGCTCGTCGCCAACAGGGTCGGCGGCCACGCCGGTCAGCGTGCCGCTTTTCTGCGGCTGCATGGTCGTCCACAGGTACGCCAAGCCTGCTGCATGTTTGCAATTTAGCCGAACCGGGCAGGTGCATTCCGCAGCAAAAATGTCGATGCCGAATTCAAAGAACTCCATCTCAACGGTGGTGGTGTACGGCTCAGATTGCCTGCCTTTGACCGTGGCCACCAAGTGCCAAACGCGCTCTTCATCCATTTGAGCTGACGTGATCTGAATGCGCTTGTCGGTGACGTAGTTGATGCCGTTACGAAAACCTTGCTCGCCGAATTCCTTTTCGATGTCGATGCGAGCGGTTTGCAGGTCAAGCGCTTCGCGCGCGGCGCGGGTGGGGAGTTTTGTCACGCTTCAGTGCGCCTCGTCCCAGTTCGCGCCCACGCCTACTTCGGCAACCAAGGGCACGCGCAGTTGCGCCACACTAGTCATGCGTTCTGGCAGCATTTTCTTCACAATGTCTAACTCGCTCTGCGGCACTTCAAGCACCAATTCATCGTGCACTTGCATCACCAGTTTTGATTGCAATTTCGATTCACTGAGCCACGCGTCCACCGCAATCATCGCGAGCTTGATGAGGTCTGCTGCCGTGCCCTGCATTGGCGCGTTGATGGCCGCACGTTCGGCACCTGCACGGCGCGGGCCGTTGCCGCCGTTGATGTCGGTGAGGGTGAGTCGACGACCGAATACCGTTTCAACGTAGCCATTGGCGCGAGCCGATTCACGCGTTGCCTGCATGTAGTCGGCCACGCCCGGATAGCGCGCAAAATATTTGTCGATGAATTGTTGCGCGGCACCGCGCTCGATACCTAATTGCGACGCTAAACCAAACGCGCCCATGCCGTAAATCAGGCCGAAATTCACGGCCTTGGTGTAGCGGCGCTGCTCGCTGGTGATCTCGGCAATTGGCAGACTGAAAATATCTGCCGCCGTGGCTTTGTGAATATCGAGACCCTTTGCAAACGCATCGAGCAACGAGGCATCTTGTGAGATGTGCGCCATGATGCGCAGCTCGATTTGTGAGTAGTCAGCGGACACAATCACGCTGCCCGGCGGCGCAATAAACGCTTTACGAATCTCTCGGCCCTGCGGCGTGCGCACGGGGATGTTTTGCAGGTTCGGGTCGTTGCTTGACAAGCGTCCCGTGATGGCTGTGGCCTGTCCGTAATTGGTGTGAACGCGCCCAGTGTTCGGGTTCACCATCTTCGGCAATTTATCGGTGTAGGTGCTCTTGAGTTTCGAGATGGAGCGATGTTCGAGCAGCAGTTTCGGCAGCGGATAGTCCTCCGCCAATTCACTCAGCACCTCTTCATCGGTGGACGGCTGACCTGTTGCGGTTTTCCGTTTGACGGGTATGCCTAGTTTGCCGAAAAGGATCTCGCCGAGCTGTTTGGGTGAGCCAAGATTGAACGGCTGGCCTGCGAGTTCGTAGGCTTTTTGTTCCAGCGCATTGATCTGTAAACCCAGCTCGTGCGATTGCTTTTGCAGCAGCGCAGAATCGATCAACACGCCGTTCCTCTCGATGCGCACCAGCACCTCGCGGGTGGGCATTTCGAGAGCTTGGTAAATGTAGTTGAGCTTAGGCTCCGCGGCCACCAGCGGGTAGATTGCCTGATGTAGTCGTAGCGTCACGTCAGCATCTTCTGCGCTGTATTCAGTGGCGCGTTCGATGCTGACTTCGTCAAAGCCAATTTGCTTGGCCCCTTTACCGGCCACGTCTTCAAACTTGATGGTTTTTTCATCCAAAAACCGCAGCGCCATCGCGTCCATGTTGTGCAGTTTGTGGCTCTCCAACACGTAATCTTCAAGCAGCGTGTCGTGGGCCACACCGCGCACTTGAATACCTGCATTGAGCAGCACGTGCTCGTCGTATTTGGCGTTTTGCGCGAGCTTCTTTTTGCTCGCGTCCTCGAACCATGATTTGAGTTTGGCCAGCGTTTCGGCGAGCGGTAATTGCTCCGGCGCACCGGGGTAGCGGTGCGCGAGCGGAATGTAGACGGCGTCGAACGATTGCCACGCGAACGCAAGGCCCACAATCTGCGCTGTCATCGGTTCGAGCGAGGTGGTCTCGGTGTCGAAGCAGGTGAGCTCGGCGGCGTTGATTGCGGTGATTACTTCATCTAGTTGGGCGTCGGTTGAGATGGTGCGGTAGGTGCGGGGTTTTTTCTCTGTCGCTGCAGTGGCAACCTGTTCTGCCCCCTCTCCCGCAGGCGGGAGAGGGTTGGGGTGAGGGTGGCTCGTGGCAAGTAAATCGGATTGGACTGGTTCGGCATCGCTACCTTGGCGCTGAACGTCAGCAGCACCCTCACCCCCCGCCCTCTCCCGCTCGCGGGAGAGGGAGCCAGACCCCCGCACCTCATTGGCCATCCCCTTGAACTCAAATCGTTCGAAAAACGTGAGCAGCGCCGCTGTATCGGCAGCGGTAAACGCCAATCCATCAGGCGCATAAGGCAGTGTCAAATCGCACTTCACTGTCAGCAACTGTTTCGCTTTCGGCAACCAGTCCAGCGTGTTGCGCAGGTTCTCGCCGACGACTCCCGTGATTTTGTCCGCGTGCGCAATGATCGCGTCGAGCGTGCCGTGTTCAGTCAGCCATTTCACCGCTGTTTTCGGGCCCACTTTCGGCACGCCGGGTACGTTGTCGACGGTGTCACCGATCAACGTCAAATAGTCAAGAATTTGCGCGGGCGCGACGCCAAATTTTTCTTTCACGCCAGCAATGTCGAGCAGCTCCATCGACATGGTGTTTTTCAAAATCACGCGCTCGGTGACGAGCTGCGCGAGGTCTTTGTCGCCGGTGGAGACCACGCAATCCAGACCCGCTTTTTCGGCCTGCACGGCGAGCGTACCGATCACATCATCGGCCTCCACGCCGGTCTCCATAATCAACGGCCAGCCCTGCGCTTTGATGATGTCGTGCAGCGGTTTGATTTGCGGGCGCATGTCGTCGGGCATCGGCGAGCGGTTGGCTTTGTACTCGGGATACCAATCGTCTCGAAACGTTTTGCCCGGCGCGTCAAAGATCACCGCGAAGTAATCGGGCTTTTCTCTATCGACCAGTAGCCGCAGCATCGACAGCACGCCGCGTATCGCGCCGGTCGGCTCGCCGGCCTTGGTGCGCAGGTCTGGCAACGCATGAAACGCGCGGTAGAGATATGATGAGCCGTCAACTAAAACGAGTTTTTTACGGGATTCCGACATGACAGTGAACAATGAAAGCACGAAGGCAAAAGTGGCGCAGCTCAAGAGCGCGGTGAGCGCTGCGGATTTGACGCCGGGGCAAGAAGCTTGGCGGGCGTTGCAGATTATGTCGGAGTTCGTGTACGCGACGGAAAAGCTGCGTCCGGTGCAGCCTGCGGTGTCGATTTTTGGCTCGGCGCGCATCCCCGCCGACAACCCGTGGTACGGGCGCACGGTGGCGATTGCGCGGCTGTTGTCGGACAGCGGTTTCAGCGTGATTTCTGGCGGTGGGCCGGGCATTATGGAGGCGGCCAACGTGGGTGCGTTTGCCGGTAAAAGCCTGTCGATCGGCCTGAACATCCAGTTGCCGCATGAGCAGCACGGCAATCCTTTTCAGGATATGGGCATCTCGTTCAAATATTTTTTCAATCGAAAGCTCGCGTTTGTGCGCACCTCGGCGGCGCTGATTTGCATGCCCGGCGGCTTCGGCACATTGGACGAATTGACCGAGGCGTTGACGCTGATTCAAACCGGAAAGGCGCGACGTATTCCGATTATTTTGGTTGGGCAGGAATTCTGGGGCGGACTGCACGGTTGGATGCGCGACACATTGCTGCGCGACAAATTGATCTCACCGGGAGACATCGAACTGATGCAAATTCTTGAAGAGCCGCAAGAAATTGTGGACGTGATTTTTGATGCATACGAACGCATGGGCATCGCGCCAACCAAGGAAGAGCGGCAGCAGATTTTGGGAATTTAGGACGTATTTCAGTGACGATTATTAGCGTCAGCTTTTGGCTGAAACCGCCATTTTACGAGGGCGATATGCCTAAATCATCGGTAAGTCGAGTTTTAGGTAAAACACTGCATCAGCCCAAATGTAACGGGCGTTGCAGGTAAAAGCTGATGCCTAATCCGACCGCGATTTTGGAAGATATTGCGCTCGCCCGACGCCTCGCTCGTGAGGCAGGCGTTTTGCTCATGAACTTGCGTGACGGCGGCACCCACGAAGGCCGCGCGCTGGGCGATGCGGGCGATCATCAGGCCAATGTTTTGCTGCTGAACGCGCTGGCAACAGAGCGCCCGGATGATGCCGTGTTGTCCGAAGAATCGGTCGACGATGGCAAGCGATTTACGGCAGAACGTGTGTGGATCATCGATCCGCTCGACGGCACCCGCGAGTACCGCGAAGGGCGCGACGACTGGGCGGTGCATGTGGCGCTGGTGGCGCGCGGTGAGGTGATTGCAGCGGAGGTGGCGCAACCGATGCGCGATGAAATTTTTGATTCGTCGGCGGTAGCTTTGACGCGCGATCCGCAGAAGGTAATCGTGGTGAGTCGCTCGCGCCCTCCCGCGTTCGCTGCGGACATCGCGAGTGCGCTCGGCGCACGCGTTGAGCCCGTTGGCTCAGCGGGCGCGAAGGCGCTGGTGGTGGTGCGCGGGGACGCGCTCGCGTACGTACACGAAGGAGGATTGAATGAGTGGGACGCCGCAGCTCCGGTTGGTGTTGCGCTCGCGCACGGACTGCACGTGTCGGACTTGCAGGGCCGCGCGATTGTGTTCAATCAGCATGACGTGGTGCTGCACGGTGGGTTGATTTTGTGTCGGCCGGAATGTGCGGCGGCGATTTTGGCGATTACGAAATCGTAGCGATCAGTGCGTGGCGTATGGGAGCGGTTCCACCGCGATGCATGCTCGTGAGGTAGTCGCGGTGGAACCGCTCCCATAGACGGATATCGTGACTCGCAATCGCTAAATTTGAAGTCGCTCCACCACCCGCCCGCCCTGCAAATGTTCGCTTATGATTTCATCTACATCGGCCTCGTTTTGATAGTGGTACCAAATCTCTTCGGGGTAGACGACCATCACCGGGCCTTCTTCGCAACGGTCGAGGCAACCGGCGTTGTTCACCCGCACTTTGCCCTGACCTGAGAGGCCCATCGATTTGCACTTTTTCTTTGCGTAATCGCGCAGGTCGCCCGCGCATCGCTCGCCGCAGGACGCACGACCGTCGTCCCGCTCGTTGGTGCAAAAGAAAACGTGGTGTTTGTAGTAACTCATAATGACCGCTTCGGCAAAACTCACACTCAATTATGGCTGGCCCGCTCGCGCATCTTCGTGTTCTCGACCTAACCCGCGTGCTAGCGGGGCCGTGGTGTACGCAAACGCTCGGCGATCTCGGTGCTGACGTCATCAAAATTGAACGACCCGATACCGGCGACGATACCCGTGCATGGGGACCGGCTTGGCTCTCCGACGCGGATGGCAAAGCAACCGAAGACTCCGCGTACTTCTCCAGTTGCAACCGCAACAAGCGCTCGATGACTGTGGACATTTCTAAGCCGGAAGGTCAGGCGCTATTGCGTGAACTCGCCACCAAGTGCGACATCCTTGTTGAAAACTACAAACTTGGTGACCTGAAGCGTTACGGGCTCGACTACGAAGCGCTCGCCAAAATCAATCCAAAGCTCGTGTACTGCTCGATCACCGCGTACGGCCAGGACGGCCCGTACGCACATCGGCCCGGCTACGACTT
>JAYSRA010000102.1:0-28389 GCA_043721275.1 Burkholderiales bacterium
GGTTCATGGGCATGACGGTGCTCCAATCGTTCAAATGCGTAACTGTACGCAAATACAGCATTACCGTCAATACTTCCTGAGCCAGCTTGCTAATCAGGAATCGATTTATGTCTAAAAGCATCGGTAGCCCTAGTGTAATAAGGCTTACAGTGAAAAGCTGTTTCTCCTAGCCCGCGTCAAAAGACGGTTTTTCTTGAAGCGAACAAACTGTGGCGGGCAAAATTTACGTGCCGTTTTTGCGTTACGCGCTTACGTCGCGCGCAACTTCTGCCAACGCCGCGATCCCTTCCGCAATCAAATGCGTGGGAATCGCCGAGATGCCCATGCGGATGAACTCACCGGGCGGCACCAGACCGAAGAAACCGATGCCCGGTTCGATCACGATGTCTGCGGCGCGTGCGGCGGCGACGAGCTTGGTGGCGGAAAGGCCCTCGGGAAGGCGAATCCACAGCGCTGAGCCGCCGCCTTCGGGGCTCTCGATTTGCCATGCTGGAAGCTCGCGTGCCAAGGCCTCACGCAGGATTTTCAGGCGCGCAAGGTAAGCGTGGCCAAGCCGCCGTTGCAGCGATTCAAAGTGACCTTGCGATAGAAACAGCGCTAGCGCGCGTTCGTTATTGCTGGCCACGTGGCGCAGCATCAGGCGACGCAATCGGCGCAGCGCCAGAATCGCTTCGCGCGAGGCAACGATATAGCCCAGCCGCAACCCCGGTGCCAAGGTTTTTGACAAGCTGCCGATGTAGAGCACACGGCCATTCACGTCCATACTTTTAAGCGCAGGCGAGGCTGCGGCCCCACCTAGCTGCGGCTCGTAATCGTCCTCCACAATCAAAAAATCCTGATCGGCGGCCTGCGACAGCAGCGCGCGTTTTCGCTCGTCGCTCATGCGCACGCCGGTCGGGCAGTGGTGCGACGGCGTGACCACCGCGACGTCCGGACGCAGCGCGGCAACCTGCTGCGCGTTGACGCCATCTGCATCTACCGGCACTGATGAAACCGTCGCGCCGGTCATGGTGAAAATAGCGCGCGTATCCGGGTAGCTCGGCTCTTCCACCACGATGCGCCGCCCGTTGCCACCGAGCAATTGGCCGATCAAATACAGCGCTTGCTGCGCACCGACGGTCACCAGAATTTCGTCCGCCGCCGCCCACACGCCGCGCCGCGGCAACACACGGGTGCGCAGCTGTTCAAGCAAATCTCGATCATCCAAATCGCCGCGATCAGCCGTCCACGCCTCGATACTTTCAGACTTCATCGCGCGCTCAACGCAGTCGCGCCAATCGGCCAGCGGAAACAGTTTTGGATCAATCTGCCCATACACAAACGGGTAGCGATAGCGATGCCAATCGACCGGGTTTTTGACCGGTCGATAGCCGACATCAATCTCGCGAAAATGCCGCGACCAATCCGGCGGCGGAAGCAACGAGAGTTGGTCGCTTTCGTGAAAATCCGCACGCTGCGCGGCGAAGGTTGTCGTGACGAAAAAACCGCGACGTTCGCGCGATTCAATCGCACCTTCGATCTGCAAACGCTCGTAGGCGAGCGCCACGGTCGCTCGTGCCACGCCAAGCTCGGCGGCCAGCTCGCGCGTGGACGGTAGCGGTGCGTCAAGCGGAATCGCGCGCTCCAAAACGGCGCGGCGCAGCATGCCCGCGATGCGCTGTTGCAGCGTTTCGGTGGAATCACTTTGGGCAAACCGGGTTTGCCACAACTGGCCTAATCGTTGTCGCATATCTGGCACTATTGTCGCAGGCCTGCACAGCCTACTCTACCGATAGTTTCATCGCATCACAAGGAGCGCTTCATGGGCCACGCCGATCACCAACTTGCCGCTGTTGCCACCGACGCGCACGCGCTCGACAACTATTGGATGCCGTTTTCGCCGAACAAGGAGTTCAAAACCGAGCCGCGCTTGTTCGTTAAAGGCGAAGGCATGTATCTATGGACGGACGACGGCCACAAGGTGCTTGACGCGGCGTCGGGCTTGTTCTGCGTGCCGGCAGGGCACTGCCGCCCGGAAATTGCGGAGGCGGTTTATCAGCAGTTGAAAACATTGGATTACACCATGCCGTTCGGGCGCGGTCATGCCAAAGGTTTTCAGCTTGCGCGCGAGGTGGCCGAGTTCACACCCAAGGGGTTGGATCGACTGTTTTTTCTGTGTTCCGGCTCGGAGGCGGTGGACACCGCGATGAAGATGGCGCTGGCGTACCACCGGGTGCGTGGTCAGGGTCATCGGCAGATTTTTATCAGTCGCGAACGTGCGTATCACGGCGTCAACATGGGTGGCGTCGCGTTGTCAGGCATGGTCAACAACCGCAAGGTGTTTGGCGTGGGCCTACCGGGCGTTTATCACATGCGGCACACGGCATTGCCGCAGAATAAATTCGTTAAAGGTCAGCCAGAAACAGGTGCAGATTTAGCGGAAGATTTGCAGCGCTATTGCACGTTGTACGGCGGCGAAAACATCGCTGCGGTGTTCGTCGAGCCGACCGCAGGATCGTTTGGATGTTTGCCGCCACCGAAAGGCTATCTCGACCGCCTGCGCACGATTTGCGACCAACACGGCATCCTGCTGGTGTTCGATGAAGTGATCACCGGCTGGGGCCGCATGGGGGCGAATTTCGGCGCGCAGGCGTTCGGCGTAACGCCGGATTTAATGTGTATGGCCAAGGCCATCACCAACGGCGCTCAGCCGCTTGGCGCAGTCGCAGCGCGCACTGATATATATGAGGCGATCACCAACGCCGGGCCGGCCAAAGGCATCGAGTTTTTCCACGGCTACACGTACAGCGCGCATCCGGCGTGCGTCGCCGCCGGGCTCGCGATGATGAAGATTTTCCGCGATGAAAAACTAATTGATCGCGCCTCAGAAATGGCACCGTACTTCATCGACGCGATGTTCTCATTGTCGGATTTGCCGGTGGTGGTCGACATTCGCGCGATCGGCATGATGGCGGCGGTTGAACTTGCGGTCGACGGCACACCGGGCAGCCGCGGCCATGAGATGCAGAAACGCCTGTATGACGCTGGTGTGAATATCAAGAGTACGGGCGACAACCTGATCATCGCCCCGCCGTTTATCAGTGAAAAATCGCACCTTGACCAGATGGTCACGGTGCTGCGTGACGTGCTGTCGAAGGCCTAGGCGTGTCTGCGTGCGATGCGCCTTAAAGCGCGAGCAGCACACACGTCGCGATCGCCACCGCACAGCCCCACGACACGCGGTCGCGCGTGGCGAACAGCACCGGGTCGTCATCCATGGTGCCGTTCATCGCCATGCGCCACATGCGCGCAAGCCACGACAAAACCACCACGGCAAGACCCCACAGCCACAGCGGTTCAGCGTACATTGCGGCGACTTGATCGCTAGCAACATAGAGTGTGAGCACGAGACACGCGGCTATGGCTGAACTGACGCCGAAGCTATTCACAAACGCCACATCGCGCCCCGAATAGCCGCGACCGGGCAGCATCTCGTCGGCATCCAATCGTGCGATGTCAGCAGCCCGTTTGAGCAATGCCAAGCTTAAAAACGCGAACACCGAAAACGCTACTAGCCATGTGGAGAGCGGCACTGCAATCGCTGCGGCCCCCGCAACAATCCGTAACGTGTACAGGCCCGCAAGACAGAACACGTCGGCCACGGGTACGCGCTTTAATTGCACGGTGTAGAGCGCGTTCACGGCGACGTAGGTCAGGATCACAGCCGCCACCAACGGCCCCGCCATCCACGCCATTGCGATGCCACCGATCAGTAATAAAAGCGACACGACAAACGCCATCGCCAGCGGCAACGTACCCGCAGCCAGCGGCCGGTTGCGTTTGCTCGGGTGCGATCGGTCAGCGGCCAGATCAAATAAATCATTGAGCACATAAACGCCCGAACATACCGCGCAGAACGACACAAATGTAAGCGCGACCGCCTGCCAGCCCGCAGCGTTAGCCCAAGAATGCGCGGCAATGGGTGCCACGAACACGAGCACATTTTTTATCCAATGCCGAACGCGCAGCAACCGAATCCACCTCGCCAAAGGTGACTCTGACGTGACAGCGCCGAGACGCTCACCTCCCGGAGGAACGAGGCTTGACACTGAGATTTTTTTTGCCGCCATGACCCACACGGCCAAGTCGGCGCGAGAATCGCCGATGTAGTCGAAACCGCGCTCGCCAAACTTCGCAACCAGTTGGTCAGCCTTTGTCGTGCCTTTTAGATTTACCTGATCGTTTGACGCGAGCACCTCATCAAACAGCCCCAACTCAGTGGCACAGGCATGCGCAATTCGTTGGTTCGCTGCGGTAGCCAAAACGCATTTTCGACCGTTGGCGTGCGCCGTCTTGAGCGCGCTAATTACGCTCTCGTTCCAAGGCAATCTGCTGATCGTTGGCAAAGCAATTTCTGCCAAGCGCGCTTTGAGCCGAGTCCGCCCCATCACCATCCAAAACGGCACAATCATCGGCAACCACCAACGCATGCGCCAAGCGGCGAAGAACGTTTCCCACAGCGTGTCGGTGCGGCACAACGTGCCGTCAAGATCAACCACGAGTGGATGCAAGGAGGCGTTACCGGAACTAGACAGCGGATCGGTCATGCGATAGTTAGAAAAATGTTGGCGGCAGCCATAAAGCTCACCATTGTCGCGCACTAAGTCCGCTGAACGTTACGCCTACGTATTGACACGCACGGTGACCGTGCGATTTTTCCCGGCGAGCTTTGCGCGCCGCAGCGCAGCGTCGACGCGCTTGATTAGATAGGGCAGCGTCGCCAGCGCCTTCGATTGTGTGCAGGCAACACCGATGCTCACGGTTACGCTGATGGAATGCCCGTCGTGAAGGATGGGTTCTTCGGCGATACGTTTGAGCACGCGGCTGGCAATGGCCGCTCCGATCCGTGGCCCCACACCAGGACACAACATCAAAAACTCGTCGCCCGCAAAGCGCCCCAATAAATCATTAGTGCGCAACGCCTGACGAATGCGCTCGACGACCACTTCGAGCACTTTGTCGCCTGCCAAATGGCCGTGGTCGGCGTTCACGCTGCTGAAATTATCGATGTCGAGCATGATCAATGCGACCGGTTGCGACGCACCGCCCGCAGCACGCTCAGCGGCCGATTCAAAAGCGGTGCGATTGAGCACACCGGTCTGCGGATCACGTGACACCTGACGCGCGATGCGCTGCGTTTCTGCCTGTGTCTCGATAAGGCGCAACGTCAGCTCGTTGACCGCAGCAGACTCGCGTCGTCCTCGCGCCTCCGTACGTTCCACGTCTTCCAAAAATTGCGCGGCAATGCGCTGACTTTCGATCTTGATTTCTTTGCCGGCCGCACGTGCCACTAAATATTCATCGAGCGCGAGTAGCGCGCGCGCAGGTTGCTTGCTCACGCGCGCAAGCTTGACGCGTGCGAGCGCCAGTTCTTCACGCATTTCGTAGAGCGATCTTTCTTGCGGCAATTCGGACGCTTCCTGCAAACGAAGCTGCGCACCGTCAAGGTCGCCCAGCGCGTCCAACCACGTCGCCGAATCCATCAAGACGCGAAATAACGTCGGCACATCTTTGCGCATACGTAGCTGCGCCGCAGACGCATCAGCCTCAATTCGCGCACGCGTGTAATCACCCCGCGCTGCATAAATTTCGGCTCGGGTATGCAGCAAGTAGGGCAACCACTCTCGATTAGCGTGTGATTGTGCAATCTTTAAGGCCTCGTCGATGTAGCGCTCTGCAAGGTCAAGCTTGCCCATCGAGCGATACGACCCCGCGATGTTGTTGAGCGCGCCGGTGCGCAACGAAGCAAGTGCCGTATCGCCCGACAGCTTGAACGCGCGCTCATGCAAACCAAGCGCCGTATCATGCAAACCAAGCTGCGAATACAGGGGGCCCAGACCCTGCAATAACTTGATTTGGTCTTCAACAAGGTGTTGCTGCTCAGCAATCAAAATTGCTTCGCGCAGCGCACGAATCGCAAGGTGGGTATTGCGTAGAAAAGCGTGGATATTTCCGGTGATCGCGAGGAACGCGATCTTGTCTTGATGCTTGTGGTTGCGCCCTGCGAGGTCAATGCCGCGACGACACAATTGCAGGCCCGCGAGCCAGCGGCCAGCGGCCTCACAACCCAGTGCGCCGACGCGCAAAACGTACAGCATCTCATCAAAAGATAGGTGCTCCGAATGCTCATTCAACAGCGCCTCGCTACGCTCAAGCGATGTTAGGTCTTGAACCTGCGGCGCGGCGCGCATCGCGGCAAGCTCCGTCTCAATGTGGCCCCGAGGCGAAAGGCTGGTGTTCGACATAAGCCGCAGTGTACGTCGCTCGGGGGTCGATTCGCTGTCGCCGGTTTCATCTGCGCGAGCGCCGCCGCCTGGCGTTCATCAAACTGCGACTGCTGCGCATCGCCGTAAGCGCAAAAAAGCCGTAGCCATTCGGTGCGCGAAGCCGTAACGTTAATGACATCGTAATTTTTACGCTGACGGTTCCATGTCATCCAGCCACCGCATCGAACACGATTTTTTGGGCGAAAAACTTATTCCCCACAGCGCCTACTGGGGCGTGCACACGGCGCGCGCAGTTGAAAATTTCTCGATATCGGGCACCCTGATCTCGGCGATGCCCGATTTGATTCGTGCCTTCGGCTTCGTCAAAAAAGCGGCTGCGCGTGCCAACGTAGAACTCGGCGCGCTCGACGCTCAACTCGCCCAACCAATCATCAAAGCCTGCGACGCGTTGATCGCCGGAAAATTCCACGATCAGTTCGTAGTCGATGTGATTCAGGGTGGCGCGGGCACCTCCACCAATATGAACGCGAACGAAGTAATCGCCAACGTGGCGCTGGAGATTATGGGGCTGGAGAAGGGCCGCTACGATGCGCTGCACCCGAACGATCGCGTCAACGCATCACAAAGCACCAACGACGTGTATCCAACAGCCGTGCGCCTTGCATTGTGGATGGCCATTGATCGGCTGCTCAGCTCGATGGAAATATTGCGCGCGGGCTTCGATGCAAAAGCGGTCGAGTTCAAGTCTGTGCTCAAAATCGGCCGCACTCAGCCGCAGGACGCAGTGCCCATGACGCTGGGGCAAGAGTTTTCAACGTACGCGGTGATGATTGAAGAGGACGTGTTGCGGCTCACCGAGGCACGCGCATTGATCCAAGAGATCAACCTTGGCGCCACCGCCATCGGCACCGGCATCAACACACCACACGGCTATGCAGATCTCGCCTGCAAATATCTGGCGGAGGAAAGTGGCATCCCGGTGGTGAAGGCAAAAAATCTGATTGAGGCGACACAAGACACCGGCGCGTTCGTGCAGCTTTCCGGCGTGCTCAAACGCGTTGCCACCAAGCTCAGCAAAACCTGCAACGATTGGCGCCTACTCTCTAGCGGTCCGCAGGCAGGCTTCGGCGACATCAAATTGCCCGCGCGGCAAGCGGGCTCGTCGATCATGCCGGGCAAAGTCAATCCGGTGATTCCCGAGGTCATGAATCAAGTGACGTTTGAAGTCATCGGCAACGACATCACGTTGACCATGCCCTCAGAGGCCGGGCAATTGCAGTTGAACGCGTTTGAGCCGATCATGGGCTGGAGCCTGTTTAAAAGCATTCAACGTTTGCGCAGCGCGTGCTTGATGCGGCAACACAACTGCGTTGCCGGCATTGAACCGAACTACGCGCTGCTCGCGAAACGCGTACGTGAATCAGTCACGCTGGTCACTGCGCTCAATCCGGTCATCGGTTACGAAAAGGCGGCACTGATCGCGCAGACGGCTATCAAAACCGGGCAGCCTATTGACGAGGTCGCCGAAAGCCTTGGGATCATGACGCGCGAGCAGATGGACGCGCTGTGGGTGCCCGAGAAACTGACGCAGCCCTTGCAGCCGTAAGTGCAACGACCATGCGGTCGGCGCCACTCGCGGCTGCGGTCGCGCTGTGCGTGCCCCGCTAGTTTTGGGTCAATAGCAGGCTACGTGCGCGCGAACGTTATGCATTCGATAGCTGGCAACGCACTCATGCGTAAGACATCGCCTACGTCAAGTACAACCGTTGACCGATAGGGCAACTGCGCCACTTTTTTTACGCTTGATCACATTGTCGTAGCGACATCTGTCCTAGAAATCAACCGTCGTTTGACGCGTCAATTGTTTGATGCACAGACGCGTCGTCAGGAACATAAAAATGCAGCATTTAATTTTTTCCCACATCAAGCATTCTCGCCAGCTCAAGTGGGTGGGCGTTTTCACTGCCGCTGCAATGCTGGTGGCGTGCTCCAGTGTGCCGCCTCCGGTTGAGCAAATGGCGGTGAGCCGCACCACGGTTGAACGCGTGTCGTCGGCACCCAATGCGGTTGATGCTGCCCCCGTCGAATTGAGCCAAGCTCGCGAGAAATTGGCGCGCGCCGAGCGCGCGATGAACGACAAAGATTTCGTTACGGCACGGCGGCTCAGCGCTGAAGCTGAGACCGACGCACGCGTCGCCGAATCACGGGCCAGCGCCATGCGTGGCGAACGCGCGTTGAAAGAAATTCGCGACAGCATTCGCTCATTGCAAGACGAAATCAATCGTCGCGCACCGTGATCTCGCTCACGCCCAATCAACACCGCACCATGAATTCTCAGGAAGGTTCAGCTATGAACGCCATCACTTACGCCCGCAAATCGCTACTCGTCACATCGGCTTTGGCCGTCGCGGTGCTCGCTGCCTGTGCCAGCAACGCGCCGAACGCGTCGCTTGAAGACGCGCGAAGTGCGGTGAATCAAACCGCTAGCAATCCGGAGGTGGTGCGTCGTGCGCCGCTTGAGTTGAAGGCTGCGCGCGACACCATCGATCAGGCTGATGGCGTGTGGCGCAATGATCGCGATGAGGGCGAGGTCGGTCACCTGGCCTACCTTGCGAAGCAGCGGGCGGAAGTCGCACGCAATCTCGCACGATCACGTCAAGTCGACGAAGACGTGAAAGATGCCAACAGCGTGGGCGACAAGCTGCGTCTTGAATCACGAACGCGCGAAGCCGAAAAAGCGCGTATGGACGCAACCGCTGCGCAAGGTCAGACTCAAGCCGCACAAGCGCAAGCGCGTCAGTCACAGCTTGACTCGGCCACTGCGCAGCAGAAGGCGGAAGCGGCTACGCGCATGGCCGCTGCAGACCGCGCACAGTCTGTCGCCGCGCAAGAAGCCGCAGCCGCCGAACGTTTACGTGCTGAGCAAGCCGCAGGCACAGCCAACGCGGCCCAAGAGCGCGTGCGGCAGCTAGAGGCGCAATTGAAAGACATTGAAGGCAAACAAACTGAACGTGGGTTGCTGGTGACGTTGGGCGACGTACTGTTCGCGTTCAACAAATCAGAACTTACGCCACAAGCCGGCCCGCGTCTCGACAAACTCGCATCTTTCCTGAAGCAATTTCCGCAGCGCAAGTTGCTGGTTGAGGGCTATACCGACGCCGTAGGCACTGACGCCTACAACATGGAGCTTTCAGAGCGGCGCGCCGAAACTATCCGAGAAGCACTCGTCGCACGCGGCGTAGACACCACACGCGTCGTGACCAAGGGTTACGGCAAAGCGTACCCGGTGGCCGACAACACCAGCGTCGATGGGCGAGCCGTGAATCGTCGGGTTGAAGTTGTGATTGCGGATGAGAACGGCAACCTTAAAGGGCGCGGCACCTGATACGTGCGGCATTGCCCGCGTAGTAGTTCGACGCGCCCCGCGTGTCAGTGCGCCACACCGCTCGGTGTGACGCAATCGTTATGCCGCGTTTTGCGCGGTTACTTGCCTGCTGCGCGGTCGCGCTGACGATCTGCGCGCTTGGCCGGATCGGGGTGGCTCGAGGTCATGACTGCCAGCCCGTCCTTTGATCCACCGAGCGTGGCGAGTTTCCTCAACGCTGATTCAACCGCAGCCACGCTGTAGCCGTGCTTTTTCATGAAGGCCAAAGCGTAGTCATCGCTGTCGGTCTCTTGGCTTTGCGAGAACTGGCCTTTGAGCACGGCTTCGGACAAATCACCCAATTCAGAATCGGCTAAAACGCCCAGCGCGCCGCTAGAGCTGGCCGCCGCTTTGCGACCGGCTGAGGCGAGATAACCAGTGCGCATGCGGCTCATGGTGTGCTGCATTTTCACGTGACCAATTTCATGCCCGATCACGGCCAACAACTCTGCGTCCGTTAACTTATCCATCAACCCTGAATACACGCGCACCGAGCCATCAGCGCTGGCGTTTGCGTTCACGTCGGAGGAAATATAGGCTTTGAAATTGAGTGTTAAACCGTCTTCCTTGAGGTGCTTGGCGGTGAGTTTGGCCAAGCGCGCGCCGTACTTGCTGCCGGGTGCCGCCACTTTCGCGCGCTTGTCGTTATAGGCGCGCATTTGCAGCGCGGCGCTCTTCAAATCGCTTTCCGAAACGGTTGCCGCCTTAAACAAATCAAGGCCAGCGCCCACTTTGTTTTCACCGCTGGACGCACCGCTGCCGCCGCTGGCGGCAGCGCCAGCGAGCGCGCCTAAGGTGCTCAGGGCACCTCCGCCTGCGGGGGCGGCGCTTGGGGCGGCACTCGGGGCGGCGGCGGGCTTCGCGGCAGTCGGGGTCGATGCTGCCGCAGCGGTGGGTGCGGGCGCGTTAGTGCAGGCAGTCAGTGCCAGCGTCAATGCAGAAAGTAGGCCAATCGGTGACGAGGCATTGCGGAAATACTTCACGGGTGTTCCTGAAAAAAATGGTTCGAACGACGGTGCGCTCGATTGGTCGACGCGGACTACATCGGCGGACACGCGACGAATGTTAGTAGAAAACGCAACCGCATCGTCGCCAAATTGAGACAGACCGACCGCGCATTAATTCTGTGCGGCTTCGCGGTACAGCTTTGAGCTGAAAGCGTTTATGCGCTGGGGCTAGCAGTTGATTTCGCAAGTTATCGATAGTTTGCGATTTCTGCATTCGAGCCCAAGCATTTTGGCCGTTTAAGTTAAAAGCTGTTGTCGTAAAAATGGAGCCGACCCAAATAAAAATCGTGTCTGACCCCTTTTACGCTTTTACGTGTGACCCCTTTTACGTGTTTAGCGCATACGCTTCGACGAATCAATGATCGCCAGCGCGCTTATTGTCGACATGTGTCGTTGTAACGGGTGGTAATTTTCCGTCGATCACAGCACCGGGTTGTGCGGCTTGATGCTCGCAGAACTTTGCCATCAGCGCATCAATATCTCCGCCAACATCGGCGAGCATTTTTTGGCGAATTTGGTGAATCTCTTCAACAACAGGGTCAGTCCACATCGTCATCTCCCAAAAGTTGCAGCGGGGTTAAAAGTCGCGGGCAACGGTAATCTGCTTCAGAGCAAACGCGCTCGATATGGTTCATCATCGCGCCGTTTGCAATGTGCTTGAAATTCCATGTCAGGAGGATTTCTACTCCCGACACTGCGGACACGGCGATATGCAAAGCGTCGACAAATGCTTTTTGTGGAAGCGCTCGCTGCGCCAACAATGTTTGCGCGAGTCGACTGATTTTCAGGGCGATTAACGTTTAGACGCGTAATCCCGATTAGCGTGGCAACACGCCTTGCCGCAGCAGCAGGATCGCCACTGGCGGCTTCGTCGAGTACAAACTGTGAAACCACAAGATCGTAGTTTGATCGCTGTTCTTCCCACCATTTGTAAGTCGTCGCCTGATGACCAGCCGTGATCACATCCAGCGCGGGACGATTAGTCAGGTAGCTGATGACTGAGGTTTCGACGTAAACGCGCGGCTTCATAAGTCGAATTATGCGCCGCTATTCCCGCAGAACACAGGGCGCGGGTTCTAATCGCCGCGCCGCGCGCCGCGCGCGAAGAGGATCAATGTTGCATTGCAAGACTTGACCCCACGTGGGTGCATAGACACCACACGCGTTGTGACTAAGGGTTACGGCAAAGCTTACTCGGTCGCGGATAACGCAAGTGTTGACGGGCGTGCGGCGAATCGTCGGGTCGAGGTTGTGATTGCTGATGAGAATGGCAATCTGCGAGGGCGTGGAACTTAACTCCGTACCCTGCGTTCTAGCGCGACCAGATTAACCATTGGCCGCGGCAAGCGTTTCATCAAATCGAATTTGACTATTGCTTCTGATTCGAGAGCTGATGAACTTATGCCGACTCGGCAAGCTTGAAACCGCTTGGAGCTTTGCCGGAAATGCGCTTCTGATACGGCGAAATGTACAGAGTTGCCAACCTTCGGCCATTAGGATGTGAAATTTCATAGGCATCCACCGGATGAGGAGATACATCGGAGTCAACTGAGCCAGCACGCTCGTAAACGACTTTTGTTCCTTCATGCGTGCGGAGGCGACCAAGATACGCGTGTGCGCTGGACCTTTGCGCCGTCCGCATCCCCGAAACAGGCGCGGGATTTACGCGACGAAAATTAAATCGAACACGACCCCTTATTTGCATTCATTTCGCGCTTTTACCGAAGAGCGGTGGACGCGCGTATTTGCCGCTTGGCCGCGAGCCGCGCAGGAAGTTAATCAAAGCTGCATTGCCAGACTTGACCCCGAGCTGCTTCTTTGTGCACCGCTCTTTCAGTGTGGCGTATGGTTATCTATCGCTCGATGCGCATCCACGCTGCACTACAGTTGCAATCTTACTTTTGCAAAGTAACTGTGAAGCACCGCTGTGATCGTATTTAATCTGGAACATTCCTTCCGGAGGACGAAGCTGCATTAGCCGAAGTAGAGCTGTTGCATCGACTCCCATTTTGATTGCATACCCCGCGACATCGGCATACGCCTTGTGCGTTGATGAAACTGCGACCGGGCGTCCTGCGCTTCCCATCACACTGATTTGATGAAAACCGAGAGCCGGATAAGGGGCATTGATTCGACGTTCCACGCCGCCTAAGAAAACCAGAACGCAAGCTGACAAGCAATTATTCCAAAGCTCGGTGTTGAGACCTCTCTTTCGAAGATATCTGCCCGCCATGAGCGCTTCATACACACTTCCGCCACCACTCCCAAGTAGTATCGTTTGAACACGCGGATTTGCATCAACTGCGGTTTTCAGTTTGTCGAAAAATCCAGTCTCAACATCACCCAACACGATCAGCGCAATTCCGTTGGAGCGTAGTCTGAAAAAAGAAGCCTTAGGTTGCCCAACGAACTCCCCCGTGCCGATTTGATGAGAACCCACGCACCCCAAGTTCCACTCCTCTTCACGTTGGCCTTTGTCCCACGCGATGACTTCCTTCACCACCTCGGTGAACACATGCATCGAATGCGCCGCTATTGCAACATCTTGCGCATTTTCGATAGTTTTGAGTTCTACATTCGGTCGATAGTCGACCGCAATTCGCCTCGCAAGCGAATCCTTCCCTAACAGCGTTGCAAGTGCATAGCATTGATGCCGTTCTGAATCTACTGCGCTACAGGCTGTTCCAATATTGACGAATCCGCCTGCAAGGTTTGAAGAAATTTTATGGAGGTGCTCCGATCTCGCCTTGTGCTCGGCTGCAAGCTCCGTCAAACTTCGCTCCCTAACGGAAATTTCTGTTTGCGTCCTTATGGGTTCCCCCTCGTTGACGCTCTGGCCATAGGCGATGGGGGTAAATAAGCAGGTTACAAAAAAGAGCACAAGGATCAAGTCTTGCAAATAAGTATTTGCGAATGCGGAAACCCGATTCATGTCATCGGCGAGGTAGTTTCAGGAACCGCCGCGTCTCGAGTTTCTGGCGCTTTGATCGTGGTGAATTGAAAGCCTAGCGCCAGCGTGCGAGCCCTCGCTGCCTCCGAATAGGCGTGTAAATCGCCCTGAAACTTTTCAAGCAGTTGCGCTCGAAGTTCGTGCAATTCTTCGACGATTGGATCGTGCCATGCAACCGGGGATGTTTGTGGATTGGCGTTCATTGCAAGTTCTCCATCATCTCTAGAGGTGAAACCAATTCGGGTAGCCGGTAGCCGCGTGCGGCGCAAAGCCCACGCATCACCGGCAATTGCACAGCGTTAGCGATGTGTTTGAAATTCCAAGTCATGACAATGTTCACGTTGTGAAAGGCGGCGCACGCGATGTGTAGCGCGTCAAAACGTGCCTTCGGCGGCAAACCACCGCCTAACAACAAAAAGTCAGCAAGCGCCTCTATCTGATCGTTGGTGTCCAGCACTGTCAATGGACGAATCATGTCGATGCGTTGCTTCGCGGCGTCGGGATCACCCCCGCTGACCTCTTCAATCACATAGGGCGAAATACAAGCCGTGACTTGATCGAGTTTTGTATTCCACCACTGTGTGGTGACCGCCTGCCACGCACTCTTGATCGGGTCGGCACTGTGGCGCGACGTCAGATAGCTGATTACCGATGATTCGATGTAGACGATTGGTTTCACAGCCGCAGTTTAATGTGAAAAGATGATGCCAATACAAAACCCTCTGCACGCTCGTGCTTTGCAGAGTTTGTAGTCTGCGCTTAGACGTTCACACCAAAAACAAAGGCACCCGAAGGTGCCTTTGTTTTTGTAACGGTCGCTGGAACAAACCAGAACCGATCAGATGGGATGCGATGCAAGGCGCTTTGTGGCGACGTGTACTTGACGTACACGAGCGGGCCTCCAACGAAGCAATGCGCCCGTATGGTCGGTTCTTTACATGCCCATACCACCCATGTCGCCCATACCACCCATACCGCCGCCACCGCCCATGCCGCCACCGGCTGATTCGTCTTTCGGCGCTTCAGCGATCATGGCCTCAGTCGTGAGAAGCAAGCTCGCAACCGACGCTGCGTTTTGCAGTGCCATGCGCGTTACTTTGGTTGGGTCGAGGATGCCGAGTTCTAGCATGTCGCCGTAGGTGCCGTTGGCTGCGTTGTAGCCAAAGTTACCTTTGCCTGCAAGCACCGCGTTCACAACCACGCTTGGCTCGTCGCCACAGTTGGCAACGATTTCGCGCAGTGGGGACTCAACGGCTTTCATGACCAGCTTGATGCCTGCGTCTTGATCGGCGTTGTCGCCCTTGAGGGTGCCAACGGCTTGACGAGCGCGCAGCAGTGCCACGCCGCCGCCAGCCACAACGCCTTCTTCAACGGCGGCACGGGTTGCGTGCAGCGCGTCTTCAACGCGGGCTTTCTTCTCTTTCATTTCGACTTCGGTCGCAGCGCCGACCTTGATCAGTGCAACACCGCCGGCCAACTTGGCTACGCGCTCTTGCAGTTTTTCTTTGTCGTAATCGCTGGTGGCTTCTTCGATCTGTTTGCGGATTTGCGCAACACGACCTTTGATGCCGTCTTCTTTGCCAGAGCCATCGATGATCGTGGTGTTCTCTTTACCCACTTCGATCTTCTTGGCTTGACCCAAGTCAGCCAAAGTCACGCTCTCAAGCTTCAAGCCGACTTCGTCGCTGATGACCGTGCCGCCGGTCAGGATGGCGAGGTCTTCGAGCATCGCTTTGCGACGATCACCGAATCCTGGGGCTTTAACAGCAACCGTTTTCAGGATACCGCGGATGTTGTTCACAACCAGAGTAGCGAGCGCTTCGCCATCGACTTCTTCAGCGATGATGAGCAGTGGTCGTCCGGCTTTGGCAACCTGCTCAAGCGTCGGCAGCAGATCGCGAATGTTCGAGATCTTTTTGTCGTGCAACAGGATGTACGGGTTGTCCATCAACGCCAGTTGTTTGTCCGGGTTGTTGATGAAGTACGGGCTGATGTAGCCGCGGTCAAACTGCATGCCTTCGACGACGTCGAGTTCGTTCTCTAACGACTTGCCGTCTTCAACGGTGATCACGCCTTCTTTGCCGACTTTTTCCATGGCGTCAGCAATGATCTTGCCGATCGACTCGTCGCTGTTGGCGGAGATCGATCCGACCTGAGCGATTTCTTTGTTGGTGGTGGTGGCTTTCGAGGCTTTTTTCAGCTCGGCGACGATGGCGATAACCGCCTTGTCGATACCGCGCTTCAGATCCATCGGGTTCATGCCGGCGGCAACGTACTTGAAGCCTTCGCGGGCAATCGCCTGAGCCAGAACGGTGGCGGTGGTGGTGCCGTCACCGGCGTTATCTGAGGTTTTGCTGGCCACTTCTTTCACGAGCTGGGCGCCCATGTTTTGCAGTTTGTCCTTGAGTTCGATTTCTTTCGCAACCGACACGCCGTCTTTGGTGACGGTCGGGGCACCAAACGAGCGCTCAAGCACCACGTTACGGCCTTTAGGGCCGAGCGTGACTTTAACTGCGTTGGCGAGAATGTTCACGCCTTCGAGCATGCGGGCGCGGGCTTCTCCGCCGAAAACTACTTCTTTAGCTGCCATGATTAATTACTCCGAAATTCTTAAATAGGGGTGTGTTCAAAATAAATATCGGGATGCAGTGCGAGGCGGAGACGGGCGACGTGTACGCAAGTACACGAGCGCGGCTCCAACGAAGCAATGCGCCCGAGACTTACTTTTGAACGACGGCCATGATGTCGTCTTCGCGCATCACCATCAGCTCGTCACCGTCAACCTTGACGGTTTGGCCAGCGTATTTGCCGAACAGAACGCGGTCGCCCACTTTCAGGTCGGGCGGGTTCAGTTTGCCGCTGTCGTCACGCTTGCCGGGGCCGACGGCGAGCACTTCACCTTGGTCAGGTTTTTCGGTCGCGGTGTCCGGGATTACGATGCCGGAGGCGGTCTTACGCTCTTCCTCAAGACGCTTAACGATCACGCGATCGTGCAGGGGGCGAAGTTTCATTGTCATGAATAGTTCTCCTTGAACTTTTTCTGGGTTTAAACCTTGGAGGTGCCGGTGGTTGCTCAGGATAGTGAACGACCGAACCGGGCCAGCCGCGCATCTCGCCGTGAGGCTGAGATCAGCGGGCCGTAGCGAACGATAACCACCGACTTTCGGTTGTTAGCACTCGCCCCTGATGAGTGCTAATTATAGGTCTGGAATGTGACATTTCAAGGGTTGGGCGGTGAACGCGAGCAATAGCTTTTGGCTGGAAAGGCTATTTCATTAGGCATGTGTCAATTTATCGTGCATAGTCGACTTATAGCGTTTTATCCACCTATGCCCTTATTAAATAGGTCTTTCGTCGAAAAGTTGCTAGTCGGCATGCAATGAGAAACCGACAAATTCGAACGAAAAATCGCGCAGTTCAACTTTTTTGTGGGAGCGGTGCCACCGCGATAAGCGCAACGCACGCCGTCCATCGCGGTGGCACCGCTCCCACAGTTCGGGCCGCTCGGCCCCCGCATCGTGCTACAAACGCACCTCTCGAAACCCGCGAAACGAAGCGCCTGTGCAGTTCCCGTCATTCAAGATGTCCGACAAGTCCCTGTTTGCGGTGTTGCTGCGTTCACCTTGGTGGATCAGCTTTGCGTTGGCGGTGGGCGTGGGCGCGGCTTGCTTCAAATTGTTCCCGGATCGCTTTGCTATCGTCGGCGCGCTCTCCGGTTTGCCGTTCGCCGTGATCGGCGGCATCGCGATGTGGAAGCAGCGCGGCATACCTAATGCAGCAAAGGTTGACGCGACTTTGCAGAAGCTCTCGGAGCTGTCCGCCCGCGATTTCGCCAGCGCGCTGGAGGCGGCTTACGTGCAGGACGGCTGCACGGTGAACAAAGTCACCGCCAGCGGAGCCGATTTATCGATCACCAAGGCGGGTCGTACTGTGCTGGTCAACAGCAAACGCTGGAAGGCGGCCACGCACGGCATTGAGCCCATGCGTGGATTGGCCGCTGCAATGGAGGCGTTGGACGCCAATCAAGGCGTCTACCTTGCGGTTAACGCGTTGAGTGATTCCGCGCGAACGTTTGCGGCCAAGAACAGCATTCGCATCATGCAAGGCACCGAGTTGGCCCTGCTGATGAAGAACGCGACGACTCAGAAGTGACTAGCGC
Source organism: Burkholderiales bacterium (assembly GCA_043721275.1). Lineage (GTDB taxonomy): Bacteria > Pseudomonadota > Gammaproteobacteria > Burkholderiales > Casimicrobiaceae > Casimicrobium. Next base: position 17,807 of record JAYSRA010000102.1, read on the forward strand.
CGGTGGCCATGTCCGTGGCCTTGACCGTGGCCGTGACCGCGCCCACCGTAATGACGTCCGCCGCCGTAGTAATAACCATCGATAAAGCCCAAAGTCAGTCCGGGGCCCCAGTACGAACCGTATGAGCCGTAAGATCCGTACGACGGGTCATACGACGAGCCGTAATAGTTCGCGCCGGGGTACGCGTAAGTCACTTGCACCGGCGGCGGATACGGTTGCGTGAAGCCCGAATAAAGGTTCGTCATCGCTGGGTCTTCAACAACGTCGTCTGACGCGCTCACCGCGCTCGTCGCAGCCACCGCCGTGGGCGCAGGCATCGGCACAGCGGCCACCGGAGCGCCTGCCGTTCCCAAACGCAGCGTGCGCCCAGGGTTCTGCGGCATTTGCACTGAATACTGTTTGCCGCCGGATTCGTAAACCACGTTGTACGCAACCGTGCGGCTCTCGTAAATAGTTTGCGTGCTGCACTGCGGCGCTACACCCGGCGTTGCATAAGTGGCGCACGCTTGCCGCGGCACGCCGACCTGTTGCGTCACGGGTGTCGCTGAAATCACGCGTGCTGTTTCGTCTGCCGCGAAAGCCACTGCCGATGCGCCGACAAAAGCACCGACCGAGGCCGTCGCCAATAAAAATTTGTTCACACTGAAGCTCCTAAATCAACATTCATTTCGACCGTCACTGCGTTGGCGACCTTTCCGGCAATACACGAAGCTTACGCTCTTTTATTGAAAATTCGCAACCGTGTTTACGCGGCAAGCGCGCTAATATTGGGCAATGAATTCCACCTCAAAACAGCACCTCACCATTCTCACCGGCGCGTCTCGCGGCATGGGCCTAGCCATGGCGCAGCAGCTCCTGCAACCGGGCGCAACGCTCGTCTGCATTTCGCGGCACGCGCAGCCCACATTGACTGAATTGGTCGACACCATTGATGACGCAACCCTCGCGCAGTGGGCGCTTGATCTGCACGACGGCGCTGCCGCCAGCACGCAGCTCGCACGTTGGCTCGCGCTGTTTCTCGGTGATGAATTTGCCAGCGCCACGTTGATCAACAACGCAGCCCTGGTGCCGAGCATCGCGCCGCTGCGCGACATCAGTTCGGCAGACATCGCGTCGGTTTTGCGCGTTGGCCTTGAAGCGCCGATGCAGCTCACCGCCGCATTTCTGAACGCCACATCGCACTGGAGCGGCGCACGCAAAGTGCTCAACATTTCGTCGGGCAATGGTCGTCGCGCAGTCGGCTCGATGGCCAGCTACAGTGCGGCCAAAGCCGGCATGGATCACTACTCGCGCGTGGTCGCCATTGAAGAAGCGTTAAAGCCCAACGGTGCCAAAATTTGCTCGCTCGCGCCCGGCATTATCGACACCGATATGCAAACGCAAGCGCGCAGCGCGGACGCCAATGCGTTCCCCGATAAAGCCACATTTGTTGAATACAAAACTGGCGGTCATCTGCTCACGCCGGAGGCTGCGGCCAAGCGCGTGTTGACGTATTTAGCGCGTGCCGATTTCGGCGCGAATCCCGTGGCCGATGTCCGAGATAATTAAATGAAACTTCCTATCGCTGCACTGTGCGCAATCGTCGGCACGTCGTTTCTCGCTGCCTGCGCCAACCTCACACCAGCACCCGCCGCCACCCGCGAACACGACACGCGCAATGCATTCGTCGCAGCGACCGACACAACCTTCGCAGCGATTGCCAACGCCGCCACGCCGACGGATCGTTGGGCAGGCGTGCTCGGCGGCGCGAGTTATCGCATTGAAGTGCCGACAGCGAACTGGAACGGCAAACTCGCCGTGTATGCGCATGGCTACGCGGGCATTGGCAACACGCTCACCGTGCAGGATCCGCCGATTCGCCGCTACTTGATCGACAACGGCTACGCATGGGCGGCGTCCAGTTACAGCAAAAATTATTACGACGTGCGGGCGGGCGTGGAAGACACCAACGCGCTCGTACTCGCGTTCAACACAATCGCCGCAGCCAACGGGCGCACGCTCGCTGCGCCGACGCGCACCTACCTGTTCGGTCGCTCAATGGGCGGCCACATCACCGCCGCGGCGATTGAAGCCGAGGCGCTTGCCACGGCGCGCAGCAAGGCGCGCTACGACGGTGCAGTGCCGATGTGCGGCGTGCTCGGCGACACTGAATTGTTTGATCATTTCGCAGCGTTGCAACTCGCCGCGCAGCAGCTTGCAGGCTTGCCTGCAACCAAATTTCCGGCCACTAATTGGGCCACGCTTGCCGTTGATGTGCGCACCACTTTATTCAACAGCACGACCTCATTTGCTACGCCGACGGCGCAGGGCGCACGCCTGAAAACGATCGTCATGCATTTGACTGGTGGGCCGCGTCCGATATTCGACGAAGGCTTCGCCAACGACACGCTGCAAAAAGTGGTGTGGGACGGATTGGGTCGCACCGGTGACGTGGCGGGGATTTTGGCGACTGGCAAAAACGTGGTCGACACGCGCCGCATTCGCTATCGTTTTGATGCGCCCGATGTGGTGGTCGAAGCGTTCAACGCGAGCATCGTGCGGTCAACCGCCGACGTTGACGCGAATCCAAAACGCAGCGACGGTGTGCGCTGGATTCCCAAGATCAACGGCGAATTCAACATTCCGGTGCTGACGCTGCACACACTGGGCGACATGTATGTGCCGTTCATGATGGAGCAAATTTATCGCGCGCGCGCAACCGAAAAAGGAAACAACGCAAGCCTCGTGCAGCGCGCCATTCGCGCTCCGGGGCACTGCGATTTCACGGTGGCCGAGCAAGCTACAGCCTTTGCCGATTTAGTGAAGTGGGTTGAAACCGGCGTTAAACCTGCGGGCGATGATGTGCTCGCGGCAAGCGTGATTGCGCAAGCCAATTATGGCTGCGCGCACACCGACGACACAGTGGGCGTTGACGATGTGACCACCGTTAAAACGTGGCGGGCGAAGGGAAAATTGCCTGCGTGTCCGAGTAAATAGTTGGCGACGTAGATCGGCGGACGTTGCGAGCAACTATCGCAACTAGCGCGGCTAGCGCGGCATTAGTGCGCCGCAATTCCAGCACTGCTCGAAGCCACCTTCCACCAATTCGCCACACCCGCAACGCCAGCGCCGCTGCGGAATATTTTGCAGATCGTGCAGCAGTTCGCGCGCCCGTTTTTCTTGCGACGGCTCGGTGATCCAGATTTCTGGCAGGCATTGATCGGGCGGTAGATCGCCGATGCCGCCGGTCAAAAACGTGCGCTGTAAACTGGTCACAATCCCCTCGCGATTGAGCGCGTCAGCCCAGAAGGTGGCGATGGCTAAATTCGGAGCTCGGGTCAGGCGTTGCATGGCCCCGGAGCATAGCCGAGAGTCAATGCACAGCGCGGTTAATCCATCTCAACACCCGCGCTAGAACGCCGCCCGCTGCGCGTGGCTCGATTTGCAAATTGTTTAGCGCGACGCACGTTCGGTTGCGTACGCTCGCATTTTTTTATCGAAATTTCCTGAACAGCTTTTTTACGTAAGCGCCACTATACGTGGGCTAAGAATCGTTTTCATTGAATGTCAACTTTTAGCTAAAAACGCGTCTAGCCCTCATTAAACCGAGCTTTGCAACAAAAGTTGTTAGCCCTATTTACGCCACGAAAATGTCACGCAGAGGCTGCCTGAAACCATCGCTTTCGATACCGGTCTTTTGACCATGATGTCGTTGACCGTGCGCTTCACGTTGGCCTCGACCACCATCTGCACGAATGCATCCGTGCGCACTTATGACGATGAACTTACGGCAGCGCACTCGCAGGCAAATACTAGCGCCCGGCTCAACCGCAAACAATGCCTCGCGGGCGCTGCACGACAACAACTGAGAACCTTTAAAGTCGCTGTCGTGCCCATTGCGGTCGCAACCAAAAAACGCGCGGTGACGGCACATTTCGGATTCGCCCACATTTGCTTCACAATAGCGGACATTCGGCAACGTGCAACGCGCGTGTCGAGCGCTCAAGCCTGCGAGCGCCTAGCGCTTAGTGCCGAACCGAAACCCTGAAATGCGAGGACTTCATCGTTGGCAACTGACATCAAGCTGTTGGGCTACGTAGCCGCAGCGCTGTTTTTTTCCATGGCCATCATGTTGCTGCTCACGCTGCGGCAAGCGGTGCGCGTGCGCGGCGCAACGCAGTGGGTGTGGAGCACGCTCACCGTTGCCATCGGCATCGGACTCAACACATCCCAAGAAGTGGTGCCACCGTTTTTGGGCATCATCGTGGCCAACGTGATGATCATCGCGGGTGCCGCGCTCGGTGCATTTGGCACCTTCGCCTATCGCTACGAGCGCATGCCGTCGCTGCGCTGGTTGTATGGCGCCGTCGTGCTGCTCATCGCTGCATTTGCCTATTTTGCGCAACATCTGGCCGCGCGCATTCTGCTGGTGGCGGTGATCACCGGCGCTATCTGCGTGTGGCATGCGTGGCTGATGCTCGCGGGATCAAAATTGCGGCCGCACGCAACCGGTGTTGTGCACCGTCGGTTTCGCCCGCCGCACGGCATCATGGTGCTGGGTTTACTGATGATGGTTGCCGTATTCGCCATCCGCGCGCTCGATACGCTACTCAATATGCAAAGCGCAATTCCGCTTGGCGGGCCGACGCGCACCACGTTTATTTTCTATGCGGTGGGCTTGGCCGGACGGCTGTGTTTGCTCATTGGCATGGTGCTGGTGTTGATTGACGAGCTCGGTCATCAATTGCGAACGCTCGCCTTGCGCGACGCGCTCACTGGCCTGCTCAATCGTCATGGGCTCACGGACGCTGCCCACGAACAATCGCTCGCTGATTGCTGCTTGTTGATGCTTGACCTCGATCAGTTCAAGGCAGTAAATGACGACTTTGGTCACGATCAAGGCGATCTCGTTATCGCGCTTTTGGCGCGCTGCGCCCAGGCCAATTTGCCGACCAATGCGGTGCTCGCACGGCTCGGCGGCGAAGAGTTTTGCGCGCTGCTGCCACGGGCGGACATCACAGCGGCTGCGGCCAATGCCGAGTTGCTGCGCGCCGCATTTCATCGTGATTCTTCAACGCTTGGCCACACGCGGCAACACACCGTGAGCATTGGTGTCGCATCGGCACAATCAGCGGCAACCACGCTATCGCAACTGATGACACGCGCCGATCAAGCGCTCTATCGCGCAAAACGCGATGGCCGCAATTGTGTCGCACAGGACGCTCCGTAAAACGCCACGACGCTAACGCGCGTTGCTAGTCGGCAACGAGTGCGGTGACGTCCCGTGAAGCGCTGCGCACCGGTGCGCCCCAATGCCAGCAACTTCTCCAGCATCACCGTGCTTACCTCAAACGCGGCGTCGGCATACGAGTGAAAACTACAGCCCCGTGAACTCCAAAATCTCCTGCCCTACCAGCACGCATTGGCCGGGGATTTGGGCGTACAGAAAGCGCATTCGGTATTCGGCTTTGTACACGTTACCGCTGATGGCGAGCACGTCAAATTTTTGTTTGCCGTTGGCCGGATTGCGCACGGGTTTGAGCGCCATCACTGATCGTGCGTTAACGGCGGCGCGCTCGTCCCCTTCGGCCTGTAAGGCGAGCAGCTTTGCCGCGCGAGCGGTGGCGTCGGCCGCGCACGAATGCGAGGCCGCGGCGGGCAATGCGCTCGATGCGCTTGATGCGCTAGATGCGTTCGACGCGAAAAGTAGTGCCGCTAACCCAACGGATAACGCGCGCGCGAAATGGCCGGTCATAACTTTTTCTTGGCCTTCACTTTAGTGGCGGCCTTCGCTTTTTGCGCCACCACGATACCCAGATATTTTCGTCCCGCAGTGAACGCGCGGACGAACTCGGTTAAGTCGTGGCTACCGCCATTGACCTTTTTTCTTGCGAGTGCGAGGCTGTTGCTTTTAAGTGCGCCGCAAATAGCGGTTTCGTGCGACTTCAGAAACGCTGCGAGTATTTTTGCGGCGGTTTGCGGATCGTTAGCGAGATCGGGATTGCCCGCCGCGCAACCGATCATTTCAGCTGTACGCTCCCGCGCGTGCGATTCGGACACGTTGTGCGCCAAAGGTTGAGTCGGTTTTGCGGTGCGGGTCATTGCGTTCCTCAAGTTGCTGACGATTTGCTCAAATCAACATGTGTCAAATACAAGCGCAAATCAAATTCAAGCTGCGCGTAATCCGGTGCCATGTGATGACACAGTTGATAGAACGCTTTGTCATGTTCACGCTGCTTCAAATGCGCCAACTCATGCACCACAATCATCTTCAAAAACGCAGCAGGCGCGTCGATGAACACACAAGCAATACGAATCTCACGTTTAGCCACCAACTTGCCGCCATGCACCCGCGACACCTGCGTGTGCGTGCCTAACGTGCCAACTGCGGCATGCTTCCCCACCTGCAAATGATTGTCGAAAATCACCTTGCCAGGCGTCACCGCACTCTTCATGTGTTGTGCCTTGAGCGACAACGTGTACTCCTGCAACGCCTTGTCAGTACGCACCGTATTCGGCTCAGGATAACGCTTTTGCAGCACGGCACCAAGACGGTTTTCTGCGATCAACGCACGGACTTGCGCTTGGAGGGGTTCGGGGTAGTGGGTTAAGTATTTGAGGGTGGGCATAAAGTCGGCTCGGTCGCGACACAAACTGCGAAAAGTCAACCGCAAACACTCCCAACCAATCGCTATAGCGGAGTTATTTTGGGATCAAAGTAATTTGTCGAGATGGTTCAACAATGTCGGTGTCAACAATTAGTCGAGCGCGACGTCGACGTGTTCCCTGATCCGAGAAAACGACGACACTATCATTTTGAATCAGCTTTTCCAGCACATCTCGGTACATGCCAGCCGTAGCAGGTGAGCCATTGCACGTATCGGCATAAAGCGTTGCAACAGTTTGCGGTTTGTCGATCTTAAAGACGTGCTGAGCAAGTTGTTCAACCAGCGCGGCATCCGAGCTTTGTCGCGCAACTTCGTCAAAGCGAAAACCGCCGTCAAACTCTTGCATGAAGCCCATTGTGTGCGGTGCGAGCATATCTAAGCCTGCTCCACCGTAGTGAACCGAATGATTTTGGTGCAACCAGTGAACCTGCTTCATGACGTCCTGTGCGCGATGATGTTGCGACAAATGCACCAGCCAGTATTCGCCGTGATTCGATCCCGCGCCTCGGATGAAAAACGGCGTGAAGAACCGAGCGTTGCAACCCTCAACCAGCCCCTGATAAAGTGCGCCTTGAATGAATCTGCGCCAATCGGCATCGTTAGCCTTTATCTCATCAATGGTTTTTCCGCCCAAATGCTTGCGAATATCTACGCTTAGTTTTTTCGAAACACGTTCAACAAACTGGTCATTTGTGTACGTTCCAAAAGAAGAAACGTGAAAGGTCAGCACAATCTCTGCATTGCGCACCTGTCGAAAAATGGACTGAATCGTCGGAGCTGGCACTTCCGAATAGCCGTATTGATCAAGGAAGAATAACGCGGTTGGTGACTTTGGTGTGTGCCCTTGAATCGCCCGCAAAATTGCATCTGAAGCATCAGCAAAGTCTGAACAAACTAGATTGATGGTCTTGTCGATTTCTGAACCATAGCCGCGCTTTACCAAGACGTCACGTAGGTACGCTATTGCTTTGACATCTTCGTCAACGAAGACGTACCGTACATCAAGTTCAAGAGGCTTCCTGCGTTCAAGATTGATGCGCGCCCGAGCTTCCTCGACAGCGGTCAAAATTCGTAACGGTGACCCGTCGACGAGTTTGCCAGAGCTCTTGAGTAGGTATTCGCCACCGCCACAAAAACCATCGACTAACGTGATTCGAAAACGTTCTCGGCCTCTCGCATTAAGAGTTCGTTGTTCAAAGTATCTTTTGAGGTACTCGACTAGAACGGCGTGCTTAGTTAGGCTGTGATCGTCCAGAAATGCTGGGCCCCTATTCCACTCGTAGTGTGCCGGCTTCTTTCCCACAAATCTTCACTCCGATTACTGGATTTTGGTTTTGACTGCTAACTCTGTGCGAGTAGTGCGCGGAAAACCATCCCAATGTCTACCATCGAGCGAACGACCGGCTTTTCCCTTTCCAATGGCTGCAAGGGCGACATCAATACCATCGTGTCGCACGATCGTGATCGGCGTAGTTTTCTTAACAAACTCAACGACCTGCTCAATCGGAGCCCAGTGTCCCCATTGCTTGAAATGGAATGGCACTTTGGCGTCCGCACATTGCTCCTTGAGCGACATCGGCCAAGCCGGATCCATGGGACGAGAGCCCGCACCGGATTCGCCGCCTGCGATTACCCAATCAACCCGAGTGCCGTTTGCTCCGCGAACCAGATATTTTTGAATGTCGATTGCGCTCAGCAACGGCTCACATGACAAGAACCGCACGGACGGAGATTCAAATTCAAGCAGATACTTGATGCGTTTAACCGCCTCCTGATTCTCGACCGTCGCGCCTAACCAGACGTTTCGCGGGAATTCGTAGCCCTTGGGTAGTTGTCTTTTGACGAGATGGATTCGCTTGGTCAATAACAACCAATCTAGATTGGGTGTTTGCGCGATTAGCTCAAGCAATCGCAGCCGCGGCGCAACCAAGTCCTTGCGGTTTTCAAAGACGTCCGCCATCGACGCGCAAAAAACACGGCGACGTGTGTTTGTGTCGCCAGCTTCCTTGTTCCACTTCAGCGGTTCTTTCCAGTGTGCGTCGGTAAAGAACCGCCTCTCCGAATGCGGGCCCCACACATCCTCACCAAGGCGCTTGGCCCACGTCTCGGCATAGCAGTGATCGCATGCAGCGGACACGCGCACACACCCCCACCACGGGTTGAACGTGTGATGTGTCCATTCGATGCGAGAGTCTTTGCCCATATTTCCTGCTTGCGCTAAATATTACTGGTTAAATAACCAGTTGTCTACTTGGCATTGTCATTTTGACTTGCTCACATTTGTTGAACGTTGCGTAATGCGCGCAACATGTGCTGCTGGTGACTCGATGACGAACCGCCCTGCAGCTATGTCGTCGCGACTTGCGGCGAGCGCTCGTTCCAATTCATCGATGATCGCCTCATCAAGGAACTCCTCGACCTCCGATGTCACCGAAACTTTCTTCACAACGCCTGCCCCAACCGCCCAATCCCCTCTTCAATCTTCGCCACATCCGCCGTAGCAAACGACAGCCGCAACGTCGACAAATCGGGATCGAGTGCAAAGAACGGCGCGCCTGGTACAAACGCTACGAGTTTTTCTATCGCGCGTTTCGCGAAGTCGTTTGCGTTGCGGCCTTCGGTGAGTTTTGCCCAGAAGAACATGCCGCCTTGCGGCTGGTTGAAAACGATTGCGTCGCCCAAGTCTTTGCGCAGGCAAGCGGCCATCACCTGTGCACGTTCGGCGTAGGTTTTGCGCACCGTGTTGAGCGCGCCGTCCATGCGGTTCATCGTGAGGTAATGCGCTGCGGTGGCTTGCGTTAAGTTGCTGGTGTGCGCATCAGAAAATTGCTTGCACATGGTGGCGTTGGCGAGGAGCATCGGCGGCGCAATCATCCAGCCTACGCGGAGTCCTGGGCTCAGCACTTTGCTCAAGCTGCCGCAGTGGGCAAGCCATTCGCGGCTGCCGGGAATTTGGTCGCTCAATGCGAGCATTGACGGCGGCGGTGGCGCGCCGAAATAGAGCTCGCCGTACGGGTCGTCTTCGATCACCAAAGTCTTGGTTCGCGCTGCGATTTCTAGGATGCGTTTGCGGCGTTCGAGCGAGAGCATGGCACCACTGGGGTTGCCGAAGGTGGGGATCAAATAAACGAGCTTCGGCTTCAAGTCTTCGATCATTTTTTCGAGCACGTCGACCTGCACGCCGTCGGCATCAATCGGTGCGCCGTAAATGTCAGCACCGTACAAACGAAAGCATTGAATGGTGGCAAGAAAAGTGGGCGCTTCGACGATGATTTTGTCACCGGGCGAGATCATGCTTTTGCCGATGAGGTCGAGCGCTTGCTGGCTGCCGGTGGTGACGATCAGGCCGTCGGGGGTGACCGTTGCGCCTTTATTTTTCATGAACAGGCTCAGCTGTTCGCGCAGCGGCTGCCAGCCCTCGGTTGCGCCGTATTGCAGCACGGCGCCGGGGTTGTTCGTGAGCACGGCGTCGGCGGCGATGCGGATGCCTTCGGCGTCGAACAATGCTGGGTCCGGAAAGCCGCCCGCAAAGCTGATGATGCCCGGTTTACCAAGCAGTTTGAACAGCTCGCGAATGGCGGAGGTTTCTACGTTTTTCAGGCGGTCGGCGAATTGCATGATGGGCTGCGTTTGCGTTGGATGGGTGATGGTAGCCAATGCGAGCGAGGCGGCGAACTGTGGGAGCGGTGCCACCGCGACCTAACCTGATGCGCGAGGCGGGTCGCGGTGGCACCGCATCTACAAAAGCGATTCGGTGTACGCTCAAAAATCGTAACAACTCCAGGCTGAAACCCTTGTTTCACGTGGGCTACCTATCAAAAAAATATAAAAGTCGATACCTGATTAGCAAGCTGGCTCATGAAGTATTGACGGTAGTGCTGTATTTGCGTACAGTTACGCATTTGAACGATTGGAGCACCGTCATGCCCATGAACC
>JAYSRA010000103.1:0-3473 GCA_043721275.1 Burkholderiales bacterium
TGAGGGCGATGCTGCCGAGATTGCTCCATGCTGCCGTCGCCTCCAAGCCTCATCCGCTATCCCAGATACGGCTTCCGGAGCCAGCTTGCTAATCAGGAATCGACTTAAGCACTTTTATGTGACCAGCCCAAGCAAAATGGCGCGTTCAGCGAAAAGCTGTATCGAAGAATTGCCGCTACAAATCGCGCAAAACGCCGTGCGCCGACAACGCGCGTTGCACGCTCTGCGTGCTATCAATAATTTCGGCATGCCAGCCTCGGGCGCGGGCTGCGTGAACATTTTTGGGCGAATCGTCGAGGAACAATGTTTGCGCCGGATCGAGATTAAATTGCCGCTCTGCTTCCGCGTAAATCTCAGCGTCCGGCTTGGCCATTTTCACGCGCCCGGAAAAAATGCCGCCGTCAAATCGCGCGATCCACGGGCAGCGCGCCTCCAACACGTCGGCAAACGTCGTAGGCATGTTCGATAAGTACAGCACGCGATGCGCGCCGTGCTGCCCGTCGGCAAGCGCCTGCATCACCGTGAGCGCGTCATCAAACAGCGGCAACACATGCGGGATGCGCTCGATGAACGTGTGCGTGTCGAAAGCATCAAGCCCCAGGCGCGCTGCGCTGCGCTCGGCAAGCAACGCGCTACCGATCAAGCCACGATCAAAGTCAATCCAGTCCTGATGATTCACCAACGCCTCGGCCAATTGCGGCGGCGTATGCGTCAGTCGCTCACGCCGCGGAAAGTGCGCCTCAATCAAGCGCACCAAATTCCACTCAACCAATACGTTGCCGAAGTCAAACACGATGTTCATGCGCGAAGCATACGGGATTGAATCCAGCTTCGCGTTACGCGCGCGCCACACATCGCGCTATTAAGCCTGCTGAAGCGTGTGCAAATAAGCGAGGATCTGACGCGTGCAAACGTCGGCCGAATCGGCGTCGGTGCGCAGATGAATTTCAGGGCGCAGCGGCGGCTCGTATGCGGAGTCAATGCCGGTGAACTGCGGCAGCAATCCCGCTCTGGCGCGTCGATACAGCCCTTTCTCGTCGCGCGTTTCGGCCACCGCCAGCGGCGTGTCGACAAACACTTCAACAAATTGACCGTGCGCAAACTTCGCTCGCGCCAAATCTCGATCAACGCGAAATGGCGAGATCAGCGCCACGATAGCAACGCTGCCGCTAGCAACGATTAGACGCGCCACCTCCGACACGCGACGAATGTTTTCGCTGCGGTCAGCGTCGGAAAAACTCAGATCGCTATTTAGCCCACACCGAATCACGTCCCCGTCCAGCAGCACCGACGTGGGGAGTGCCGCATGCAGCCGCGCGGCGATGGTTGATTTTCCCGCGCCGGAAAGGCCGGTGAGCCAGACCGCGCGGGCGGCTTGGCGCGCCCTCATTGTGCGTCGCTCAGTGCAAGCAAACGGCGGTAGGCGTCGTCGCAGTGCAGCGACACTGCGGCGCGCAGTAAAGTGCTGGCGCTGCCTTGTTTGCGCACGGCATCGGGCGCAAACAGTTGCGACCGCGACTTGGCGTTGCGTGCGCCCGTAGCGCGCAATGCGGCCACGCTCGCGGCGTCGGCGCTGAGCCCGAGTAGCGGCCGCAGTTCACCCCACAGCGCATCAGGCAGCGTGGCGTAATTCACGGCTCGCACGCCGCCACGCTCGCACAGCAACGCGCCCGCAGCAAAAATTTGTCCGAGCACGCGCGCGATATGCGCCTCGGTGCCCATCGCCAGCGCGTCAGCCACCGGTGCGAGTTGGCGAAGTGCGGGCACCAAGCCGGGCACCATAAAACTGGCGCGTTGCTCAAACTGCGACACGGCGACTTCAATCGGGTTGCGATACAAAAACAGCCACGGCACATCAGGAAAGGCTGCGCTCAAGAGCTCGTGTTGCAGCACGTGCCACGCATCAAGCTTGATCACTAGATGCTGCTCATGGGCGGGCGTTTGTCCCAGCGCAAACACGAGCGTGCGCAGCCACGTGATGTGTTCGGCGCGCGACAGCTCGGGCAGCTGCGCGCCAATGCCGAGCAGCGTGTCGAGCATCGTCGGCTCAGCCATCACCACGTGCGTGGGCTGGTGCGCGAGCATTTGCGACAGCAGCGTTGAACCACAGCGCGACGTGTGTGCGACGAAGGCTTTGAGTGGCGCGTAGCCGGTGTCGCGCGCCGCGTTGTGCGCCCACGTCACCATGTCTGCCATCGGCGTTTGGCGACGAAAAACGAGGTTGAAAGGCGAGCGCAAAAGCGCCGCTACATCGTCGTGAAAAAACGGCGCGCGCAGTGTCGTCTGCGCACGAAAACACCAGTCCACCCACAGCGTGCCTTGCGCAACGTAGAGTCGAATCGGCAGCCATCCAGTGAAGTCAAGGGCCGAGGCCGTGTGCTGCGCTAGACGATCCATTGCTCAACCCATTCGCGACGTCCGCGGCTGGCCTGCGCGCGCACATCCTCCAGCGAAAAATGCAGCCCGTGTTGTTGGCCGAACGTCACGGCCATCACCATCAACTCATCGAGTTGCGTGCAATTTTGCAGCGCGGATAGCAGGGCCGGATCGTTGAACACTACATCGCAAAATTGTGAAAACTGCGCTGCGCCATCTTCGGGGAAGCACCGTGGCACCGACGCATATCCCGATTGCACGTGCTCGCGCAGCCAATCGTTGACCGCGCAATCGAGCACCAAATGCACACGCTCCGTCGGGCCCAGATTTTGTACGCGATGCGGTCGCGATAAATTCAAATACCAGCATTCACCGGCGTGCATCACCACGCGCTTGCCGTCCACATAAAACGCCACACGATCATGGGTGCGCAGTGGAATATGCAGCCGCGCCTCGCCGCTGTGCCAGATCAAATCAGCGTCGGAGTGCTCGCGAATCACCGAGCCTGGCGCCAAGCGCAACAGTCGTGCTGATTTGATGCGGCACTGGATTTGCGTGATGGCCGCGAGCAACTGTGGGCACTGCTCGCCAAATCTGGTGGGCCGCACGGCGCTTGCCGCTGCGCCGTCGCTCGCGGCGTACAACGAATCGTCGTTGCCATCAGCCGTCATAAGCGCAATGCCGGTCCAACCGCCATCGTGATAGCCGGTGTTGAAATGGGTGAGCCAAGTCGCATCCGGCAGCGCGTCCAACTCTGCGAGCAGCGGCAAAACGTCGAATACGAGTGGTAACCGAACGGCATCGTCGGGCTGATAGGGTGGAGCGTTTGCGGCGCAATCAATCATCGGTAATGCAAGCATAAGGCAGGCACATCCGCGCTGCCGTGAGTAATCGTAGGGCGGGTGATGGGTGGTTACTGCAAGCGTAAATCTGCAGAGCAGCTTCGCGCTACAACTGCCATTCAAATGGGGCTAAGCGCACATTCGGGCTATAGTCGACTCCTGATTAGCAAGCTGGCTCATGAAGTATTGACGGTAGTGCTGTATTTGCGTACAGTTACGCATTTCAAGCATTGGAGCACCGTCATGCCCATGAAC
>JAYSRA010000104.1:0-8921 GCA_043721275.1 Burkholderiales bacterium
GCGAAACTCAGGCGCATACGCCGCCTTGTAAACACGTTGACTCATTTCTGACTCCTTCTTCTCGGACAATAATGTGTCCGTGAAAGCGGGTCAACTCCAAGTCCAACTCCAAACACATCCTCGTGCTCGCCGACGGCCTAGGCTCGCACCAGCCCCTCTCCCCGCGATCAAACATCAAGTATGTGGGCATGGACGCGGCCACCGTTGAATACGCAGAGCACTTCTACAGCTGGCACCCGCGAGAAGAGATCGATCCTGGCAAATACATCACGAGCGACTACGACTTCACCAAACTGGACGCCATTAAATGGCGTTGAGGGAATCTAGGTCAAACCGATTTCACTTTAAATCGCCTAACGAATGACTCAGTGAACGTGCCAAATCCACGGCGTTCGTATTAGCGAGCCTCTTCCAAAAGATTTACACCTACGAGTACGGACGCATCAAGGCACAGTTGCTGTCGGATCGCTAGGGATAACACTGCGAGAACAGCGCGTGCTCGATGCATTCGGCGCACCCCTAGTGGGGTTGACCGCATCGACGGCGAGCCCGAGGTGAGCGGGCTTTCAGGCATCAGCTTTTTCGCATGAGCCCAATCAAGCTTGGGCGAGACGCGTATTCAGTGTAAAGTCGCAACAGCAATAAATACGCGCACAGCCCATGTATAACGGTGGTTACAGCAGAAAGCTGATTGACGAAACGGAGGCTCCCGTGCGGTTGTTGCGTCGACCCGTCAAGCGCGTTCATACAATCGATGAAAGTCGCGCTACGGTTGCGTCATTCGTCGAGGTGGGTGGGATGGAGAACTGGTGTCTGGAGGGCGTGTCTAGCGACAGCGCGACGGCGTTGATTCACCTCGCGCGCTTTCCGTTTATCGTCGGTCGCGACGCTGCGTGCGACCTCGCGATTGCGTCTGCTGAGACCTCGCGTCACCATGCGCGGATTGAGCAGGACATTGGCGGTTTGCTGCGCGTGATTGATCTCAACAGTGGCAACGGCACCTTCGTTAATCGCATTCAGGTTCTCGGCTCGTCATTGTTGGCTGAGGGCGATGTGGTGCATTTTGGCGTGACTGAATTTCGCATTCGCCGTATTGAACCGTCGCTGATCGCGGCGCTGGCGCATCAGAACTCCGACCAGACCATCATCGTCAACCGCGCGCCGGTTTTGAGTGATCATTTTGTCGTCGAAGAACGGCAGTTCAACGCAATGCTGAAAGGCAAGACGGTACGCGCTGCCCTACAGCCCATTGTGAGCGTGAGCGACGGTCGACTGCGCGGGTTTGAAGTGCTCGGGCGTGGCTACGTTGAGGGCTTGCCGCAGTCGCCGATGGAGATGTTTGCAATGGCGGGGCGGCTGGGCAAAGAGGTGGAGTTAAGCGAGGCGTTTCGCTGGGCGGGCTTGTCTGCGGCGGCGACCGTCGCGGCGGACGCCACACTGTTCGTGAACGCGCATCCGAAGGAGATGTTTACCGCGCCGTTTTATTGCTCGATCGAATTATTGCGCGCGATGGTACCGACCGCGAAACTCGTGGTGGAGGTGCACGAGGCAGCGGTCACCCGAATTGCGGACGTGCGTGCGATGGCCAATCATCTCGCCGCGATGAACGTGCAATTCGCGTATGACGATTTCGGCGCGGGACAAGCGCGTTTGATTGAGTTGGCTGAGGTGCCGCCGCATTTTGTGAAGTTCGACATGGGGCTGATTCGCGATCTGGACCGCGCCAATCCGAAGAAGCGGCAGCTGGTCGCGCAACTGGTGCGCATCGTGCATGACGTGGGCGCAACCGCACTCGCCGAGGGCGTTGAGACGACCGCCGAAGCGCGCGTGTGTGTGGACATGCAGTTCGACTTGATTCAAGGATTTCTCACTGGCAAGCCCGCGCTTCCCGAGCCGGGTTGGGCCTACACGGCGGATTACGTGGCGACGGGCATTCGCGAAATCACGGTTAGCTCAGCGACTGGCTGATCACGCCGCAATCTGCTGGCTTGCAATCACCTCGGCGCGAACCTGCTCCATCAGCTCCGCTTTGAGTTCTGAGAATATTGGCGTGGTTTTCACCGAATAGTGACGCGGATGCGGCAACGACACTTCGCGATTTAACTTGATGCGACCGGGTCGTGCGCTCATCACCACCACGCGGCTGCCCATGAACACGGCCTCGTCGATGTCGTGCGTTACGAACAGCACGGTCTTTTTTTCCGCTTCCCAAATGCCCAGCAGCAGCTCCTGCATCAGTTCACGCGTCTGGTGATCAAGCGCGCCGAACGGCTCGTCCATGAGCAACATGCGTGGGTTGTTGGCCAGAGCGCGGGCGAGAGCTGTGCGTTGTTGCATGCCACCGGAAAGTTGCTTGGGGAAGTGATTTTCGAAGCTGCGTAGGCCGACTTTCTGAATGAATGCGTTGGCGATTTCGAGCTGTTCAGCGCGCGGTAAATCGCGCTCGCGTAGGCCAAAACACACGTTGTCGAGCACGGTGAGCCACGGAAACAAGGTGTAGCTTTGAAATACCATGCCGCGGCCTGCGCCGGGGCCGTCGATGCGTTTGCCATCGAGCAATGCTTCGCCGGAAGACTGTTTGTCGAGTCCGGCGACGATGCGCAGCAGCGTACTTTTGCCGCAACCCGAAGGGCCGAGGATGGTGATGAAATCGTTTTCTTCCACTTCAAGATCGGTGGCTTGCAAGGCAATGGTCGGCGCACGACCAACAGTCTCGAAGCTGCGCGAAACGCCACGAATGGAGAGGATGCTCATGTTGCTATTCCGCTCTTATTTACCGAGCTGTGCCCAAGGGAAAAGCTTACGATTTGCGACCTTGAAAAACAGGTCGCTAAGCAATCCAATCAGCCCGATCACGATGATGCCGAAGATGATTTGATCGGTCGCTAGTAGCGCCTGAGAGTCGGTGATCATGTGGCCGATGCCGCTCGACGCACCGATCAGTTCGGCAACGATGACGTACGTCCACGCCCAGCCGAGCACCATGCGCAAAATCTCGGCAATCTCGGGCGCAGCACCGGGAATCAGCACACGTTTGACCAGACTCGCATCGGTCGCGCCCAAGGTGTAGGCGGCTTCCACCAGATCGCGTCGCGTGTTGCCAACCACGACTGCGATCATCAACACCAATTGAAAGAACGAACCGATGAAAATTACCGCCAATTTTTGCGCCTCACCAATGCCCGCCCACAAAATCAACAACGGAATAAAAGCCGACGCAGGCAGGTAGCGCGCGAACGAAACAAAGGGCTCAAAAAACGCCTCAATCGGCTTGTAAGCCCCCATCATCACGCCGAGCGGCAGCGCCAATGCGGCAGCAAGCAAAAAGCCGCCGAGCACCCGCCACACGGTCATCCCGATGTCTTTGCCAAAGCCCATTTCAGTGAGCAACGTGTAGCCGCTTTTCACCATCATGACCGGGTCGGCGAGAAACGTTTTTGACACGAAGCCACCGAAAGTAGCAATTCCCCATACCGCGATGAATAGCACAAAGAACGAGATGCCGAGGGTGATGCGGGCGGTGGGCGAGACGGGGGTGAGGGGTTTCATTGGGTTGTGAATGAGCGACTGGTTGATGAGTGTCGACGGTTTTGTCCCCTCTCCCCTCTCCCCTCGCGGGAGAGGGTTAGGGTGAGGGGGGCGCTGGCACTCGGAGCAAGCACGGCGCTGCATTCCACCCTTCCTCTCACCCCCACCCTCTCCCGCAAGGGGAGAGGGGGCCGAACCCACTACTTAATAAACCGAGTGTCCGCCAACTTCGACAAATCAGGAATCGCTTTGATTACGCCAATTTCCAATAACAAATCCGCAGCTTCCTTGCTAAACTGCGCATGCTCGCCCGCGAAAAATTTTTGGTTAGCGGCCTTGTCTTGCCAGCGCAAAAATGACTGACTTTTCTCGAACGCATCGCCCGCTTGTTTCACATCTGCACCCATGATTTCGAAGCTCTTTTTCGGATCAGATTTGATCATCGCGAGCGCATCAAAATACGCATCGGTCAGACCTTGCGCTGCCTTCGGATTTTCGGTGAGAAATTTGGGTGTGCAACCGAACGTGTCCATCACCATCGGGTAATCGAGCGTGGTGGCGATAATTTTGCCCGCTTCGGGCTTGGCGCGAACGCTTGACAGGTAGGGCTCGTAGGTCATCGCAGCATCAAGGTCTGCCGTGCCCGCGATGATCGCGTTGGCGGCGGCTTGCGGCTCCAAGCTCACCAGCTTCACGTCTTTCACCGTCATGCCGTTTTTCTTGAGCATCCATGCCAGCGCAAAATAGGGTGACGTGCCCGGTGCACTCGCGGCAACGGTTTTGCCCTTGAGATCACTGATTTTTGCGACGCCTGGTTTCACCACCATGCCGTCTGCGCCGTAGCTCTTGTCGAGCTGAAAAATCTGCGTCGTTGCCACGCCTGCCGCATTCCAACCAATCCACGTTTCAACGGTGGTTGCTGCGCATTGCACGTCGCCGGACGCGATGGCGAGGTGGCGATCTTTTTGCGGAATTTTTTTGATCGAAACATCGAGGCCGTACTTTTTGAACAGACCCGCTTCTTTGGCCAACGTGAGCGGCGCAAAGCCTGTCCAACCCGACATGCCGATGGCGACTTTGGTGTCTTGCGCGAATGTGGGTAGCGTTGCGAGCGCGGTGAATGCTGCGGCGAGGATAGTTTTTGTCATGGTCAAGTCCTTTTCAAAAAGTAGTGAGCTAAACGGGAGTCCAAAGGGCAGGTAAATCAGCCGAGCCAGGTAGTGCACGAAACACTTTTGACAGCGCGCCGTTGCGAACCAACAGTGTCGCACCTTCAATCTCGGGGGCCATGTAGCGATCAGTGGCAATTGAGGCGCACACTTGCCGTAGCAAACCGTGTGCCTCTTCAAGCGCAGCGGACGTTCTTAGCGGGCGCAAAAATTCCACGCCCTGCGCTGCCGCCAGCAATTCAATGCCCAGAATGTGCGCCGTGTTGGCAATCATCGCCTGCAAGCGCCGCGCCGCGAAAGTGGCCATCGACACGTGATCCTCTTGATTGGCCGAGGTCGGAAGGCTGTCGACACTGGCCGGATGGGCGAGTGATTTGTTCTCACTCGCCAGCGATGCGGCCGTGACATGTGCGATCATAAAACCCGAATTCAAGCCCGCATCGGCGGTTAAAAACGGTGGCAAGCGCGACACGCTGCCGTCAATCAACATAGCAATCCGCCGTTCGGCAATCGCGCCGACCTCCGCTATGGCCACGGCCATTGCATCACAGGCCAGCGCCACCGGCTCCGCATGAAAATTGCCACCAGAAATCATCTCGTTGGTGTCCGCAAAAACCAACGGATTGTCAGTCACCGCATTGGCCTCACGAAGCAACACCAGCGCGGCATGTCGCAACTGATCGAGACACGCGCCGACCACTTGCGGCTGGCAGCGCAGGCAATACGGGTCTTGCACGCGATCATCGTTCTCTTCATGCGAATGGCGAATCTCGCTGCCTGCAAGTAATGCTCGGTAATACTTCGCCACATCAATCTGCCCCGGTTGGCCACGCACTGCATGAATGCGCGGATCGAACGGGCCGTCGCTGCCGCGCGCCGCGTCCACGGTAAGCGCACCAATCACGAGCGCGGCCTCCAAAACGGGCTCAAACGTGAGCAATGCGTGCAGCGCAAGCGCGGTCGATGTTTGCGTGCCATTGATGAGCGCGAGACCTTCTTTGGCCGCAAGTTTTAGCGGCGCGATGCCGGCCTTTTCGAGCGCTGCTGCGGCGGGAACGCGTTGCCCGTTTTCGAGCATTTCACCTTCGCCGAGTAACGCCAAACCCATGTGCGCAAGGGGTGCCAGATCGCCCGACGCGCCTACTGAACCTTGGCTCGGCACATACGGAATTAGGCCCGCGTTGTAGACCGCGATCAGCGTGTCAATCACGACTTCTCGGCAACCCGAATAGCCTCGCGCGAGGCTCGCGGCCTTGAGCGCAAGCATCAGTCGAATCACCGCTGGCGCGAGCGGTTCACCCACGCCCACTGAATGTGATCGAATCAAATTCAGTTGCAGCGTGTCGAGATCGGCGCTGCTGATGCGCTTGTTCGCTAGCTTGCCGAAACCGGTGTTAACGCCGTACACCGGCGCATCGCCCGCTGCGGCATTGGCGACGATTTTGTGACTAGCGCGAATGTTGATTCGGGCCGAGTCGGGGAGGGTGAGCGTTACGCCGCTGGTGTGCAACGTTTGTAGGTCATCGAGCGCTAGGCGGCCGACGTTGAGTTCGATTGATTTCATAGTGTGCGGGTCGTCGTCACTCTAAGCCCCCGCCGAAACCATCGGCAAATTCAGTCCCCATTCGCGCGCGCTCTGCTTCGCGATTTCATATCCCGCGTCGGCATGACGCATCACGCCGGTGGCCGGATCGTTCCACAAGACGCGCTCGATGCGCTTGGCGGCCGCATCAGTGCCATCACACACGATCACCACGCCCGAGTGCTGCGAGTAGCCCATGCCTACGCCGCCGCCGTGATGTAGCGACACCCACGTCGCACCGCCCGCTGTGTTGAGCAGCGCGTTCAGCAGCGGCCAGTCAGACACCGCGTCCGAGCCGTCCAGCATCGACTCGGTTTCGCGATTCGGCGAGGCGACTGAGCCTGAATCGAGATGATCGCGACCAATCACAATCGGCGCCTTCAATTCACCCGATTTCACCATCTCGTTGAACGCTAATCCTGCCCGATGCCGCTCACCCAAACCGATCCAGCAGATGCGAGCAGGCAGGCCTTGAAATGCAATGCGCTCACTGGCCATGTCGAGCCAACGATGCAGGTGCGCATCAGCGGGAAAAAGCTCTTTCATCTTCGCGTCCGTCTTGCGAATGTCTTCCGGGTCGCCCGACAGTGCCACCCAGCGAAACGGGCCGACGCCACGACAAAACAGCGGGCGAATATAAGCAGGCACAAACCCCGGAAAATCAAACGCGCGCGTGACGCCTTGATCGAACGCCACCTGACGAATATTGTTGCCGTAGTCCACCGTCGGAATGCCCATGTCGGCAAAATCAATCATCGCCTGCACATGCTGCGCGCAGGACTTCGCTGCCGCATCGCGCAACCGCGCAAACTGGCTCTCGTCGGCACGTGCCGCCTGCCACTGTTGCAGCGTCCAACCCATCGGCAAATAGCCGTTCACCAGATCGTGCGCCGAGGTTTGATCGGTGACCAAATCAGGCTTGATACCGTTGGCTTTTGCACGACGCACTAGCTCTGGCAAAACCTCTGCTGCGTTTCCGAGCAGGCCGATTGAGATCGCGCGTTTTTCCGCCGTGTACTTTTTAATTCGCGCCAACGCATCATCCAGATCGGTGGCCTGCTCATCAAGGTAGCGAGTACGCAGACGAAAGTCGATGCTCGCTTGTTGGCATTCAATGTTGAGCGAACATGCGCCGGCAAATGTGGCGGCCAGCGGCTGCGCACCGCCCATGCCACCGAGGCCCGCGGTGAGTATCCAGCGACCCGCCAAGCTGCCGCCAAAATGTTGCCGCCCCGCCTCAACAAACGTCTCGTACGTGCCCTGCACAATGCCTTGCGTGCCGATGTAAATCCATGAGCCCGCAGTCATCTGGCCGTACATCATCAAGCCCTTACGATCCAGCTCGTTAAAGTGTTCCCACGTCGCCCACTTGGGCACCAAATTCGAGTTAGCTATCAGCACCCGCGGCGCATCCACATGGGTGCGAAACACGCCGACCGGTTTGCCCGATTGAATCAGCAGCGTCTCGTCTGCGTTCAGCGCGCGCAGGCTTTTAAGAATGGCTTCAAAGCAGTCCCAGTTGCGAGCCGCTTTGCCAATGCCGCCGTAGACGACCAGCGCATCGGGGTTCTCGGCCACCTCGGGGTCGAGGTTGTTCTGCAGCATGCGCCACGCGCCCTCAATCAACCAGTTCTTGCAGTGCAAAGTGCTGCCGCGCGGTGAACGCACCGGGCGGGGCTGGGCCAGTCGGTGAAGCGTGGAAAGGTCGGTCATGGCGGGCCTCGGCTGATTGGAAAAGCGCGTGAAGGAGCGCGTGAAAGAGCGCATAGAAGAGCAGTCGCGTGACTCTACTGGTCTAGACCACTTTGCACAACGGGTAACCCTCAACTGGACTAGACCAGTTGGCACACTCGTTGGTGGCGTGCTGTCAGGCCGATAGCATCGGGCGACTCACGCTGGCAACCCATCATGACCGACCCCAACCTCCTGTGGGCGCCGCGCGCCTGGCTGCCCGATGGCTGGCAAACCCAGGTGCTGCTGCGCATCGGCACTGACGGCTGCTGGGCGCATGTGGCACCGGGCGTGGCCCGGCCGCCCGAGGAGTGCACGGTGCTGCAAGGCCCCGCGTTGCCGGGGTTGGTCGACGGCCACAGCCACGCCTTCCAGCGTGCCTTCGTGGGTTTGGCCGAACGCCGCGACAGCGCCGATGACGATTTCTGGTCCTGGCGCGAGCTGATGTACGAATTTGTCGGGCGGCTGACCCCCGAACTTGCACAGGCGGTAGCGACGCACCTTTACATCGACATGCTGAGGCACGGCTATACCGCGGTGGGAGAGTTCCACTACCTGCACGACGGTTCCGATGAGATGCTCTTCGGCCACCTGGCGGCGGCAAATGACAGCGGCATCGCCATCACCTTGCTGCCCGCGCTGTACCGCTGGTCGAATTTCGGCCGCCACCCTCTGCAGCCAAGGCAGAAGCGCTTCGATTCGAATCCGGGTTTCATCCTGAAGCTTCTGGAAAAAATTCGTGCGTGCGCGTCCCCGGACGTTCTGGCGGGTGTTGCACCGCATTCGCTGCGCGCCGTTGACCCGGATTCACTCAAGGAGCTGGTCAACTCCCTGCCGAAGGATTGTCCCATCCACATTCACGCCGCCGAACAGACGAAGGAAGTCGAGGAATGCGTTGCCGCGCTCGGCAT
>JAYSRA010000105.1:0-27446 GCA_043721275.1 Burkholderiales bacterium
TTCGAGCGACTCTGCAAAAAAGATATGGCCGTTGCCCCTGACAAAACCCGAGCACTCTATCCAGGCACGTTCAAAAATGTGCGCTAGCGGCAGGTACGAAAGCGAGCGATACACAAAACCAGCGCCGGCCTGGCTGTCGTTGTAGGCGGTAATGCCTTCGCTGGCCCGCGTGGCGTGCTCAAAGCTGTGCATGACGCCTTTGGGCGTGCCGGTTGAGCCGGAGGTGTACATCAGCATCGCGATGTCGTCAGCGGCGCGTGCAGGCTGCCCGCTGAGCGGTTCGTTCGCGCTGGTAATCGCGTCCCAATGTGCAAACGCCGACTGAGCCGAGGCCGGTGCCAGTGGCAACGCGATGCACGGCACGCCTGCGGGCACCGCACTGGCTTGATGATCCCACGTGTCTAATTTGCCAACAAACAACAGGCTCGCCTCGCTGTGCTTCATCACATAGCTCACCGTGTCGGCCGTCTCAGTCGGAAAGATCGCCACCGTGGTGCCACCGGCCATCCAAATGGCCAGTTCGCACATAAAAAAGTGTGCGCAGTTTTTCGACAAAATCGCCACCCGAAAACCGGGCGCAAAGTTTTGGCTTTTGAGGTGAGTGGCCATGCGCCGCGCAAGGTTCAACGTTTGCCGCCATGTGTAATCCACCACTTGGCCGCCGCCCGTCGGCTGCGTGAGCCACACCTGATCGGCGCGCGCCACCTCGTGCTCGTAGACGTAATCGAGCATCAATTTTTCTGGGCTACCAGTGGCGGTCGTGGTCATGATGGTTCCTTCTTAAGTGCCGTTGCCCGGAGCTTATCTTTTTTACTCGGGCGTTTGCCTTTGATGCCGCCAGTTGTGTCAATGCCTTGGCTTTGCGCTGGTGCGACTTGAACCGGCTCGAAGCCGTCCACCTGTTCAAGAGGCAAGTTACTGCCTTGACGTTTTTGGATGAGGTAGAAATGCGCCTCGGTCGCCGCGCTCACCAAGCTCACCGCGATGCCCGCCACGCCTGCGCGCCCGGTGCGTCCAATGCGATGCACGTAGTCCACACTTGAGCGCGGCAGATCGAAGTTCACCACCACCGGCAGCTCCGCGATGTCGAGCCCGCGTGAGGCCACATCGGTTGCCACCACCACTTTCAGCCGCGATGCTTTGAAATCAGCGAGCACCTGCGTACGTTTGCCCTGCGAAAGTTCACCATGAAACGGCTCTGCGTTGATGCGTGCTTTGCGCAATTTTTCAGCGACGATTTCTGCAGCGTGTTTGGTGGCGACGAACACCAGCACGCGCTGCCAGATGTGTTTATTTTGCTCGATCAAATGACGCAGCAATTGCGTTCGCTGCGGCGCGTCGACAAGTATCGCGCGCTGCACGATGATCGGCGCAGTTTCAGGCTTTGGCGCAATCACGACGCGCACCGGATCGTGCAGCAACGTTTGCGCGAGCTGCTCCACCTTCGGCGGAAACGTGGCCGAGAAAAACAAGTTTTGCCGCGTGGTCGGCAGCAGCGCGAGAACACGCTGCAGCTCGTCGGCAAAGCCTAAATCAAACAGCCGATCTGCCTCGTCAAGCACGAGCATTTGCACGCTGCCCAACGCAAGCGCGTGGTGATCAATCAAATCAAGCAGTCGCCCCGGTGTTGCCACCACCACATCAGTGCCACCGCGCAGGCCCATCATTTGCGGATTGATCGACACGCCGCCAAACACGGTGGTCACGCGCAGCGCATGTTTGCCGCGCTCATGCGTTTGCAGGTGTTGTGCGATGTCACGCATCACATCCCCTACCTGCACAGCAAGCTCACGCGTTGGCACCACAATCAGCGCTTTCGGTGAACGTGCTTTGTCTGCGGAACCGCTCGCCGCCTGCTCCAATCGTTGCAAAATCGGCAGCACGAACGCGAGCGTTTTGCCAGACCCGGTTTGCGCTGACCCGAGCACGTCGCGGCCCTGCAAGCCGGCAGGAATCGTTGCCTTCTGAATTGGGGTGAGCGCAACGAAATCTTTGGCAGCGGTCAAGCTGAGCGCGCGCAAAAGCGCGGAGGACAGACCGAGTGAGGCGAAGGGCATTGAGTGGTTTGGTAGCTCGGGAGCACCGAGTTTATGCGCCATCGATTGCGGCTTGCGCCACAATTACGATATGGACGACTCCCTTCCCAAACTCATCCTCGTGCGCCACGGTGAAACGGCGTGGTCGGCCAGCGGCAAACACACTGGCCTCACCGACATTGCGCTGACCGAGCGCGGCCAACGCGAGGCTCGCGCGCTGCAAACACCGCTATCAAAACTGCGCCCGCGTCGGGTGTTAACCAGCCCGTTGCAGCGCGCCTCAGTCACCGCTCAACTCGCAGGGTTTGCTGATGCGCAGATTGACGCCGATCTGGTCGAATGGAATTACGGAGAATACGAAGGACGCACCACGAAGGACATCCAGAACGAGCGGCCCGGTTGGCGGCAGTTTGTTGATGGCTGCCCGGGCGGCGAAACGCTTGCCGAGGTGAGCCAGCGCGCGGATCGTGTGGTGGCGCGTATTCGTGCGTTGACGGCGGACGCGCTGCTGTTCGCGCATCGCGACATTTTGCGCGTGATCATCGCGCGCTGGATTGCGCTGCCCGCGGTTGACGGTTGCCGCATGCATCTAGCGACTGCATCCATCAGCACGCTGGGTTACGACCATGATTTGACCGAACCGATGATCCTGAAACTCAACGAAACGCACGACGCGGAAGCCGTATGAAAACACTTAGCCACGCCATCCCCGGCCTTATCGTCAATTCACATCGGTTCGAGTTGCCGGTTGACTATGCAAAACCTGATGCCGCAAAAATTAGCGTGTTTGCGCGCGAAGTAACCGCACCGGGAAAGGCGCATGCGGACTTGCCTTACTTGGTGTTTTTTCAAGGCGGGCCGGGCTCTGGCGCGCCGCGACCGATGGGCAACAGTGGCTGGCTGAAACGCGCGCTGCAAGAGTTTCGTGTGCTGCTGCTCGATCAACGCGGCACGGGCGCATCAACGCCGATTACTGCGCAAACGCTGCGGCATCTCACGCCCGACGCGCAGGCCGATTACGTGCAACATTTTCGCGCCGACAACATCGTGCGCGATGCGGAGTCGATTCGCAAAATCCTCATCGGCGACCAACCGTGGAGCATTCTTGGGCAGAGCTTCGGCGGGTTTTGCGCGATGAACTATTTGTCCGCCGCGCCGGAGGGCTTGAAAGAAGTGCTGATCACCGGCGGCATTCCGTCGCTCACGCGGCCAACCGATGACGTATATCGCGCAACCTATCCGCGCGTGATTGCGAAGAACCGCGCGTATTACCAACGCTATCCTGATGATGTAGAGCGCGTGCGCGACATCGTGCGCTATCTCGCGCATAACGATGTGCAACTGCCCGGTGGTGGCCGACTCACGGTGCAACGTTTTTTGCAACTGGGGCTGGCATTCGGCATGAGCGATGGGTACGAGGCGGTGCATTACTTAATCGAAGAGGCGTTTGTTGACGGCCAAAAAGGTCGCGAAATGAACTGGAATTTTTTGTTGCATTTGGAGCACGCGCAGAGCTTTGATACCAACCCGATTTACTCGTTGCTGCAGGAGGCGTGCTACACGCAGCAGGCCGCGAGCGATTGGTCGGCCGAGCGGTTGATTCATGAGTTTCCGCAGTTTGCTCAAGATTCCGACGCCCCAGTGTTGTTCACCGGCGAGATGATTTATCCGTGGATGTTTGATCAGTATCCGCAGTTGCAGCCGCTCAAAAAAGCGGCCGATTTACTCGCGAAAAAATCCGATTGGCCGATGCTCTACGACGTGGCAAAACTACGCAAAAATCGCGTCCCCGTCGCCGCTGCGGTGTACTTCGATGACATGTTCGTGCATCGCGAATTTTCAGAAGAGACAGCGCTTATCGTGCCCAACGTTAAGCTTTGGGTCACCAATGAATACGAGCACAACGGCCTGCGCGCAGACGGTGAACGCGTGGTGGATCGGTTGCTGAAAATGGTGCGCGGCGAGCTGTAAAGGGCACTTCTATAAATCCGTTTTTCGGGCGAATTGCGTCGTTGCGCAGTGCTCGCAATCCTCATGTACCAGGGCGTACATTCCGGTTGCTGTGCGCCGCGCGCCTAGCACTTCATCCCGAAAATTCGAATTTATAGAAGTGCCCATTAAGTGTTGGTGGTGTTTAGTCTTCGAGTCGAAAGGAAACGGCGGGGCGTCGGTTTTGCGCGATAGCGGGAGTGACGATTATTGCGTGATCGAAGGCTTCGATCAGCGCGGTGTGCAGTGTGGGTTCCACGCAATTGCCATGCGCCGTGATGGATCCGTTGCGCATCACCAGCAAGCGATCCGCCTGCACGGCCAGCGGCAGATCGTGCAACACGGTGACCACCGTGTGCGTCTTCGCGAGCCTGCGAAACAACCGAGCTAGTGCGACTTGATGCGGCGGATCGAGGTGCGTGGTGGGCTCATCAAGCAGCAGCACGGGAGCCTCAGTGGCCAGCGCGCGCGATAGCAGCACGCGTTGCCGTTCGCCGCCAGAGAGTTCGTGCAGTCGCCGATGTTGCCACGCGGTGCTTTCGGTCGCAGCGAGCGCGGCGTCTACGATGGCTTCATCCGCAACGGTCGGCGCACCGAACAATCCGATATGCGGAAGCCGTCCGAGTCGAACGGTTTCACGTGCGGTCAAATCGCCCGTGGCCTCGCCCTGCTGAGCGAGCCATGCGATGGCCTGACCGCGTGCACTTGCCGGGTAGCTTGCGAGTGATTTACCGTACAAATTAATGTGCCCGCTCATCGGTTTCAACAAACCAGCGAATGCTCGCAGGAGCGTAGATTTGCCAGCGCCGTTAGGGCCGACCAGAGCCGTCCAACCGGGATCGAAGCGGCACGTCACATCATGCAACACGGTGCGGTCACCGAGAGCAACGCACAGGTTTTCAGCGGCCAGTGTCATGCGAATTTACGTCGGTGCAGAAGCCACAGTAAATAGCCGCCACCGAGAATGGCGGTGAGCACACCCACCGGCAATTCTTGCGGCGCAATCAGCCCACGCGCCAGCACGTCGGCACCCAGCAACAACACGCCGCCCATCGCGCTACTCATCATCAGCAGGTAACCGTGTGTGGACGGCGCAAACCGCCGAACGAGATGCGGTGCGGCCAGCCCCACGAATGCGACCAAGCCTGCTTGCGATACCGCGAGCCCAGTACAGAGCGCGAGCACCAGTACCAGTATTGCGCGAATTTTTGCCAGCGGCAGGCCGAGTGTGGCCGCACTGTCCTCGCCCAGCGTGAGTGCATCAAGCGCACGCGCCAGGAAGCGCGCCAACGGTAGCGCAATGCACACGCCCGCCATGAGCACGATGACGCTGCTCCAGCCAAGAAAGCCGGTGCTGCCCAACATAAAAATTTGCTTGCCACGCAGCGCGTCGGGGCTGGTGGTTGCGATCAACTCGGTGACTGCCCCGAACACCACGCCGACCACCACGCCCGCCAATAACAGGCGCAACGTGTGTTGCGCGCCACGCGCCAGCAGCAGCGTAAGGCACACGCCGGTCAGCGCGCCGGAAAAGGCCGCCGTGACGAGCCCAATTCGCGCTACCCACTGCGCGGTGGCCAGCGCAATCGCATGCCCGCTCGCCGCACTCGCCGCAAGCACCAACACTACTCCAAGGGATGCCCCAGCCGCCGAGCCGAGCAAGTAAGGATCCGCGAGCGGATTGCGAAACAGCCCCTGTGCGATCGCGCCAGCAAGCCCAAGCAGCGCGCCCACCAGCAATGCACCAACGGTGCGCGGCGCACGAATTTGGGCAACGATCAGCGCCGCGTCGTCGGCCATCAAATCGGTGCGCAACGCGGTCAACGAGAAACCCTCGCTGCCTACCGCGAGGCCAAAAACTGTTAGCACGGTCGCAGCAACCAACAACCCCACGGCAAGCATGTTGCGCCGCGATGCATCGTGTGCCGCATCGTTTGGCGCAGCCGCATCGGTAGCGTTGCTCGTTGCCGTCATGGTGTGGGCTGCTTGCGCAAACCCGCCAGACAATCAGCAATCGCAAGGGCTGCTTCACCCATGCGCGGGCCAGGCCGAATCAGCAACTCATAGCGCTCTGGCGCAAATCCGCAGCTACCGCTCTTGAGCGCTGTGAGCCCCTTCCAACCGGGGCGATTGGCAATCAATTTCATTTCGCGATCTACCGCCATGATGATGTCGGGCTTGGCGCGAACGATGAATTCGGGGTTTAACTTTGGAAACGGCCCAAGCTCGGGCGGCACGATATTGCCCACGCCCAGTCGAGTCAAGGTTTCACCGATGAACGAGCCTGCGCCCGCCGCATAGGGTGCAGCCGCAACCTCAAAGTAGACCTTTTTTCCGCGCAATGCATCGGGCACGCGCGCTGTCGCAGTCTTGATGTCACGCTCGATCTGGTTCCACACATGATCGGCTTGCTCAGGCGTTGCTAGCAGCCGTGCCAGCAGCGTCAGCGTGCGCTTCACGTCGGCATGAGTCTGGGATTCCAACACCACCACCTTGAGGCCGAGAGACTCTAACCGCTCGGTCGCGCGCGCCGATTTGGCAACCAGCACAACGTCAGGTTTTAGGGCAACAACGCGCTCGATTTGCGCGTCTTCCAGCCCGCCTAACTTGGGTAGTGCAATGACCTCTGGCGGTGAATTTGAATACCGATCTGTGCCAATCAATCGCTTGCAGGCACCCAACGCGCAGACGCTTTCCGTCACCGAGGGCAGCAAGCTGATGATGCGCTGAGGCGAGGCGGCAAAGCTCAGCTCGACGCCTCGATCATCGCGTAGTGTGATTGCAGCGGTGGGTTGGGCCTCGGCGTCGATGGTTGCAGCGCTGAAAAGACTGATGAGCATCAGCATCGCCAAGTAGAGCGTCCCTCTACGACGATAAATTCGAGGAGCGGCGCGCGCCGCGATGGGCGTGCAGGGCGCACTGTTCATAGCAGGCGTCCTTTTACGTTCATTTCGATTCCCGCCACCATCAGCGTTACGCGCTCACAACGGGCGGCCAGACGTTGATGCAACATCCCCAGATGATCCAGGAAGCGCCGAACTTCCGAGCCCAACGGTGTGATGCCCAAGCTGATTTCGTTGGATACCAAAACGACGGGCCCCGCAGCGTTAACGAGCGCATCGCAAAGCGCTATTCGTCGCGCCTCACACTCATCGTCGTTGACACCTGTACCGTGCAGCGGAAGCAATAAATTGGTGAGCCACAGCGTCAGACAGTCGACCACCAACAGTCGCTGAGGACAAGTTTGTGCGGTGATCAACGCGGCAACCGAAAGCGGCTCTTCTAACGTCATGAGTTGCGGCACGCGCAACGCTCGATCCTTTCGGTGTCGAGCGATGCGCGCGTGCATCTCATCGTCTCCCGCTTGCGCGGTGGCGATCAGTGTCGCCAAGTGCCCCGCCGTTCGCAGCCAATCGGACGCACGCGCTTCCGCTGCGCGCGATTTGCCGCTTTTGTTGCCACCGAGGATCAGCTCACGCATGACGATTCAGTCTATAAGCCGCTGTAACGTAGCGTCAGATAACCTTCGCGTCCGGGCTGGTTGTAGCCGTATACGGTTTCGTATTTTTTGTTGCTCACATTGTTGAGTCGGACGCCCACTGTCCATTCTTTTGAGAAACGCCAATCCGCCCTCAGATCGAGGGTTGCAAAGCCCGGCAGTCGTGTGGTGTTGGCCGCGTTATCGAAGCGCTCGCTAAACGCGACCAGTGAGCCACCCAGACGCCATGCACCGAGGTCAACATCGGCACCCAACTTGACCGAATCTTTGACGCGACGCGGTAACAAGTTACCGTAGCTCGTCGAGCCGTTGGTGTCGTTGCGCGGGTTGACGTGATCGATGCTCGCCGCCAAGGTGACGTTCGCGATACGCGCTTCGTAGCTCGCGGTAACGCCATCGATACGTGTACGCGGAATGTTGGTTGGCAGCGGGCCGCTTGAGATGTAGCCACGAATCCGGTTGTCGAAATAGGCAACGCGCGCTTGCTGATTGGTGCCGAGCCAGCGGAGGTTGATCTCAGACTGTTTGCCTTCTTCGGGCAGCAGTTTCGGGTTGCCGAAATTCGGGAAGTAAAGCTGGTTGAACGTCGGCGCGACGAAGCTTGTGCCGTACGACGCGCCGACGCGCCAAGCCGACGTAATGTCAAAGCCGTAGGCCGCTAAGCCGGTGGTTTGTGAGCCGAATTGCGAGTTGCTGTCATAGCGCAAATTCGCTTGCCAATTATGTGCACCCGCGTGACCATTCAGGCCCGCTATAACACCCGTAATTTCGCGGTTGGAGACCGCAAATGGCGCGCCTGGACGGCTGACCTTTTGTTTGGTCTGTTCGACGATAACAACGGCCGCGCCCATTGATGTGGCAATGGTGTTTTCCCAAACCAATTGATCCTGCACTGTGGCGATTTTGCCAAGGCTACTGAAGGGCGATGCGGACGCCAGTGTGATGTAGTCGTCCTTCGAGCTCGCAACGCGCAGATTAGTTTGCCAAATAGACGTCATGGGGCCACCTACATTGACCGAGAGCACCTGCGAGCGCAGCTTTGCCTTCGCGTCGGCACCGGGGCCGTCGTCGTATTGCGTCACGCCTTCGGATTGCAGTACCCGCGCATCCGCACGCCAGCCGCTGCCAAACTTCCACCCGAGTTGGGCGTTACCGCTGTTCTGCCGAAAACCATCGTTGTCGGCGTTGTAGCTATCAAACGGTACATTGCTGTTAGTCGCCGAGAAGCCGCGATTTTCGGTGCGCTGCACCTGAACCGAGCCGTCAAACGCCCCTTGACCAAAGCTCACACCAGCACCCAATTGCCCGAAGCGTTTCGAGCCAATTGTCGCAACGGCGTTGCCGCGCACACCGTCTTTACCGCGTCGCGTGAAAATCTGGATCACGCCACCCACCGCGTCGCTGCCATACAGGCCAGACAGCGGGCCGCGCACGATCTCGATTCGTTCGATGGATTCGAGCGGAATGTTTTCCCACGTGGGCGTGCCGAGCGTGGCGGAGCTATAGCGAACACCGTCAATCAACAGCAGCGTGTGTCGCGCTTCAAGGCCACGCAACGAGACGGCGCTCGCTTTGCCCAGGCCTCCGTTCGCCCAGAACTGTACACCTGCTTGTTGGCCCAATAGCTCGGCGAGCGTCTTGCCGACGGCTTGTTCTATCTGCGCACGATTAATAACCGTGACGTCGCCCAGCGCGTCGTCAATACGGGTGGGCGCGCGGGTGCCTGTGACAACCACCGTGTCAACCTTTGATGCCGCGCTTATTGCCGCATCCGGTGCGGCGGTTTGTGCTGTGGCGCTCGCGCTGAACGCGCATCCCGTCGCAGCCAAAGCCGTCGCCAACAATTTCGATGAAAAATACGCGGGAGTGCTCGGTCGCGAGCCAATCAAATACTGCATAACGTTCCTTGTTAAACCAAGCCCTCCGCTCGGCAAGCTATTGCTGCTGAAAGGGCGGGTGTAGACAAGGAAAAGGGAGTGCAGCAAGCACCACAGGAGCGGTCGGCAAGCAGCACTCGCTTTACCGTGCATCCCCGCACAGCCAGCATAAAACCCGCAGCCTGAGGTGGGCAGCGGGCAAGCATGGCCGGTCTCCGGACTTGTCGCCGCTCGTTTGATTGCGCCTTCCCAAAACACTATGTTTAAGTGGCTACTGCAATCTGCGTTGATGCGATTTACCGTTGCGGGGGCAGTAACAGAATGGTCAAAAAAACTTGACGCACTGTTTTCCCGTTTCACTCGTCGACGTGTCGAACACGCTTGGAGCACCTTGCTTGGGAGCGAGTTTAGCAGGGGGCGTGCAACAATTTGTTTATGGCGACGGATTTTCAAAGATACAAACGACTGCTGCGCTACGCAAAGCCGTACCGCGGGCGATTGATTGCGGGCATGCTGATGCTGGCGCTGGTTTCGCTGCTTGAGCCGGTAATTACCATCGCCTTTTCGCAGATTTTGGATCGCGCTTTTGTGCCCGAAGTGAGCGTTACGACCGCGGCTCAAGGTATGAGTGCGCCTGCGGCCACTACCGCCGTTCCGATGCATAGCGCGCTGAGTCAGTCCGCTTTATTCGCAGGATTGTCGGGCCTGCTGCGCGCGCTTCCGATCATGTGGTTTCCATTCTTGCTCGTGGCGATCTTTGCGCTGCGCGGTGCCGCTAACTTTGTGGGCGATCTTGCGTTGCACTGGGTATCGAGCCGCGTGGTGTTCGATTTGCGGCGGCTAACGTTTGCGCACTTGCTACGCTTGCCGGTCAGTTTTTTTGACCGCAATGCAGCCGCGGAACTGACTTCAAAAATCACCTTTGACACGCAGCAAATTGGCGCAGTGACTAGTCAAGCGCTGACCACGCTCGTTCAGGATTCGCTCAAGCTCGTCGTCGCGCTAGTGATGATGGCCGCAATCAGCTGGAAACTCACGCTCGGCGTTTTTGTCATCGCCCCCATCGTTGCAATCGTAGTGCGCCAATTAACGAAACGATTGCGCGCGGCGAGCATCGCACTGCAGTCGCAAATGGGCGAGCTGTCGCGCTTCACCGACGAAGGGCTGAGCAATCAACGTTCGATAAAAATTTACAACGCCTTCGCGCAAATTGCGAGTGCGTTCGGCGAACGCGCCAACCGTGTACGGCGAACCATCATGAAGCAGGAAACCGCAAACGCCGCCAGCGCTCCGCTCATTCAACTTGTGGTGTCGCTGGCCATTGCCGGTATCGTGTTGATGGCCATCGGCGAAGGCCAACGCGGCGCGCTCACAGCGGGTGATTTTTTCGTTTTCTTCACTGCGTTGCTCTCCCTATTGCCGCCTTTGAAAAGTCTGTCGGCGATCAACTCGGTGCTTCAACGCGGCTTGGCAGCGGCGTCCAGCGTGTTCGATGTGATTGATGAGCCCGCTGAGTCGGCATCGGTCACAAGTGGCAAGGTCGTGCTGAAAGGTTCGGTCAAGTTCGCCGCTGTTAGTGCGCGATACGTCGGGCGCGAGGCTGACGCGTTAGTTGATGTGTCATTTGACATCGCAGCAGGGCGGCACGTTGCCTTTGTCGGTGCGTCAGGCAGTGGGAAATCGACGGCCATCGCGCTGCTCGCCGGATTCTACGAGGCACGAAGCGGTGAAATCAGCGTTGATGGACAAAGCCTTAAACGCATCGGCTTGCAGGCGTTGCGCGACAACATCTCGCTGGTGGCTCAGGATGTACTGCTGATTAACGATTCGGTCGCGGCAAATATCGCGTTCGGTAGTGCAGACGGCACGGTTGATCAATCTCGAGTGCAGTGGGCCGCTCTTGCCGCTGGCGCAGCTGCGTTTATTGAAGCGTTGCCCGGTGGCTATGCAGCGATGGTGGGCGAAGGTGGCAGCCTGTTGTCTGGAGGACAACGGCAGCGCATCTCTATTGCACGTGCGCTGTACAAAGGCGCGCCGATTGTGTTGTTTGACGAGGCGACGTCTGCCCTCGATTCAGAATCAGAACGCCTGGTTCATGACACGCTGAAAATTCTTGGTGCCGCGCACACGGTGATTCAGGTTGCGCACCGTTTAAGCACGATTCGCAACGCCGATGAAATTTTTGTATTTGATGCAGGCCGTATCGTTGAGCGCGGTGTGCACGCTACGCTTGCGCAGCAATCGGGGTTGTATGCGCGCCTGCTTGCTCGGCAGGCGGATTGAAATCAACCACCCATCGTTTGAGTTCTGATCGCACATCCTGCGGCGACGGTTGCTTAAGCCAAACCATCAGGGCTTCAAGATCGATGGTAAGTTCATGTTCAGTCAGCACCCGGCGCACTTTTGCATGCTCTGTGTCGACGAAATGTTCGCCGTCACCGGTGAGCTCCTCGTGCATCTTTTCGCCTGGGCGCAGTCCCGTAAAAATAATTGGGATTGAATGAGCGGCACCTTTAATTAGCCGAATGAGCTCTTGAGCCAATTCAATAATTCGCACCGGCTCCCCCATATTCAGCACGTACAGTGATCGCGCTTGTCCCATCATTCCGGCTTGCACAACGAGCTGCGCCGCCTCAGGAATCGACATGAAGTAGCGCGTCATTTCCACATGCGTAACCGTCACCGGCCCCCCGGCCGCGATTTGCTCGCGAAATTTTGGAATCACACTGCCGTTGCTGCCCAGCACGTTGCCGAAGCGGACGCCGACGAACTGAGTTGGCGATTCCGGCAAACTGAGAATCACCAATTCAGCGAGGCGCTTGCTCGCCCCCATGACGCTTGACGCGCGAACTGCTTTATCGGTCGAGACTAGAACAAATTTTTCGGCACCGAACTGGCGTGCGCATTCTGCGACCACCAGCGTTCCCAGCACGTTGTTTCGCACGGCCTCCCAAGCGTTAACCGATTCGGTGAGCGGTACGTGTTTGTAGGCGGCCGCGTGAAACACCACTGCCGGACGTTCCCGGTCAAAAATCTCTTTCATGCGGGTTCGACTGCGCGCGTCGCCCACATACACCTCCATGCGCTCACGCGGCAGGCGCGTCGCCATGTGCTCACCGATGACGTGCGAAGCGAACTCCGAAATGTCGACCATGATCAACCGTCCCGGACGAAAGCGCGCCACTTGGTTGCATAGCTCGGTGCCAATGGAGCCACCCGCGCCGGTGATCAAAACCGTGGCACCGGATAACCAGTCTTCGAGCCCCTTTGTGTTGAGCGTAATGGGGTCGCGACCGAGCAAATCTTCCAACTCAATTTGGCGCAGCTTGCCTAATGGGGATTCGTCGGACAGCAATTCGTCATACGACGGAACGGTAAGCGCGGTGAGATCGGCCTCTGCCGCCAATGCAACAGCGCGCCTCCGCGACGCGTGATTCGCGTTCGGCATGGCGATGATGGCGTGTCGAGCGCCAAAGCGCTTGGCGACCGACTGGGTTTCCGCGAGTTTGCCGACCACTAGGGTGTCGTGTACCCGGCCACCGACTTTGGCGGCGTCATCATCAAGCAGCGCCACCACATGCCACGTCTCTGACTTCGCCAATTCACTCACCAAGCGAGCGCCCGCCGAACCTGCGCCCAGCACCAGCACCGGCTCTCCTTTCGCAGCTGCGAGGCCGTATAGGCGGTGTTCGCGCCAGCTCCGATACGCAAATCGTGCCCCGCCCATCAACAAAATTAGCAGCGCCGGTTGCAACAACAACACCGAGCGCGGTCGTATGAAACTGTCGGGCCGCACCAGTGCGAACAGCACCGCGGTGCCAGCTGCCGCAATAAATGCGCCGAGCACAATGCGGCGAAGGTCGGCCATGCTGGCAAATCGCCACAAGCCTTGATACAAGCCCATGCCGACAAACACCGCCGCGTGCACCGGCACCACAAAGGCGAGGCTTCTGGCAACGTCGCGTGCCGTGAATTCAGACGCATCAATGTTGAAATTAAAGCGCGCCCAAAACAGCAGCGCCCAAGCAATCGCCGCCGCGCTCACATCGTAGAGCAGCGCGAGTATCGCGCGCGGGTTCATCAGCAAGTTGGGCTGCTTACGCAACGTCCACTCGGTGAACGCGATGTAGAACGCCGCATACGCGCCGGCAAACGCGAGCCCTGCTTGAGCCTGCACATCGCGCAACAGGTAGGCCGCGATGAAGGACAGTAAATTCCAACCGATCATCCACAATAAAACACCGCGATGACCAAGCCCTGCCAGCGCCAATCGCTGATACAAGTGTTCGCGATGCGGACTGAATGGGCTGTGACGCGCGGCCACGCGGCGAACGAGCGTGTAAGTCGCGTCGGCCCAAAACGGCATAAATAGTGCCGCAGCCGCGGCAAGCGACCAGACGCCGTCAGCGCACCCTTTTAAACAGACCGCAGCAAGGGTTAATCCCAAAACCGTGGAACCGCCGTCGCCCATAAATATTTGGGCCGGCGGCAGATTGAAACAAAGAAACCCCAGAGCGGCGGCGGCAACAATCACGCCGATGCTGGCAAACATGCCCCAGCTTGCCGAAACTGGGGCGATTGCTGCGAGCGCCGCTAGCGATAAGCCGCCGATGACTGCCGTTGATGCCGCCAAACCGTCGGAGCCATCCATGAAATTAAATAAATTTAGCGCCCAGACGAGCACTAGTACGGCAAAAACTGCATCAAGCAACGAATTTTGCGGCGACCACCATAGCACCACGCTTAAGGCTGCGAGCACATGTACCGTCAGTCTTAGGGTCGGTGACGCGCCCACCCAATCGTCCCACGCCGATATCGCCCAGACGATGAAGAGTGCCGCTATCAGCGCATACGGCACGTCTTGCCAAACCAATCCAAATAGTATGGCGGCTGCCACGCCCAGCCCGCCGCCCCTTGGTATAGGGCTTACGTGGAGCGAGCGCTCACTAGGCAGGCTAGTTGGTGATGCGATCCAATGCCGCAGCACAGCGGTAGATATGGCTAGCGCAATTGCGAAGCAGACACACGCTAAAACCAACAAGTCAACCATTAAAGCTTTTTAAATCAAAGATTTACGAACTCAGCAACGCGCAACAACGACGATCCAAACCAGCGCAAGATAGCCACTATGGCTGTTGCAATTTGACAACATGAAAACGGCGGTTGGGTTGCCTCGATCTAACGATAAGGTTGGACGATCCACCGTAATTTGGCAGAATTAAAGCAGCTTCCGAGTTTATGTAGGAAGAAAAATTGTTGCTGCGGTGTTATTTCAAGCCGCAGTGACCGTCTATATCTGAGGAGAGACTGATTATGAATAAGAAACTCGTTGCCCTCGCAGTGAGCGCTGTGGCCGCAGGCGCAGTGTCTGCGCAAACAGCAAACGTAACGCTTTACGGCGTTATCGATACGTACGTCGCCAGCGAGCGCGTAAGCGCCTCGGGCACCGCACCAAGCACCAGCTTGACCGTTTTGAACGCAGGCGGCTTGTCCGGATCGCGTTGGGGCCTTCGCGGCTCTGAGTCGCTCGGCGGCGGCATGAATGCTATTTTCACCCTTGAAAACGGCTTCGACAGCTCAACCGGTGGCTTGAATCAAGGCGGTCGTTTGTTCGGTCGTCGCGCTTTCGTTGGTTTGAACGGTGGCTTCGGTCAAGTTCAAGTCGGTCGCGATTATTCGCCGAACTTCTGGGTCATGCTCAACAGCGATGACAGCTACGGTGGCGGTCTGACCGGCTTCTCGGCAGTTGCCAACCTTGGCGCGTTTTACGCCAACACGCTGCGTCAAGACAACCAGCTACAGTACATCACGCCAAACATGGGCGGCCTGACGGCGCGCGCTGCTTGGGCGTTCGGCGAAGTCGCTGGCGGCACCAATCGCGGTCGTACTTTTGGAGCAAACGTTGAATACAAAAACGGCCCGATCTACGCGGGTGTTGGCTTCAGTGACCTGAAGGACGCAGCCGGTTCAGCTTCGCGGAAGCAGTTCATCATCGGCGCATCGTATAACTTCGGTGTAGCTTATGTGGGCGCAACCTACATGGAAAACAAATCAGAGACTGGGTCGAAAACTAAGCCCTTGGCAGTCAGCGTAACAGTGCCTTTTGGTGCATCGCGCGTTGGCTTGCAGGTTGCTCAATCTAAGAACGGGAGCGCTAAAGCATCAACATTCGGCCTGATGCTTGAGAATGATTTGTCGAAGCGCACGACTGCCTACGCAGTTGCTGGTCAGGCGAAAAACAAAGGCCTTACCAACATATTCGACGGCAATACTGACGGACCAGCAGGAGCGGCGTCAAACCGAGCCAACGTCAATGGCCAGAAGGCTAGCGCGTTTGCTGTCGGTATTCGCCACCGCTTCTAGGCCCGAATCGCAGTAAATCAGGGAAGCTCGCGCTTCCCTGTCGCGCATTCTCATCTCTCTTCTCGGAGTCCTCATGAAACTCACAAAAGCAGCCCTCGCGGTTGCGGCCATCGTAGGGTCAGTCGCTGCCTCAGCACAGACGGCCAACGTTACGTTATACGGCTACATCAACACATCCATTGAGAGCAATCGCGGTTCCACAGCGACCACGAGCTCAACGGTCAATCGTATGACGGCAAATTCGTCGCAGTTCGGGTTTCGCGGTAGCGAAGATCTGGGTGGCGGCACGAGCGCGGTATTCAACCTACAAAGCGGTTTCGGCAGCGATGATGGCGTGCTCAACGGCGGCGCGATGTTCGCTCGCGAAGCCTGGGTTGGTTTGCAAGGCGGCTTTGGACAAGTTCGCGTCGGCTACGGCTTGACGGCGTACGACGACGTGCTCGGCCTCTCGCACCAAAATATTGGCTCAACCGGCCTGCAAAACCGCAACGCTGGCCTGTCCAGCGGCCCCGGTTTCGCTGGCAATCAGTTGTTCACCAACTACGGTCGTGCTGGCGTTGCCGGATGCGCAACCGACAGCAATTTCGACGCGCGCGCTGCAAACTCACTGAGCTATCAGACGCCGGATTTCTCGGGCTTCCGTGTGCGCACAACGTACGCTTTGGTTGAGGAAGTTTCTACCAGCGGCTGCCGTTTGTGGGATACGGGCGCTGTCTACTCCAACGGGCCGATCACGGCCGGCTTGGCGTATTCGATGCACTCGAAGTTCCGTGGTTTGGGCGGTGCTTCAGTCGGTGCGGGCTCCTTGGCCAACACCGCTGGCTCGCATGATCAAAACACCATTCGTGGCTATGGTCGCTACAACTTCGGCGTGGCTCGCGTAGATGCAGCGTACGAAGTGATGAGCTTCAAGGTCGCTAGCGGCACACTGAAAGCGAAATACTGGGAAGTCGGCGCGCAAGTGCCGGTGGGTGCTTCGAACTTCGGTTTGCAGTACAGCCAACGTGACAATGGCACCGCATGGGCGTACGTTGCTCCTGTGGGCTACACGATACCGGCTGGCACCGCGACACTGTCGCAGATCGCTAATATCCGCAACAATTGGACGCGCGGCGGCGGCAAGCATTTGGCTTTCGTGGCTGATTACTCGTTCTCGAAGCGCTCACAAGCGTATGCGTACTTCTCTAATTTGAAGAACGAAACCAATGGTAAGCTGAATACGCTGGCAGTAGGTTTGATTCATCGCTTTTAATCAAAGCGTCGGCTACAAAAAAGGACGCTTCGGCGTCCTTTTTTTTCATCGACAACTTTTTGGCAAAATAGCGTTTTGATTCATCTGAGTTGTTTGCTATGGATCACCTGATTCTGTCCTTTGACCGTGCCGTGAAAACACTGTCGGGTGCCGCCACTGCGCGGCGCGACAGCCCGGGCGAACAGGCGTCTGCGCGCACCATGACCGACGCCGAACGCACTCAATCGATCGCGCTAATGCGCATCAACCACGCGGGCGAAGTGGCGGCGCAAGCGCTCTATCAAGGCCAGTCGTTGGTGTCCCGCTCGCCCGCGCTGCGCGAAAAACTGAACCACGCCGCCGATGAAGAGCTTGACCATCTGGCGTGGACGCGCGAGCGGGTTCACGCGCTTGGCGGGCGCACCAGCCTGCTCGCCCCCTTCTGGTATGCCGGGGCGTTCGTCATGGGCGCTGCAGCGGGCGCGTTGGGTGACAAAACGTCGCTGGGTTTCTTGCAGGCGACCGAGGAGCAGGTTGAGGCGCATCTAGCTTCGCACTTAGATCAACTGCCCGCGTCCGACACGCCCAGTCGCGCCATCGTCGAGCAAATGAAGCAGGATGAAGCCGGCCACGCACAAACAGCCCGCACGCTCGGCGCGCGTGAGCTGTCGCTACCCGTTCAAGCGCTGATGCGGCTGGGCTCGCGCGTGATGACGACATTTGCCGGAAAAATTTGAGGCTCCGGCATCTTTTTTTACAGCCGAGCCGCGCGCTATTAGAACGAAATCAGCAGGCTTTAGACCGCCATCAGCTTTTTACCGAGAGCGCCACTTGACATGGGCCAAAGGCAATAAATGGTGATTTTCGACTTTCTATAAAAAAGCCGTTTAGCCCAAGGCGCATGGGGTTTTCAGAGAAAAGCTGATACTTACTCAGGCAGCGTTTTTACGACGCGCCGCGTCGGCAACGCCGTCATCACGGCACCGCGCCGCTCCGCCGACCATGACCCCCAGCCCGCAATTTCATCGAGCGTCCGCGAACATCCCACACACAAGCCGTCGTGGTCAATCTCGCAAATTTTGACGCACGGCGACTCAATGGCGATGGGCGTCGACGGCGCGGCAGGAGCGTGCAGGTGGCGAAAACTCATCACCAATTATCTCAGCGCCAACACACGACGCACGTTTGCGCTGGTCGCCGCCGCGAATGCCGCTACGGGCATGCCCCGTACTTCAGCCAACACTTCGCCAATCTGCGGCAAATAAACCGGACTGTTGCGTGCGTCTGAGCCCATCGTGCCCAAAAAGCTCGGTGGAATATCTGGCGCGTCGGTTTCAACGACGACGTTCTCTATCGGTACATCACGCAGCAGCGCCCGAACGCGCTGCGCCTGCGGAAACGTCGCGGTGCCGCCAAAGCCCAGACAAAAACCAAGCTTCACAAACTCGCTGGCCTGCTGCGCGCTGCCGTTGAAGGCATGCGCAAAACCGCCGCGCACTTTAATGCGGCGCAGGTGTTTGAGCATGTGATCCTGACTGCGCCGAACGTGCAGGGACACCGGTAAATCAAAATCGCGAGCGATCTTCAACTGCTCAGAAAAAAACCATTCCTGCTCGCTCTGATTGAAATTGGGGATGAAGAAATCGAGCCCGATTTCACCGATCAACTCCGGCTTTTCGCGCTCAACCCAAGCGCGCACTGTCGCGATGTCTTCGCGCTTCGACGATGCATACGGCCCTGCCACCCACATCGGATGAATGCCGAAACCGGTCAAGCACCCGTAGCGGTCACGCGTCGCTTTGGCCTGCGCAAAGTGATCAATGTGGCCTGGCAAATTGATAATCGCTGCAACACCCGCTGCTCGCGAAAGCGCGACGACCTCATCGCGGTCAGCGTCGAATTCAAGCGAATCGAGATGGCAATGGCTGTCGATCCACACCGGTCGGCATGCCTTACGCGGCGCGCTTCGCGGCCAACGCCCGATTCACGCGTGAATGCGGCGCACGGCCCAGCGCGTGGGAAATGAACTGCCCCGCGTCGCATACGCGGTCGAGATCAATGCCGGTCGCGATGCCCATGCCGTGCAGCATGTACAGCACATCCTCCGTGGCCACGTTTCCCGTGGCACCCTTCGCGTACGGACACCCGCCAAGCCCTGCAACCGACGTATCGAACGTGCTCACACCGAGCTCAAGGCAGGCCAACACATTGGCACAGGCCTGACCATACGTGTCGTGAAAGTGGCCAGAAATCTGGTTCAGCGGAAACGCGTTTGCAGCGGCTTCAAACACGTTGGAGACGCGCGCTGGCGTACCCACGCCGATGGTGTCGGCGATGCCAATATCGTCACAGCCCAAATCGGCAAATCGCTTCACGCAATCAACCACCGATTCAATCGACACTTCACCTTGATACGGACAGCCGAGCGCGCACGACACCGCCGCGCGCACCCGCATGCCGTGCGCTTTTGCGGCCTCAGCCACGGCGCGAAAGCGCTCGATGCTCTCGGCAATCGAGCAGTTGATGTTCTTAAGCGAGAACGCTTCAGATGCCGCGCCGAAGATGACCACTTCATCGGCCCGCGCTGCCAGCGCCGCATCGAAGCCTTTCATGTTCGGCGTCAATACCGAATAAATCACGCCCGGTTTGCGCGTGATGCCGGTCATCACGTTCATCGATGTTGCCATCTGCGGCACCCACTTGGGCGACACGAATGCGCCGGACTCTACATTGCGAAAACCAGCGTCGCTCAAGCGATTCACCAGCTCGATTTTGATGGCGGCGGGCACGTCCTGCTGCTCGTTTTGCAGGCCGTCGCGCGCACCGACTTCGACAATGTTGACGTGTTTTGGATAATTCATGCTTGCCTCAATAGCCGATGGTGGGGTCAACCACACCGGACACAACCTCACCGCGTTCCAGCGCAGAAATTTTCGCTACGATCTGCGCGCAGGCATCCTTAATCGGCGTCGTTGCAGCAATGTGCGGCGTCACGATCACGTTCGGGTGCGACCAATACGGATGATCCTTCGGCAACGGCTCTTCGTGAAAAACATCGAGCAACGCGCCGCTCAATTGGCCGCTTTCAAGCGCTGCCAAAACGTCGGCATCGACAAGATGCCCACCGCGTCCCGCGTTCACCAAAAAAGCGCCGTGAGGTAACTTCGCGAGCATCACGGCATTGATGATTCCGCGTGTTGAGTCAGTCAACGGCAGCATCGACACCAGCACATCACAGCCCGACAAAAACGTCGGCAACGTTTCGTGCCCCGCAAAGGTCAACACGTTGTCAATCTCATGCTTCGACCGCGACCAGCCACGCATTGAATAACCAAACGCCGCAAGCTTTAAGGCGACGATACCGCCCATTTCACCGAGGCCCATCACCCCCACTGTCGGGCGACGCACGTTGCTGCGATCTTCATGCTGCTGCCAGTGCGCATCACGCTGCTGCGCGTGATAGATCCGCATATTGCGCTGATGATGAATCACGCCATAAATCGCGTACTCTGCCATCTGCTGCGCCATGCCTGCATCTTCCAACCGGATGATCGGCATGTGGGTCGGCACCGCGCCCATCGCAAGAATCGCGTCAACACCCGCACCGTAGTTAATCACGGCCTTTAACTTCGGCTGTCGTGCAAAGAGCTCCGCAGGCGGCT
The DNA here is from genome assembly GCA_043721275.1 of Burkholderiales bacterium. Taxonomy (GTDB): domain Bacteria; phylum Pseudomonadota; class Gammaproteobacteria; order Burkholderiales; family Casimicrobiaceae; genus Casimicrobium. Next base: position 20,658 of record JAYSRA010000105.1, read on the forward strand.
TCCAGCCAACCACATAGTCGCACGGCTCATCCGTTGGCCACGCAAAATAGTGCCAGTCCGACCGATGCTTTTTCAGCTCAGCCATGACGCTTGGAATGATGTCTAGGCCGGTCGATTGGAGGAGGATTTTCATGAGCTCATTTTGCCTGCTTCACAAGGTAGCGTGCCCATGCGCTCGCGCCTTATTGACACATGCCGATGGGACAAGCGTTGCCAAGATATTCCCAGATGTGGGACGAAAGCGTAATCGGCGTTCCGCGCAGGCCATTGCCGTTGACCGCAAAGCCTCGTTCTGGATTGACGCCGGGTAAACCGAAATTAGTTTGGAAGTCAGTCTTGATCCGCGCCTCGTTTGGCCACGGCCACAGCGGAATAGCGGTCAACACACCGTCTTGGTAGCGATTAACGATGGTTGCGCCGCGATTAACGCCGTTTTGTCCGCTGCCGAATGCGGGGCTGCTGCTTTCGACCCGCGTGATGTATTTGATAAGCGGGTCGGTAGTCAGTGTATTTGTCGCGCCGTTCGGCAGCGCCGTCCGGTTATAGACGTTGTACGCACCCGGCGAACTTGCGCCTGTAACCCGATGCATGATGCTGTTTGCGACGCTTGTTGAGTCGCCGAGAATACCCGCACCACCCGCAACGCCCACGGTCGCATTTTTTATGGTGTAGCCGGTAGCAAACGTGTCTTCATACAGCCCGTGTCGTGCAACATTCCACGCGACCACATTTTCATAATATGAATCGGCCATGCGGTAACCGTCATACGGCAAATTGAGTGCAATCGTGCCGTAATAGCGGTGGGTGCGCGCATTGCCCAGACTGCGTGAGCGAAATCCGCCTTTCCAATCGAATGAGCTTGCAGTCGTGCCGAAATCAAGCGTGATGGCGTTTTCGATCACCGTATTGTCCGCACCGATCTGTGTGTCGTAATCGCCTGAAAGCACCACGCCTATGAAGCCCAGCGTACCCGTGTAATAGTCGAGGCGAATCACCAGTCGGCGCAATGTGGCTCGCGCACCGGTAACGAATACCCCGCCCTTACCGCGCCCCCACATCCACGAATCTTCTACCAACACGTCACTGCCCGATACTTCCACAATATTGTCGTAAGTGCTGGGCCCGGCGTTGGCAAACGCGCCGCGCGCAATTTGCAAATTGTTGCCGTTGAGCGCGGCCACCGCTGCGTCACCGTTGATGAACTTCATGCCTTCAATGCGCACGTATGCACTGGTGATCACCAATGGTGTCACCGATCCACGGCCATCAACCACCGCACCGCCATCGGTCTCAGCGCGGATCGTGGTGAATTTACCGCGCGCTCCTGCCGGCGGCTGCCGGGTGCCGCCAAGCGACTCGGTGTAGACGCCGTCTTTCACCACAAGCACTTCACCGCCAATCATCACAGCAAACGCCTTCGCAAAGGTTCGCCACGGCGCAGCTTGGGTGCCCGCCGCTGTGTCGCTGCCGCTCGGTGAGATGTAATACGTTCTCGGCACACAAGGCGTCACCACCGCGCAACCTGACGCCAAAAAATCAGTAATCGATTTGTTAGTGGATCGTGAGCCGGTACCGAGCAGCAAACCCTCGGTTAATGCAGCGCCCGTGAAGCCTACCAAGTGGCGCGCAATGATTGTCGTATCTACGCTATCGATTTTTGCGTCGCCGTTGATGTCGATGGCGCAAGCACGCGCCTCAATAAGCTCAGCAACTTGCGCCGCTGTAAGCCCCGGCACCGCGGCGTAGCGGGTATTTGCGAGCAGTGCCATCGAGCCTAGTTTGCGAGCGTAGCGATTGAGCACCAGGCCGTCGTTGACCGCGTCGGCGGCAATCGCCGCATTGTCAAATGATCCAAATGGGCACAGCGCCGCAGCGTTTGTTAACGGCAAATGCGCCGCGCAAAGTACGGCATTTATTTTTGCAAAGTTACGCACGATAAAGTGTGCCCCATCTACGCCGTGGGCGTTAGGTGACAACAACCGGGGTCATAGAAGTCGTGAGCGCCACCAACTCTGCGCCTTCTTTGACCTGATCTTTCGCCGCGAAGTAAATCGCCTCAACCACACCATCAACCGTTGCGGTAATGGTGTGCTCCATCTTCATGGCCTCCATGATGATGAGCGGTTGGCCTTTTTTCACCACATCGCCAATGTTCACGAGAACGCTCACCACTGAGCCCGGCATCGGGGCTGTCAAATGCCCACTGTGGGCCTCAATGGTTCCGGGCGGCGCATAACGATCCACCGCGTCAAACTCAAAACGTTCACCTGCGAGCAGCACCACGCGATGCATGCCGGATCGCAGCACGCGTGCCCTGCGTTCCACGTCGCCCAGCGCGAGCGTGATGTGCTCACCATCAATTGCGGCGGTGGCGCACGGCGCGCTGTCCGGAAGGCGAAATACAAATCCATTGCCTTGCGGAACGACGCCCACGTTGAAGCGCGCGCCGCCTTGCGCGTATTCAGAATCGATGCTGCTATCCGGTTGATTGGGCCAGAATCCATCTGCGAGCGCCCACGGCGAGGACGGCTCACCTGCGGCCCGCGCGGCTGCGCGGCTGGCATCGCGTGACACCGACCATTCGACCAACGCGCATGCCGCAAGCGCAAAGTCAGACGGACTGGGCAACGGCGGCAGCAAGTCGCTTGCATGCCGACCGATGAAGCCGGTGTCGATGTCACTCGCAGCGAAGGACGGATGCCGCGCCACGCGCTGCAAAAATTCAACGTTGTTGGCGAATCCCACGACGGCATATTCATCGAGCGCCAGCGCCAGTCGTTGCAACGCCTGCTCGCGATTTTCGCCATGCACGATGAGTTTGGCAATCATCGGATCGTAGTTGGGCGTGATGGCATCGCCTTCGCGCACGCCGGTATCGATGCGCACGGCGGCATTCACGGCGGGCGTGCGCAACAGGTTGATCGTCCCGAGTGCTGGCAGGAACTGATTGCGCGGATTTTCGGCGTAAACACGAGCCTCGAACGCATGACCGTTGATGCGCAATTCGTCCTGCAATTTCGGCAAGCGCTCACCGGAGGCCACGCGCAATTGCCATTCAACCAGATCAAGTCCGGTAATCATTTCGGTCACGGGATGCTCCACTTGCAACCGGGTATTCATCTCCATGAAATAGAAACGGCCCGAGGTGGTGAAGTCATGTTCCGCAATAAATTCCACGGTGCCCGCGCCGACGTAGCCCACGGCCTTCGCAGCGGCCACGGCAGCCTCACCCATCTGACGACGACGCGCTTCGGTCATGCCCGGCGCAGGCGCTTCTTCTATGACTTTCTGATGACGGCGCTGCAACGAACAGTCGCGCTCGAACAGGTAAACGCAGTGCCCAAGTTCGTCGGCAAACACTTGAATTTCAATGTGACGCGGGCGCTGCAAATAGCGCTCGATCAGCACGTTGTCGTCACCGAATGAATTCTTGGCTTCACGTTTGGCGGACGCCAGCGACGCGGCAAAATCGTCTGCCGAATCGGAGACTTTCATGCCCTTGCCACCACCACCCGCACTCGCCTTGATGAGCACCGGAAAGCCGATCCGTTTTGCCTCAGCAAGCAACAGCGATTCATCTTGACTGGCCCCGTGATAGCCGGGCACCAATGGCACGTTGGCTCGCTCCATCAGGCGCTTTGACTCGGCCTTTAAACCCATCGCCTCAATCGCGGCCGGCGGCGGCCCGATGAACACGATCCCCGCGTCCGCGCATTGCAGTGCGAAGGTAGCATTCTCAGAGAGAAACCCGTAGCCCGGATGGATCGCCTGTGCGCCGGTGCGCTTGGCGATGTCGAGCACTTTGTCGCCACGCAAATACGAGTCGCGCGGTGCCGAGCCGCCAAGGTAGTGCGCCTCATCGCATACCGCAACATGCATCGCGTCGCGATCCGCGTCAGAGAATACGGCCACAGTCTGGATGCCCATGCGCCGAGCCGTGCGCGCAACGCGAACCGCAATTTCGCCGCGATTGGCAATCAATATTTTGCTAAACATGGCCTACTCTTTCACCCAAGCCGGTTTTCGCTTTTCAAGGAACGCCGTGATGCCTTCCTTCGCCTCGGGTGTGGAGCGAATTTGCGCGATGCGTTCGATGGTGTCCTCCATCAATTCGTCATCTATCGATTTTTGAGACACTGCTTGAATGAGATTTTTCGCCGACTCAATCGCTTTCGGGCCGTTTGCGAGCAACGCAGTACACAGCGTTGCGATCTGCTCATCCATTGAGCCAACGGATGATGCAAGATCATGCAGCAGACCGATACGGTAAGCCTCCGAGCCCGTGAAGCGCTCCGCAGAGATGAAGTACCGATGCGCATAGCGCGCACCAATTGCCTCGATAACGTAGGGGCTGATCACCGCCGGAATGATGCCGAGCTTGACCTCCGACAACGAGAACTGCACGTCGGCCACACCGATGGCAATGTCGGCTGCCGCAACCACACCCACGCCACCACCAAACGCGTTGCCATGCACGCGCGCAATCACCGGCTTCGGGCAAGCGTAAATCGCATTCAACATCAGCGCCAGTTCACCCGCGTCTTCACGGTTTTGGTCTTCGTCGTATTCCGACGCACGCTTCATCCAGTTGAGGTCAGCGCCCGCGCAAAAGCTTTTACCCTCAGCTGCAATGACGATGACGCGCACCGCATCATCGGCACCGAGATCGCGAAACGCTGCGATGACTTCGCGAATCATCACTTCGTCAAATGCGTTGTGAACCTCGGGGCGGTTCAGCGCGATCATCGCCACGCCGCGTGCGTCGCGTTCGATTTTTAGGGTGGCTGTCGTGCGTTCAGACATGCTTATGTTTCTTCAGGAGGGTTTCGAGACGCGAGATGGGAACCATACGCCGCTCTGAACAGTGTTGCCATCACAGACACATCACTCTCCTTCTCGTATCGGCCGGCGCGAGCGGCGTGGCTGCCCATCGTAAGTCGATTGAGGGCGAGTAGACCGTCAATGTCGGCCATCGCGTGCAAGCGTGCGCGTTGCTCTTCGGCAAGCGCAGCTGCTGCGATTGCCCAGTAATGGGCAGGCGATTGTGGGGGCAGCAATGTTGAAGTCATCACTACATCCTAAACACGCCAAAGCGCGTCTCCGCAATCACCGCATTCAAGCTCGCCGACAAGCCGAGGCCCAACACCCGCCGCGTGTCTGCTGGGTCAATAATGCCGTCGTCCCACAACCGAGCGGTGGCGTAGTACGGATGGCCTTCGCGTTCGTACTGATTGCGGATCGGCGACTTGAACGCTTCTTCTTCGTCCTTCGACCACGCGCCACCTTTGGCTTCGATGTTGTCGCGACGCACAGTGGACAACACGCTCGCCGCCTGCTCGCCGCCCATCACGCTGATGCGAGCATTCGGCCACATCCACAGGAATCTTGGGGCGAATGCACGGCCGCACATGCCGTAGTTGCCTGCGCCGAAACTGCCGCCGATGATGATGGTGAACTTCGGTACCTGCGCGCAGGACACGGCGGTGACCATCTTTGCACCATTACGTGCGATGCCTTCGTTTTCGTATTTGCGACCAACCATGAAGCCGGTGATGTTCTGCAGAAATACGAGCGGAATGTTGCGCTGGCAACACAGCTCGATAAAGTGCGTGCCCTTGAGTGCAGACTCAGAAAACAGCACGCCGTTGTTGGCGATGATGCCGACAGGCATGCCGTAGATGCGCGCGAACCCCGTGACTAATGTGGCGCCATAGCGCGGCTTGAATTCGTCGAAATCGCTGCCGTCGACGATGCGTGCGATGACTTCGCGTACGTCGAACGGCTTGCGTGTGTCGACGGGAATGACGCCGTACAGTTCGTGCGCATCGAAGAGCGGCTCGACGCTTTCGGTGAGCGCCAATTGCGAGGGTTTGACGGTGTTGAGGTTGGCCACCGCCTGCCGCGCTAGCCCCAACGCATGCGCATCGTTTTGTGCGAGCTGATCGGCCACACCAGACAGTCGCGTATGTACGTCGCCACCGCCCAAATCTTCTGCCGTGACTACTTCGCCCGTCGCAGCCTTAACCAATGGAGGCCCCGCGAGAAAAATCGTGCCCTGATTCTTGACGATGATGGATTCGTCGCTCATCGCGGGCACGTACGCGCCGCCGGCCGTGCATGAACCCATGACCACAGCAATCTGCGCGATGCCCCGCGCGCTCATCGTGGCCTGATTGAAAAAGATGCGGCCGAAGTGCTCGCGATCCGGGAACACCTCATCCTGATTCGGCAAATTCGCGCCGCCGGAATCGACCAGATAAATGCACGGCAAATTGTTCTGCGCGGCGATTTCCTGCGCGCGCAAATGTTTCTTCACGGTCAATGGATAGTAGGTGCCGCCCTTGACCGTCGCGTCGTTAGCCACGAGCACACATTCGCGTCCGCTGACGCGACCCACGCCGGTGATGATGCCCGCGCCCGGCGACTCGTTGTTGTACATCTCGTGCGCTGCGAGCGCCGAGAGTTCGAGAAACGGCGAGCCCGGATCGAGCAGTTGCTTTACGCGATCTCGCGGCAGCAGCTTGCCGCGCGCGGTGTGCTTTGCGCGTGGCGCGTCGCCGCCGCCAAGCGCTGCCGCCGCATGCTTGAGGCGCAGATCGTCACGAGCACTTGCATGGCCTGGGTGGAGGCCAACACGTTTGCGTCACGCGGGTTGAGTTTGGTTTCGATGACTGGCATTAGTAAGCCCAAGCGCCCTTAGTTAGCCACGCCTCCATCATCGGTAAACGATCTGCGCCCCAGAACTGTTCGCCGTCGACGATAAAAAACGGCGCGCCAAATACGCCCTTG
>JAYSRA010000106.1:0-27202 GCA_043721275.1 Burkholderiales bacterium
ACTCATTTCGGTGTCCTTCGCTGTTTGCGTCGGTACACTCTACTTATGAGTCAACGAACCCCCGAAAGTACGATTTACTTATGAGTCACCGCGTTTCACGCGAAAGTTGTATGCCGCTCAATCCGCTTAACCTGCTGCGGAAATCAATTCATGCTGCACGGCGTAGCGCACCAGATCAACCACCGATTGCGCGCCGAGACGCTTTTGCACGGTGACTTTGTGCGTGCTCACGGTCTTCACGCTCAGGTGCAAATCTTTGGCAATGTCGGTGACCGACTCGCCGCGCACCAGTCGCACAAAAATATCGTACTGCCGCAGCGACAGGAGCGTGTGCGGCGCGCCGTCGGAATTGTCGGTGCGCTTTTGCACCGGACGCGCCATGACTTGGTGAATGGTGTCCAAAATTTCAGCCGGTCGCGCGCCTTTGGCCAGGTACGCCGACGCGCCCAGCGCAATTGAGCGATCCTTATGCGACACCGGGTCATAGGACGAAAACACCACGATGCGCAGCTCTGGAGCCTCGTCACGCAGTTGGCGCAGCAACGACAGCCCTGCTCTACCCGGCATCGCCAAATCAAGCACCAGCACGTCAATGCCGCCCTTCCTCACCATCTCGACGGCCTGCTGGCCGTCCTCGGCTTCACCGACCACGCTCAGACTGCGATCAGACGACAGGATGCCGCACACGCCGGCGCGCACGATGGGATGATCGTCCGCCACAGCGACACGAATTAAACACAGATCAGTTGAAGTATTCATAGTGCTAAGAATTTTCCAACGAACACACGATTTTATCGCTGCAAATGCGCTGTTTGGCTCCACATTCAGAACTTTCTGGGCCAATCGCCCCGGCAGAACCGTTTTTTCCAGCTGCGCTGTTAGTCATTCAGCCCGTTTTGGCTGCTATTGCTGGCGAGCGACGCGCCGTCCAAGCCAACAGTGCCGCCGCCGTAGCACGTGAAATCACGTCGAGCTCGGCGACGCGCGCTGTGACGGGGTCATCACACACGGCGCGTGCAGCGCGGGTCAAGGCGCTCGCCCCCACCGCGGCCGCCGCGCCCGCGAGGCTGTGCGCCGTGGCCTCGGCCTGCTCGCCGTCGCCCTGCGCGCAGGCGCGGTGGATGGTTGCAATCTGCTCGGGCAGGCCGTCAAGAAAACGATCAACCAGTTTTGCCAAAAACGGCGCTGGAGCGCGCTCATCAAGCTCGGCCAACGCCGCCAGTGTGGCCTCGTCGAGTAAGTCGGTCAGCGCGAGGGTGGCCACGTCGCCCGATACGTCATTGACCGCGGCGCGCAGCGCCACATCAAGACTGAATACCGTCGCTGGTTTAGTCAAAAAACCACGCATGCCAGCGGCCGCACACAGCGCACGATCAGCATCACTCACGCTCGCGGTGAGCGCGATGATGGCCGGGTGCGTGTGTCGTTCGGTCGGGTCGTTAAGAATGCGTCGCGTGGCCTCAATGCCGCCAATGCGTGGCAGATTCAAGTCCATCAAAATCGCATCAAACGCAGTCGTTTCGCAGGCCGCAATCGCCGCCTCGCCGTCAGCCACGGCGAATACGCTGTGTCCCAATTGTTCGAGCATGATGCTGAGCAATTCGCGATTAACGTCGTTGTCCTCAACCACCATCACGTGCCGCGCACGCAGTGCCTTCAGGGCAGCATTGACGGGTACGGACGCGCTGATGTCCGAGTTCGCGGGCAGCGTTTGTGCCAGTACCGAAAAGCTCATGCGCGTGCCTTTTCCGGGCACGCTAGCCATGGTGATTTCACCGCCCAATGCGCGCACCAGCAACGAGCAAATGACCAAGCCCAAGCCGCTGCCAATAGGTGGCTCGCCCGGCGTGACGTCACCCTGCTGGAACGGTTGAAACAGGCGCTGCTGCGTGCTGACATCAATGCCGGTGCCGGTGTCGGTTACCGTAAAGCGCAGCAGCAGCGGGTGCCCGGTGCGCTCGGCGTGATCGGCGTGGTCGGCGCTGATGTGCACGCGCACCTCGCCGTTGCGAGTAAATTTAAGCGCGTTGCCAAGCAGGTTGATGAGCACCTGCCGAAGCATGCCTTGATCGGTGTGAATGACCTTCGGCACCGCAGCATCAATGTCCACCAGCAACGCCACATCAGGTCGCGGCAACGCCGAGCGCGACACCCGCAGCGCCTCATCAACGCACACCGCGAGCGAGAATGAGTTGAGCGTGGGAGTCACCACGCCTGCCTCCAACCGAGAGTACGAAAGCACACCGTCAATCAATGTCAACAGCGATTTGCTCGCAGCGTCCAGCGTCTCAATTTCGTCGGCTCGCTCGCCCGGTTGGCCGCGCGCGGAAAGCAAGTGACTGGCTCCCACCACCGCCTGCAACGGGGTGCGCAATTCGTGGCTGAGAATCGCTAAAAAACGGGCCTTGTCTTCAGCGGCTTTTTGCGCCGCCTGGGAGGTGTTGCGCAGCTCACGCTCCAATCGCTCACGGCGCAAAATTTCTTCGGTCAGCGTTAAATTTTGTTCGGCCAACTGGGTGGTGCGGCGATCAACGCGCTCCTCCAGCGTGGCGTTGAGCAGCGCAAACTGGTCGTTTTGAGTACGGATGGTTTCAAGCGACTGGGTGAGTCGGCCAACCATATCGCCAAACGCGTGCGCGAGCACACCGGTTTCAGCGAGCGAGGTGACCGGCAGTGCCGTCGGCAAGCGATCTGCGGAAATATCTTTGGTCACGGCGACCAGCTGATCAACGTCGCGCGTGACCCGGCGCAGCACATACAAACCCAAGAGCAGTGCGGCGGCCAGCGCCATGATGATCACGAAGAACATACTGATCGCGCTCTTCACAATCGGCGCGGTGAAGTCGCTGCGCGGCACGGCGACCACGATATCCCAATCGATTCCCTGCACGCCGGTTACGCGCCGCGCTGCTACGTCAACTTTCTCGCCAGTAGTGGTGATCAGGGCAATGTTGGGGGAAAGCTTTACGTCGCGCCCCGCGGTTCGCCACCACTGCGCACCGGCGCGCACCAGATCCGATTGGCTGTCGCGCGCGGCGACGCGTTTTTGCACACCGCCTTCAGTGCGATACGGCAACTCGGGCGTTGAACTGGCAACCAGCAATCCTTCCCGGTCAACGATGAAGGCGACACCGTTAGCGCTCACCGCCACGCTCTTCATGAATTGGCTTAACTCGGAGAGCTCAACGTCTGCCGCCAACACACCAAACAATGAGCCGGACCCGGAGGTCACGGGTTGCGCGGCGGTGGTGACCAACGCACCCGAGCCGAACGACACGTAGATCGGCGTCCAAGTAAGCCGCTGCGCGGCCTTCGCCTGCTTGTACCAAACGCGCTCACGCGCGTCATAAACACGGCTCTCGGTTTCGAGCAAGCGGGTGCGGTCACCCGGCCCGCGTGCGGTGTATACCTTTCTCGGTGAACCACCCCCATCCTGCAAACGCACCGTCGCCGCCGCCCGAGCACCGGGACGAACGCGATCTACGCCGACAAAGCCGCCGTCTTCGCGACCAAAATATAGATACGCGGTGGTGCGCGCCGCCGCCGTTAATTCAAATAATTTGCGTTCAAGCCGCTCGGCATCGGCGAACAATTCAACGGACGCGTTCTGGTTGTCCTCGGCATTGGGGAAGGTCGCCAACAGCGTGACGGATGCCTCTTCCAGCTGATGCACAGCGGCCTGCCCGACCCGTGCGGAAATGTCATCCATCAGCTGCCGTGACAGCACGTCGACGGCCTGCAACCCGGTGTACAACGATGTGCCCGCAATAATCAGCGCTGGCACAACGATGAGCAACACAAACGGCACGGTGAGCAAAGTACGTAAACGCAGCAATCGCGCGGCGGGCACGGGGACGGTGGCAGCGGACGGAGAAGCGGGTGTGTCGCTCATGCAAGAGAGAGGCTGAAGGGTGAACGGTTTTTACCATTCTGTGATGCTTGAACTCACCTTTCGCTACTCCTGCGTGACGCGCACGGGCATCGAGAGACGCCCTCCACCATCGTGCTGTTAGCTCTCGAAAAAGTCCTTCAACTTATCGAAAAATCCCTTTTGCTTGGGGCTCTGTTTCGCCGAATTTTTTTCACGAATTTCTTCGAACTCACGCAGAATTTCCTTCTGGCGCGAATTCAGATTAACCGGCGTTTCGATCTGCACATGGCAGAACAAGTCTCCGGTTACGCTGCCACGCACCGGTCGAATGCCTTTGTTTTTAAGGCGAAATACTTGCCCGGATTGCGTCTCCGACGGAATCTTCAACAACGCTTTGCCGTCAAGCGTCGGGATTTCCAGCTCGCCGCCGAGTGCTGCTGTAGAAAAAGAGATCGGCATTTCGCAGTGCAGGTCAGCCGCATCGCGCTGAAATACAGCGTGCGGCTTGAGTTGCACCACCACGTATAGGTCACCGGCCGGACCGCCGTTGGTGCCCGCCTCACCCTCGCCGGAGAGGCGAACGCGGTCATCGGTATCCACGCCGGGCGGAATTTTGACCTCCAGCGTTTTCGATTTTTTGTTAACGCCTGCGCCACTACACGCCTTGCACGGATGCTTGACGATTTTTCCGCTGCCACGGCACTGCGGGCACGCTTGCTGCACCGAGAAAAACCCCTGCGACACGCGCACTGCACCCGCGCCTTTGCAGGTTGGGCAGGTCTCCGGATCATGACCTTTTTCAGCTCCCGTTCCGTGACACACCTCGCACGTTTCAGTGGTCGGAATACGCAGTTTAGTGGTGGTGCCGCGTGCCGCTTCTTCTAACGTGATTTCGAGGTTGTAGCGAAGGTCGGAGCCACGGAACGGCGAATCAGCACGTTGCTGACGACCCCGGCCGCCGCCAAAAATTTCGCCAAAAATATCACCGAACGCATCACCGAAATTGCCCCCGGCAAAGCCCCCCGCGCCAGCTGCCTGCGGGTCAATCCCGGCATGACCGTGCTGATCGTAGGCGGCGCGTTTTTTAGGGTCGGACAGGACTTCGTACGCGGCGTTAGCTTCCTTAAAGTTTTCTTCAGAGGCCTTGTCGCCCGGATTGCGATCCGGGTGATATTTCATCGCGAGCTTGCGATACGCCTTTTTAATCTCGTCCTCAGACGCTGATTTCTCGACCCCGAGGACACCGTAAAGTTCTTTTTTTGCCATGCTTGTGCTGTATGGACTGCGCAAATTCCTTCGCGATCATCCGAAACCTAATTGACCATTGAGTTAGCGGGGGATTTGGGCGCGATTTCGCCCATTTCAAGTCGCATGTTTTGTCACCCAATGCGGGGTTCGGGTGACGGCGGCGACTGCAATACAAAATTTACGTCGTCAAAGTCGCTGGGTAGCCGCTCCCACCGTTGCCGCATCGATTCAATCCGCGACTCGCCCAATCCGTGCGCGTTCGGCCACGCACCTCGACACTCCACAAAGCAGATCGTAGCGCCAGCAAGACGCGTGGCTCCAACCACCGCCGCCATTTCCCAAAGCCGAACATGGGTATTGGCGACCACTACACGACCGCCCGCTTGCAACGCAGCCAACGTGTCGCGCGCAACCAAAGCGTGTGCATCAGCCAGACGCGCCGGATCGAATCTGTACACACCGTTGCTCACGAAATGCTGATCAGCTTCAAGGTGCAAAAACCCGTGTCGCTCCGCCAGAAGACCAGCGAGCGTGCTCTTGCCACTGCCCGGCAGGCCGCGCAACACCACGCAATCGAATGCGACGAGCGCCGTTACCTCAACAGGTGTCAACATGGTGATCGCAGCATTTACGACTTTTTTACACGGCAGGAGCAACAATTGTCGCTGTCTTTACGCATATCCCCCTAAGATTTGCCACATGATCCACCTCGCCGTCCGCCATTGACCACTCAAACCACCGCCACCGTTCGTCCGCCTTCGCCGTGGTTCGAGTATTTGAGCGCAGCGTTGCTATGCGCTCTGGTAACCGTGGTTGTCTGGCCGTTAGCGCAGTGGCTTGATCCCGCCAATATCGTCATGCTGTTTTTGCTCGCGGTAGTGATCGCCGCCGTGCGCTATGGGCGTGGTCCGGCGATGGTTGCGGCGTTTCTGAGCGTTGCGATGTTTGATTTTTTCTTTGTGCCACCGCAGTTTTCATTTGCGGTAAACGATGCACAGTATCTGGTTACGTTTGCCGTCATGCTAGTGGTTGCGCTCACCATCGCACAGCTCGCCACCGCACTTAAAGTCCGAGCCTTCGATTCGCAAGCACGAGCCGACGAGCAGACACGACTGCATGCGCTGGCGCAAGCGATCGCGGGCACGCGGAGCGCGCAGCAAGCGGCCACGCTGATCAGCCATTTCGTACTGCAACAGCTTGGCGCTCGCACAGCGTTCCTGGTGCCTGACCATAATGACAATTTCAATGCGCACACAGCGCTGCGACTGGCCGATGAACACAGCTTTAAGCTGTCAGCTATTGAGCGTACTGCCGCCACAGCGGTGTATGCGTCAAGCACCACGCTTGACGCAACAGAGCTTGGCCATGACGACAGCGAGCGCCTGTTACTGCCGCTATTAGGCGCTACGCGACGGCGCGGGGTGATGATCGTTGCTGCAAGCGCAAACGCGGGCAAATCACTGGCTTCACAGAAATCATTGCTGCGTGCGGTGGCCTCGCTGTTAACCACCGCGCTGGAGCGGTTGCACTGCGCGGACGTAGCTAACCGAACCGAGCTCAGCATGCACAGCGAGCGGTTGCGCAATAGCATTCTCGCCGCGCTGTCGCACGATATCCGTACGCCGCTTACCGCGCTGTACGGTCTGGCCGATACCTTAGCGTCCGATCCTGCTATCAGTGATCCGCAAGCGCACGAAACGGCGAGCAGCTTGCGCGATCAGGCGATGCGACTTAACACCATGGTGACCAACCTGCTCGATATGGCGCGCATGCAGGCGGGGCACGTCAAGCTGCGCCGCGAATGGCAACCGCTCGATGAAGTGATAGGCGCAAGTATTCATTTTGCGACGCCAACACTCGGCGGCCGTCACGTCATCGTGCGCATCGATGGCGACTTGCCGCTGGTCAATATCGATGCGGTGCTGATGGAACGGGTGCTGTGCAATTTGATTGACAATGCAGCCAAGTTTTCGCCCGAAGCAAGCGACCTGCACATTGATGCGACGGCCAGCGCCGAAGCAGTCTCGGTGTCGATCAGCAATGTCGGCCACGGCTTTCCGGCAGATCGGCTGGATGCTGTGTTCACGCTGTTTGAGCGCGGTGAGCAGGACGGACTGAGCTCGGGCATGGGTGTCGGTTTGGCTATCTGTCGCGCCATCGTTGAAGTGCATGGCGGGCGCATTGCGGCGAGCAATCCGGGAGCGGGCGGTGCCTGCGTCACCTTCATGCTGTCGCGCGGCAATCCGCCCGAGATAGTGCTTGATGCCAAACCGAACATCACGCTGACTGGCATGTCCGCATGAGCAGCCCGGCCCCGACTTTGCTGCTGGTGGAGGATGACGCACAGATTCGCCGCTTTGTTCGGCAGGCCCTTGAACGCGAGGGCTACAAAGTGCGAGAAGCAGCCAGTTTCACGGTGGGCCTGATTGATGCGGGCACCAGCAAACCAGCATTGGTAATTCTCGATCTCGGATTGCCTGACGGTGATGGTGAACAATTTGTGCGCGAATTGCGTGCTTGGTCACACGTTCCGGTGCTCATTTTGTCAGCTCGCAGCATCGAATCGGACAAGATTGATGTGCTTGATGCGGGAGCAGATGATTACTTGACCAAGCCTTTCTCAGTGGGCGAATTGCTGGCTAGGGTGCGCGCGCTGTTGCGCCGCGGCTCGCGCTCGGACACAACTGAGGCCGCGGTCGTTACCTTCGGCGACGTAAGCGTTGACATGACGCGACGATTGATCACTCGCGCCAACGTGTCGGTTCACATGACGGCCATTGAATATCGACTGCTGGTGGCGCTCATCGCAAACGCGGGCAAGGTCGTCACGCATCGGCAGTTATTACGTGAGGTGTGGGGGCCATCGCAGGTCGAAAGTAGCCACTACCTGCGCATTTATGTGAGCCATTTGCGGCAAAAACTTGAAATTGACCCCGCCCAGCCGCGCCACTTTCAAACGGAAATTGGCGTTGGCTACCGATTTACGCTTTAGCCCTTTGAGCTTCAAAGCGGACTGCAGCGTTACCAGCGCTACTGGTATTGCTGAAGCACGCCACTTTTTTTATCAACCGTTGTCAAGGTAGCACTGTGCATCCCTCCGAATCCCAAAAATCCAGCACTGCCGTGCTCACGATGGCAGCTCTTGGAATCGTCTACGGCGACATCGGCACCAGCCCACTGTACGCGTTCAAAGAGGCGTTTAACGGCCCGCATGCACTTGCGCTAAGTGAAGCTAATGTGCTGGCTGCCTTGTCAGCGCTGTTCTGGGCAATCATGCTGATTATCTCCGTCAAATACGTGTGGTTAATTTTGAAACTTGATAACGAGGGAGAAGGTGGCGTCCTCGCGCTTACCGCGTTGGCACATCGCTTGGTGAAGGATCGTAAACATAGCGAAAAATTGGCCGCGTTTGTGATCACTGCTGGCGTGTTTGCTGCAGCGCTGTTTTATGGCGACGCGATCATCACGCCGGCCATTTCGGTGCTGTCGGCGGTGGAAGGCATCAGCGTGGCTACGCCGCAATTCGAAAAATTCATCATCCCCATCACCATCGGTTTACTGATCGGCCTTTTCTTGATCCAGCGCCACGGCACTGGGCGCGTCGGTAAGCTATTCGGGCCGGTCACGCTGGTCTGGTTCGTCGCGCTAGGGGCAATGGGCATCAACAGCATTATGCAAACACCGATGGTGCTTAAAGCGCTCAACCCGATGTATGCATTGATGTTTGCCGTGGATCATCCGCGCGGCATGATGGTGCTGCTATCAGCAGTGTTTCTTGCACTCACGGGCGGCGAGGCGCTGTATGCCGACATGGGGCACTTCGGCAGGAAGGCGGTGCGTATTGCGTGGTTCGGCCTGGTGTGCCCTGGTTTGGTGTTGAACTATTTCGGCCAAGGCGCGCTGGTGCTGCGCGATGCGACTGCGGTTAAAAATCCGTTTTTCCTGCTCGCGTCAGAGGGCTTTCTCATTCCGCTGGTAGTCCTGGCTACAGCGGCCACTGTTATCGCCTCGCAAGCCACAATTTCTGGTGCATTTTCGTTGACGCAACAAGCCTCACGGCTGGGCTATTTGCCGCGCGTGAATGTACGCCACACCTCGGATCGCGAGCGCGGCCAAATCTACATCGGCAGCGTGAACTGGATCATGTTGATAGGCGTGATCCTGCTGGTACTCGAGTTCCGGTCATCGAGCGCTCTGGCCGGCGCCTATGGAATCGCCGTGTCCGGCACCATGGTCATCACCTCGATTCTGGGCGCCGTCGTTGTGTTCAAAACGCGTGGGAAATTTCGCGCGGTGGTGCTCGGCTTGTTCGCAATTTTTCTGTTGCTCGAACTCTTGTTCTTCGCATCGAATCTGACCAAAATCGCTGGCGTTGGGCAGCGTTATCTTCCTGCTACTGATGACGTGGAAGAAGGGCTCACAACTGGTGGCCGCGCAACGCAGCAAGATTGATCTACCGGTGGCTGGGTTCGCGTCCTCAATGCTTAAGGAGGTGCCGCGCGTATCGGGCACCGCGATGTATTTGTCGTCCGACCCGCTATTGGTGCCAAGCGCACTGTTTCATAACTTGAAGCATTATCACGTGCTGCACCAACGCATCATTCTGCTGCACATACAGACCGAGGAGGTGCCGTATTGCAACGACTCGCATCGCTTGGCGGTTGTCGCCTGCGGGCCGGGCTTATGGTCGATCCGCATGCATTTCGGTTTTCGCGAAATGCCGGACGTGCCAGCCGCGCTGGCGTGGGCGGGTGAGGTGGGCTTGGAAATTGATCCGATGGATACCACTTACTTTATCGCACGCTCCGTGATTCAGGACGGCCCCGGCGGCATGACGCGCTGGCGTTGTTCTCTCTACGCGTGGATGACGCGGCAGGCGGAAGGCGCAGGCTCATACTTTAATTTACCGCCTAACCGGGTCGTTGAATTGGGCACGCAGGTGTTGCTGTAGCGGCGAATTTTTTAGAAGTTCATCACCCACGACAACCGAAATGACCGTGATTCAATCGGATGGAAGTGAATGCCTTGAACGCCCGCCGCTGGCTCGTTTGGCAAGCGCGAGGTGTAGTAATAGTCAATGCCCGACGCCTTGCGGTCGGTGAGGTTAAAGCCATCTAACTCCACGCGCATTTTCGGGTTGATGCGATAGCCGATTCTGCCGTTCAGCGTGGTCGTGCTTTTTGATCGAGCGCTGTTGTCTTCAATCAACGGGCGTGGGCCGAAGTAGCGTAGCTGCGCAGCACCAAACCACGGTTCCAAATTGTCAACCGCGATGGCCAACGAGGCTACACCTTCCACTGCGCCGGGAATGCGATTGCCCACCGGGTCAGCGTCACGGAATCGTGCGCGGGCGAAAGCGAAATCCGCATCCACCGTCAACCAATTGGACAGCTTGTAATAGTTCGCCACCTCAAAGCCGACACGTCGGCTTGGGCGGCTTGCCTCCGTGGTGCCAGCATCGCCAACAAACAAAAGCTCGGACGCGAAATCAAGTTGATACAGCGACAGCGACGTTTGCAAGCCGGGCAACCAGTTGCCGCGCACGCCGATTTCACCACCTTTTGAGCGCACCAGCGGCGTCACGCGATCTACCGCATCGCCCGTTTTTGGATCAACACGAATCGTTGCGCCGCGCGCATCGTTACTGTGAAATCCGCCGCCTGCATTCAGGTAGAACTCGGTCTTCGCCCACGGCCCAAAGATCAGCGCGAATCTTGGGTTCACCATGCTCTCGGTAGCGGTGCCCGAGTTCGCCGGGTTGTCACTGTTGACTTTGAATCGATACGCATCGGCACGCAGTCCCGTAACGCTACGAAACCACGGCGTCCATTTCGTCGCGTTCTCGCCGTACGCGCCGACGCTGCTCTCGACGATGTGGTCTTGCCGAGTGACGCCGATAGTTTGTCGTGCTTTGGTGTTGAGCAGGCCGTTAAAAATATTGTCAGTTTGCAGCTGCACGCCCACCGTGTTTTCTGACTCCAAGCCAAGGCCCAAAAATCGCCGCGTGTGGCTCGCGTTGAAGCCCACCGTGCGCCGATGATCGGGCTGCGCAAACTGGTCGCCATCAATCGGGTTGTCGAGAAAATAGGTGAAGTTTGAGAACAGTTCGAGCTTGTTGTCGATTAGATACGCGTTGACCTGCGTGCTCGACCCATCGTCCGTTTTGCGCCACGCAGCTGAGAGGCTGTAGCGATGCGCGGCACCGCCATCGGTCGGGTCAATGGCGTCGAAGCGATTTCTAATTAGACCGCTCTTGATGGCTCGCTGCGTGATCTGATCAGTCGCGTTCCATGTCGCCTTGTACGCCATGCCGGTGACGTTGAAACCATTGCCCTCATCGCCTTGGCTGTAGCGCGATACACCGTTCAGTTTTCGGTATTTATCGGGATGCACAAACGGTCCATCGTTGTTCAAACCTTCGAGCGCGTACAGCACGTGCCCACCCGCAAACTCCGGTGAATCTGCGAGCAGCGCGCGGCGAAATCCGTTCTGACCAACGGCAACACTGGCCACACCTTTGTCGAGCCGATCCGCGTATTTAAGATTCACTGAACCGGCCGACGAAAAGTCGCCCTCGCTCGCAAAATACGGCCCTTTGCGATATTCGAGTCGACTGGCCAACTCCGGAATAATGAAGTTCACGTCTGTCCAACCTTGTCCGTGCGCATGCGATCGCTGGTTCACGATCATGCCGTCGACCGTGGTGCGCAAATCGGTGCCGTGATCAAGGTTGAAGCCACGCAGGTAAAACTGGTTGGCCTTACCCTCGCCGCTGTGCTGGCTGACGATCAGCCCCGGCACCGACTCCAGCAGCTCACCGGGGCGATACACCGTGCGCGCTTCTAGCTGCTTTTGGGTGATGGTACCGACGCTGGCCGCATCGGCGACACCTAGCGTGCTTTGCGTGCCGCTAACGACGACTTTTTCGACCACCTGTTCGCCACCAGCCCAGGCGAGAGGTGACAGCAAGGCGACAAGCGAAACGACAAGCGGGCCGTGCAGAAAGGAAGGTGTGTTCGTTTGAAGCATGACGTAGTGTGGCGGATAGCGGGTTATCTTGGTACGGAATACTTGCAAACTTAGTTTTCAGGTCACCGCTTACCAGGGTCAATCTGTGAACGTCATGCGGGTTGAAAAATTAGAACGGCATCAGCTGCAAAGTGAGGCTGCGTTCAAGCAACCAGCCGAGCGAAATCGCTGCAATCACTATCGACCCAGCGCCCAACGCAATGCGCTGGTAGCCCCACGACGCGCGAGACACGTACGCTAGCGGCACGAGGATCGCAACTAGGGCCAACTGCCCGATTTCAACGCCAACGTTGAAGCCGAATAGCGACAGGATCAACGTCGATGCGGGCAGCTTCAGATCAACCAACACACTGGCAAAACCGAAGCCATGCAGCAAGCCAAAGGCGAATGCCACTAGCCAGCGTTTGCGCGGCAAAAACGGCCACAAGTTGTCAAGGGCGGTAATCAACACTGACGCTGCAATCGCTGACTCAACGAAGCGCGACGGCAACTGCACGATGTCCAACACGGCCAGCGACAACGTAATCGAATGCGCCACGGTGAACGCGGTGACGATCTTGAACACGCTCCAGGATGCGCTGCGCAAATCGGCCACAGGCGTCCAGGTGCCTTTGCCGCGAACCAGCACGGCGGGCAACAGCAGTGCCACTAAAAACAGAATGTGGTCTAAGCCAATCGCGATGTGCTTAACGCCGTCAGCGACGAAGGTTGCAAATTGCGAGAGCGTGCTCGGCGCGACCAACACGAAGTTTTGCGTCGCGTTTTCAGCAGGAAATACCGCGCTGACCACGAACGGCGCGGCGGCTTTATCCGTGCTTGCAGAGGACAATTTGAGCAGGCCGCGATGCTGCGCGTCAACATCGAATAGCAGACTGTAATTGACCGACAATGTAGTTGTAGCGCTCGGGCACGAGCCGGCCAATTTCATCACCGCATACGCGCCGTCGGTGTGGTTGTCGATCAAGTGATCGGCGACCGACAAGGCGCACGCGGCACCGGTTGGGCCACCCGTTTTCAGTGTCAGGTGACCCAGCGCGTAGGCCGCGATTTCGCCGTGACGAGTGCGCACTTCGCCCCAGTCGATGACCGCGTCGGCATTGCGATCCAGATCGAGCACGATGTCGAGATCGCGCAGTGCGATGTCCCACTGTCCGGTGATTTTTTCGCCATCGACTTGCAGCGTGAGATAGCTGTCGCTGGCCTTGTGCGCGTGTGCCGCCGATGCAGCAAACACGCTTGCCAACAACAGAGAAATTGCCAAAGCGCGGCGCATCATTTTGACTTCACTTGCGCTTTGAGTTGAGCGGCGAGTTGCGCTAACTTTTCACCCTGCAAGCCCGTGCTGTCAAGGAAGTGGAGCACGTCGGCCACGTCTTTCGGGTGGCGCGCGGCCACGGCGGTCTCTAGCGCAATACGTGCGTCGAGGGGCTCTTTTTGCACCTGCCAATTTTCGCGCGCCAACTTCATCGCCTCAGTCGGCTCGTCTTTAATGATCAGCGCGTATCGTGCTTCTTCGCGCAGATGAACGCGGTCGCCGCGCGCTTTTGACGCGGCAAATCGTTCGCCCAAATCTTTGGCCACTTGCGCCGCATCGGGTGCGGCGGCGAGCTTCGCGGCAATCGCGCGACGCAGCAGCAACACGTCGGCGCGGGTGCTCGCGGCAATCAACGCGAGCACTTCGTTTGGACGGCCCGCATCGATTAGAAAATCCGAGTAAGCAGCGATGCAGTAAGCATCCGTTGGGTCAAGCGTGAGGCTTGCCCGATACAACCGCTCGGCGTCGGTCATGCGATTAAGTCGCTCGGCGATTTCGGCCTGCAAAGTGAGGGCCCAAATGCTCACACCGATTGAATCGCGGCCGCCGGCGTCAGACGCAATCAGCGCGGCATTTAAGGCGTCATAGGCCTGCGCTGCACGCCCTTCGGCACCGTCTATACCGGCCATGCAGGTGATGCCAATCAGCGGCGGCGTGAGCGGTGCGACTTTGCGACAACTGTCAGCCGCGCCCTGCAAATCGCCGGTGACTTGCTGCACGGTGGCCATCGTCAACCACGCCTGCGCGTTGCCCGGTTCGCGCTGCACCGCTTGGTCAAGATCGCGTCGCGCGTTGCTGAAATCATGGGTGCTCTGGCGGATTATGGCGCGCAGCAACAAGATGGGGATTGGCGGCGAATCTTCCGCCCACCAAGTGGCGAGTGCGGACTGCGCTTGGCCGAAATAGCGGGGGTCCGACTCGCTGCGCGCGCGCGATACGTACATCTGCGCGATGCGGGCCGCGAGCTCGGCATTTTTCGGGTTCAGCTTCAGGGCGTTGCGCATTGATCGGCTTGATCGATCAACCGCGCCCGCGCCTGGCGTGCCTAGAGCGCTTGGTTTGCTGGCCAAGCGCTCCAGCGGCGTGAGGTCGCTTGCAGGCACAAACGGTACGGCCAGCGCGGCGCTGCTCGGCAGCGCGAGGGTCGCAGCGCACAGGCATTTAAACAGGAGGGAAGGCATGGTCATCGCATTCAAGTAGGTCGTAGATGGCGGCAGGTGGTGGAGGGCGCAGATTACGGTGTGTGGCGTGCGCGTCGGCCCAAAAATTTTGTCGTCGCGTAGCGCGCAAAAAACATACGTACAAACTGCGCGCTCAGTTTTTAACGGTCGGTTAACCCCACGTGGTGCGTTGCGTCGTTTCACGGTGAGTACCCGTCAGTGTGCAATCATTGATTTAATCGAAAAAACAGGACAGCTATGAAACTACATCACACCCTTCGCAGCATACTTATTCCACTCGCGCTGTCCGCAACTATCGTGAGCGCAGTTAGCGCGCAAACGGTCGCGCCCGTCGCGCCGCCGCGCGACGCGCTGACGCTCGACGCCACCGTTGCCGCTGAGGTGATTCCCGACATGGCGGTCATCACACTGGCCGCCGAGGCACAAGGCGCTGAGGCCGCGCCGATCACCCGCGAAGTGCAGCTGGCGATCAACGCGGCACTAGCGCAAGCCAAGGCAACGGCGGGTGTCAGCGCGCAAACCGGCGCGTTCGCCACCAATCAGCGCTACGGTAGCAAAGGCGTGCGTGATGGCTGGACGGTGCGCGCAGAGTTGATTTTGAAGGGCAAAGATTTCGCGGTGCTCGGCACCTTGGCGGGCAAGCTCGCGCAACAAAAACTGATGATTGTTGGCTCAGGTTTCGAGCTGTCACGCGAACTGCGCGACCGTGAAGAAGCAGCACTGATCGAGCGCGGCATCGCGGCGTTTCGCGGCAAAGCGCAAACGGCAAGTCGCGCGTTTGGTTTCGGCAATTTCGCGTTGCGTGAAGTCAATCTGGGCAGCATCAATGGCGACACGCGACCGATTCAACCCAAAGTATTTGCCATGCGCGCAGCCGCCGTTTCAGCCGCAGACGCTGAGCCGATGGCCATTGAGGGCGGCAAAGTCACGCTGACTCTGACCGTCAGCGGCAGCGTGGTTATGAGCAAGTAGCTTTTCGTTGAAAGCCCTATTTTACTGGGGCTAAACGATCATTTCGCTATTTATCGACTTAAAGCGTTTTACGCGTTTAGCCCAATCATGGTGGTGATTCCACTTATAAGCTGTTACGAACGCGCCGCTGTCTGCTGCGAAAATATGTATCGCGAGTCACGCATTTCGAGACGCCGCGTCCCAAAATTGCTGCCTTCTCACCAACTCATATGAATGACTGCGGCACAATGTGAGTGTTCGCTTTTAAGCCGTATTCAGCTCCGTCTGCCCACTGTTTTGCCCACTCCCGTCCGCCCGCCCACTGTCCCGTTCACCGCCGCCGGTGAGCGGGCAAACCCACCGTCTGGCGGTCGTGCAATCGTGTTCGAAGATCGCAGCCGCCAAACGGTGCATCACACCACCTGCTACATGTGCGCCTGTCGTTGCGGCATCAATGTCACCACCGAGGAGCGTGACGGCAAGCCGCATGTGCGCTTCATTCAGGGCAACCGCAATCACCTGGTGAACCAAGGCGTGCTGTGCGCTAAAGGCAGCGCGGGCATCATGAAGCAGTATTCGAAAGCGAAGCTGCAGCACCCTATGATTCGCCGACCGGGCACCGAGCGTGGCGAGGGAATTTTTGATCCGATTTCGTGGGACGATGCGCTCGATCTACTGACCAAACGTCTCGCACACATCCGCGAAACCGACCCAAAAAAGCTCGCGTTTTTCACCGGTCGCGATCAGATGCAGGCACTAACGGGATTGTGGGCGCAGCAGTTCGGCACGCCGAATTGGGCGGCGCACGGCGGATTCTGCTCGGTGAACATGGCCGCAGCGGGGCTGTACTCCATCGGCTATTCGTTTTGGGAATTCGGCTCGCCCGATTGGGATCGCGCGAAATATTTTGTGCTGTGGGGCGTGGCCGAAGATCACTCATCCAACCCGATCAAAATCGGTCTCGACAAACTCAAATCGCGCGGCGCGAAGTTTGTGTCCGTGAATCCGGTGCGCACCGGCTACAGCGCCATCGCCGATGAATGGGTGCCCATTCGTCCGGGCACCGACGGGTTGCTCGCACTCGCCATCGTGCATGAGCTCATCAAACACGACTGGATCGATCACGAATACTTGGTGAAATACACCAACGCGCCGTGGCTCGTCATCGATGCACCGGGCACCTCGCAGCATGGATTATTTTTGCGCGATGCCGAGGGCAAACCGCTGGTGTGGGATCAAAACACGCAGTCGGCACGGCGCATGGATAAAGGTGTGGCACCTGCGCTGGATTGGTCGGGTGTGGCCCCCCTCTCCTCCAGAGGGAAAGGGGTTGGGGGAGAGGGGGAGGCTTCGATAGCCGCCAATCTCGGACAACCACCGCCACCCTCTCCCCAACCCCTCCCCCCTCAAGGGGGAGGGGCTCAAACCGTTCGCCTTCGCACAGTTTTCTCGTTAATCCTAGCCCGTTATTCCACAGAGGAATACACCCCCGAAACCGTAGCCCCGCAATGCGGTGTTCCCGCCGAACAAATCCGTCGCATCGCTGCTGAAATCGCCCACGTCGCGTTCAAAGAAACCATCGAGCTTGCCTGCGTGTGGACGGACATTTACGGCAACGTCCACGACACCGTCGTCGGCCGTCCAGTCGCGTTCTACGCCATGCGCGGCATTTCGGCACACGCGAACGGCTTTCAAACGTGTCGCTCGCTACACCTGATTCAAATGCTGATTGGCGCGCTCGACGGCCCCGGAAACTTTCGCTCGAAAGCACCGTTCCCGCGCCCGATTCCGCCCGCGCAATTGCCTGAAAACGACGCGAGCTTAATCAACGCGCCGAACACCGCGTTGTCCAAAACGCCGCTGGGCTTTCCGACCCGCCCGGAGGAGCTTGCGCTCGATGCCAATGGCAACGCGCTGCGACTCGACAAGGCGTTTTCGTGGGACGCCCCGCTCGCGTCGCACGGCATGATGCACGCCGTGATCAAGAACGCCGTGGAAGGCGATCCGTACGAGATCGATACGCTGATTTTTTTCATGGCGAACATGGCGTGGAACAGCGCGATGAACACGGCTGAAACCCAAGGCATGCTGCGCGCGAAAGATGAAGCGGGCAACCACAAAATTCCGTTCCTCGTGGTCGCCGATGCGTTCGACTCTGAGATGGTGCGTTTTGCCGATCTGGTGCTCCCGGACACCACGTATTTGGAACGCTACGATGCCATCAGTTTTTTAGATCGACCGATCAGTGAGCCCGATGCGGCGGCAGACGCTATTCGCCATCCGATTTTGCCGTTGGATCGTGATGTGCGACCGTGGCAGGATGTGCTGGTTGAGCTGGCCACGCGTCTTAAGTTTCCGGCCTTCATCACCGCCGATGGCGCGCGCAAATTCGCGGGCTACACCGACTTTATCGTCAACTACGAACGCGCGCCGGGCATTGGTTTTTTAGGTGGTTTTCGCGGCAAAAACGGCGAGAAATCGTTACGTGGTGAGCCCAACCCGAATCAGTGGCAGGATTACATCAAAGCGGAGAGTTTTTTTGCGCATCACTGGCCAGAAAATCAGCGTTGGATGCGCGGCGTGAATCGCGACTATTTGCAAGCCGCAGCAGACGCCGCATTCATCCCAAAACCCGAGCCGATCATCGCGCAGCTGTACTCCGAACCGCTGCAAAAATTTCGCCTTGCGGGACAAGGTTTGTATGCGGGGCCGCAGCCCACGCGTGATGTTGATAAAGCGCGGCTTAGCGAATACTTTGATCCGTTGCCCCTTTGGTATTCAACTGATGCCGCGGGCGACGACTACCCGCTGCACGCCATCACCCAGCGCCCGATGATGATGTATCACTCGTGGGATTCACAAAACGCGTGGCTGCGGCAAATCATTTCACAAAACTATTTGTATGTTGCAACGAGCAAAGCGCGCGAGCTTGCGCTTAACGATCTTGACTGGGTGTGGGTCGAATCCGCGCACGGCAAAATTCGCTGCCAGATGAAAACAATGGAAGGCGTCGAGGCGAACACGGTGTGGACATGGAATGCGATTGGCAAGATGAGCGAGGCGTGGGGATTGGCCAAGGATGCGCCCGAGGCGACGGTGGGTTTTCTGCTCAACCATTTGATTTCCGAGAGCGTTCGCGCGCCATCCGGCGAGCGCTTCTCGAACAGCGATCCGATCACCGGTCAAGCGGCTTGGTACGACCTGCGCGTACGTATCCGCAAAGCCGATGAAACAGGCATCTGGCCGAAGCTTGAATTCGAGAAAAAATTGTGAGGCTAGGGCTTGCCATCGACCTCGACACTTGCGTCGGCTGTCACGCCTGCGCCGTTGCCTGCAAAGAATGGAACGGTCAATCGCTGATGGGCGGCGCGCCGGATTACGACGCCTACGGCAAAACACCAAGCGGCACTTGGTACAACCGAATTCGCACCTACGAGATTGAAGGCGACCCGAGTTATTCACCACACCTATGCGGCTCACAGGCCGATACAACGAGCCATCAGCCGCTCTCCAAAACCGTCAACGTGCCGATGAGTTGTATGCATTGTGAGGAAGCGCATTGCGTGACCGTTTGCCCCACCGGCGCGAGTTACAAGCGCGCGGAAGATGGCATCGTACTGGTTGATCCGAGTCGCTGCATGGGCTGCAACTATTGTGCGTGGGCCTGCCCGTACGGCGCGCGCGAACTCGATCAGGATCAAGGCGTGATGAAAAAATGCACGCTCTGTGTTGATCGAATTTACGACGAACAGTTGGCTGACGCAGATCGGCAGCCTGCATGCGTACTGGCCTGCCCGACGCATGCGCGACACTTCGGCGACTACGATGATCCGCAATCAAACGTGTCATTGCTCGCCGCGGCGCGCGGCACTCAAGCAATGCTCGACGACCTAGGCTACAAACCCACCAACGCCTATCTGCCTCCACGCAAACCGGTGGAAGTGAAAACAGAATTGCCGCTGCGGCGGGGCTTGAGCGACAAGGCAAAGGCCTTTGTAAATCGCCTGATTCAGCTATGAACAACAGCGCCGTTCTACTCCCCTCTCTCCCGGAGGGAGAGGGGCTAGAACCTCCGTCCAAGCAACATGAAACCGGGCTCGGACCATGAAGCCTGCCCTCTCCGTCATCTTTTTCACCGTCTCGTCGGGTGCTGGTTTGGGTCTGTTGGCGTGGCTCCTCGTTGCCTCGCTGATGGCCGATCACATCCGTATGGACGCGACAACTTTTTACCAAGGCGCGGCCATTGCAGCAGCGCTAATAACGGCAGGGCTTATCTCATCAACACTGCATCTCGCCAACCGTAAGAACGCAATTTACGCGCTCACGCGTATTCGCACCTCGTGGCTTGCGCGTGAGGGGTTGCTTGCACTGATGCTGTACCCACTCGCCGCATTACATTTCTACGCCTTGCAATCGGGATGGCCGGAGATCACGCCAATCACGTTGTGGCTCCTGATTGCAGACGCTGTCGCCGTGCTCTATTGCACCGGCATGATTTACGCCTGCCTGAAAACCGTTCCGCGCTGGAACACATGGATGACGCCAACCAAATATGTGCTGTTCGGATTGATGAGCGGCGCGGTGCTTTTGCCCGCAGTGTTCACGCTGCGGCCGCCTGAGGTCGGCCCGGTTGGCAAACCGATGGTGGCGATTGTGCTGCTCGCGCTTGGGCTAGGTTTGTATCTCGCCTATCTGCTCAAACATCCGCGCGCGCAACACACCATCAACGATGCGCTTGGATTCCAGCAAGGCCACGTTCGCTTGCTTGATGTCGGCCATTCGCACGGCACATTTTTAACCAACGAATTTGGCTTCTCGGTGGCGCGCGACAAGGCGCGCGTTTTGCGATGGATTGCGATTTTTTGCGCATTTATCGCGCCGATGTTGTTGTGCTATTTCACGCTTTGGTTTTGGGCGGCATCGCTCATTTGCCTTATCGGACTACTCATCGAGCGCTGGCTTTTTTTCGCTGAGGCCGAGCACGTGGTGCGGCTCTACCACGGACAGCAGCGCGTGTAGGCGACAAGACTTATGACGCGCTTCTTTCCGTTCGCCACTTGGTGGCCGCTACTGCGCGACCGCACCGTGCTGCGCACCGACGTGCTCGCCGGTTTAACCGGTGCCGTCGTCGTGTTGCCGCAGGGCGTTGCGTTTGCCACACTTGCCGGCATGCCGCCCGCGTACGGCCTGTATTCCGCGATGATTCCGTGCGTGATCGCCGCCCTCTTCGGCTCATCCCGCGTGATGGTGACCGGTCCGGCGAACGCAATTTCGCTCACGGTGCTGGCCATCGTGGCACCGCTCGCGCAGCCCGAATCCGAGCGCTACATTGCGCTGGTGATCACGCTCACATTCATGGTGGGTATTTGGAAATTGCTCGCCGCTTTGTTGCGAGCAGATCGGCTGCTCACCTACGTTTCGCACACCGTCATCGTCGGTTTCACCACCGGCGCAGCCGTGCTCATCGTCAACTCGCAAATCCGTAATTTTTTCGGCATCGACATCGCTCGCGGCACCGACATTGCGCACACGCTGTGGCAACTCGGTCAGCAAGTCACGCACATCAACGCCGTCGCAGTGGCGGTCGCGTGCCTGACGCTGTTGAGCGCGGTGCTGTGGCGACCATTGAACCGCTTTGTGCCCGCCATGCTGGTTGCCGTCGTTGCGGGCAGCGCATTCGCGGCGTTTGCCAAATGGGTCGATCCAATTTTTGCCGTTGCGACGGTTGACGCGGTCCCCGTTAGCCTGCCACCGTTCTCGCACCCCTCATTTGACATTGATACGCTTGCGATGCTGCTCATTCCGTCGCTCGCCATGACGCTGCTGTCACTGGCCGAAGCTGTCTCCATCGCTCAGGCGCTGGCGCGCCGCCGCAATGAAACGTTCGACGGCAATCAAGAATTTTTCGGGCAGGGCTTGGCTAATGTGGTGGGCTCGTTCTTTTCAGGGTATCTGGCGAGCGGCTCGTTCAACCGCTCCGGCGTCAACATGGCCGCAGGTGCGGTGACGCCGTTCTCGGCCATTTGCGCGGCGTTTTTTCTGCTGGCGATTTTGTTTCTGGTCGCGCCGCTGGTTACTTTTTTGCCGCTCGCCGCGGTCGCTGCGATCTTGTTTTTGGTTGCATGGAATCTGATTGATCGTCGCGAAATTCGCTACCTGCTGTCGGACAAATTTGAGCGGATCACGCTGATCAGCACCTTCGTTGCGACGCTCGCGATCCGCTTGGACTATGCGATTTTGCTGGGCGTGGCAGTTTCGCTCGTGGTGAAGCGGCAGCGGAGTTCACGCGCCCCGTAAAATCAAAATTGTCGCCAACCACACACACCACACGCCCACATGGATACAGCACTTCTCGCACAAACCGCCGCTGCGCTGGTCGCTCCTGGCAAAGGCCTGCTCGCGGCCGACGAATCAGCCGGCACCTGCGCTAAACGCTTCGCGGTGGCCGGTGTTGCCGACACCGAAGAGATGCGTCGCACGTATCGCGAGATGCTGTTCACCACACCGGCAATGAAATCCACGATTTCAGGTGTGATCTTGCACGACGAAACTATCCGTCAAAAACACAGTAACGGCACACCGTTCGCTGACTATTTAAATTCAATTGGCGTGATTCCCGGTATCAAAGTTGACGGCGGCACGCGCGATCTTGCCGGTGCGCCCGGTGAGCTCATTAGCGACGGACTTGACGGCCTGCAGCAGCGCATGAAGGAATACTTTGCGCTGGGCGCGCGCTTCGCGAAGTGGCGCGCGGTCATCACCATAGGCGACGGCATTCCCACGTCGCGCTGCATCTGGGCCAACGCACACGCGCTTGCTCGGTACGCTGCGATCTGCCAAGAAGCGGGCATCGTGCCGGTCGTTGAGCCCGAGATTCTGCTCGAAGGTGATTACGATATTGACAGCTCATTCAACGTGACTGAAGCCGTGTTGCGCACATTGATCGGTCAGATGGCCGACAACAAAGTGTCCATCGAGCACACGATCCTGAAAGCGAGTATGGTGATTTCCGGCAGCAAAGGTTGGCGCCGTGCGGATCACGCCACCGTTGGCGCGCGCACGGTTGCGTGCCTGAAACGCACCGTGCCCGGCGCTATGCCCGGAATCGTCTTCCTTTCGGGCGGGCAATCTGACATCGATTCGGCTGCGCACCTAAACGAGATGAACAAGTCGTCCAACAATCCGTGGCCGCTCACCTTCAGCTACAGCCGCGCGCTGCACTTCTCCGCGCTCAAAGTGTGGAAGGGCAAAGCGGAAAATTACAAAGCTGCGCAAGCCGCCTTTGCACATCGCTGCAAAATGAATTCGCTGGCGGCAAAGGGCAAGTGGACGCTAGCGGCTGAGAGCGCGTAAGTCTGCGCCCCTACGACCCGTGCCGTGCTGAAAAATTCCGCCGCTGAATGGCAGCGTTTCAGTGCAAATGGGTCGAGCGCATTTGTAGAAGCAAGGCGTACTGACCTGGTTTAGGTAAGCAATTGGGGAGCTTGTAGCGTGGCGAATCGAATTGATGTCAGAGCGTTGCAAACGGTGGTCAAATTTTCCTTGGCGGCGCTAACGCTGTCCACCGCAACCGCATTCGCTCAGCCTGAGCCATCAGCTTCGCGAATATCGCCGATTCACCTTGAGGCCGCAGTCACCAACACGGAAACCATGACCGCTAGCGCAGCTCGCCCCGGCTCACAGCCGCCATCCAGCGCATCGCGCCTGCGCGAAAAAGCAAAAAAAACGCAGCCCGCCACGGCAGCATTGAAGATCGAAATGAAGGAAGCTGCGCGTCAGGTCGTACGCAGCGATCATGCCAATCGCCAGCGGCTAGTCGGCTTTGGCACTGGCAATGAAGTCGCGCCGAACGTGCTGCAAAATTTGCACGAAAATTCCGCCCCGCTGCCCGTGACGGTGGGTGACCGCCCAGCGCGCAGCATGGGATTGTGTGGCGACGGAAAAGTTTGGCGGTTCGCCGAACTAGACGGCAAGACTGTGGCTGGGTTGTTGCCCGAATTCAACGCGCTGCGACCTCGAACGGTGTGCGCAAAACGCGGCGTAGTCATCGCCGACTACGCGTTCAAATGAGCTCGTGGCAACGGGCGCACACCAAGCGCTTGTACGCGGTCGCAAGTGCTAATTTGGGCCCTATAAAATGGCGGCTGAGCAGAAAAACTGTGAGCCTACAGATTGTCAAAGCCGACCTTAACCTCCGCCCCGTTTGTCGCTGACAGATTGACGCCGGATCAGCTGCTGCAGCAGGGGGTGGCTGCACATCATCAAGGTGACCTCGCGGTGGCGCAAATGCGCTACCGCGCGTGCCTCGCGCTCGACCCACTGCACGGGGACGCTATGCTCATGCTGGGTGTGGTGCGCCTCGCTGCACTTGACTTTGCTGAGGCGTCGAGCCTGATAGAGGCCGCAGGTAAGCTCACGGGGTGGCAAAGCGCGCCGTATCGGCAAAACTATGGCTTGCTGCTCAGCGCGAAGATCCCGCATCACGACCCGACCTCTGGCACTGCACCCGCCGTTTCGGTCGCGCGAATGTCGCAGCAAATGGCGGCTAATGTTGACCAACCGCTCACTGCGCTCAAGACCGCATTGCGCAACGGCGCAGGTGCCGCGCTTCCTGCAGCGCAACTTGCAGAAATCGCGGCGCGCATTCACGCATTGCCGCCGCCAAAAGATGCGGCGACGTTACGCAGTGATGGCTTCGATCTGGTCGGCTACGCACAGGCAGAGTCGGGGCTCGGCGAAAACATGCGGGCACTATCGCGCTCATGTGTAGCGTCCGAACTGCCATTCTCCATTATCGACATTGATGCTGGCGGCGACGGCACCATTAGCGACAACACGCTGGTGCCATTGATCGCGCCGGAGCTTGGGTTTAAGCGCCAGATCATATGCGTCAACCCGGATGCTATGGCGGTGGTTGCGCACCACGAAGGCAGCAACGCCTTTTCAGCGTCTTACAAAATTGGCTATTGGTTTTGGGAGCTCGAACGGCTTCCCGCGCTCTGGATTCACCTGGCAGATTCCATGCAGGAGTTGTGGGCTGCTTCCGCTTTTGTGCGCACTGCAATGGTAAGCGCAGTATCCGTCCCGGTGTACATCGTGCCGCCCTCGGTGTTGCCGCCGCGTCCATCACGGCACTACGCGCGCGGCGAGTTTGGGCTCGACGTTGACGACTTCGTTTTCCTGTTTACTTTTTCATATTGGTCAGCCATTGCCAGAAAGAATCCGTGGGCAGTGGTGCAGGCGTTTCGTGCCGCGTTTCCGCCGTCTGTGGGGCGCGCAAAGCTGGTGATTAAAACCGTAAACAGCGACAAATTTCCGCCCGCGTCCGCTGCCCTGCACGCGCTGGCAGCGGGCGACCCGCGCATTGTGTTTATTGATCAGGTGTTGTCGCGCGATCAAATTTCTGGGCTTCAACATAGCTGTGATTGCTACGTGTCGCTGCACCGCTCGGAAGGCTTTGGGCTGGGCATGGCCGAATGCATGGCGCTCGGCAAACCGGTGATCGTAACCGGATATTCAGCCAATCTCGACTACATGAACGAGAGCAATAGTTTGCTTGTCGATTACGCGCTGATCGCGGTGAACCCTGGCGAATATCCAGACACGCAGCATCAAGTGTGGGCTGACCCCAATATTGATAGCGCGGCGCAACACATGCGGCGCGTTTTTGAGGATGCAGCGCTGCGGCAAAACTTAGGTAATGCCGCGAAGCAGTTCATGCACGCGCATTATTCGCCCGCTGCGGTGGGCGCACAATTGCGCACGCATCTGGCGCGTTTGAACGCTACCCGAAACTTTTGATCACGCCGCGAATCGCCGAGACTTACCGCCATTATTGATCGCGCATTCGTCACGAACCGAGCGTCGGCACGATGCGCCGCTGTCCTACGGGTGGACGGGCGATCTGACGACGGTCAGCCGACGCGAGCGCAAACAAATTTCACCAACCGATGCGTTGGCATGCTCTTGATTTAAGGCCACCGCAAACACGACTGCTGGTACCAATCGTCTTGCCACACACGCCGCATTGAGAGCGGCGGTGCCATCTCCGACGCAAACTTAACAATGCCCACCTATGTCGCAGCACAGCCAATGAAACGCGCATGGATCGCCGCTGTGGTCACGATTATTACCGTCGTGATCGGGATGAATTTTCTAACGCCCGAGAAGCAGCTTGATCAAAAGCTTGAGCACGTATACGCAGTAGCCGATGAGCAGTTTCAACGTGAAATGTCGGTGATGCTCGGGCCTGCCATTGTTGACGGCAATCGCGTTCAGGCGTTTCAGAACGGTCAGGAAATTTTTCCGGCGATGCTCGACGCAATTCGCAACGCGCGCGTCAGCATCGCCTTTGAAACCTACATTTACTGGTCGGGTGACATTGGGCGCGAGCTGGCTGATGCGTTGGCTGAGCGGGCAAAAGCGGGCGTGCAAGTGCATGTGCTGATCGACTGGGTGGGCGGTTTGAAAATGGAGAAGGCCTTGCTCGACCGCATCGAGCAGGCGGGCGCAAAAGTGCATCAGTTTCGTCCGCTGCGTTGGTACAACTTGGTGCGCATGAACAACCGCACCCACCGCAAATTGCTGGTCATCGACGGCCAAACCGCGTTCACTGGTGGCGTCGGCATTGCCGATCAATGGAGCGGCAATGCGCAGAGTCCCGAGCATTGGCGAGACATGCATTTCAGCGCGACCGGACCGGTGGTGGCGCAATTTCAGGCGGCGTTTAACGACAACTGGATCAAGGCTACGGGCGACGTGTTGAACGGTGCGCGGCACTTTCTGAAATTGAAAGCCCCTGGTGACGTTAAAGCGCATCTCTTCATCAGCTCGCCGACGGGCGGTAGCGAGAGCATGCAACTGATGTATCTGATGGCCATTGCCGCAGCGGCCAAACAGATTGATTTGCAGTCCGCGTATTTCGTGCCCGATGCGCTCAGCATCAAGGCGCTGCTCGCTGCGAGGGCGCGCGGCGTGAACGTCCGATTGCTGCTGCCCGGTGAACACATCGACTCGGACACCGTCCGGCTTGCGTCGCGCGCGCAGTGGGGCCCACTGCTTGCGGCAGGCGTTGAGATTTATGAATATTTGCCGACCATGATGCACAACAAAATGCTGATTGTGGACAACGAAATGGTGTCGGTTGGCTCCACGAATTTTGACTTACGCTCGTTTCGTTTGAACGACGAAGCGAGCATGAACGTGTACGACCGCGGCTTTGCCAGTCAAATGACTGCGGTCTTTAACAACGACCTCAAGCACACACGTCGCTACACGCTTGAGCAGTGGCAGCAACGTCCGTGGCGGGAGAAATTTCTGGAGATCATCGTGCGGCCGATTCGATCGCAGCTTTGAGTGCGCCGTGACGGCAATGTCGCGAAGCAGGCAATCGCTGCAATTTTTATCAGCGATGCGCAGCCGTTCGGACGAGTTTTTTTCACCTACGATGCGACGAAAAATCCCCATCAGCTTTTGTACGAAACGCCCATTTTACGTGGGCTAGATGGGCATAAAGCTGCGTTTAAGTACGAACTGTCGGCGAGCGCGGTGGAGCGAAGTGTATTTCGTACGGAGTCAAGCCATTGAAGATTCTGCGAGGTCTGCGGT
>JAYSRA010000107.1:0-8761 GCA_043721275.1 Burkholderiales bacterium
CTTGCTCCTGCGGTGCTTGTGGTGGTCGAATATTTCTTTGAGCCAATGCGCTTGTCGCGAGGAAGCCTGACCTTACTGTGGACGTGTGCGCGGCTCTTGATTGGCGACTTCGGTTGCTCTCTCTCGCCAGCTGTACCTAGCTCCACGGTGCAGGCATCCACTCTTGAACCCTGGTTCAAGATGCCGATTGCTGCGGCATTCGCGGGAGTCTTGAATTCATACGTGGGGAGTCAACTGACTCCCCTTTTTTTGGCACGATTTGCGGGGGCCTATGCGCTATTGGTTGATGAAGTCGGAGCCCAGCGAATACGGCATTGACGACCTAAAACGCGATAAACAAAGCGCTTGGTTCGGCGTGCGCAATTATCAGGCGCGCAACTTCATGAGGGACGACATGAAGGTTGGCGACTTGGTGTTTTTCTATCATTCCAGTTGCCCCGAGCCCGGTATTGCAGGCATCTGCACAGTGGCGAAGGCCGCAGCGCCTGATGCGACGCAGTTCGATAAGAACGATAAACACTTTGACCCCAAATCGAAGCCGGAAAATCCGCTTTGGGTTTGCGTTGAAGTTAAGTTTGTGAAGACGCTGCATTTGATTCCGCTGGCTGCGCTGCGTGAAGCGCCCGCACTGTCAGAAATGCGCATTCTGCAACGCGGAAATCGACTGTCGATCACACCGGTATCGGATGCGGAATGGCAATTCATCACCACTCAGTTAGCGAAGTGAGCTCGTGCGCATAACGCACAACGCATTCGTAGGGTGGGCAACTTGCTTGCCCATGCGGATGCCGCAGCCGTGTCATGCATAACTGGCGGCTGACCACGACGCGTTTATTTCCTAGAAAAAATGGAATACATCAATATCTGGTTCGTCGGCTATCTCGCGTTAGGCATCGTGATCGGCTTTTTCGCAGGGCTGCTGGGCGTTGGTGGTGGCGCGATGATGGTGCCAGTGTTGGCCATCCTGTTTCCGGCACAGGGGTTTCCGTTCGAAACAAAAATGCAGGTGATCCTCGCCACCTCGATGGCGACCATCATGTTCACCTCCCTCTCGTCGGTGCGCGCGCATCACGCCAAAGGTGCGGTGAACTGGCAAGCGCTATGGGCGATGGTGCCGGGAATTCTGGTCGGCACATTTGTAGGTGCGCGCGCCGTCAAGCATTTATCCACGGCGTTCCTTGGCATATTTTTCATCTGCTTTTTGTTCTACACCGCGACACAAATGCTGGTGAACGTGAAGCCGAAAGCATCACGCACGCTGCCCGGACGTTTGGGCTTGTTGGCAGCGGGCGCAGTGCTTGGTTTTTTGTCGGCCATGGTTAGCGTCGGCGGCGCGTTTTTCACCATACCATTCATGACCTGGTGCAACGTGCCCACGATCACGGCCATTGGCACCTCCGCTGCGCTGGGCTTCCCGATCGCCGTCTTCACCACCATCGCCAACGTGTTCAACGGCTGGGACGTGCCCAATGTGCCGCAGCCATCGCTCGGCTATGTGTACCTGCCCGCGCTGATCGGCATTTCGATCACCAGCGTCATGGTCGCACCATTCGGCGCACGGCTCGCGCATCGCTTGCCAGTGCAAACGCTGAAGCGCATTTTCGCCGTGCTGCTGTACGCGCTCGGCGTACGCATGCTGTGGAGCTTGCTGGCGGCGTAGCTCGCATCTGGCCCTAATCTTTCTGCTTCGTCCCGAACGTTGGATCGACTTTAATCAGCGCCGTCACCAAAAAACTTGGGATCGTTGCCACGCACACCCAGATAAAAAAGTTGCTGTAGCCCATCTGTGATTGCACCCAACCACTGGCCATGCCGGGCAGCATCATGCCGAGCGCCATGAAGCCGGTGCAGATTGCGTAGTGAGCAGTTTGATGCTCGCCCTTTGCCGTCATGATCATGAACAATATGTAGGCCGTGAAGCCAAAACCGTAGCCCAATTGCTCCACGGCCACCAGCGTGCCGATGAGCCAAATGTTGCTCGGCAAAGTGATTGCTAGATACACGTACACGGCGTTGGGCACGTTGATGGCCAGCGCCATCGGCCACAGCCAGCGCTTCATGCCGTCGCGCGAAATCAGGTACGCGGAGAGCAGCCCGCCGATGGTCAACGCGATCACGCCGACCGTGCCGTACACGATGCCCACATCAGCGGTTGACAGGCCCAGTCCGCCTCTGTCCGCCTTGTCGAGCAGGAAAACGGGCGCGATTTTTACGAGCTGCGATTCGGCAAATCGATACAGGAGCAAGAACGAAAGAATGATGACGATTTCTTTCTTCTGCAAAAACTTTTTGAACACCATGACGAAGGTTTTGCCGATGTTGCCTTCAACCATAGTAGGCACGTCATTGGTGGGGCGCGGCAGCATGAAGCGGTGATAGACGAAGAGCGACACAAACATCGCGCTGAGCAGGAAAAACACGATAGACCACGCAAGCGCTACGTTGCCTGTGGCCTCGGTGAATTTGCCCGCGAGATACACCAGTGCGCCCTGCCCGGTGATCATCGACAGGCGAAAAAACGTGCTGCGAATGCCCACATACGCGGCCTGCTCATGCTGATTCAAACCCAGCATGTAGAAGCCGTCGGAGGCGATGTCATGCGTGGCCGCACTGAACGCGAGCAGCCAAAAAACCGCGAGCGTGATGCGGAAAAAATCGTCGAGCGGCAGCGTTAACGCAACCAACGCAAACGCAGCGCCAATCAAGAGCTCCAGCCACACGATCCAGCCGCGTTTGGTGCGAAACATATCGACAAACGGCGACCACAGCGGCTTGATCACAAACGGCAAATACAACCAGCTGGTGTAGAGCGCGATGTCGGTGTTCGACACGCCCATGTTCTTGTAGAGAATCACCGAGAGCGTCATCACCGCGACATACGGAATGCCCTGCCCGAAGTACAGGGTTGGTATCCACCACCAGACGCTGCGGGGTTGGCGCGTCGTTGTGATGGATTGTGTGGGTGTGTCGCTCATAGCGCGGGATTTGCCTGTTGTTCCCGTCCTTCGACAAGCTCACGATGAACCTGCGGGCGGGAAGCCCAAGCGTAACCTACGCGAAGTGGTGTTCGGCACACTGATTGGTATCCGAGCCGTCATCCTGAGCGTAGCGAAGGATCAGGTTGCGCATCGCTTCAATTCCACATGCTCAACGTCTGTTGAATGCCACGCGATCCTTCGCTTCGCTCAGGATGACAAAGAGTCTACGCAAAACTTGGCGCGTTGCTTCCAATCCCTAACCGCGCGGGCGAGACATATTCATTGCGATAAGTCTCGAACGGCGTCGTATCCGCCGCTTCGATCTGGCGTTGCTCGGCGATCGACTCCCGCGTCATTGCTTCAAACCGCGTTTGCAATTCATCAGCGAACGGTAGCGCGAGCAACGTCTGCTGCGTTTTCACCGATTGCGCGCGCACAAATTTGACAAACGAGCTTTCGTAATCTTGCTTCATTGCAGCAAGTACGCGCGCGGACGGCAGCGTATCTGGCTGTTGCAGCGACGTGCGTGCCGCGGTGACTGCGTCGGCGTAGCGCGTACCGCCTTGTGCCGCATCCACGGCAACAGCAATC
Organism: Burkholderiales bacterium; assembly: GCA_043721275.1. Lineage (GTDB taxonomy): Bacteria > Pseudomonadota > Gammaproteobacteria > Burkholderiales > Casimicrobiaceae > Casimicrobium. The sequence goes on from JAYSRA010000107.1 coordinate 3,570, forward strand.
GGCGCGCACTGCTCGACCAATTCCAGCCCCCATTCAGTCAATGAAACTTCTGAGCCATTACGTTCAAGCATCAGCCCCGGCTGGCGACCGCTCGCTGCTGTGCGATGTTGATTGCGGCCCAGCGCCGCGATTTCGTCGGGCGTGTCGGGTGGACTATCGGTGAGCAAACAATGCAGCAAAAATACATCGATAAAGCGCATGGTTGCTGCGGTGATACCGACCGGCACAAACGGATCGAGATCCATCAAACGCACTTCGACATATTCCACACCTCGCTCACGCAGTGCGTGCAAGGGCCGCTCACCTTGCTCGATGACGCGCTTGGGCCGAATGGTGCCGTAAAACTCATTCTCTATTTGCAGCAGTGTGGTGGCCAACTGGTTGTAGTCACCGCCGGGATTTTGAATGCCCAATTTGGCGTAGGCAGGATACGGTCGCGTCAACGCGTCTTGCAGCGACGCGCCGTAGCCTTCGAGCGTGTTGTAGCTCACCGCGAGTGACGACTGCGCATCACTTTGATAGCCGAGCCGACCCATGCGTAATGAGGTGCCGTGCGGCATGTACATGGTGTGATCGGTCAGTTTTTGCAGCTCGTGTTGACGGCCCTCAACAAAGCTTGAGCACACGGCGGGTGACGCGCCGAACAGCGTCAACAACAAAAACGCATGACGACGAAAATTGCGTATCAGCGAAAAATATTGTTCGCTCGTTACACCCGGCAACGACCAGTTGTAATGGATGCCGGAAATGGTTTGCATGCGCCGACCGTAGCGATGGCCGAGGCCCATGCGGTACACGCTTTTTGCGCGCCCAACGTTCGATGAGCCGAAGCGCGCAATGGGAATGGTCTCGTCAGTCGGCAGGCCACAGGGCATGCTCGACACCCACAACATTTCGTCGCCCGCGTCCTTGAGCGCGCGGTAGGTGAACTGATGAATTTGCGTCAGCTCTTCAAGGCACGCTTCAACATCCGCATGCACGCCGGTAATGAGTTCAACCTGCGATTCGCTGAAGTCGGTGGTGATTCTTGAATGCGTGAGCGCTGAACCCAACGCCGCTGGATGCGGTGTTAGCGCAAGACCGCCGTCCGGCTTGGAGCGCAAACTTTCTTTCTCAATGCCACGGCGCATGCCGGTGAGTTGTGACGGGGAGAGTGCGCCGAGGCGTTGCTGCAAGCTGCTCATATCGAATTCTTTGTGGCAGGTGAGGGTGACGCAAACGCGCGAGGGGCTGAAAGTTAGCACGCCGCCAAGAATGCGTGAACTGGTGAAGAGTTGGCGACGCTTTTAGTGAACTCAACGCATGAATTTTTTCGGGGCTAGCCTGCTAGCCCGCAAGGCTTAACGCAGGCTCCTGCATGGCCGAAATTTGTTCGCGCAATTCAAGCACCCGATCCTGCCAATAACGCTGCGTGTTGAACCACGGAAACGCCGCCGGAAACGCGGGGTCATGCCAGCGCCGCGCAATCCAGCCGGAATAATGCAGCAAACGCAAGGTGCGCAACGCCTCGATCAAACCGAGTTCGTTGTCATCAAATTCGCAAAAATCTTCGTAGCCGGAAATGATTGCGCGCAGCTGTTGGCCCATCGCCTCACGGTCGCCCGATAGCATCATCCATAAGTCTTGCACGGCGGGCCCCATGCGGCAATCGTCGAAGTCGACGAAGTGCGGGCCGTCTGCACTCCAGAGCACATTGCTGGCGTGACAATCACCATGCAACCTTATGTTTTTGAACGTGCCCACCCGATCAAATATCGCGCGAATTCCGTCCAGCGCCATCGCACTCACGCTCGACCACGCAGGCAACAAATCAGCGGGCACGAAATCGTTCGCCAGCAAAAATTCGCGCGGCTCAACGCCGAAGGTTTGAATGTCTAACGTCGGTCGTTCAGCAAACGGACGCAGCTCGCCGATGGCATGAATGCGCCCGATAAATCGGCCCATCCAGGTGAGCACCTCGGGGTTGTCCAACTCGGGGGAGCGTCCCGATAAACGCGGCGTCACCGAGAAGCGAAAGCCTTCAAATTCATGCAGCGTGCGACCGTTCAACACCAGCGGCGGCACCGCTGGAATTTCGCGCTCGGCAAGCTCAGCCACGAACGCATGCTCTTCCAAAATCGCAGCGGTCGACCAGCGCTCAGGGCGGTAAAACTTCGCCACCACACTCGCGCCAAAGCCAGCGGGCACAGGCTCTTCCAGCCACACTTGATACACGCGATTTTCGTAACTATTCAGCGCAATTAGGCGACCATCGCCGCGCAACCCGCACGACTCCAGCGCGTTGAGCACGGTGTCAGGCGTGAGATTGGCGTAAGGCTGTGGGGACGAGCCGAGAGAAAGCATCAACGATTATCGCAACCGTTGGTGTTTCGGCGGAACCACAAGCCTCGCGTTAAGCCACGCCGACACGAGCAATAATCACACGATGTTAGCTACAGCTTTTCGCTGTGCGCCCTATTTTTCTTGGGCTAACACGAGGTTATGGGTAGTGGGTCAGTTTGACGAACAGTTCAGTTACAACTTATTGAAACTAAATGATCGGAGTGCTACCCTATCAGCATGCCTAGAAAAGACTTCTCTCAGATAGCGTTAGACGTGGTGCAGCAGGCCATTGGCGAAGTTGTACCCGAACCTATCGACGACAAGAAAAAAGCCGCCCAAGAAGCGGGGCGCCGTGGTGGATTGAAGGGTGGCGCTGCGCGTGCCGCAACCCTTACTCCTGAGCAGCGTTCGGAGATCGCTAAGAAGGCTGCGGCGAAGCGCTGGAATAGGGACTAAAAGGGTTCGGATGGCAGTTTCCGCCTGTTTCGAATGTCATCTGCGACCTCCTCAAAATCTTGACGCTTAGTCGTTTTTTGTAGCGCGCGATATTTTTCGAACTCGACTATTGCGTGATGATCCGCGTCGTCTCTGCGAACCGTCCCTAGATTATTGAGTGCAGCGTATCCATTAAATTCTAGAAAACTATCCAGCTTTTGAATCCAATCCTGCATTCGAATGGGGGTTTTTGTCCGGCTGTTTCTACGAACCAAGGTCTCCGCAAAATCAAGGTACATCGTGACCAAGCGGTTAAGGTCACTTAATTCCTCGGGATGCAGATAGTTCTTCCCTATCTTCGCTTCTTGCTTTGTAACTTGGTTGCCTTCGAAAGTTTGAACGCCCATATTTGGAAGGTTGGCATTCGCGCGTAGTTTGACGAGTTGCGCTGACGTGTGGCCGTGTATCGCAAAGTGCAGCTTGTCTTGCGCATGCGCATAGAAGTGCTGAGTTATTGGAGCATTCTTGTCGTAGTCCACGCTGCACTGAGCGTAAAGATCGTTGATCTTGCGGCTAAAGAGCTTTTCTGACGCTCGAATATCACGGATTCGTTCGAGCAATTCATCAAAATAGTCTTTATTGAATAGTTGATTTCCTTGCTTGAGGCGCTTGTCATCAAGAGCGAATCCTTTAATAAGGAACTCTCGTAAAATAGTGGTTGCCCACTTACGAAACTGTGTCGCGTGATACGAGTTAACTCTGTAACCTATTGAAATGATTACATCTAAGCTGTAGAACTCCACTGCGGATCGGTGAACCGTCCTCTCTCCCTCTTCTTGAACTATTGGAAATTTTCCAATAGTTGCCACCGGATCAAGCTCTCCGCTTTGATAAACGTTCTTTAAGTGGTAATTGATAGTCGATACGTCAACATCAAAAATCTCGGCCATTCCTCGCTGAGTAGTCCAGACCGTATCGCTTTTTACTAGCACCTGAACTTTCATGGTGCCATCCGGTGCGCCGTAGAACAGGAATTGAGATGTTGCGGGCAACTCGGGCGCAGGCTCTGCCAATGCCTGAGGGCTAACAGAACGGGTCTCTATATGATCAACAGTCGCTACCGCTGGGGCATCATCACCTAGGGGCCGCGAAGAAATAAGCTCAATAGGGCTAAGCGGAATGTTACCGCTCGCGGCAAGAGTAAGAAGCTTCTCATGCCACTTAGAAGGGATCGTGCCCCTCTTAACCCAATACGCAATCGCGCTCTGATTCACGCCGATTTTTTGGGACAGAGCAGTTTGACCGCCGAACTTCTTAACTACGTCTGCTGCGCTCATATACGAGTCTCCGAATTGACTTGTTGATAATAACATCAAAAACGCTTGTGAAGTATTAATTTATTTGATAACATTCAATCTGCACTGAATGCTTGAGTATAGAAATGAACGTGCTGAACATCAAACGCAAAGCAGCAATCCTCACCCTCCTGTGCGAGGGCAACAGCATTGCCAGTACGTGCCGCATCACGGGTGCAGCTAAGAACACGGTCATCAAGATGTTGCTTGAGGTTGCTTGAGGTTGGCGAAGCCTGCGACGCCTATCAAGATCGCGTGTTGCGTAACCTGAACTGCCAGCGCGTTCAATGCCATGAAATCTGGTCGTTTGTTGGCTCGAAAGAAAAGAACACCACTAAGGCGACGAAGAAAGAAGGTATGGGCGATGCGTGGACTTGGACGGCTATCGACGCTGATTCAAAGCTCATCGTTTCGTGGCTTGTGGGCGGTCGCGGTGCGGGTTACGCGCAGGACTTCATGCACGACGTTGCGGCACGTCTGGCGACCCGTGTACAGCTCACGGCTGACGGTCACAAGCCATACCTCCAGGCTGTTGCTTCAGCGTTCGGTAACGACATTGATTTCGCGCAACTGATTAAGCATTACGGTCAACCGCACGACCGCGAATATCGCCGTCGCTACAGCCCTGCCGAATGCAGCGGCACAACCGTTGGCAAGGTGGTTGGTTGGCCCGATATGGAGCACATTTCAACGTCATACGTCGAGCGCCAAAATCTCACGATACGTATGTCAATGCGTCGCTTTGCTCGCCTGACAAATGCATTCAGCAAGAAGCTCGCGAACCTTGAAGCCGCTGTTGCGCTTCACTTCATGCATTACAACTTTTGTCGTCAACACAAAACGCTTCGCGTCACGCCAGCGATGCAAGCTGGCATCTGCGATTACATCTGGTCAATGGAAGACGTGCTGATGATGGTTGAAACGATGGATCGCGGACTCGTAACAAAATGAACTTGAAACTAACCTACTATCAGGTTATGCCATAAGTCGATACCTGATTAGCAAGCTGGCTCCGGAAGCCGTATCTGGGATAGCGGATGAGGCTTGGAGGCGACGGCAGCATGGAGCAATCTCGGCAGC
>JAYSRA010000108.1:0-26777 GCA_043721275.1 Burkholderiales bacterium
TCGACGATACTCTGCGGCAAATATTTAAACCCGCTCGGTACGCTGACTTATGAGTCAACGATGACCCCTTCGGTACGATTATTTATGAGTCAATTCGGAGATCACGGCTGGATAGGGAATTAAGGCAAATTACGCGCTAAGTCGACTATTTTTAAAATGTCGTTGCAGTCCAATAGCAGCGGTGTTTTTATTTGAAAGCTGATGATTCATTTTCAGAAGCAAGGCGCACAAAAAAACTACGCCGCGATCAATCCTTCGAGCTTGCCGGCATCCACCGCAAACGCGCGAATGCCTTCGGCCAATTTTTCGGTGGCCATCGCGTCGTTGTTGAACGCATAGCGAAATTTCGGCTCGGACACATCGAATTTAATCGGCGCAATGGCGGCCTTTTCAACCGGCATCAATTTGCGCTCTACCGGCTCGTTCATGCCTTGCAACTGGTTCAACAAATCCGGCGAAATGGTAAGTAAATCGCAACCGGCCAGCGCCAAAATTTCGCCAACGTTTCGGAAGCTTGCGCCCATCACTTCCGTCTTGTAGCCGTAGTGTTTGTAGTACGCATAGATGTAGCGCACCGACTGCACGCCGGGGTCGTCTTCGGCTGCAAAATCTTTGCCGTCGCGCTTCTTGTACCAGTCCATGATGCGGCCCACGAAAGGCGAAATCAGGGTGATTTTTCCCTCCGCGCAGGCCGCTGCCTGAATCGGGCTGAACAGCAGCGTCAAGTTGCAGTGAATGCCTTCTTTTTCGAGCACGGTGGCGGCCACAATGCCTTCCCAGGTCGCGGCGATTTTGATCAGCACGCGGTCGCGTGAAATGCCTGCCGCTTCATACAACGCGATGAGATCGTGCGCTTTGGCAATGGTTGCTTTTGTGTCAAACGAGAGCCGCGCATCGACCTCGGTGGACACGCGACCGGGCACAATTTTCAGAATCTCCAACCCGAAGCGAACCAGTACCCGATCAGCAATGAAATCCACCGGTTTGCCCTTGTGCGCGGCCACCGTTTCACTGAACAGCGGCTTGTACGCGTCTTGCTGCACCGCCTTCAAAATCAGCGACGGATTAGTGGTGGCGTCACGCGGCGCATAGGCCCGCATCGAGTTGAAATCCCCAGTGTCTGCGACGACGGTGGTGAATTGTTTGAGCTGATCGAGTGTGTTCATTGGGCGGACCTTGTTGGGCGGAACGTGTAGTCGATATTGTCGCCTTGTAGTCTTGTAACTACAACTTGTTGTTTTGCTACATAAGTTTGAAAAAGCTGGTATTGTTGCGACATGGAAAGCAATTTTGATCTCGTAATTTTTGGCGGCACGGGCGACCTGGCGCTGAGGAAGCTCTATCCCGCGTTGTTTTTGGCGGACTGTGATGGCCGCCTGCATCCGCAAGGTCGCATCATCGCGGCGGCGCGGCAGACGCTGGACGCAAGCGCGTTTCGCGCCAAGGTAGCCGAGGCGTTGCAGTTGTTTGTGCCCAAAGTGACCGGCGGCACGACCGCTGCGCAAACGGCGCGGGATGCGTGCATGAGCCGCTTTCTTGATCGGCTCACTTATTTTTCGCTCGACGTAAATGATGGCGCGCAGTTTCAAGCGTTGAAAAAATCGCTTGACGAGCGCGACAGCCAAACCATCTTTTACTTGTCGGTCGGTCCCAACTTATTCACCGCGATTATTAAGGGCCTCAAGTCAAGCGGATTGAACACCGCCGAGACGCGCATCGTGCTCGAAAAACCGCTCGGCCACGACCTGAAATCATCGCGCGAAATCAACGCGCTGGTGCTTGACGCGTTTGCCGACACGCAGGTCTACCGTATCGATCATTACCTCGGTAAAGAGACAGTGCAAAACCTGCTCGCGCTGCGCTTTGGCAACACGTTGCTGGAGCCGTTGTGGAATCGTACTTGGGTGCGCGATGTGCAGATCACCATTGCTGAAACTGTGGGCGTGGAGACGCGTGGCGAGTTCTACGACGGCACCGGTGCGTTTCGCGACATGGTGCAAAACCATCTGCTGAATTTGCTCTGCATCACCGCGATGGAGCCGCCGTCCAGCCACGACCCCGATGCCGTTCGCGACGAAAAACTGCGCGTGCTGCGCTCGCTTAAACCGTGGTCGCAAGACACGTTGCGCGAGAACATTGTGCGTGGTCAATACCGCGCTGGCAGCATGGCGGGCGTGCCCGCGGGTGCCTATGCGACAGAGGAGGGCGTGGCGGCAGGCACATCGACTGAAACCTACGTCGCGTTGCGCACTGAAATTCTTAATTGGCGATGGGCGGGCGTGCCGTTTTACCTGCGCACTGGCAAGCGGATGGCGCAGCGCAAAGCCGAGGTGGTAATTAGTTTCAAGTCACCGCCGCACTCGATTTTTGATAGTCCGCTGGCACCCAATCGCTTGGTTATCACGTTGCAGCCGGAAGAAAACGTGCGGCTGTACACCATGGCCAAAGCGCCGGGCGATGGCATGCGTTTGCGCGAAGTACATCTCGATCTCGATTTCAAAGAATTTTTTCTGGAGCGCAGGCAGGACGCGTACGAGCGATTGTTGCTCGACGTGTTGCGCGGCAACGCCACGCTCTTTATGCGACGAGACGAGGCCGATGAAGCATGGCGCTGGTGCCAACCGGTGCTCGACGGCTGGGCGCAAGACGGCACGCCGCCGCTGAGCTACGCAGCGGGCAGTTGGGGGCCCGCAGCCTCAAGCCGCTTGACCGCGATGGCGGGCTCGGCGTGGCATGAAGAACTCGGTATTTAGAACAAATTAGCGAAGGAGTTTGCAATGGGGGCTTTATCAAAACTAGCGGACACGGTGGCTAACGATTCGGCGAATTCGGACGCGTTGGTGTCGCGCATCACCGCCGTGCGCTTGAGCTTGCGGCCCAGTGAGCAGCGCGTGGCCGCTTACGTGCTTGGACAGCCCAATCGCGTTGCGCACATGGCGATTGCCGAGTTGGCAGAAGCGGTCGGCGTGACCGACCCGACCATCGCGCGTTTTTGTCAGGCGCTCGGCTTTACCGGTTACAAAGCGTTCAAGGTAGCACTCGCGAAAAGTCTCGCCACCGGCGTGCCGTACGTGCACACCGATGTGTCCGCGCAGGACTCGTGTGCCGATGTGATCGCCAAGGTGTTTGACCGCTCGATTGCAACCTTGATTGCGATGCGAAATCAGGTCGATCCGAAGTTGTTTGAACGTGCGGCAGACGCCATCACCCGCGCGCGTCGCGTGGAGTTTTACGGCGTCGGCAATTCGGGCGTGGTGGCGATGGACGCGCAGCACAAATTCTTTTTGCTCGGCATGCACACGGTGGCTTACAACGACCCGCACTGGCAGGTGCAATCGGCAGTGTTGCTGACCCCTGAAGACGTGGTGGTCGCCATTTCACGCACCGGCAGAACGCGCGACATGATTCAAACCTGCGACCTCGCGCAACGCGCTGGCGCGACAGTGATTGCAATCACTGAGCGTGCATCTCAGCTCGCAAAAATGGCCGACATTTCGCTGGCGGTGGACGTTGATGAAGACCCGGATGTGTACTCGCCGATGGTCGGGCGCTTGGCGCAGTTAGCGTTGATTGACGCGTTGGCGGTGGCCGTTGCGCTCAAGCGCGGGCCAGAGCTGCAAGCCACGCTGCGCAAAGCGAAAGAAACGTTAGTCGCCAAGCGCGAAAAAGAGGGCGATATGTTGACGCCGTTGACGCTCGCTGCACGCAGTCGCTGGTTTTAATCGGCTGTTGTCGCGTCGCTCTCCTACATTGAGGTTGCGTCTATTGCCGCTAAACTCCGCGCAATGAATGAGCCTCAACAAGAATCCGCCCGCGACCTCTCGCCACGCGCGAGCACCATGCGCGAACGCCGTGCTGCAATGAAGGTTAAGCTGCGTCGCCGCGGCATGTTTGCGCTGCCGAGTATGTTCACGTTGGGCTGCTTATTCTTCGGTTTTTTCGGCATCATTCAAGCGATGAATTTGCGCTTTGATTACGCCGCCGCCTGCATTTTTGTGGCGATGGTGCTGGACAGTCTCGATGGTCGAGTCGCGCGCATGACCAAGACGCAAACCGCTTTTGGCGCAGAGCTCGACAGCCTCGCCGACATGGTGAGCTTTGGTGCCGCACCTGCGCTCATCGTCTACGAGTGGTCGCTGAGCTCACTACCAAGCCCTCGCATTGCGTTGGCCGCTGCGTTTATTTATGCAGCGTGCGCGGCGCTGCGCTTGGCGCGCTTCAACGTGCAAATTGACGTCGTTGACAAGCGCTTTTTTAATGGCCTGCCGAGCCCCGCTGCGGCGGCAGTGGTTGCGGGCTTTGTGCTGCTGATGGATGACCTTAATTACGAAGGGTCGGACGTGGCGTGGTGGGCGTTCGCGATCACGCTCGTCTCCGGTATTTCGATGGTGACCACGGCGCAGTTTTTCAGCTTTAAGGCAATGAGCCGACGCGCGATTTCGTTCACGGCGCTGGCCATGTTTGCGGTCGGATTCGGCTTTATGTTGGTGGATCCGCCTAAAGTGATTTTTGCGGTTTGTCTTGCTTACTTGGTGTCTGGATATCTGGTCTGGTTGTGGCGTGCGGTTAAGCGGCCGCCCGCGTCGCTCGCGCAAACCACGCGAGGCGACGACGCGCCGCCCGCTCTCTGACTTGAATTGTGGCGACGGCTGGGCTATAGTTCGCCATGCATCCGCATTTTCAGCAACCCGTCGCCACCGCATCGCAGAGCCTTATTGGCTCGCTGCTGTCGCTCGGCGCATCGCTGACGCTGCTGCGCACCCAGCGCAAATAAATTTCCCCACTCCCCTTTGTTGCGCTGCGTCCTCTCCCTGAAATCGGGGGGACGTTGTTGCATTTCGATCTCCCTTTTTTTGCATTCGATACTGCGAGTCCATCATGCCGATGTTGAAACAACCCCACCAGAAATATGCTGCTTTCAAACCGGTCGTATTGCCTGATCGTACGTGGCCCAGCCAAACCATCACCCGAGCCCCCGTGTGGCTCGCCACCGATCTGCGCGATGGCAATCAGGCGCTGATCGAGCCGATGAATGTTGAGCGCAAGAAGAAAATGTTCGCGCTGAATGTGCGTGTCGGCATCAAAGAAATTGAGGTGGGTTTTCCGTCTGCGTCACAAACAGATTTCGATTTTGTGCGGCATTTGATTGAAGACAAGCAGATCCCAGAGAATGTGTGGATTCAGGTGCTCTCGCCGTCGCGCGCCGAGTTTATTGAGCGCACGTTCGAGGCGTTGAAGGGCGCAAAGCGTGCGATTTTTCACCTGTATCACGCGACAGCACCCGTGATGCGCGATGTGGTGTTTGGGCTCACCCAAGATCAAGTGGTGAACGAACTTACGATCCCGCATGTGAAGCAGGTTAAAGCTTTGATGGCGAAGCATCCTGAAACACAGTGGCGCTTCGAGTTTTCGCCAGAAATGTTCTCAAACACCGAGATGGATTTTGCCAAACGCGTGGTCGACACCGTGGTTGAAACCTACGGTGCCACGCCCAAAAACAAAATCATCATCAACCTGCCCACCACGGTCGAAAACGCCACACCCAATTGCTATGCCGACCAAATCGAATGGATGCATCGCAACGTCGCGAAACGTGACTGCATCTTGATTTCGTTGCACCCACACAATGATCGCGGCACGGGCACCGCAGCGGCAGAGCTTGCCTTGATGGCCGGCGCAGATCGCGTGGAAGGCTGCCTGTTCGGTAGCGGCGAGCGCACCGGCAATGTCGACATCGTTAATCTCGCGCTGAACATGTATTCGCAAGGTGTGCATCCAAATCTTGATTTCAGTGACATCGACGAGATTAAGAAAATCGTTGAGTACTGCAATCAAATTCCGGTGCATCCGCGCCATCCGTATGCGGGTGATTTGGTGTACACGAGCTTCTCCGGTTCGCATCAGGATGCGATCAAAAAAGCGTTCGCCGCGCGCGATGCCAACAAAACCGCCATTTGGGACATGCCCTATTTGCCGATTGATCCGATGGACGTGGGCCGCAGTTATGAGGCCGTGATCCGCGTCAACTCGCAATCAGGCAAAGGCGGCATCAGCTACCTGTTGCAAAGCGAATACGGCGTAGATCTGCCGCGCAGAATGCAGATCGAATTTTCGCAAGTGGTGCAGCAGGTGATGGATACGTCGGGCAAAGAAATGACGGCCGATGACATTTGGAACGTGTTCGATTCGGAATACGTGAGCCGTGCTGCGCCTTACAAATACGTGGGCCATAAATTGGCCGAAGACTCGTCACGTCCTGACGCGGTTGAAGTGAATGCTGAGGTCGTGATCGACGGCGAGTTGCATAAAGCCAAAGGCATGGGTAACGGCCCCATTGACGCCTTTGTCGCCGCCATCGCAAGCGAGCTGCACGCGCCGGTGAAAGTCATGGATTATCACGAGCATGCCATCGGGCAAGGCGCGAATGCAACGGCCATCACCTACATCGAAATGCGCGTAGGCGACGGCCCAACGCTACACGGCGTGGGCATGGACAGCAACATCGTCACAGCCTCGTTCAAAGCGATTTTGAGCGGGTTGAACCGTGATGCGGCGCGGGTCAAAACTATCAGTACGGTTGTTGCAACGTAGATTAATTTTTATTGCAAGAAGGGAAAATGCACAGGGTGCGCTTTGCGCACTATTGGTCAACGATTGGCGCGTAGAGCGTGCCCTACTTTTGAATGGTCATCATGAACGCTACATTCAGGCGTGCATCGGTCGACGATGCAGACGCTATTGCTCATGTGCATTGCGAAAGCTGGCGCGCGACCTATCCCGGATTGATTCCAGCCGAGGTCATTAAATCGTGGGCGGATCTCGACAAACGAACCGCGGGTTGGCGAACAATCGTGAGCGAACGACCACAAACGCTGTGGCTCGCCGCGTTGAACGATCGCGTTGTCGGTTTCGCCGACGGCGGAAAAGCGCGCGAACCAAACGATGGATGCGATGGGCAACTGTTCGGCATTTACCTGCTTGCAACCGCGCAAAGGCAAGGCATCGGACGGCAACTCGTTGCAAAGGTCTTCGCGGACTTGCGCGCAGCGAATTACACGAGTGCTCGCGTCGAAGTACTTAAGGGCAACGTGCCCGCGATTTCGTTTTATGAACGATTGGGCGCGAAGCCTGTTCGCGAAGCGCCCTTTGAGATGATGGGCCATTCACTGACTGAAATCATCTATCGATGGACGGAGCTACCCCGTTTAAACTTCGTTGATGTCTGATCGCACCATTCACCCCGACATGCTCCACCGCTGGGTGGCCGATTTATTTGTTGCGGCGGGCTCGTCGGCGTTTGAGGCGAAGCTCACTGCCGATCACCTCGTTCTCGCCAACCTGAGCGGTCACGATTCGCACGGCGTGGGCATGGTGCCGCGTTATGTGAAGGCGATTGCTGCGGGCGAGTTGGTGCTCAATCAGCAGGTCGAAATCATCACCGATTCGGGCAGTTTGATGATTGTCGACGCGCATCGCGGCATCGGTCAAAGCGTGACCCATCAAGCCATGCAGATCGCCATTGAGCGGGCAAAAAATACCGGCGTGTGCGTGATGGGTTTGCGCAATTCGCATCATCTCGGACGCGTCGGACATTGGGCGGAGCAGGCGGTGGCCGAGGGCTTGATCTCGATTCATTTCACCAACGCCGTGAGCCAGCATTGGGTCGCGCCGTACGGTGCAGCGGAGGCACGGTTTGTCACCAATCCGTTCACGGTGGGCATTCCGCGACCCGATGAAGATGGTGGCCCGATTGTGCTCGACTTCGCCACCAGCGCCATCGCGCAAGGCAAGGTGCGCGTCGCCTACAACGCGGGCAAGCTCGCGCCCGAGGGCGCGCTCATGGATCATGATGGCAAAGCCACCACCAATCCCGGCGTGCTGTTTGAGCCGGTCGACGGACGCATCGGCGCGCTGACCACGATGGCTGCGCACAAGGGCTATGCGCTGGCGATGGTGTGCGAATTGCTCGGTGCGGCGCTCACCGGCGGACCGGTAACCATCCCGGCCAATCAACCGAAGGCAGGTGTGTGGAACAACATGCTGACCATCGTGTTTGACCCAGCGCGCTTCGGCACGCAGAGCGCGTTTGAGCATTCAACGCGCGACTTTGTGGACTGGGTGAAATCGGCAAGACTTGCCGACGGCCATGACGAAATCATGATGCCCGGCGACCCGGAGCGCAAGTCACGAAAAGCGCGCGCAACGGCGGTGCCGATTGACGACGGCACGATTGCCGAGATGGACGGCGCGGCGGCCACCGTCGTACATTCAGCAGCGGGAAAAACCGGCGCGCCGGGCCCGCTTTCAGCGCTCATGTCGACCGCCTGAAGGGCAATAGCTTTACGCTAAAGGCCTTATTTTACGAGGGCATGTCGGCGTAAAAGCATATAGTCGATAAAAGCAATTTATCGGTATAAGCCCAAGCCAAGTGGCGCTTTCGGACGAAAGCTGTATCTGATTGGTGCATCACAACGGCACGCACATCACTTGCCCCTCATCCACCCAACCCAGCGTCACCGCAGCGCTGACATCAGCGCGCTCGGTAACGTAGCGATGATTTGATACGTAATCTTTGCCCGGCGCTGACGCATTGTTGTAGAGCCGGTAGAGCGGTTTGCTGGCCAGCGGACAAGGCTTGCTGCCGTCGGCATTGCGGCCGGGCATAGGCGTGTTCACAGCAAAAGTTTGCCCCTCGTACGAGAGCGCGGGGATGGCTTTCAACGCAGCGCATTCTTTATCGTCCGCACTGTAGAAATGGGTGTTCGGCCCGCCGTTTTTTCCGCCGTAAAAGCGGCACGCCGAAACGTAGCCACCGCTCTTGAACGCCTTGCCGGTGCGCCGCCAAGCGGGCACAGTGTCCAACGTCGTTTTGTCAGACGCGAGCACGGCATAGAAAAATTGCCCACCCGGTTGCCGCGGAAAGTCCGGCTTGTTAACGTACTCCACCACGTCGTCTTCAATGACGGGTGGTGGGAGAAACGCGAGCTCAAAATTGTTGACCGGCGACGGATAGCCATCGGGATTCCACTCCGGCACCAACGCGCGCCCGGTGGCCGGGTTAAACGTACTTTCGTTCGCCACCAACCCCAAACGATAGCCCCAAAAGTGCGTGTACCAAGGCGCGCCGTTGCGCTTCACCTCCATCGGGCTCGCGTCATACTGGCTGCCGTCAATGGCCGTGCGGCGAACCGGGGAGCGGACCGTGTATTCGCTTTGGACGCTGCGGCCCGGGGGTGACCCGAACGTATCGCCATACGTGCCAACCACGATATCGGCTGGGTAATTATTCCGGCCACGAAGCCAGGTAGTGTGGAATGTGTCGCCACCCTGCGGCAAAAGCGTGTCCGCCATCACTGGCCGCTTGATGGGCAGATAGGACTGCACGCCCATGTTGTCAGACCAAGCTGCCCAAAGACCCAACGGCGTAGCCGAATTACCCCAGGGTGCGGGGAGCTCTGCCGGTGCAGCTAAAGGTGGATAGTCATATCGCAGCGCAAGAATGCCCACCAGACGGTGTACCGTCCGAAATTCCTTGCCGTCGCCGCCGCGGATGCGCGTGGGCAGCGGCTCGACCCCCCCGCCCACCACACGCACCTCAGGTATGAGCTGGGTTGGGTATCCAGCGATGACGCCGCCGATAAATGTGGGATCGAGGTGATGGATGTAGAACCGATCCAAATTTATCGTGGGCGCAGCTATTGCCGTTGCGCAAGCCAAAGCGGCAAGCAAGCCGACTGCGCAACTTGCAAGGCCTTTCGTCACATGCTTCGTGCGCTGCCCACGTGTGCAGGTGTAGCGATGAGGCGATGCGATTCCGAAGATCAAGTGATCGTAAATCATGGCATTCTCACAACAGGCACCGCGGGGAAGCCGAGATTCGGAATGGTGGCGCTTGTGGCGTAGCTACGCACCGCGAGTTCTAACGCGCCGGGTGTGGTGTAGCCATATACGTCGGCCAACCATGCGGCCGCCGCTGCTACGAACGGTGCCGACATCGAACTGCCGGACAAGAAGGCCCAGCCTTGGGTGGGCAGCGGTGCCACTGTGGGGAACGCGTTGTTAACGTGGGCTCCGTAGGCGATGGGAAACGACACGCTGCCCGTATACAACACCCCCGATAGGCTGCTGGACACGATGCCGCGTGCGTTATCCGCGGGGCTCACTTTGGCGTGCAATCCCCAGGTAGACAGAATCAAGTTCCCCGGCGCATAAATGTCTGTGCATGGGCCATCGTGTGAAGCCGTTATCCTGTCACCTTGGTTGTAGGGAAAGGTTGTAGACGGCAATTTGTAGTCTGGTAACGCATCCACTCCTGGATATGTTGTGAATCCACGTGTCGCGGTCACCGCACCACCAGTGTTGTGCGACGAGGACACCACCATCACTCCGTCGTCAGGAAGCGCATTAACACCTAACCCGGGTTGATATGCGGCGTCGCAAGAGCCAAATTGCACCGGCACATCAGGAATGTTGCCTGCTGACTGCACAAAAAAAACGCCTGGTTGAACGGGAACACCATAAGACCAAATGGTGGTGGTTAGTGATTTAACTCTGTACCAGTTCGCTCCCACATTGTTGCCGGGCTTGTTGAACGTGCCGCCCGGATTGATTGACATCGTTGCGATGTGAACCAAGCGATTTGGGTTATTTTGTGTTGCATCAAAGGCGATGTAGTCAAGCGCGTTGCCGATGCCACTCGCTGCAACTATGTCACCGCAATTGGACGCGCCTTGACGTTCGGTCACCGCAAGTGAAACAAGATTGGGAAACCCGGCATAGGCACCTTTGATCGTCTTGCCGTTATTGGCAATGGCCCCAATGATGCCTGCCACATGAGTGGCGTGGGCGTAGCAACCCACTTGAGGCCACAAATAGGGGTTGATTTCATTGCACGGCGTGCCGGAGCTGTCGCAGGCAACGTTGCGCCGCGTCATTGGCGGCAGATCATCGTGAAACGCTACGCCGCTATCAATGATGTAGATTTTGCGACCAGTGTTGCCGGTTGATACTTTACCGTTTACTGCCTGATGGCCCCACGACGTCCATTCATTGCCCACTGAACTATTCGCCCAGCCACCAGTGGGCATTGGGTTTGGGGTTTGACTCAAATTGCTGTAGCTATCGTCCGAGACTTGCGCAACCAGTGGGTCGGCGGTGAGTTTCGCGATGGTTTCGGCGGACACGAAAGCGGTGACGCTACTACCCACCCAGCTGCTCATGCCAAGCCGTTTGAAGCCGTAGCGCCGTTCGTAATCCGCGACCAGCGATAGCGTTTTCTCAGTGTGGAAAAACTCTTTGGGATTGGCGCTAGTGCCGCGCTGGGGCAGTACGGGCAGCGCGCCGGGGTACTTCAAGTGCGCATCAAATGCGAAATCAATAATGACTTTGATTTGCCCGGATTGGTTGGTGATTGGTTTGTCGGCGCGCACGTAAGGTGCAGCGGCTAACGCTGTGCTAGCGAGCACAAGTGCGGTGGCGAGACCCATTCGTCGCGCTGCTCGTCGAGCGCTGCAAATTACGTTGATGGCGGGGGGGGGGGGGAGGGTGACAACTGCGCATGATTTACCTCAAAAATATTTTGAAAAAATAAACACGTTCGTTTTAGTGATCTTTCCGGCACCTATGACGTTAGCATTTTATTTTTTGCTTCGCAAGCAACGACGCTGACATGTACCTGACTTGCACCTGACTTGCGCCGGGTGAATGCCAGCGGCGGTTTGCACGAAATGAATAATCTGCACCGCATCTATATCCAGCTTTACGTGTTGATGCCCGATGTACTTGGGCTGCGGCAACTAAATCGTATAAATCGACTTCGCATTAAACAGCAAGTTAGCCTAGGTAAAGCGGAGCTTTTAGCGAAAAGCTGTTACCGCCCCGCCAGCATTTTTTCGTCGCCAAGTCGCTGCGAAAATAGGTACAGCGCGATCACGCAGACCAATGCGGGCACCGCCCACATCGCGGCCCAATCGGTGGCGGGAATCGCCTCTGAGCGCAGCACTTTTGACAGGACGGCGTATTGCCCGTTGACCGGCACCCAGACGTCCCACCAGGGCGCTTTGGTTTGCCGCAAAAAGCTCATCAGCGGCAGTAGGCCGACGAGCGACAGACCCAGCGACAGCGAGCTTTGCGCTTCTTTCGCTGTCTTGCCCGCCGAACCAAACACCAGCATGACAGCGGGCACCATGAACGCAAACGGCACCATCACCTGCATGAAGCCCGAAAACTCTCGCGCACCAAAGCTAAACGGAACGCCCAGTTTGCCTAGCGGCACGACCTGCAGTGCGATCAAAAATCCGAGCAATGATGCGGTCACGGCGAGCAGGTTCACGCCGCTGACGGCCAGCCACTTGCCGATGGACAACTCGGCGACGGTCACAGGCGTGGCCAGCAGCGGCTCCAGCGTCTGCCGCTCTCTTTCCCCTGCCGTCACGTCCAACGCGGCTGCAATGGCCCCCATAAGCCCAGCAAACAGCGCATAAAAGCTCATGATTTGCAAAAACTTTGAGCCGCGCTGCTCGGCGGTAGCCAGATCGAGCGTCTCAACGCGCAACGGGTTGGCAACCGTGGGCGACACGCCGCGCAGCATCAAGCGCTCCTTGCCAATTTGATCGGCATACGCATCAATCTCGCGCGACAATTTACCCGCGATGGGCGACGAGCGATCACGGCTTGACTCAGTGACCAGCGTGATGCGGGCGGCGCGACCGCTCGCGAGCGCGGTGGCGTAATCGGGCTCAATCACGATCACCGCATCAAGGTCGCCGCTTTTCACACGCGCCTCGTAGTCTTTCGGATCAACATCAATCTTGATGCCGCGACGTTCAAAGTGACTTACGAGGTCTGGCGCAAATTGAGCGTTGACGATGGGCGCAGTCGTTTTATCGATGCGATCGGTGACCGATTGCACGATGAAATACAAGATGCCGACGACGAGCGGCCCGGAGATCGCCACCGCAAACAGCGCCCAGAAAATGCTTTTACGATCACGCAGCAAATCGGTGAATTCTTTGCGCGCGACTAGCGCGAGCCGCGATATCGAGAAGCTAGAAAACGCGCTCATGCGAACAACCCCTCGTCGCTGCCAATCAGTTTCACAAACGCATCCTCAAGCGAGTTGAGGCCCGTGCTTTGCAGCACTTCATCAGGCGTGCCTTGAAACACCACCTGCCCCTTTGCGATGATCACGATACGGTCGCACAATGCCGCGACTTCTTGCATGATGTGTGATGAAAACAGCACGCATTTTCCCTGCGCTCGCAATCCGCGAATCAGTTCGCGCATGCTGCGTGTCGACATGATGTCGAGGCCGTTGGTCGGCTCGTCAAGCAGCACTGTTTGCGGGTTGTGGATCAGCGCGCGCGCGATGGCGACCTTCATGCGTTCGCCCTGTGAAAATCCTTGCGTCGGGCGGTCAGCGAGATCGGTCAAGCCGAGTTCTTGAATCAGCGTTTCAGCGCGGCTCGCCGCCTCAATTGCCGACAGGCCGTGCAGCTTGCCAAAGTAGGTGATGTTTTCGCGCGCCGACAAGCGCCAGTACAACCCTTTCGCATCACCCAGCACGCCGAGGCTTCTGCGCACCGCAGCCTTCTGCGTGGCCAAGTCTGCGCCATCAATCAGCGCGCGGCCCGCGTCCGGCGTGAGCAGGGTGGAGAGCATGCGCAAGGTGGTGGTTTTGCCCGCGCCGTTGGGGCCGAGCAATCCGGTCACCTCACCGTCGTTCGCGGTGAAACTCACGCCGTTTACCGCAGCGACGTTGCGCGTCGTTGCGCGTAGCGCGAGCACCGATTTTCGCTCGCTGACCACGAAGTGTTTGGACAGGCTATCCACGGTAATCATGGTTGTGCCTCCAGCGCGTTGACGTAGAACAGCGGTCTCGGCCGGTTGAGTTCAGGCTCACAGGCATCAGTTGCAGCTGCAATGTTTCCAGCGGTGACAAACTTGCTCATCAGGCGGCGCGCACAGGCTTGTTGCAACACGATGTGACCTGATCCTGCCGCGATGATGTGCTTGCTCTGCGGTAGCGTCTTGGCGACCAATGTGCCTTGTGAGGGCGGCGTTACCGGGTCTAGTGTTCCTGAAAATAATAAGGTCGGTATGTCACTCATGGTCGGTTCAAAAAATTCGGGTGCCACCTTGCCGTGCGGAAAACTTTTGCAGAAGCCGTAGAACACATCGCTTAGCGATTTGAAGCGATCCATTGCGGGGGCCGTTCGACCGAGCATGTCCTCAGCACACATCACGGCAAAGCGCTGCACGATGGACAAATCGGTCTCGGAGATTGAGCTCGCGGTAGTGGTCGCGGCCATCGGGGCGAAGTTGCCCGCGACTGCTGAATTGATAAGCTGTGGAATCAGTCGTGCGGCCTCCGGTTGGTAGAGTAGGGGCCACAAAAACGAGATTACCGCACGATCAGTCATCGTGCCAGTCAACGGCTTGCCGGTCATCGGGTGGATAAGCGTGACCGCTTGCGGCGTGACGCGCAATTTCTCGATCAGCGCGTCGAGTGTTCCGCTTAAATCGGGGTGCGCTTTGGCGCACGCTTTTGAGTCTGCACAGGCGACGATCGCTATCTTCAATTGCGCCTCGCTGGTTGCCATTGCGTCGTCGGGCAAATGCAGTGACGTTGGCGCAACACCGTCGAGCATTGCAGTGCGAATGCTTGCGGGGAAACGCTTCATGTAGCGCACCGCAACGCGGGTGCCGTAGCTGCCACCCCAGACATTTATTTTTTCGTAACCGAGACCTTTGCGCACCAGTTCAAGGTCGTCGACGTAATCGTCAGTGCGATGGGTGGCGGGGTTGCCTTTCATGGTTGCCAGACACTTGCCCCAATCTTTTTCCATGCTCGCTACATCGGCGTTCAACATCTCTACCAACGAATCTTTGGCCTTGGCCTCTTCGGTGGCATCACAAGTGAGAGTCTTGCTTTTACCGGTGCCGCGTTGATCGACCAACACGATCGGGCGAGTCTTCCTGATTTCGGTGAGCGCCATGGCCACGCGCCCCTGATCGGACGCGGCTTGGCCCGGCCCGCCTGCGAATAAAAACAACGGGTCTGCCTCGGGACGGCGCGCGAGCGCGGGCAGCACCGCCAAGAAAATCTCGATGCGCTTGCCGTTTGGTTGGGCGTGGTCTTCCGGCACTGAAACGGTCGCACACTGGGCAATGCCATCAAAGTTTTTAACGCGGCAATCGGCAAGCGCAATGGTGGCCGCGAGTTTGTTGGCGACTGAGCCGCTGCAAGCGGACAGCACGGTAGCAGCGAGCGCAATCGTCACGGATGAAAGCAGGTGTTTTGTCATGGCCGTAATCGTAGCGATTTGGCGACGGTCCGGGCGACAATGCGACGAATCGCGATAAAGGCGGTGCGAACAAACGTTACCGAAACGGTGGCTACAAAAACCGCCACGGCCTCGTCATCGTCACTGCTAGCGCGTATCCTCGGCAGCGGCGCGCACCGCGTCCAGAAAGCGTTGGCCGATGTCGGTGCCGAGTTGACGATCCAGCGTTTGCCGAATGTCGGTGATGGCCACGCGTAGCTCCTGCGCGTCCTTGCAACGCTCAATCTTTACCGCTAACGCATCCGCGTCGGGGCCGAGCAAATCGTGCAGTGTGCTGACGGCCGTGCGCCGCACAGCAAGCATTTGCGCGGTGGTGGGCTCAAGGTTCGCGTGAGTCGCAGCGGCGGGCGTTGCAGGCGGTGCGCCGTTGGTGGCGCGCCATGCAGCAGTGGGCAGCAGCACAATCGATTCAGCAAAGGCAACCGGCGCACCCACGCTGGTGGTGACCAGTCCCTGAAGTTCTAGCTCGGCAATCAAATAATCAATCTCCGAACCGCGCACGAAAACCGCCAGTCGACTGAGTGGCGCGTTGCCATCAACCAGAATCAGTAAACGCCGCAGCTCTGCGCGCAGGCCCAGCGCGCGCACCTTCACCTCCGCCATGCCGGCTTCGGTTTTGAAATAAACGGCGTTCGGCTTCAGCATGGTGAATCTCTTGGCGTGACGATGTGGCTGGACAGGCCACCTTCGGTATGACGCTCGGGCAATCTTGCGGGCTAACAGGTTTTAATAATAACGCGGCTGGACATGCGCGTTGGTCATCGCGGCGTACCGCGTAGTACAAGCGTGCCGACTGTTGTTGGTTTGGCTAAATCAATGTAGGCACCCGGCCCGCCCGAGCCCCAGCGCTGCGCCAGATCGCGATAGTGCGCGGAGAAAGGGTTGCCCGACTGACCGGTAGAAAAGATGATGGTCGCGGCGGTGGAGTCAGCGATGGACAAGTCGTACACCGCGCGCAGACTGGCCGCGAATTCGTTGGCAAACGGATCGGGCTCGCGCAGTCGCACCTTGCCCACCATCACGGTGTAGGTGTCGCCCGCAGTTGGCGTGCGGATTTCGAATAAGTTTTTGAGGATGGGCACGTTTGAGAACGGGCGGTGTTCGCTGCGCGCGAAGTGCGCGGCGTCCCAGCGCCATTGAGTGAGGTCGCTGCCGTAGCTACTTTGCAGAGCGTCGAGCGCCGCATCGAAACTGCCATTCAAAATTTCGTCGCACGTCTCGACTTTTGGTGTCGTGGCGTCGTCGCACCAGAACGCATCTTGTCTTGAAAGCACGCCGTTGAAAGCAGCCCGGAAATCGCGTCGCCCAAAAATTGCATCGAATAGGCCCGACCCAGTATCGTCGCGGAAAATTCGCCGCGTGGCCTCCTGCGTCCAAGCCCAATGCACCATCGACGCGACAGCCGGATCATATTGAGCGCTAGCGACAGGCTCTTTTGCGAATTGCAAGAGTGCTTTGACTACGCCCGGTGCTAACGGATGCTTTGACGTAATTTTTGGAAGCCACTCAAGCAGCGGCAAATCATGCGTGTGCTTCACATCATGCTGAATCGCGCGCAAACTTTGCGCGTCGTGCTTCGGCGTTGCCGCTAGCAATTCCTCAATACGCAACTTGCGCCCCGGATGCGCCCATTCGCCGCTGATGAAGTGGGGATAGTCGTTGCCATGAATACGCTGGTTCGCCGTGGCCAAAAACGTGTCTACGTTTTGCTGCGGCATTTGATCAAAGCTGAGAAATCCCGCCCAGTCGTACTTCGCATCCCATCCCGGCGCAGGCGCGAGCCCGTTAATGTCGTTCTCTGGCTTGCGAATAGGCACGCGTCCCGGCGCGATGAAGGCCGTGTTGCCAAGTGTGTCGGCCATCACCACGTTTTGCTGCGGCGCTGAATAGTTGCGCATGGCCGCGGTCAGTTCGGCAACCGTTTGCGCCTTGTTCATAAGCGGTGCCACGAGCACGGTCTGGTTGTCCGCATCGAGTGCCGTCCAGCGCAGTGCAATCGCAAATTTTTTTGTGTTGATCGCGTTGGCGGTCGGTGCATGCGCCTCAGAAATAATCGGGCCGTGACGCGATTCACGCACGGTGATCTGCACGTCCGCTTCACCCTTCACTTTGAAGCTTTCTAGTCGCGTCGCAAGCTTCGCCCACCCGTCCGGCGTGCGCGCCTCGCCTTTTTCGTTGATCTCTTCGAGATACAAATCCTGCACGTCTGGCCCGGTGTTGGTAAAGCCCCACGCCACGCCTTTAGTGCGGCCCAAAATCACTGACGGCCCGCCCGGAAGTGTGGCCCCGGTCACGTCGATACCGGGTGCTTTTTGGTGTGTGAAATACCAGATGGCGGGTGCTGCGAGCGCGAGGTGCGGGTCGTTGGCCAGCAGTGGTTTGCCGCTAACGGTGCGACTGCCGTTGACCACCCAGTTGTTGGATCCAATCCCTTCGGTGCCCTGCGAAAGGAAGAGCGGGTTTTCTCCCTCTCCCCCGGAGGGAGAGGGGAACACTGCCGTCGCAACTTTCACCGGAAGCGCTTCCCACGCTTTGTACATCGCGGCATAGTCACCATGGCGCGGCAGTGCGTCGCCCGGTTGCGGCGGCAACAACTCGTCAATCCTTGAAACGGGCAGTCGCGCTGCCAGTTGCAACCGCAGCAGTTCGTTGCCCCAATTACCGCTCAGGTCATAGGCCATCATTACCGCCCACGCCACGGTGTCGACCGGCTCCCATGCGCTCGGTTGCGCGCCGAGAATCACAAACTCGGGTGGACGCACTTTCATCAATTCAAGCACGTAGCTGTTAACGCCGTCCGCGTACGCCTGCAACACCGCGCGTGCCTCTGGCGGCATGCGCTCAAGCTGCGCACGTGCGGCACGATGCACGCCCAATGTGCGCAGGAATTTGTCGGTGTCGAGCGCTTTCGGACCCAAGATTTCAGCGAGCTCGCCGCGCGCAATACGACGATGCATTTCAAGCTGCCACAGCCGGTCACGCGCATGCATGAAGCCCACGGCGAACGCCAAATCGCGCTCAGATTTCGCGTCGATGGTTGGGATGCCGTTGTCGTCCAACGTGATGGTGGTTTCGCCCAGTGGTGCCGCAACGGTGTACTGCGCATCGTTCGCTGGCAGGCTGCGCCAAACGTAGATGCCCAACACTGTCGCAACCACGGCAATGACTGCAATCAGGCCCGCAAATATTCGTTTTAGCCAGCGCACTTTCTCTCCTTCACTTGATACGGATCAGTTGAAATGGCATCGATCCCACCCACATTACAGAGCAATCACGAATGAGGAGTTACGCACCATGCGTTTCGACAAACTTACCACCAAATTTCAACAGGCCATTGCTGAGGCACAGTCTATCGCGGTTGCGCTGGACGGGTCGCAAATTGAGCCGCAACATTTGTTGATGGCGCTGCTTGAACAGGAAGACGGCGGCAGCAAATCGCTGCTGCAGCGCGCTGGCGTCAACGTCGCCAAGTTGACCAAAGATTTGCAGGCGAGCATCGAACGATTGCCGCGTGTGCAGGGCAGCGACGGCAACATTAACGTCGGTCGCGATCTCAACGGGTTGCTCAATTTGACCGATAAAGAAGCGACTAAACGCAACGATCAGTTCATCGCGTCAGAGCTTTTTTTGCAAGTGCTCGCGAGCGACAAGGGCGAGACCGGGCGCATTTTTAAGGACGCGGGTGCGAACGCAAAAACGTTGCAGGCATCGATTGATGCAGCGCGTGGCGGCACTGGCATGGATTCACAAGAGGCTGAAAGTCAGCGTCAGTCGCTGGATAAATACACGGTCGATTTGACCGAGCGAGCGCGCATCGGCAAGCTTGATCCGGTGATCGGGCGCGACGATGAAATCCGTCGCGTGATTCAAGTTTTGCAGCGTCGCACCAAAAATAATCCGGTGCTGATTGGTGAACCGGGCGTGGGCAAAACCGCCATCGTTGAAGGGCTGGCCCAACGTATCGTTAACGGTGAAGTGCCCGAAGGACTCAAGAACAAGCGCGTGCTGTCGCTCGACTTTGCGGCGATGCTCGCGGGTGCGAAATATCGCGGTGAATTTGAAGAACGGTTGAAGGCGGTGCTGAAAGATTTGGCCAAAGACGAAGGCCAAACGATTGTGTTTATCGACGAGCTGCACACCATGGTGGGCGCGGGCAAGGCCGAAGGTGCGATGGATGCGGGCAATATGCTTAAGCCCGCGTTGGCGCGCGGCGAGCTGCACTGCGTCGGTGCCACCACGCTTGATGAATACCGAAAATACATCGAGAAAGACGCTGCACTGGAGCGCCGTTTTCAGAAGGTGCTGGTGGGTGAGCCGTCGGTTGAATCGACCATCGCTATTCTGCGCGGCCTGAAAGAAAAATACGAAGTGCATCACGGCGTGGACATCACCGATGCCGCAATCATCGCTGCGGCGGAGCTTTCGCATCGCTACATCACGGATCGCTTTTTGCCGGACAAGGCCATCGATCTGATTGATGAAGCGGCGAGCCGAATCAAGATGGAGATTGACTCCAAACCGGAGGTCATGGACAAGCTAGATCGGCGCATCATTCAGTTGAAGATTGAGCGAGAGGCGGTAAAAAAAGAGAAGGACGCGGCATCGCGTAAGCGCCTCGATTTGCTCGAAGAAGAAATCCTTAAGTTGGAGCGCGAATACGCCGACTTCGACGAAATTCTGCGTGGCGAAAAAGCGGCGGTGCAAGGCACGCAAGGCGTAAAAGAGCAAATCGAAAAACTCAAGCTCGACATGGACGAGGCGCGTCGTCGCGGTGACTTCGCACGCATGTCGGAGATTCAGTACGGCCTGTTGCCCGATCTTGAGAAGAAGCTCGCCGACATTCTTCCTCCGCCGGTGGTGGATGGCGCGGATAGTCATGGCAAAACGAAGCTGCTGCGCACGCAAGTGGGTGCCGAAGAAATCGCAGAAGTCGTATCGCGCGCCACCGGCATTCCTGTGAGCAAAATGATGACCGGCGAACGCGACAAATTGCTCCATATCGAGGACGCGCTGCACAAGCGCGTGATCGGTCAGGACGAAGCGGTATCACTGGTTGCTGACGCGATTCGTCGCTCGCGTGCGGGGCTTGCTGATCCGAATCGCCCGTATGGCTCGTTCTTGTTTCTCGGGCCGACCGGCGTAGGCAAAACTGAGCTGACCAAAGCCCTTGCGCAGTTTTTATTCGATAGCGATGCAGCGCTGATTCGTATCGACATGAGCGAGTACATGGAGAAACATTCGGTGGCTCGCCTGATCGGCGCGCCGCCCGGCTACGTGGGCTTTGACGAGGGCGGGCAGCTTACCGAGACGGTGCGTCGCAAACCGTATTGCGTGATCCTTTTTGATGAAGTCGAGAAGGCGCATCCGGATGTCTTTAACGTGCTGTTGCAAGTGCTCGACGATGGCCGTATGACCGACGGGCAGGGCCGCACGGTGGACTTTAAAAACACCGTAATCATCATGACCAGTAACCTCGGTGGTGCCAAGATTCAAGCGATGGTGGACGACCCGCCGGAGCTTGTGAAGCTTGCCGTGATGGCGGAAGTGAAGGATCATTTTCGGCCCGAGTTCATCAACCGGATTGATGAGATCGTGGTGTTCCACGCGCTCGGCAAAGACAACATCAAGGGCATTGCGCGCATCCAGTTGAAGCGGCTTGAAGAGCGCTTGGCCAAGCTCGATCTGAAAATTGAAGTGTCCGAATCTGCGCTTGATGCGCTGTGCGAAGCAGGCTTCGATCCGGTGTTTGGCGCGCGTCCGCTGAAACGTGCAATTCAACAGTCAGTAGAAAACCCGCTGTCGAAAGAATTGCTCGCCGGGAAGTTCCTGCCGGGTGCGACCATTGAGGTGGATGCGGTGGGAGGCAAGATCGTTTTTTCAAACTAAAAAGCGAATCGGTCAGTGCGCCTTTATTGCGCACGGCTTGGCGCGTTGGAACGCTATTCAGGCCAACAACTTTTTGGTTTCAGATTCGCGAAGCCTTATTTGGCTTGGGCTAGCGCGTTTCTTGCGCGATTTTTATGCTAAGTCGACTTAATTGTTTTTACGAGCTCAGCCCTAGTTGATACGTGCTTTGACGTAAAAGCTGTGGTGCTTGAAACTCAGGCCGGCGGTCGCTTGAGCACCTTGACGCCGCGCGCTGTGGTGCGTAATGCGCCGCTCATCGCGCTGTCGTTGACCCGTTCCGATAGGCGCCGCTCGGTTGGCGAGCGCGCCGCTTGGGATTTGCTGAATGCAGCACGAACATCCGGAGCAAGTGCTGCCCAAACCGCATCGCTTGATTGGCCCCAAGCGCGCGCTTGCACCAGCATCGTGCCGATGGCGATGCGCTTGGACACGCCAAGCAGCGAGCCCGTCGAGGCGCGAATGGTCTGCGCGATTCGGGTGGCGATGAGGTCGCTGCGAATCGATTCCGCCACGCAAAATACCAACATGGATTGCAGCTGAAACAGCCGCTCGCCAGTAGCGGTTTTCACTTCGCGAACGGCATTGTTGAGTGAGCCCCAGTCAATCTCACTCTGATCGATGGTGCTGGCGTATCGGCCAAAACGCGCGCTGCCGATTTGTGCGACATAAAAATCGGTAGCGCTGAACTTCATTAATAACCCGTCTGACGCAGCGCCGTCGCTTGGCATCAGATGCAGAGAAAACTCCGCGCCACCCGGTCGGCACACGCGATAGAACGCGTTATCAAAGCGAATGATGTTGGTGTCGTCGCTGTTGGCGTCTCGAATCGCTGCGATTTGCGTCTGCCAAGTTCCGTCGACTCGAAGCGTGGTCATAGACTAGATCCTTCGTTTGGGCGCGTTGCTTTCATTAACAAGTAGACGCAAAGCGACCGACCATAGCGACATTTGCCGTGACAAAAAATTGCAACGACTATTGCTTTGGACTGGTGTGGTGCGGCGCTTAAAACGCCAGCTGAGCGGCGTCTGGAGTTCTTAGCGAAGCTGCCGCCGAATGCGCCCGATGCCGCGCAGCGCACTGCCGCGTACGACGCGGCGTATGCCGACGTGTGCGGCCCGTTGCGGTCAATGGAAACCACCGGCAAAGAAATGGCCGACCTGCTCGCTCGTGCGCAAGAGCTCAAAGATCCCACCGCGCTGGCCCGTGATCTCAACTGCGAGATTTTTAATTCAATCGATCAAAAGGCCAACGGCAGCCGCGCCGCTGAAATCAACGATTCGCGGTTTGAGCGCATTCGTCAGGCCATCGCGTCGCGCAATCCCGTCGCCGTGCGCGTAGGGGTGGGCATGCTCGCCAATAACTATCGCAACGATGCGTTCCGAATCGGCCCTGACAATAAGCCGATTGATGTGCGCGCCATTTTTCATGCCGCAAATTTGTTGTCGTGCCAGTATGGTTCTGATTGCAACGTGAACGTGCTGCGCGCCTGCGCAAATGATGGCAAATGTGCCGCGAACAACTTCAAAGATTACCTAGCGTTTTATGAGCTGTCGCCGCACAACGCGCAGGCGGTGGAATCGTACCGCGCGTTGCTCGCGCAAATGATCGATAGCGGCGACTTCTCGGGGTTGCAGTTGGTCAAGGGCGATCAGCCCACTGACTCAGTTCAATCGGGAAGCTATTTTTCGTGCGCGAAGTAGCGGCCTGATAAATGGTTCTTGGTGTTCAGCGCACCAAGGGCCGAACCGCCGTGAAGCCACCATCCACTGTCCACGTCTGCCCCGTTACGCGTCGTGCTGCGTCGGACAGCAACCACAACATCACCTCCGCGATCTCGTCAGCCGTGCCGATGCTGCCGAGTGGATATTGCTTGGCGCTGGCCTCACGCAACACCGGTGACGACAAAAATTTCGCCGCTGCGGGCGTGTCCATCAGGCCCGGTGCGACGGCGTTGAAGCGCATGCCGCTGGCCGCGTAGGTCGCAGCGGCCGAGCGCACCATGGCCTCCAACCCGCCTTTGGCAGCGGCCACGGCTTCGTGGTTGGCGATGCCGATGCCCGCAGCTATCGTTGAGACAAAGCAGGCCGACGCCGGAATCGCGGCGGTGCGCGCAGCAGCGACGAATGCACCCAAAGTGAAGAACGCGCTGTCGAGGTTGGCGCGCATCACGTCTCGGTATTGCGCCTCGGTGGTGCGGGCGACGGGTACCAGCAAAATGTTGCCGACGCAGTGCGCGAGCATGGTGGGCGCACCTACTTTTTCAACGCAAAGCTTTACGGCGGTTTGCGCGCCTTCATGCGTGGATACGTCGGCGACGATGTGCGTGTGCGCTTCGCCAAATGCGTCGCTGAGGTGCTGCGCATCGCGGCTGACGACAACGATTTGCATATCCGTCAATGCAGCGCGAGCAACGATGGCGCGACCGAGTCCGCCTGCGGCACCAGTGACTAAAAGAACGCGGGACATATTGAGCCTTGAGGTTTTATTTTTGGCTCCCTGATACGCGATTATCTCGCACCTCTGGGGACGCGCTCACATTACGCGTGGCGCGCTTGCGTGACGCTAACCCGCTAACCCGCTAACCCGCAAATCCGCCACTGTCGAGAAACGCCTGCTCATCGGCTGTGGTGGTTCGCCCAAGCAGCGCGTTGCGATGTGGAAAGCGGCCAAAGCGCGCGATGATGTCCTGATGCATGACGGCAAAGCGCTGCGACTCGCTGCCTAGTGGCGCGTAGAGTTGCAGTGCGCGATTTTGATCTGCTAGCTGTTCGGAATGCATGAACGGTAAATAGATAAACCTGCGCAGCGATTTGTCAACCGTAAGATCAAACCCCTGCGCAACCGCCTGTTTTGCGATGCTTAGCGCCTTTGCGTCGGTGGCAAACATCCGCGCCGTGCCGCGAAAACTGTTGCGCGGATACTGATCGAGCAGGATCATTAGCGCCAACGCGCCCTCGGCTGTGTGAGTCCAATCATCAAGCGCACCGCTCGCGGCAGTGTTGTGCTCAGCCGCAAACCGTTGGCGAAATTCGTCGTCGAAGGCGGCATCTTTTTTGAACCAGCGAGCGGGTCCAGCCGCAGTCCAGAACGCGACGACTGCCGCTGCGGAAAACGACTCGCTCATGCCAAGCTACGCTCGATCCACATACTGAAAATCCACCTTCGCCGTATCCGCGTTCACCGACGCAATCTTCACTCGCACCCGCTCGCCAAGCGATAGGGTGAAGCCGCTGCGTTGGCCTTCGAGCGTCACCTTGTCGCGGCCCAACTGGTAATAATCGCGCGGCAAACTGGTGGCGTGAATCAAGCCGTCGGCAAACGTCTCATCTAACGTGACGAACACGCCAAATGGCACCACGCCGGAGATGGTGCCGTGGAACTCTTCACCGATATGCGCCTCAAGATATTTTGCCTTCAAAAACTGCGTGACTTCGCGTGAGGCGATGTCGGCGCGGCGCTCGTTGCCGCTGCACAATTGACCGAGTCGTTCCCAATCTTCGCCCTCATATTTTTTCCCTGCAATCACCGCCTTCAGGCCACGATGCACGAGCAAATCTGGGTAACGACGAATGGGCGACGTGAAGTGCGCGTAATGGTCGTAGGCGAGGCCGAAGTGGCCACCATCGACTGGCGTATAAATCGCCTGCGGCAACGAGCGCAGCAGCACCGTGTGCAGCGCAGGCGCATCGATGCGGTCACGCGTTTGTTCGATCAAATTGGCGTAATCCATTGGCGCGGGCCGCTCGCCGCCACCGAGCGTTAAGCCGCGTAGGCTCAAGGTTTCACGTAGGGCACCGAGTTTTTCTGGCAGCGGAATATCGTGAACGCGATAGAGCAGGGGCTGCTTTGCTTTCGCCAAATATTCTGCGGCGCACACGTTGGCCGCCAACATCATTTCTTCGATCAATTTGTGTGCATCATTGCGCACCGCGGGCTTGATGCTGGCCACGCTGCCATCGTCGTTAAACGTGAAAACGGCTTCCTGTCCTTCAAAGTCCAAAGCGCCACGACGCTCGCGCACTTCGCGGAACAAACCGAACAAGGCGTGGAGCGTTTTCAGCGACGCGTCAATCGTGCCGGCCTTCGGTTTTGCCGTTTCTAGCGACGGCAAAAGTGCCGCCACTTCGGTGTAGGTCATACGCGCTTTGGAGTTCATCACAGCCGCATAAAACTCGTGGCTGGTAATGTGTCCGGCAGCCGACACGTTCATGTCGCAGACCATGCACAAACGATCCACGTTAGGGCGCAATGAGCACAGTTCATTCGACAAATTTTCCGGCAACATCGGAATCACGCGACGCGGAAAATACACGCTCGTCGTGCGTTCGCGCGCATCGGTGTCGAGCGCGGTTTTGAGCTTCACGTAATGCGACACATCAGCAATCGCCACGACCAGCCGAAAGCCCTTGCCCGCTTTCTCCGCGTACACCGCGTCGTCAAAATCTTTCGCTGTTTCGCCGTCAATGGTGACCAGCGCTAGTTCGCGCAAATCAATGCGTCCTTTGCGATCCGCAGCCGTAACCACGCTGCCATAGGCCGCCGCTTCGGCCAGCGTCGCCGGCGAAAAGATGTGCGGCAAATTGTGTTTGCGAATCGCGATTTCGAGTTCGATGTCGGACGAATCCTCATCACCCACCACCTCAACAATCTCGCCAGTCGCCTCGTCATATGGCGTCGGCTGAGAGGTGATTTCTGCGACCACGATCTGATCAAGTGCAGCCTTGCCGAGCTTTCCGCGCGGAATTAGGATGTCTTGGTTTATGCGCCGCTCGGACGCCACCACAAACCACTGCCCTTCCTTGCTGCGCAGCTTGCCCACCACGCGATGGTTTGCCCGCTGCAGCACAGAAACGATCTCGCCGTTCACCTTGCCATCGCGATTGAAGCCGGTCGCTTGAACCGCAACGCGGTCGCCGTGCAACACCGCGCGCATCGCGTCTTCCGACAAATACATGTCGTCGCCACCCTGATCTAACTTTACGAAACCGTAGCCGTCAGCATGAGCGATGACGCTGCCTGCGACCGCATTGGCCGGGACGAGTGCTGCGGGTTTTGCCGACTCTGTGCCCGTCTTTGCTGCCTTTGCTGCCTTTGGCGCGGCTTTGGGGGCCGCTTTCGCGACCTTGTCCACGGCGCGGGGCGCGGCCGTAGCGGCGGTTTTTTTACCCCTCGGCGTTTTGGCAATAACCGCATCGAGCGCAACGTCCACCGTCGCGACGTCCGCTATTTTCTTGACCGTTTTGCGCGGCGCGGGTTTTTTCACCGGTTCGGGCGCGTCCGCTGCCTGCATTTCAGGCACCGGCGCGCGCGCCTTGCTGGATGCTGCTTTTGCCTTGGCGGTTGGCGCTTTGGATGAGGAGGCTTGCGTTTTTAAAGCGCTGGAAGCTGTTGATTTTGCAGTCTTCTTCGTAGTCAATCTATAATCTCTGCTAACTTGAAATGCCCGGGTGGCGGAATTGGTAGACGCACTAGTTTCAGGTACTAGCGAGTAACATCGTGGGGGTTCGAGTCCCTTCCCGGGCACCA
>JAYSRA010000109.1:0-76710 GCA_043721275.1 Burkholderiales bacterium
CCGCAGCCATGTAAAAGATGGCGAAACGGTTGAAGTCATGATCATCAACGTGGATCGCAAAACACGCAACATCAGCCTGTCGATCAAAGCGAAAGACTCGGCAGATGAAACCGAAGCGGTGCGTCAGCATGCTAAGGATGAGCCTGCCGCCGGTGGCAACGCCAGCGCGGGTTTGGCGGGTCTTGGCGCGTTGCTCAAAGCCAAGCAAGACGGCAAGCCGGAGTAGGGTCGTAGGGACGGGTTGGTTGTTCAAAAACACCAACCCGTTCGGAAGGCGCGGCTCACGACAGTGACCGCGAATTTAAGCAAAAAATGAGGGGCAGCGATGACGCGTTCAAGCTTGGTAGCAAGACTCTCGGAGCGCTTTCCCCATTTGATGGCCCGTGACACTGAACTCGCTGTTCGACTGATTTTGGACGCTATCGGGGACGCTCTCGCTGAGGGTTCCCGAGTAGAAGTTCGCGGTTTCGGCAGCTTTGCGCTGTCGTACCGCCCGCCCCGTGTTGGGCGTAACCCAAAATCCGGCGACCAGGTCGTCGTCCCAGCCAAAAACGTGCCGCACTTTAAAGCGGGCAAAGAGCTGCGCGAACGCGTGGATCAAATGGGCATGGATGCAGGTTCAGGCATGGCTGTGAATGCCTGAGTTCGGAGCTAACGCTCGCGAGGCATCACGTGGAATTTGAAGCATGGTGGTTGTTGATCCCGCTGGGCTGTTTTGCGCTCGGCTGGTTCGCCGCGCGTGTGGATATTCGCTACGTTCTTCGCGACGCCCGCGCGTTGCCTTCCGCGTACTTTCGCGGCTTAAATTTTTTATTGCGTGAACAGCATGACAAGGCCGTTGAAAGCTTTGTCGACGTGTCGCGCCGTGATCCACACGCACTGGACCTACAGCTTGCACTGGGTAGCTTGTTCCGCCGCCAAGGCAGAGTAGGGGAGGCGACCGGCATTCACCAGTCGCTGGTGGATCGCCACGATTTGCCGAAAGAAAAGCGCGAGCTGGCGCTGTTCGAATTGGCGCAAGATTTTCATTCGGCTGGTCTGTTTGACCGGGCTGAAAATGTCTACGAACAACTGACCGGCTCGGCTTACGAGGCTGAAGCCGTCACCAAACTCGCGTCTGTGCTCGAACAAGAAAAAGCATGGCAAAAAGCCATTGCCGCTCGTGAGCGAATTCAACGCCTGAGCGGCGAACCGCAAGGCCGATTCATCGCGCAATATCATTGTGAACTTGCCGATTTGGCGCTTGCGGCTGATGACCAGAGGCAGGTGCAAAGCCAACTGGCAGGCGCGCTTGAATCCAATCGCAACAGCGCACGTGTTCCCCTGATCGCCTTTCGCGCGGCGATGAAAGTGGACGACCCACCTGCGGCGCTGGCGGCACTTCAAGAGCTACAACGTACCCGTCCGGAGCTCACGGTTTTGATCACCGATGACATCGTTTCGCTGTTCGAAAAACTCGGCAAACCGCAAGAAGCGGTGGAGCAACTGGCTGCGGCGCAGAGTGAAGTGTCAACGACGTTGGGGCTCTCACGGCTGGTTGATGCATCGATGAAGATCGAAGGGCGCGATCAGGCTTTGAGTCGCCTAACGCGCGCCTTGCGCAGTCAACCGTCTGCCCGGGAAGTGGCGCGCCTGCTGGAGCTTGAGAGCGACAAGCACGACGCCGATGCCGCCGGAACAATGAAAGACCTTGCGCAATTGCTGCGCAACGCCACAGAAAAAACACCGGGATTTCACTGCGGTCACTGCGGCTTCCGAGCGCCCCGGCACTATTGGAAATGTCCGGGCTGCAACGAGTGGGAAAGCTTCCGTGCGACGCCGCTCGGGCACTGAGAAAAGCGCTGATTCGCATGAAGATAACGGTTTACGGCGCAGGATATGTCGGTTTAGTGCAGGCAGCGTGTTTGGCCAATTTGGGACACGATGTGCTGTGCGCAGAGTTGCTCGCGCATCGACTGGCAGCGCTAGCGAAGGGCAAAACGCCGTTTTACGAACCCGGCATGGACGATTTGCTCAAGCAAGAGATTGAAAGAGGGCACCTACGTTTTACGAGCAATTTAGCCGATGCAGCGCGGCACGGGGAAGTGCAGTTTCTTGCCGTGGGCACGCCGCCGCTGGACGACGGTTCGAGCGACCTGTCATACCTTTTAGCCGCTGCTGACACCATCGCTGCGCATGCGCCGAACAACAGTTTGATTGTCACCAAGTCGACTGTGCCCGTCGGTACCGGACGAAAGCTCGAAGCGCGGCTTAAAACTGCTGCGCAAAATGATGCTCGTGCGGTTTCATTCCGAGTTGCGTCGAACCCAGAATTTCTAGCGGAAGGCCATGCGCTCAAGGATTTCATGGAGCCGCAGCGTACGGTGTTCGGCGTCAACGACGCCCACGCTGAAAGGCAGTTGCGCGAGGTCTACGAGCGGCTCAAGTTACCAGCTGATCGGATGCTGGTGATGTCGGTCGAGTCGGCTGAATTGGCCAAATACGCCGCCAACGCAATGCTCGCCGTTCGCATTTCGTTCATGAACGAGTTGGCGAATCTGGCTGATGCCACTGGCGCATGCGTTGATTCGGTACGCGACGCGATGGCGCTAGATCCGCGCATAGGCGAAAAATTCCTGAATTCCGGCTGTGGCTACGGTGGTTCATGCTTTCCTAAAGACGTGACCTCGTTGGTGAAGCAGGGCGAGGCGGCGGGCTCCCCCATGCGTATCGCCGACGCCGCGGCGCAGGTCAACGTGCTGCAGCGCGAATTGATGGCCGACCAATTGATGGACTTGATGCAAAAAGAGGGGCGCAAACCCGTCAACACGGTCATTGCACTTTGGGGGCTCGCCTTCAAACCGGATACCGATGATGTTCGCGAAGCGCCCGCCATTGTTATGGCGAAAAAGCTGCTCATTGCGCGATTTACGGTTCGCGCCTTTGACCCACAAGCTGAACACACTGGGCACGCAGAGTTGGCATCGTTCAGTCAATTCTCGACTGTATCAACGGCCATGGACGCGCTATCCGGTGCCGACGCTTTGCTAATCGCGACAGAGTGGAGCGAGTTTGTTGCGGTTGATCCAGAGGATGTATTCAAGGCAATGCGAACGCCGATTGTGTTCGATGGGCGCAGCGTATTTAACGTTGCTGCTGCACGCGCTGCGGGCCTTCAGTATCACGCGTTTGGGCGATCGCACGCGTAAATTGCAGTGCCGCGTATTAAAGTAAAAAATTAGGTTACATCAGTAAGCTTTTGATATTAAAGGAAAAGTCATCGCTAAAGCCAAGATTTCATTTGTTTGTCGCGAATGTGGCGCGACCGCTAGCAAATGGCAAGGCCAATGCTCAGCGTGCAACGCTTGGAACACGCTAGAGGAGTCGCGACAATCAACGAGCAGGGCGACTACCGCCGTGATTTCGACCGCTCGTGTGGTCAAGCTATCGGACGTGCAGCCCGGCTCGGAGCGTCGCTGGCCGTCTGGACTGCCCGAATTTGACCGCGCACTAGGCGGCGGACTCGTTCCCGGTGGTGTGACGTTGATCGGAGGCGATCCTGGCATTGGCAAATCAACGCTGACACTGCAGGCGATTGCTGCGCTATCCGGCCAGATGAAAACACTGTATGTGTCCGGTGAAGAGTCACCCGCACAAGTCGCGGCGCGCGGCACTCGACTCGGGCTTGATCTGTCCGAGATCAATATGCTTGCGGAAACATCGCTAGACGCTATCGTCGAGCAAATTGGCCAGCTTGACCCGAAAGTCATTGTCATCGACTCGATTCAGACGATGTTTAGCGATGCGTTCTCGTCGGCACCGGGTTCAGTGGTTCAGGTGCGCGAATGCGCTGCTGAGTTAACGCGACTGGCCAAACGTACCGGAACGGCGACGATATTGGTAGGCCACGTCACCAAAGAAGGTGCAATCGCGGGCCCACGCGTGCTGGAACATCTGGTTGACACTGTCATTTATTTTGAAGGCGAGCCCGGATCAAATATTCGAATTATTCGGGCGCTTAAGAACCGCTACGGCGCGGCCAACGAAATTGGCGTTTTCGCGATGCTGGAAGACGGTTTGCGTGGCGTGAGCAACCCGTCGGCGTTGTTTTTGGCGCGTGGTCAGGAAGCGTCGCCGGGTAACGCAGTGTTTGCCGCCGTTGAAGGCTCAAGACCACTGCTGGTGCAAGTGCAAGCGCTGGTTGATCGCACCGGCGGCAATCCAAGACGCGTGTGTACTGGTTTTGACAGTCAGAGGCTGGCCATGCTACTGGCAGTGATGAATAGACATTTGGGCTGCCAACTTGGCGGGTTTGACGTGTTTGTGAACGTCGTCGGTGGTATCCGAGTGACCGAGCCCGCCGCTGACTTGGCCATCGTCGCCGCCATTTGGTCATCGCTATCCGGAATAGCCATACCCGCCGATGTTGTGGTGTTCGGGGAAATCGGATTGGGCGGCGAGGTTCGTCCTGTCATAGGAAGTGCACTGCGCGTCGTAGAAGCCGATAAACTAGGCTTCTCGAAAGTAATTGGGCCACCTGTGAACAGACAAGCTCGTGAGCGCGTAGAAGACGGGTTTTTGACACCCATCGTCCGCGTTGAAGCGGCAATTGAGGTTATTCGAGCGTGCTCAACGGCGAGTTCGTAATGGTCAGTTCAAGTTCGGGAATTTATATTATGTTAAATAATGTATTGATGCCGTTGGCGATGCGAACATAAAACGGCCTTTTTGCCCAACCCCATGAAACAAGCGCTTCAAAGCGATCATTTAGCAAAGCCACTGCGAGACGCGGTCTACTCAATCACGCCCGGTGATTTTGATGCCGTGGCAAAGTTGCTCGGCGATCCACTGTGGGACGCGCTTGAAGCGGACTACTGGAATGCCTCACACCCACTACCGCCGCGAGCTCGGCAAGCGCTCGACGCTTATTTGCACTTGGCAAAAACGCTGTGGCACAAAGCGGGCTTGGGCCAGTCGCACCCCATCGCGCTATACAAAACCACCCTGCTTTCAACCAAAGCCATTGAAACCGCGCTGCGTGTTTTGGCACGAATTTATGCCGGTTGCAATCTAGGCTTTTGCGCACCGCCGCCTGGGTTTTGGCGAACGATTTATGCGCTCACGGGCTACATCATTTCAGAGCGATTTCCAGATCGAACCAACCGAGCCGCGCTCACTAACCAAGTGCTGCAGCTTTGGTTAATGGCGTGGCTAAACCCGCTTTCGCTCGCTCCGGGGCGTTTGCCAGTTGCGGTGCGACTGGTGGGAATCTTGTGCAAAACATGCAGCTTCACCATGGCCTCCCCCACTCACGCTGGCTCAGGTCTAGCGGCAGCAGACCTGCTAAGTGACGCCCCACCCATGCCGTTTGCAAGGGTTCCCGCCATGTGGGAGCCCATTGCGCCGCTCTACATAAACGCGCAGGACGCAGCGTTCACCATGCGGGAATTGGCCACGCCACCGTCGCGGTATTCACCGAGCGATGTCTACGACTCCCTGCTCCAGTCGGCCTTACAAGTCGGATTATCGACACAGGAAATGCAAGACTTCGTGCGGCGCGCGATGCGGGAATTTGGCTATAGCAACGCGAGGTCAATCCCCCGAGTTGGACGCCAAGACGTCGTATCGACAGTCATTGGG
Organism: Burkholderiales bacterium; assembly: GCA_043721275.1. Taxonomy (GTDB): domain Bacteria; phylum Pseudomonadota; class Gammaproteobacteria; order Burkholderiales; family Casimicrobiaceae; genus Casimicrobium. Next base: position 5,620 of record JAYSRA010000109.1, read on the forward strand.
TTTATTGAATGTTGGAGCGCCCTACAGGCGCAAGCTAAGCCGGTAAATGCGAAGTCATCAAGCGGCTATAAAGCGCGACCCGCGACGGTAATAAATCACAGCGACGGGGGCTTTTTATTACGATACGATTTGGACGAGCCCAGTCTGAGTGTCGGCACTTTGATTTGCCTGCGAGGCATCGACTCAGAGCCGTGGACAATAGCGGCGGTGCGGTGGTTGGAAGACAACGATGACTTTGTGCTCGTAGGATGCGAAGCCCTTTGCAATTTTGCCGACGCGCGGATAGGCCAGACGCTGAACAAATCTGAGCATCTTCCTATCATTAGCTTCTTGAAGAACGAGGCGAATTTTGTTCTTTGCGCGTATGACGCATCAAATGCTAAAGGTGTGACTCAACTCTTTGTCGAGCCAGAAACGTGGGTGGTAGCCGTTGCCTCAGAGCTTGGAGAGGACTGGCAGCTGTCGGCGGTTCTGGACGTAACGCGATGATCGTGACTCTGCTCGGTACACAGACCTTGCACATCGTGCCACGGCAACCATTGATAAAAGCAACAACATGAATGAGTCGAGGCGCTGCCGCGACCAGACTGGGTGCGCTTGTTGATCTTGTCAGCCTGCGTTTGTCTCCAGCGCGCCTGTGACGTTGAAGACCAATCACAGTTTTTAAGAACCTACTCAAGGAGAGCTAAGTTACCCAAAAGTCTGGCTCGGTCTGGCTCGGGGAGAAACGGAGCTGTCAAAGCACTTGTGATCGCACTGCGACCTAAGTCGTCGTCACCAACGAGCATGGCCGCAGTTGCTAATTCGTCATGTAAACGCCAACCGTAATATGACACATCCACAAAGTCGTCGTTTGGAATGCTCGAGAGGGCTAAGGCATTTATGCACACTTCGAGCGCCTTGTCGGCGTGGCCCTCTTCTCTGAAAATACGTGCCGACATCACCATCGGTTCAACGCGATGCGGCCGACTCGCTTTTGCCAGTTCAAGATACTTGAGCACCTGGGGCAAAGGCCCGAGAGCGGCCTCTGTTAATGCCGCTAGGGACCAGTACGAATGAAACGTAGTCTCGTCACAAACCTGTCGCGTTGACAGGTATTGCTTGTAAGCGGTGATCGCTCGCGGAATCTGTCCTGCATGATGGAGCGTCCTCGCTAGGTAAAATTGCGATCTGTCGTATGAAGAGCAACGGAGTGGCACCGCTCCTAGAAGCTCAATGTCGCGCTCTGTTGTCATTACAGCGTTTTGGCCTCGGACGCCGTCGCGCCGATAACGTACGTTTAAGTACGTGGTGTGAACGCAATTTACAGCCAATCTACGGTTCCATGTCAACTGTTCGTGAAGGGCACCTTGCCAAAATGCTGGGAAACCGGGTGTTACAGCCAACGCACGACGATGTCGGAGAGGCCCGTCGTATGCCCATGCAGTCAGCAGATCCCAGCTGCCCAAATACTCGGGCTCGCCATAGAAAATTTCGTCATCGCTGTCGAGAAAGAGTATCGGCAAATTGTGCCGACGTGCTCTTTCGAGTGATAAATTTCTGTTATGCGAGAAATCATGCCATTCATCGTGATGAATGGCGCCCGGGAGGCCGCCGACCGCCAGTTCCGCCCGTGCGCATGAATCATCAACGGAGCCGGTGTCGCTAAGCTCGTATGCGCCGAGCAGCGGTTTTATGGACGCGATTGCGCGGGCAATTCTTGGTGCCTCGTCTTTGAATATCATCGAGAGACAAAACAATGGAGCGCTCCGTGTCAAATTTGGCGGCAGCGATGCGCGTGTGCTTCGCATGAGGGGTACGCTCGTCCCATTCCGGCAATGACCCGATGCATGCGCATGCGGCGCCACAAAACCGCCGTGCCTAAACGCCTATCGTTGAACGGAGTTTGCTGTCTTAGTCAGCTCGATGTTTACGGTAGGAACGCCACGTCCAATCATATTCTGTACCGGTTCGCGCGTTGCGCCCCTAACTTTGTCGGAGCGCTTTCTGCCGCCAGCCGCCGCAGTATCGTCGACGCAACCGGTACTGACATAGCCAGGAACTTTGCCGGGAGCGCAAACGACTTGCATCGACAGCGACGATTTGACGGAAGTCGGTGACGTTGTTTGGGCGGCTACCACCGTGATTAGTGAGGCGCCCAGCAAAGCTATTGCCGATCTGCCGGAGAACGGGGAGGAATTTGACGCGACAGGTGTTTTCATTGAAGTAGATTTTGGGTGTTGTTTCATTTGATTCTCATTCAAGTTGGCAAGGCGATACTATCCTTCGAAACGCACCGGTGCCTTTCGCCTCCTGCTCAAGCGGTCAAGTTATCGCGCGAAGCAATCTCTAATCTGATCCGCCGTCGCTGAACCTGGCACGGTAACGCCTCTAACGCCTAAGTTGGAAACACTCACTGATCCACATTTCACTGGACTGTACCCAGCCGTTGGGGCGGCGAGCGCGTTATAGGTGGTCAACGATTCACCCGCGATAGATACGGCGTAATAAATCGTAGTGCCCTCACGCGGCGAGCGAGCGAGCGTTGCGGGCAATGCCGCGTTACTACCGATATACGTTCTGTTTTCAGTGAAAAAACGTTCGGCAAATTGCTGTACTTCCAACATTACCGCGATAGCTTCTTGTCGACGGGCGCGTTCGACGTACTGTGTGTACGACGGGTACGCGATCGCGGCAAGAATGCCGACGATCGCCACAGTAATCATCAATTCGATCAGGGTGAAACCGCGAGACAACATTAAACGCGATAGAGGTTTAGATGGGCGATAAATCATGTTCACGTCTGCTTTCATATTCCGCTTGCTAGTCGCGTCATTGCAACTGCCGCCAACTTGTCCGTCCAGCAAACAACTTGACTTTTGGTGCTTGCGTATTCAGCCCTTCTTTTTTGTTCGGCGTATTTCCGAGTGCTTGCCACGGCATACCGACGAAAGCAATGCTGCTGCCGTCTGCAGTTGAGATTAGGCCGAAGTCAGCGATAAATCCTCTGTCATCGCTGTTTTGCGTCTTGCTACGCACACCCGCATTAAGACCATCAGCGCTCGTGAGTTTTCCGTCACCGCTTGTGTCAAAAAGCGGGGTTTCAGGAAATCCATTGAGCCAGCCGGTTGCCATAAAGTAGCCAAAGCTGCCGCCACTGCATGTGTCAGTTGAAGTTGCTATCGTCCCGAAAAAACTATTCGGCACGAGCGTCTTGGCTGATGCTATTACGCGCTCGCCCGTTGGTGCCTGCCCTGTAGCAGGGAGCAGATCGAAGTACCAACCAAGCGGTCGTCCGGTAATTGCGGCAGTACCCGCTGTCAGCTCGCGGAATGGCGCGCTGGGGTCTGTAATCACGCGCTGAGCGAGATTCGCACGTTTCAAATCAAATAGCAGTGCAGAATTTGCCGGACTGAGACCGGTCAAAAGATAGGGAGATAGTTCATCAAACACCGTGTAAACGGATTGTATTTCCGTGTTGATGCGGTCTTCGGTTTCAAAAAACTTGCCGGTACCAAACGCTACCACCCAACCGCGACTCGGATGTTTCGTCACCGCAGGCTCGGCCGTGATCGGTTGCGCGATGTCCGCCGTTCCAGCGTTATTTCGGCGTTGTGCCGTGAATATCGGCTTGCGATTCGGATGCAAGATTCCCCACGAACTTAGCAGTGCGACGGACTCAGGCGAATACGACATATCGAACCGCCATAAATTGCCGCCAAGATCACCTGCCCAAATGTCAGTGACGATGTTGTCACCAGCCGCCACAATTGCAGGGCTCCCCATGCCGTTGTACGCAACCGTCGTCGGCACCGTTAGTCGCGCCGCATTGCCGAGGGAGGCACCAGTTATGGCATCAAGCACAAACAACCGCGACTTGGTTTTATCGTCAGCTTCATAGCCGTTACCAAAAATTACGGCCCAAGTCGAAGTGGTAGCCGATGTTTGGACGCGTGCAATTTTTAATTTGCCCAGCACAAATCCCAGATCGGGCGCTGTGAATTCCCAAAGCACCTCGGGCGGGGATGCTGATGCGTTGATAGCGACCACTGTTCTGGCACCGGCCCCGGTGGAAGCGACAACAATTGATTTCCAGCCACTACTGTAAACGTCGCCCACGGTGACTTCACCATTAACGTAATAGCGATGCACGTATCCCGGTTGTGCGAGCCGATACAAATCGGGTTGCAAAGCCTCTGGAATAAATGCCCACTCCTCTCTTAGGCTGCGGGAAAATGCGTGCAGCATTCCGTCGTTGGCCCCCACCCAAACTCGTTCTGATTTCCCACCGACATAGGTAGCGTAAGCACTGGCACCCGGCATGGTGGTGCTCGCGTAACCACGATCAATCTTGCCCTCGTACGCAGGCGTTGACCCGATAATGTCGCCAAGAATTTGATTGCGCACTCGCAGCGGGCCACCATTGCCTATTTCAAGCGATTGATCACCCAATAGATACTTGGTTACCGCCTCAGCCGTTTTGGTTGTGAGCTGACTCGGTGTCAGCGGCACGCCGGCATTTGCCGCGGTAAGCGCAGGCGTAAGTAGAGTTTGAAGGTTAGTGGGTGCGAGCGCAGTGACCAACGAGCCCGCAATCGTAGAGACACCCAACTTCTGGTTGGGAACACCGTTGATTTTCGTGACGACAGTGCGTATTGCGGGCGAATCAAAGCTCCCGTTGGTAGTGGTCGAAACGACATTGCCTAGCGAGCCATCTGCGTTGATCTTAATCGCGTCAACTTTGCCTTCCCAAACACTCGCTGTGATCGTACCGCCGCTTGTACGTGGAACCGAAATGTTTCCATACGTATAGCGTCCGGCAAAGCCCAACGTACCCGTGGAAGTATCTGTGCGCACCAAACCTCCCGACGCCGACACAGCTGCGGTGTCATTTGTTGTTTTTATTATCGCGTCAATAGCGGCGGCTATCTGCGACTTCAGTTTGACGGGGTTTGTTACGAGCGCATAGTTGTCTGGAACGCCGTCGCCGTTGGCGTCCCATATCGGTGTGCCAGGTGGCAAGTCGTGATTTGCTGCGACAACGCCGTACTTCGCTGCGTACCACAGCGGATCATGCGGAATGTTGCCGCCCGTATTGCCTGCGCCAGAGGGCGTAAACGTTCTTGTGTACTTGAGGCCCAAGCCCGCAGCGTCCTTACTCTCGGTGCTGTTCGCTGCATCTTCCAGCGCGTATGCTTGAGCAGCAGTCGCTTCGTTGTCTTTATCGCGTACGCCAAGGTATGCGCCGTCGGCAGTAGTGCCCGATATGGTAAATCCCATCCGTTGACCAATGCAACCCGCTGCATACTCTGAAACGAGACTAATTGTGACTGACTGATTTGCATTGACCGTGAAATCGTAGATTACGATTGCGTCCATGTCGTTATCAGTACCCTGTTCGTTGTCTTCAAAACTCACGCGAAACTTTCCAACGGGGCGCCCACCGTTCTTTGTGAGTATCGGGCTGGGGAAATTGGGGTCACCCGGCGAGCCGGGGAATCCCGGCACATTGAATACCTCGGTAAAGTAAAAGCCGACAATTCGGTTTGTCAAGAACGTAGTGCCTGAAACAAATTCGCCGTAGTTGCAGCCGTTCGTACTCTTACCAAACGGCGCAATAGAGACCTTGCCTAAGCCGGTCGGAATTTCGATTTTTGGTAGCGACGGCGCGAGCGCGATTGCGTAGGTTTCCACGCTTTTCTCACCCACCGACGAAATTGGTTTTTCAGCACCGTACTTAGCAACGGATCCAGCAAAGTAAGAACCTTCACGTGTGGGTTGCCCCGGCGCAATCCCTCGAATATTTCCAAAAGAATTAACCGTCTTTGCAGTGGGCGCTTGATCGTATGCGGGAACGCTGCTGAGGCTTTGCCCAACAAAATAACTGCCAGAAGCCAAAAGCTCCGCGCCCCAAATTAAGTTGCCTTCCCCGCTGACGTTCAGCGAAGATAACTTCGCTGGCGAACCCGTGGGCACAGTAACGCCAAAAGGGCTGCCCGGGAGATCATCGGAGTCAAAGGTGGGGTTGGTGTCGCTAATGACCATTTGGAACGGCTTAGCACAGGACGCGAACCCTCCCGCAACCCGCCCGCGGTAGGGGTCGAGCCAACTTGGCTTCGTTAATCCCAAGCTGTCGTCTACACCGCCCGTATAGCCGTAAGCTGCCAAGCCCGCGCCGCCGCCGGCGAAGTAGCGCAACCCCTCGTACATCATTTCGGCGACGGGGTTGCCATAATCTTTTACGCCTTGGTATGAGCCTCCGCCACCAGCGGCTCCAGACCATTGATAGATTCGCAGCTTGTCGAGGTTTGCAACGACACCGCTATTCGATGTGAACTGTCCGGTAGTGGGTGAAAATTCGTCGACAAAAAACGATACGTTCTTTCTAACAACGCCGCCCTGCCGTGCGTTTTCATAGGAACCTGTCAATAGACCAAATGCGACCGATCTGTCTGCGCCGTAGTCGTGCAATATCCCAGTGGGTTTCCATGCGGTCGGCGTGAGCGTTGGGTAGCCCTTGCATTCCGGCTCCATCGGGAAAGAGCCTGACGTTACGCACACGAGCACGCGAACTACAAAGTCTTGCGGAGCGACGGCACCCGTGCCATCTATTTTTGTTCCGCCAACAGGCCCCTCTTGCGCTACCCAGTTCCAAATTCGTTCGGTGCGGTTGACTAAAACACGAAACAGCGGTGGATTTGTTGCGCTACCGTTATTGGTCGCGTTAGCGAAAAGGTGCTGCCGCTCGTCGCTGGTAGGCGCACCATATGGCGTGTATTGATTAATGTCGTATGTAGCCCGCTTACGATTAAACTCCTTGCCCCAAACGTGCGCATCTTGTGGAATGTAGGCCCGCTGCAGCACCGTCTCAGTATCGTCGACGAACCGTTGGCCACCGTACAGCACACGCCGCACCGCATCAACACGGCTGGTAGTCATGTAGTTAAGCCAGTCACCACTCCACGCCACGCCTGCCCCGCACGTTTTTTTGACCTGATTAATAACGCTGCTGCGAGGCTCAAAACGCTCGTTGGCAGCTACGTAGTCATAACATTTAAGCGAGTCGAATAAACCGTAATAAGTGATGACGCCGGGTTTGTAGTCGACGTCAATGGTGCCATCCCCGTCAATATCGCTGTAGTCGTTGTACGCGGCGTAATAAAGTTGCTCATCGCGACCTACAGTCAACAAAATCAGTGGAGGTTCGTTTTGCTTCTCAACCAACGGACTGGTAGACATCGCAGCGTGCGCGCTTATGCCGGGTAGGAATAAAGTCGCTGCCGCAATGACGCCGCTTAGAGTCGCTTTGAGCATCGAATAGTGTTTCATTAAAAATCTCACAGTGATCACCTATACCCGTTAATCGGCCGGGTAAACGTTTAAATCTTGGATTACCACAGCTGCGCCACTAGCTAGATCCTTCGTGCGTGCAGTCATGCGAATGTAGTTAACACGGCATCCCGTCTCGCTATCTGCGCATACAAAATGCTTTGCTGCTTCGCCCTCGCGCGCCCACTTGGCACTCATGCCAGCAGTTGAAATGGACGAACCAGCGCTCGACCAGTTGCTGTTATCGGCCCAATATTTAACGCTGGCGGCGGACTTGATTAACGTGCTCCAAACACCTGCAGTTGAAGTCTGACTGAGCGAAGGTGCAGAACCTGATGCCACCCAGCCCTCCACTTCGCCACGCGCTTGCCTCAGTGCTCCGTGCGCGTCTTGAATCGCGGTCGTTCGGAAATAAAAGTTTCCGGCCATTTTTTCTTGAAGACTTACGTTACGCAGTGAGGCTACTCCAATCAACGAAAGCGCAACGAGCAAAAGAAGCGTCACAATCAAAGAAAATCCATGCATGTTTCGCGTTGATTTATTGGATATATTTTTCATTGCATTCAATTTCTGGGATTCTGTCGGCTCGATACGCCTAGGGTAACGTCGTAACGCTGCACTAAACGTTTGTCCGTGCGAGCCGGGCCGCCTGCCACATTGCTTTGTGCAGTTAACGCCGTTCCATCCCCTTCCGCAGAAAGCGTAAATTGCAGACGCACCGCAGACACCGCGGCCCATCTGCTAGCCGCGCCAGTCTCCATGTCCGCCAAGCTGAATTCCTTGGGCGTCGCTGGATCGCCAGAAAGCACAAACGAAAGATTAAATGACTCAACACCGCTCGCGATAATTGCGCCCCCGGTGCCCTCCCAACCGCCCCAATTGCCCGCGTCGTTAGCGATCCCAACGCGGTGAAGCGATGAACGAAGTCCGTTGGCCGTCGGTGCTGCGACGTAGTACAACACCGGTTCAAAATGCGACACCGTCGGTGTACCGCTCTTGCCAAATGCCGCTCTCAATTCGTCCACTTGGCCGCTCGGCGCGTTATTGTTTTTGTTCATCCCGTTTTTGACTTCGAGAAGAACTGGGCCGGGCGATGCCCCAGTCATAGTCGGTTTGATAATTTTTGTCTCGCGACAATCGCTGACCGCCAAGACGGGATATTCCTTGTTCGCGGGTGTAAGGTATCCGTCCATAGTCAAGGTCGTTTCGGTAGACGAAACAACACTCTTAGCATCCTCTCCAGAACGCATGACCATCAACACGTCTGTTCCTGGCTGCCGGCCCGTACCTTGAATATATGAAGGTAGCGGAATAGCTGTTGCAGCGGCAGTCGGCGAGAACCCTCGCAACACGTATTGAAGATCCATGAACCGATCTGCTGGTGTTGTGTCGTCACCGCTGGTCATTAACCAACCTGTACCGACGCTTGCCTTTGTCATGATAGGCTGCGATGCGATGAACTCAATGCTGGTACTTGGCCTGCCGGACAACATCGTGCCCGTTTCTCTTGGTAGATTGCAACCAAACGAGCCCGCGACTCGGACGTCGCGTCCCACGGTGTCGATGATGAAACGTGCATCCTCTTGCATGCGGGATTGGCTGTCTTGCACGCGGAACCCTTGCGAGCCTTGAAGATACACATAACCGACCGCGGCAATAATTAACAGCGCCAGCACGAGCGCAACCATTAATTCGATGAGCGTTACGCCGCGCTGGAGTGAGCGGGCTAGTCGCAAAGTGGCTTGTTTGGGTGTATGGCTATTCAATTTCAAATCCGAGTCGTAGCGGTGAAAACTACCGGTGCTGCTTGCCCAGCCGCGCTGGACCGGCTGTGCCGCGTCTCGGACCAACGCACGTTTACCGTAACCAATGAGCATGCGCGAAAGCCGCTGCTAGTGGGCAACGCGGGGCACGCTGGATCATTCGTAACAATAATGCTCGCGTCGCCGTTAGGCAGCGCTGCAATCGCCGCTCGCCACTGCGACAGGTCCTGCTCAGCTTGCGTAGTGGCCGACGTCGGAACAACGCCGTAACTCAGCGCGTAGCTGCTTGCCTTGCTTGAATTTGAACGAATACGTTCAGTGATGTTGGAAACCAGCGCCGCGCCAGAAGTGCGAATCTGCGCCGTGTCAGCCAGTTTGATTGCGGCAACCTGCAGGCCAGCAACACCAAGCAAACCTATCGCTACGACCACAATCGAGATAAGCACTTCAAGCAGCGAGAAGCCTTGCTGGCCGAGGCTGCGCTGCTGCGCGCGGTTAAATGGGGTTGCGGTCAGTTGCATGCGTTGACTCCGACGTTCTTGTCTACGTATCGCGACCGACCACCAAATGCAAGGCAGATAGTGCCTTTCGCGTTTGTTCCCGTCACAATCGCGATGCGGTTACCAGTAGATGGCCCGCCGCCGCTCATTACGATGTTTCCACCGCTTGCGAACGTGAGCAAATCGGAGCCGCCGCTCATAGTTCCTAGACCGATGGTCACACTGCTGTCGTAAGGAGGTTGATCGAGCAACAACTCTGTTGCAGCGCTAAATACTCCAGCATTCGCGGGGTCGTCAACAAAAACTTGCCAGCCTTGTCGAAGGCCGTTCGCGCCAGAAACTTTCGCTCTGAGCGCGACGGGAACGCCGCGTTTTATAGCCTCAGAGCGAGCAAAGCCAATAGAGGAATTGAGGTCGCTGATGATGCCACGGTGCCTGGCGTTTTCAATAATCGGTTGAAAGTTAGGGATTGCAATCGCCGACGCAATCGCTAGGATGGCGATGGTCACCATCAATTCGATTAACGTGAAGCCCGAGACGTTTGACGTGCTGTTCATGCGCCGGATTATCAGACACCAACACGTTAGCCTGTGTCACGCACAGACAGGCGGCGCAGAATTGCGGAAGAGCGCCAGACCGTCGTCGCGCCTCGCCCACTTGTTTTCTACCACCTTAGCGTTCGATTAGCGCGGTCGGTAGACGGAATTCAACACTTTCACTTTCGCCGCCAGCAACTTGCACATCGTGATATCCCCAGTCTGTAAGGCGAGTCAACACGGCACTAACCAGGTGCTCGGGCGTTGATGCGCCAGCGGTCACGGCAATGCGCGTGCCACCATGTAGGCCGCTGGATTCGATTTGGCCTAAGCCATTCGCATCGTCCACCAAATAAGCCCGCGCCCCCAACCGTTCCGCCACCTCGCGCAGCCGATTTGCATTCGAGCTGGCTTTTGAGCCGACTACGATAAACACGTCTACGCTGGGTGCAATTTCCTTCACCGCGTTCTGCCGATTGGTGGTGGCGTAGCAGATGTCGTCTTTGCGTGGCGGGCGGATGTCGGGGAAGGCTTTCTGTAGTGATTCGTGATTCCACGACCTTTGCTGTGTCGTCGACGGAGAGTGTGGTTTGGGTAACGAAGGCGACCTTTTCTGGGTTGCGTATCCTGCCGGATGCAGCGAGGGCTGCGACGTCGGCCTCGTCCTCCACCAAATTAATGCCTTCGCTGGCCTGCCCCATGGTGCCTTCGACTTCGGGGTGGCCTTCGTGGCCGATCATGATGATTTCTGTGCCGAGCTTCCGCAGTTTTGCGACCACAACGTGGACTTTGGTCACCAGTGGGCAGGTGGCGTCGAATACGCGAAATTTGCGCTCTGCTGCTTCGGCTTGCAATGCTTTTGAGACGCCGTGGGCGGAGTAGATGACCACCGCGCCGCCGGGCAGATCGGGCAAGTCGTTAAGTTGTTCGACGAAGATTGTGCTGCGGGAGATTCGCCCGACTCAATCGCAGTGAAAACTAAGGCTGATTTTCAGAGTCCTAACGCGCTGTGTGAGCCCAAGCGCACCAACTGCAGTACGTCAGTCGCCAGCTTCCGGTAAATCAATACGAGGTCGGGCCTGACGTGGCAATCACGATGATCCTTCCAGTCCCCCGTGAGCCCATGATCACAATACTTTTCCGCCAACGGTTGATCGTTAGCCAAAGTTTTGAGCAAGTCTGGGAGGTTGGTGTGCGCCCTTGGTTGCACGCTTGAAATCTCGCTTGAATTGGCTGGTAGCCTCAAACGTCCGCATTCAAATCTGTCATCAACGCGTCGACGGTAGCAAACGATTTCAAGCCGCCTCGACGTGCTTCTTTCATTGCGTCAATGGTGACCGCGTTCGGAACTAGCGGTTCAAACGGCAACGCCTTTTCGCGGGCCACTCGCGTCAGCATGATGCGAAACGCATCGGAGACAGTGAGGCCCATGGCGGCCAACACGACCGTGGCTTCTTCTTTAATGTGTTCGTCAATTCGGGCGCGAACAACAGCGTTAGCAGACATAGGGTTTCTCCAATTAATGGGCTACATTGTAGCCCAACGCAGCATGTCCACTCCTGTTTTCATCGGTGTTTTACGTGCTCCTGCATTCAACCCCAATTTTGTAGACGCCTGAATAGCGACGGACTGTTCGCCCGAGGAATTGAGCGGCACGTTTCGGGAATTGCGTCGGGTGACGGGGCAGCGTCCGTCACGTCTCGCGAATGGTCGTCCTCAATCCAGCAACGCCGCTGGCAACCGAAACTCCACGTTTTCGCTTTCGCCACCCGCGACCACGACGCCTTGAGTGCCCCATGCGGCTAGTTGTTGCAGCACTTCGTTGACTAGATGTTCGGGGGTGGACGCCCCTGCTGTTACGGCAATTTGGCTGGTGGGTTTAAGCCAGGTGCGGTCTATGCCCGATGCGTCGTCGACCAAATACGCCTTCGCGCCCAAGCGCTCCGCCACCTCGCGCAGCCGATTGGCGTTCGAGCTCGCTTTTGAGCCGACTACGATGAATACGTCAACGCTGGGTGCAATTTCCTTCACTGCGTTCTGCCGATTGGTGGTGGCGTAGCAGATGTCGTCTTTGCGTGGTGGGCGGATGTCGGGAAAGGCTTTTTGTAGCGACTCGACTACCTTGGCGGTGTCGTCAACCGAGAGCGTAGTTTGCGTGACGAACGCGACTTTTTCTGGGTTGCGAATCTTGCCGGATGCGGCGAGGGCCAACACGTCTTCTTCGTGTTCGACGAGGAAAATGCCTTCCGTGGCCTGCCCCATGGTGCCTTCGACTTCGGGGTGGCCTTCGTGGCCGATCATGATGATTTCGGTGCCGAGCTTCCTCAGTTTGGCGACTTCTACGTGGACTTTGGTGACCAGCGGGCAGGTGGCGTCGAAGACTCGGAACTTTCGTTCGGCTGCTTCGGCTTGCAGGGCTTTCGAGACGCCGTGGGCGGAGTAGATGACCACCGCGCCGCCCGGCAAGTCGGGCACGTCTTTGAGCTCTTCAACGAAGATGGCACCGCGTGATTTGAGATCGTCAACGACGTGTTTGTTGTGTACGACTTCGTGGCGAACGTAGATGGGTGCGCCGAATTTTTCTAGCGCGCGGTCGACGATGGCAATGGCCCGGTCAACGCCTGCGCAAAAGCCGCGCGGGTTGGCGAGGACTACTGACTTGGGCTGGAAGGTGATGGGAATCGCGTCCATATATCTTGCTCAAAAATCATGGTTTGGGTGCAACCCGCCCCCTCACCCTAGCCCTGTGCCGCGAGGGGTGAGGGGACAAAACCGTACCCGCCTCCGCATGCGGCTCGGAGACAAAACTAAGCTCGCTTCGAGCCAAAAAACGCCGACCACAACATCAGCACAGCGCCAATAGTAATCGCGCTGTCGGCCACGTTGAACGCGGGGTAGTAGTAGTTCCACGGAGTCCAGTAGACGAGGATAAAGTCGATGACTTTACCGAGCCAGACGCGGTCAACCACGTTACCGATTGCGCCGCCGATGATGAGCGACAGCGCGAGCTGCACGCGCGGATCGATCTCGCGGTTTAACCAACGCCAACACCAGCCGCTGACCAGCAAGGCCAGCACCACAAAAAACCAGCGCTGCCAGCCGCCCGCGTCGGCGAGGAAGCTGAACGCGGCACCGGTGTTGTAGGTAAGGATCCAGTCGAAAAACGGCAGCACGTTGCGCCGTTCTCCGGGCGTGAAGTTGCTGTGAAAATAGAGCTTGCTGATTTGATCGAGCACGATGATCACAAGGATGAGGCCGATCCAGCGGCGGGCGCGTAGGGTGCTCATTGGCTTTTCGCTGAAACGCCCACTAAACTGGGGCTATCGCTCGTTAAAGCCATAAGTCGATAACCATTTAAATCGGCGGTTAGCCCAAGCGTAACGGGCATTTCAATAAAAAGTTGTAACTTCGCAACCATTACGCAAATGCCCTCGCCTCGCCCACGCCGTACAAATTACTGACGCATCTTGCGCAGATTCCGGGGTGATTTTCGTCTGCGCCCACGTCGCTTCGGTAATGCCAACAGCGTTCACATTTTGTTGCGGCGCTTGGCGTCACTCGAATTGCAACATCGATCTTGCTTTGCCAATCTTGGTCGCCAGGCTTCGTTTGCTGATTCTGCAACGATGTCCAAGTCACCCAGCCTTCAGGAGATGAATTGACGTAATCGGCGGTAACGAGCTGTAATTGTGAAACGATAAATGCATACTTTGCATCGTCATAAAGGCTCTCCAACCAGCGTCGTGTCTGCAGATCACGTGCGCCTGCACCAAACCAGATTTCGACGACGACCTCCAGCGATGCCCCGACTTTTCCGGCCTCTCGCAGACTCTCGACAGCTCGATTCACTGATGCTCGCAATTCGCGAACGTCGCTCCACTTGCCCAAAAGCACCCCCTCGTCTGCAGGCGCTGGCAGCGGCGCTTTCCACGTCTCGAAAAACACGCTCGCTTCAACGCACGATTTACCCGGATTGAGCGTCGCCCAGATTTCCTCTGCGGTGAACGACAGGATCGGCGCCATCAGGCGCACTAGCTGCTGCGTGATGTGGTGCAGCGCGCTTTGTGCGGAGCGCCGCGCGTGGCTCGCTGCGCCACAGGTGTAGAGTCGATCTTTGAGCACATCGAGGTAGAAACCGCCGAGCTCTTCGGTGCAAAACCCTTGAATCAACTGCGTGACCGTGTGAAATTCGTAGCGCTCGTAAGCAGCGATGACTTTCGCCGCCATCTCGCGCGTCATGGCTACGGCGTAGCGATCAATTTCGCTCATCGCTTGAAGCGGCACGAGGTCTGTCGACGCGTCAAAGTCCGATGTGTTGGCCAACAAAAAGCGCACGGTGTTGCGGATGCGGCGATAGGTTTCGGTCACGCGCTTCAAGATTTCGTCGGACAGTGCGAGCTCACCCGAGTAGTCCGTCGCCGCGACCCACAGCCGCAGGATGTCCGCACCCAGCGAGTCGCACACCTTTTGCGGTGAGATGACGTTGCCGAGCGATTTGCTCATTTTGCGACCGTTTTGATCGACCGCGAAACCGTGCGTCAGCACCTGGTTGTACGGTGCACGGCCATTGATCATGGAACTCGTCAACAACGACGAATGGAACCAGCCGCGATGCTGATCCGAGCCTTCGAGATACATGTCGGCCGGAAACTTGCTTTGCGCCGTGTGCGAGCCGCGCAGCACAGTTTCATGCGTGGTGCCGGAGTCGAACCACACGTCGATAGTGTCCGGATTCTTGACGTAATCCTTGGCCTCATCGCCGAGCAAATCAGCGGGGTCGAGCGTTTGCCATGCCTCGATTCCGCCCTGCTCCACGCGCTGGGCGACGGCCTCCAACAACTCACCGGTACGCGGATGCAGCGCGCCTGTTTCGCGGTGCACGAAAAACGCCATCGGCACGCCCCACTGTCGTTGCCGTGACAACGTCCAATCAGGACGCTTCTCGATCATCGAGCGCAACCGTGCTTGTGCCCATACTGGGAAAAATTGCGTAGCGTCAACGGCTTTCAGCGCCGTTTCGCGCAACGACGCGCCACCTGATTTCGGCGTCACGTCCATCCCCGCAAACCACTGATTGGTAGCGCGATAAATGATGGGCGTGCGGTGCCGCCAGCAGTGCATGTAGCTATGCGTGAATTTTTCCGCCTTGAACAGCGTGCCGACGCTCCTCATGTGTTCAACGATTTTGGGATTGGCGTCCCAGATCGGCAGGCCGCCAAATTCCGGCAGCGAGTCGGCGTATTTGCCGTCACCCATCACCGGAGTCAACACGTCGGCGTCTTTCACGCCGTTGGCGCGACACGACAAAAAGTCTTCGATGCCGTAGGCGGGCGAGGAATGCACGATGCCGGTGCCGGTGTCGAGCGTGACGTATTCGGCCAAATAAATTGGGCTCAGGCGGTCATAAAACGGATGCGCAAATGCAATGTGATCCAGCGCTGCGCCTTTGCAGGTGGCGATCACGCGGCCCTGAATATTCCACGCGGAGAGGCACGCGGTGACGCGCTCAGCGGCGAGCAGCAACAACGGTCGCGCCGCGTCGTTGGTTTCGACCAGCGCGTACTCAAATTCTGGATGAACGTTGAGCGCTTGGTTGGCGGGCAGCGTCCATGGCGTGGTGGTCCAGATCACCAAAAACCCCGCGTCGTGCGGCAGTTTGGCCAAGCCAAACGCCTTGGCGAGTTTGTCGTTTTCACGGAAGGCAAAGCCCACGTCGACGGCCACGTCAACCTTGTCTTGATATTCAACCTCGGCCTCGGCCAACGCCGAGCCGCAATCGAAGCACCAGTTCACGGGCTTGAGCCCACGGAACACATACCCCGCATCGAAAATTTTGCGCAGCGCGCGGATTTCGTCCGCCTCGTTGCGCGGATTCATCGTGGTGTACGGGTTCTCCCATTCGCCGAGCACGCCGAGGCGCATAAAGTCTTTTTTCTGCCGCTCGATTTGCTCCGCCGCATAGGCGCGGCTCTTCGCTTGCACTTCCTGCGGTGGCAGGCCCTTGCCGAACTTCTTCTCGATCTGGATTTCGATCGGCATCCCGTGGCAATCCCAGCCGGGCACGTAGGGCGCATCAAAGCCAGCCATCAGTTTTGACTTGACGACGATGTCTTTCAGAATTTTGTTAACGGCGTGACCGATGTGAATATCACCGTTGGCATACGGCGGGCCGTCGTGCAGCACCCACAGTGGACGACCCTCAGCTTTGGCCTTGGCGCGAATGGCGTGATAGAGCTTTTTCTCGGTCCATTCGGCGACCCATTTCGGCTCGCGCGCGGCCATGTTGCCGCGCATCGGGAACGGCGTGTCGGTGAGATTTAGCGTGGCTTTATTGGACGGCGTGTCCGGCTTGGCGGGTGTAACTGTTTTATTTTCCATGGAATCTAACGGCTGAATTTTTATTGTCGTCATTACGGCGTAGGCCAGAATTCAGAAGGCGCTGCGGAGCACACACTGGGCTCACTTCGTCGCGTGCTGAGCCCCGGCCTGCGCCGGGGTGACGTTTATTGTGTGGGGCGCAAAAAAGTTGCGGCGCGCGCGGCGCGTCAGCTGCTAATTCGGTAGTGCCGTGTTTGACGAGCGAGCGTCTTTACGACGCAGCGCGTCGGGTGCCGTGATGAAAGTGGAAGCCTTGTAACCATTTGCGTATTGTCTCGCACTTTGGCTGGCGAACGACGATGGGCAATCGTCACGGCGCGATGGCCACTCGATTGCGCCCGGCCCGCTTCGCCCGATACATGGCCAAATCAGCACGCTCGAACAAGGCGGCTCCATCGTAGCTCGGCGTGCAGGCAACGCCCGCGCTGAGCGTTACTGCGAGCTCTGGCGCACCCTCGGCAACGAGCATGCGCCAGTTTGCGTCGTTCACGCGAAGGCGCAAACGGTCACACACGGCAAACGCCTCATCGGCGCTTTTTCCAGGCAGCACGAGCACAAACTCCTCACCGCCAGTGCGCGCCACGATGTCGTCGCTACTGGTGTGTTCGATCAACAGCCGAGCCACTTGCACCAACACACGGTCCCCCACGGTGTGGCCAAAAACATCGTTGATGCGCTTGAATTGATCAAGATCAATCACCACCAGCGACACCATTTCGCTGGCAGCACTCGCAGCGGCCAAGAGTTTCGGCAGGCGCAGGTCAAGCGCGCGCCGGTTGCCCAATTGGGTCAATTCGTCTTGCAACATGAGTAGCTCAAATTGCGTGGCGCGCGTGCTTTGTACGCGGGCGGTTTCGTAGGCCTGCTTCAACAGTTCACGTTGCGTGTCCTCGGCCTCGACCCGCGTGACCATCAGCTCGGATCGGGCGCGCAATTGCTCGGTGGCGCGACGGCTTTCCATGCGCCGAAACGTTTCAAGTTGCGCCAGCGCTTGGGTGGAATCCTGCGCGCGTTGATAGCTTAGATAAAGCGCGTAATGCAAGCGCAAACGCATCGCCACCGTCGGCGGCTCCACACCGTCTTTCTGGGTGTTATCAAGAAATACAAGCGCCGCAGTGGTGTCGCCGCGCGCCATTAAATCAAGCTCGGCCATTGAGCATTGCACCCGCGACAACAGGGTGCGAAAACCGCCCGCCCTCGCCGCGTCTAAGGAGCGCACTAGCAGCGCCGCTGCTTCCTCCAGCTGACCGTCATGCACCAACAATTCGCCCAGATTGCCAATCGCGAACGTATTGAAAAACGCGTCGTTCAGCGACGGCGACAGCGCCACCACTTCGCGCGCCAACAGCACACTGTCAGCCAACGCGCGATCCGCTTCGGCCGCTGCGTCCCCGCCGCGCAACCAATAAAACTTATCGGTCAGCACCACAATCAGGTTGTTGAGCAGCACCACCAACGCGTATGGATTGGCCACCTCGCGCGCGCCCGGAAGCGCGTCGCGCAGCACGCGCTCTGCCTGCCACGGATCGCCCGAGCGGCCAAACGCAGCGCCCAGTTGGCTGAGTGCCAAAACGCTGCCTGACGGATCCGCTTGCAGCTTCGCTAGCTGCCAGCCTTCGGTTGCATACTTGATGCCGAGATCGAAGCGATCAACGTCAACCGCACACACGCCAATCCAGCGCATCGTCTCCGCATACGCCGCGTCCAAGCCCTCGGACTTAAGCAGCGGCAGCAACGCTTGCCCAAGCGCAATGGCGCGGTCAGCGGCACCGGTGCGATACAGGAAAAAACAGGTGAGATGGCCGGCCGCCGCTTGGTCGCGCGGCGAGCGCAGTTGGGCTGCCGCATACGCGCGCTCAGCGATTTGCAATGCTTGCGCCATCAGCGTGCAGGCCCGGGCCTCCGCGAGCAGCGCGTGGACATCGTCGGACACACCGGCCGGCGTGGCGGCTACCGGCAAGTTCACCGTGCGAGCCCAGTGCGCGGCGCGGCGGTGAGCGGTTGCACGGATGGGAACGCGCGCCGCATCACGCGACCGCGAACACGGCGCGCACGGCGTTGATGTCGCGGTGCATCTGCACGGTCATGATTTCCAGTGAGTCAAATTTCTCTTCACCACGAATGCGTTCAACGAATTCAACCACGATGCGGCGACCGTAAAGATCGCCCTGAAAATCCATCAAATACACCTCCAGCAGTGGCTTGCCATTGGTTTTAACCGTGGGGCGCACACCAACGCTTGCCGCGCCCATCACCGGCAAGCCATTGGCCACATCAATGCCGTGCACGCGCACAGCGTATATGCCCGACAACGGCAATGGCGACCATAGCGGCAGGTTGATGGTCGGAAAACCAATGGTGCGACCGAGCTTGTCACCGTGCGCCACTTTGCCTGAAATTCGGTACGGACGCCCGAGCATTGCCGCCGCCGTGACCACGTCGCCGTCACGCAACGCGTCGCGCACAAGGGTTGACGAAAAGCGCACGTCCTTGGCCTTAACCGCGGGCATCACGTAGCACTCAACATCGTTGGCTGCGCACCATGCATGCAGCGTGGTCACGTCGCCCGCACGACCGTGGCCGTAGCGAAAATCGTCGCCAACGATCAGCCATTTGGCGTTCAGGCCGTCCTTCAACACACGATTGCAAAATTCATCCGGCGACATTGCGGCCATCAACGCGTTGAAACGCAGCAACTGAATGTGTTGAATGCCGACCGCCCACATGCAGGCGAGCTTGTCGCGCAACCGTTGCAATTGCGTTGGCGGCGTTCTGCCCGCGAGCCGCGCAAAATAAGCGCCGGGTGGTGGCGCAAAGGTGATCGCCACTGGCGTCAGGTTGCGCTGTTTTGCGGCTTGAACGACCACATCGAGCATGGCCTGATGGCCGCGATGCACGCCGTCAAAATTACCAATCGTCACCGCTGTGGGACGCGCCGTGAAAGCATCAGTATGCAGGTTGCGCGCAAGGCTTGGGCCGGAGGTCGACGAATAGGACATTAAACGTAGTAACGGTGGAAAAACTTGATTTTATTCGGAAAGCATTTCGAAGATTTGACACTGCGTTGGGCACGAAATTCTACGATTTTTTCACAACAACTTATTGCTGAAAGCCCCATTTCACTTGGGCTAAACGGCCAATTAGACAAATATCGACTTTACGTAAAATTAGCTACTAGCCCACGTTAAACGGCGCGTTCAGCTAAAAGCTATATTGCGATTTCGTGCAGCACGTCAAGCCATGGAAAGTACAGCGCGGCGCGAATCTGGCGCGTGAAACCTCGTGATTGGTCGAGCTTTTTTAGAAGCGCGGCGTACTGACGCAGTTGCGGCAGGTAGCGCTCAACTTCGCTCGCCAAACCCGCGGCGTCGCGAGGTTCGCTGAATTTGAAATCCACTAACCAGCGCTCGCCCGTCGCTGTGACGAAGGTGCGATCTGCGCGTAGCAACTCGTGGCGAGCGGCGACGAGCGTGAGCTCGCAGGCCGCCTCCGTGTGCTCGGAAGCAAACAGGAATTTCACCGTGTCGCGCTGCATGGCGGTGGTGAACCATGCGGTGAGCCGAGCGGCCATTTCGGTGGCGCTGGCGTCATCCGCGTTTTCGCTGAGCAACAGTCGTTTCACGGTTGCTTGGTTCGCGGTGAACGTGGACACGCCCGCATGCAGGATCGCGGCCAACCCTTCAAACAGCACGTGGCCCACGATGCCTTCGGCGCGCGCGTTCAACTGTGATTGCGGCACCAGCAGCTCGGCGTTTTCAGCGCTGGCGCGATACGCGGGTGATTGAATCACCGTGTTGCTGGCGCTTGCCTCCGTGGTTTGACGGCGCGTCCATCGCGTCAACGATTTTTCAAGTCGCAAGCGCTTATCCGCAACCGGTTCTGTCTGCGCAAGCTGCTCATCCGCGACGTCGCCGAGCAGCGCTGAAAAACTATCGGTTGCAGGCGCTTTAGCCGCATTGCAGCGACTTAAAGTCAGCGTGGTTTTTGCACGCGTGACCGCAACATAAAGCAGCCGCTTCACCTCCGCCGAACGTGCCGCTGAGGTGTGCTGGCTCACGTAGTCGTACACGCTACCTTCGAGCTTTTTGCGCGAATCGCGCGCTGCGATCAACACGGAGCGATTTGCAACGTAGCCCGCGTCGCCGGCGTCGCCCGACGTGAACCGCCACTGCGCCAGATCGCGTGAATCGCCGCGCTGCTTGCGATCAATACCGGGCAGAAAAACGTGATCCCATTCGAGGCCTTTTGCATTGTGAATGGTGAGAATTTCAACCGCGCTCGGCGACGCACCAGTGGACGAAAACGAACGTCGTTCGGCGAAAAGCAGCGCGTCCACAATGTGTCGCGGCGGCAGTTGCCCACCCGTCGCATGCACATGCAGCCACGCGAAAAACGCATCAACATCGTCACGCGCATCCGCGTCCGCGCAGCTCGCCGCGCCGCCCAGCGATTGCCAAGCCGCTTGCACGCGCTCTGACAGCGGCGACAACCAAGCGCGCGCATCGGCAACGGTGAACGCTTGGTGCGCAGCGTTGATTCGTTGCAGCTCGTCGGCTGGCAGCGCGCTTTGCCACCATGCGTGCTTTGCGCAAAAGCCGGCGGGCGCGAGCCCGCGCCAAGCCGGCGCGGTTCTGCCCTCGCCGTCCAGGTGCGCCGCCAGCAGCGACAAGGTTGCAAGCTTCGCGCCCACCCACGGACTGCGCAACACAGAAAACAACGCTAAGCGATCCGAAGGATGCGCCACGGCGTAGGTCAACGACAGCAAATCACGAATCGTTTCTCGCTCAGTCCAGCGCGCAAATTCTCTCGCCACAAACGCCACCTTGTGCTCAGCGAAAGCAGCAATGATGGCGTCAGCATGAGCACGACTGCGCACCAAAACTGCTAGGGTGTCCTCGGGCGTTTGTTGCTGCAACAGCGCCGCACGTTGTGCGATAGCCTGAGCTTCTTCAGTTGCATCGGCGAATGCAAGTCGAAGCACGTTGGCCTGCGCATTTGCATCGCGCGTTGCGACCGCTGGCTCAAACGTCACCACGCTCCGCTCCCACGCGCCCGCGTGGCTAAACACGCGCGCCAGCTCCACGTTCACCCAATCAACCACGGCAGGTCGCGAGCGATAGTTTGCCGAAAGCGTGAGTGGTTTAAGCCGCACATCAGCAATGCCCTGCGCTTGCGCCAACGCAAATAATCCGACATCGGCATCGCGAAATCCGTAGATCGATTGCATCGGATCGCCCACCAAAAACAAGGTGCGCCCGTCGCCCGCCGACCAGTCGGCCACCAGCGCCGTGAGCAGCGCAAATTGCGCCGGATTCGTGTCCTGCACTTCATCGACCAGCACATGTTTTAGCCGCGCATCAAGCCCTGCCATCACGTCTTCTCGCGCCTCATTGACCACCTGCAGCGCCGCGTTCGCAACGCCCGCGAAATCAGTCACGCCACGCTCTCGCAGCAGCAAAATCAGGTTCGCTGCGGCCAGTCGCAACACAATGAGCGTGGCCTGCAACAGCGGCGCATGATCCTTGATCGCGGCACGGGTGGGCAGGTGCCGCGTCTTGCTCAATGCGCGCAAAAATGTGGGCTCGTTGACCAATTCGTCAAGCAGCGCCTGCATGCGCTGTTTCGCCTCGGTGCGCTGCTGCGCGCTGATAGAGACGAAATCTTTGTCGTCACTTTTCGGGAAGCCCGAGGATTTATTCACGCCGCCCGGTTTGCGCAATTCGCCGTTGCCGGTGAGCAGCATTGCAGCGAGTGTGCGCCAAGTGGCAACACTACGAATCGGCTCGCCTGTCGACCAATCCAGCGCTGCCGCCGCACGGTCGGCGGCGAGGTCATTTTTGTCGGCAAGCACCAGGCTGGTCGCGGTGAAGGCGAGCAGATTTTCTACGGCATGTTGATGCGCTGAATTGAGGTTGGCGGACACGGCCTCAAGCTCCTGCCGCACGTCGCGCAGCAGCCTTGAGGTGTGCCGCGCAATTGCTTCGTCAGAGGTATCCACCGCTTCGCCCAACCACTGCGAACGACGGCCGAGCAGATTGGCAATCAGGTCAATCACATCATCCACGCGATTGGCGGCGAGCGTGAGTAACACGTCGCTCGATTCGCGAATGTCAGCGTCAAACAACGCGTCGCGCGCAGCGTCACGATACAGCGGCGTCAACGATTCCGCGACACCTGCGAGCGCGCCCGCAGCCGCCACGGTCACTAGCGGCGCACGCGCGGCAATGCGCGCGCAGAAGGCATCAAACGTGTCAATCAACACAGCACTCAAGTCATCGAGCAGATGCCAGCCGCGCGCTTGATCGCGTGCAAGCACGCGCACCGCTAAATCACGCCGCGTTACTTCGAGCGCCGACAGATGTTCGGGTGCAGACGCGCTTGCTGCGACCAGCGCGCTGTGTAGCCGCTCGCGCATTTCGCCTGCGGCTTTGTTGGTGAAGGTGATTGCCAGCACCTCAGACGGGTGGTCTGCGTTGGCAAGCACCGTCAACAGGCGCTGAATAAGTAGCTCCGTTTTGCCCGATCCTGCGGGCGCCTGCACGACGAATGATTGGTGCGCGTCGAGCGCTTGCTGCCGCGCTTGTTCGTCGTCGAGCAAGTCATGGAGCAATGCGTCTGCCACTATGCGCGCCCCTCATCCAACGTCGCATCGTCGGATTCAATCGCGCCCGACCCTGACAACGACCACGGTTCACGACAGAACGCTGCGACGTGGCAATAGCGACAGGTTGCGCGACCTTTCAGTGGCGCAACCTCCGCTACACCGGTTTGAATTTCATTGACCAAATGCGTTAGTTGATCCTTCCACTGCATCGTGAGATCAAACCATTCAGACTCATCTGTGGTTGTCTTTTTTGTGGCGAACGCAGGGTCAGCGCCGAGCCCAACAAACTTCACGTCGTCGTCGGAAATGATGATGTAGCCGAGCGCGCCCAAGCGCGGCGCATTGGGCGGCAGGGTTGCGTGAAGCGCAAAAAGATATAGCGGCAACTGCGGCGCGGCAAGACGGCCAGACGAGTTTTCGGCGAACCAATCGGCGCGTGTGGCGGCACCCGTTTTGTAATCAAAAACGACGCCAAATTGCTGGTCGTCGCTGTCTGCCGCCGCGAAGTCATCCACGCGGTCAACGCGCAATTTGAACAGTGAATTGAAGAGCGTTGGTGTCAGGTGTTCTTCAACTGCAATCACGCGAAAACCATGGCGCGTTGCATCCAACGCGAGCACTTGATCAATCAAGGGCAACACGCGCTCGCGCTCAATGTCCCACACCGCGGCCGGTATGCGTGGACGTTTCTCTGATTCAATCGTTGCCGCCTGTGCGAACGCGGCAGCAGCCACGGCACGCAGTGCGGCGAAGTCCGGCTCGCCTGCGCCGTGGGTCACGCCGCGCATGCGTGCGTTGCCGATTGCTGCCATCACTTCATGCACCACCGTGCCGCGCACGCGCGCTGAAATGCCCACCACATGCTCGGGCCATTCTTGCAGCCGCATGAATGATGCGACGGCTTTTCGAGGGCAGTGCGCTTGTCGTTCCATGTCGCCAGCAGAGAGCGGTCGCCGCTCAGTAGTGGTTTGATCTTGGGACAACGGCAGAACCTCGTCAGCATGTGTCGTCACACCGTCGTTCGATCTAATCAACAACACCGCAGGCGCGGCGACGTGATCGTTAACCGGCAATCCGGCTGCGACGACGCTCATGCGCGCTTGCCCTGTCTCAATTTCGCTCGCGAACGAAACACAAAGTTCGCCTGACAGCGCGTTCCAGTTGGTCCACAACGCATGGGCGCGTCGCCGAATTTCGTCGCGTGAGCCGAGCCCCATGTGGTGCGTTTTCTGCCACGCTTTTGGCAGCATAGGATTGGGCTTGAACGCCTCAGGCAACACGCGATCGGTGAGCCCGGTGATCCAAGCCGCATCAAACGGCACTCCGGCTGATTCGAGCAGCCCCATCACATGAATGCGTGCCGTACCCGCGCGCGGCTGAAACGTCTGGTCGTTAGCCAATTGCACAACTTCGCCAACCGCCTGCCGCCAAGTGATCGCTGGCAACCATCGGTCTGACTCAGCCCAGTCTCGCGTCAACTTGGCCCACGCCTCATCAAGCTGGAACAGATCGCTTTGCGCAATCATGGCGTGCTCGGTGAATGCGCGCGTTGCTTCCAGCAAAGTGGTTGCATGATCGCGTCGCGCAGCTCGTTTATCCGCACCTGCGCGCTTCATGAGTTGCGCGACGGCTGGTGGCAACACGGCGAGCCAATCGGCAATCGTTGATCGATCAATGCCACGCTCCAGCAGCCGCCATTGGTGTTGCTCAAGCGCCGCTTGCGACGCCATCGTACGTCCCCAACGCGGGTGCGCCAGCGCTTGCCCAATCAGCTCGGTGTCGAGCTCTGCGAGCGTCGCACGGAGCACCGTAAGGAGGCTTGCGATGTGCGGATACTCGCCGAGTTGCAAGCCCACCGACACGTTGAATTGATTGCGATCAGTTTCGGGATTGAGCCACCACTGATCGGGATTGAGTTGTTCGCGTAGGGCCGACAGCCAAACGTTGCGACGCGATGACAGATCGGGCACGACGATGCCGACCGTGCCTTGCACTGCATCGGTTAGCTGCCGAGTGCGTGCGTCAGCCCAAGCGATCGCCGCATGAATTTCCTGTGTTTCATCAGCAAAGCGATAGGCCACAGCTGGTGCAATTTTTTGCGCAGTTTCGCTCCACGCGGTGAGTTGTACGCCATGCTCAGCGAGCTTCGATAGCAAGCGCGCCTGATTCGGGTATGACGCAAACGCAGGGGTGACCACGACGTGCGAAGGCAGCAGAGATTGCAAACCGCCGAGTAGCGGCATGAGTTGCGAGGCAAGCTCTGGTTGCGTGATGCCACTGTGGCGTTTCAGCAGACTTTGCATGCGCAGCGCGCAGCGCGCAAACAAAGCGACATTGTCGGTGCCGCTCGCCACGCTCGCGAGGCTTGCGATAAGCATCCCGTACCGATGGGCCTGCGCCCAAGCGTCACTGGCAAGCGCCGCAACGCGGCCGATTTCGCTATCGCTAAGCTGGGCTTCATCGGCGACGACATAGCGCCACAGCGCGGCGCTTTCTTTGTTATCGATGATCTCCCGCGCATCGGCGATGATGCCGAACAATTGCCCGCGCTGCCACAGCTCCCTGCAGAAACGTTCCACATCAACGCAGTCGGCGAGTGCGATTTCAATTGACGCAAGCTTCGCGTGAAACGTGCGCGCCGCGCGGTCACTAGGGCAAAGGTAAAGCATGCCAGCAATCATGCGTTGACACGCGCTCTACTGGCGCACTTGCCGCGACCGCAGGACTCGAAATCACTGTCTAAATACTCATGCATATGCTGATTCTACGAGGCGGGCACCGTAGCTATCCAACCCTCGAGCGGATCAGCGGTACGCGGAATCCCGAACATCGGATCCCCTCGATCAAATTCGCCTAGCGCGATGCCCGCCTGCACTGCGCATAGCACTGCATCAAGCGCGTCGCCGTTGCCGTCGTCAATGCACAGCTCGCAAAGTTTTTCCGGAACATGAACCACCAGCCCGCTCATCGCCGGGTGACCATCCAACAGCGCGTTGACGATCAGTTCACGATTAGAGCGGCGGGATGGTGAGCGCCCTTCCGGCCCGTCTTTCTTGTAGCTGTATTGAGTGATTTTCCTCGCCATGCAGCCAGGATAGGCTTCGAGCGCGACGCGGGTGTCAACGCTCGGCGTGCACGGAATCACCGACACGCCTGACCGTGCAATTCGTGGTGCGCCTTCAAAAAACATAAGGCCAACGGGCGGGTTGACCAACTTCATGGGGCTCGATGAGCCTGCTGCGGCATCGCCTTTGCGCGGGATGTAGCGCGCGCCCATCGGGCGCGATTCGCGCACGGCGTTCAGCGCGTCTTTAAACGCGTCCTTGCCAATGGCGGCAACATGCGCCACCAACTCATTCCATTCTTCCGGCCAGCGCATGGTCGTCACCAATTCGCGCGGCAGGCCAAACGGCAAATCAAACCCACCCACCCACGGGCCGCGTTCGCACAGCAGCGTGTCAAACGCGTCAAAGTTAACGAGGTAGTCGATTTGCGTGATGCTGAGTGTTGCCGCGACCAGCTCCGCTCGTGCAACAACGATGGGTTTTCGCCGCGAAGGCGCAGACGTGAAGTCCACCCCCAGCACTCGCTTGGCCATCTGCTTCATGGGCTGCGATTACCCAACAGCAGCGGCTAGAGGCTCAAACCGCAGAAATGCGAGGCATTAAGCGGGCCTTGGTGTGTTTTTGCACGAAAGCCTGTGCTTGCCCCAGGCACGCTCCACCAAAAGCTCTCGGAGCCGCGAATATCAAACATTTCGGCTAAACCGGGCCAAGGCACTGAAGCCAGACTGACCTCTTGTGGCAGCGTGACCTCGCCGTCGGGTATGTGGCAAGCCTCCGCGAGCGTCGTGGCCAGTGCGTCTGCCAAGCGCGAATCCACTGCCTCGATCTGGCTGCGACTCGCCTGCGCCTCGGCAATCACTTTGCTCCAGGCAAGACCGATAGCGCCTGCACGGGGCAGCACCGTGCCGATATTGTCTGCCACCACTGCGGTGGTTGCCAAGAATGGGAAGACGCGACCCACGCGGTCACAGGACGGCGCCAAAACGCCAAGCTGCGCAATCGGCACGCCCGGCTGGCAGGGCAACAAAAATGCCCACTTTGGCATTGCGCCCCACACCGCCCAACCGTTTACCGGGCGGCGCTCTTTAAGAGATTCCATGCCCATCGCAAGCCAAGAATCCCAAAATTGTTGCAAACCGTAGGGCATGCGCCGCGAGACGAAATCCCCGGCACCGGGCAGTTTGCCGTACCAGGCAAAGCTCTGAATGCGCCGGTCGTCGATGCTGGCACTCATGCTCGACCAGGGCAAGAAAAACCGTTCAACGCGGTAAGCCGCAACGGGTTTCTGACCGACATCGCGCGGAATTCCAGCACTACATCACGCCCTTCCACGTTGATCGTCACCACCACGCGTTCCGCTGCCGAACCGGGCTGTTGAGTGCCGCGATCAATCAAGCGATTTAGCGCCCACGTGCCGTCAGTGGTGATCCCAGCGCTGCGGGTGCCGGTCGCGCTTAGCACCGAGAGTTTGACCTGACCGGTCTTCTTGGGGCCTGGCCATGACACGTTTTTGCCAGGGTCACCGGAGACAACCGTTTGTCCATCGACATCGAGCTCAATTTTGTCCGCGCCTTTAGTCGTCACGCTTGTAAGCACCTCAAAGCTCGGCGAGCGGTTGCTGCCCCAAGTGAAGGCATCGCGAACATCTCGTGCTCTTTGAAATTGACCTAGATCGGACGCATTGCCCGCAGCCGCACCATCTGGCCCGGGCCGTGGTGCCCAAGGATTTTTCGATGTGTCCACTGACGCTGCAATCGTCTGAAAGACGGTGTCCATCTCACCACCCGGCGCAAACAATTGACCAAAGTCGTTGGGCAACACGTCCAGCGGCGACGACCGTGCAAACGGATAGCGCCCTGTAATCACCTTGCTGCAGAGCTGCCCGACCCCGCCCTTCACGTTTGCGGCTGCGTTTGCCCGTACAGCGGTGGCTGCTTGCTGCGATGCCGACATCGTCAAGCCTTCAATAATTTCCCGTACCGGCGACGGCATCGACGCTGCTTGCGAACGGAGTTGATTCTCAGCAGCTTTTGAGCGAGGCGTGCCTCCATTGCTCAAGGTGGTCTGATCATCGCGCAAACTGACCGCGTAGTTTTGGATTTCTTTCGACAATTCGTCGATCTTGCCTTTGCCCGTTGGCGTAGCCAGCGTTCGGAATGCACGGAATCGCTCTTGCACGATCATCTCGGGCTGGTCGACCTGTTGCGGCGCATTGGCCAGCGTTGACGACAGATTGTTGAGCTCGTCGATTCCTTGCTTAAATTTTTGTTTCGCCTGCTCAACTCGGTTGCCAGCGCCGGCGTCGGCGCTAACGAGTGTGGTTTGCAAAGCAACACTTCGCACTAGCTGTACCAGCGGTGAATCGAGTGCAGACAGAGTGGTGGCAGTCTCAATCGTTTCCGTCAAATTACGCGGCGATCTCAATTTGATGTCCAACAAAAAGGTCTGCCATGCATTCCCAAAATCCTGAAGATAGAGCTCACGAATCCGGCGATCCATTCGCTTCATGTCGTTGGTAGCAGTAGCCGCGCTTGCTGCTGTCGCCACCGCGCCCGATTTTGCCGTTGCACCCGAGCTATTCCGACCAAGAATCCATGCTTCGTCAAGCGCCACCTCAGAACTCCATTTGACGAGCGCCTTTGCGAAGTGTTCGTTATAACCGCGCTCGCTAAAGTATCCTGGAATACCTGCCGTGTTGAGCGACTTGCCGCTTCTGCGTTCAAACACAGCGCCCGCACGGTCACCGGCCGCGCCTGCCACCGTAAATTCTGGCAGGTCAACACCAATTAATTGCGACTTGATGGAGTTGTATGCGCGCTTTGCCGGTTCCGTTTGCAGCAGTTGTCCACGTACTAACGCAACTAGTTCAACATCCTGCGGAAATGGCGACTTGTAGGCACGGGTTCGCAGCAACTCATCCAGATGGCCTAGCAAGCGGGCGCGTTCTTCGTTTGATGTGTCGGGAGGAAGCGTGTTGCGCCAGTCGGCACCGACATAGTTTTTAATGAAACTGTCCTTCACACGCCCCGCATCAAACATCATCAGATACGCCTTCAGTGCGTCGAAATTTTCATCAGGGTTAGTGACTGAAGCTCGCAATCGCGCCGTCACGCGCGCAGCGATCCGAGGCATCAAACTATCCTCGAGGATGCGTGAGTACGCGTTTTGCGCAGCGCTGTCGAGCTTCGGGCCTTGATACAAACCGTAGCGGTAACTCCACAACGGATCGTCCACCGGAAATAGCGCGTTGTCAGGCAGGTTTTTTGCCTGATTCATGGTGTCGAGCAAAGCGGGCGCATTTTCGTTGGGCTTCGGATCGATCGCGGCGACACTCGCCTGCAGCGTGTCTGTTTTGGTCGCTACCTCCGCGATATAGCCCACGTTATTTTTGTAGCTAATCCACCAGGCAATATTGGCAGCGACAAACGTTACAGCGCAGGTCGCTATGCCCGCTCGCCTTAACCACTTGAGCTTCCGCTCAACGGCCAGATTTCTACCGGCAATAAAGTGTTCCTGAAAGATAACTTTTTGCAGTAAATCCTGAAGGAAAAAACTTTTCCCTGTTCCTGCAGAGGCCTCTGCCGTCAGCACTTTGCTCGGCACGCGAAACGTGCGTTGCATGGCACCAAGCACGCGATCAAACGGAGTGCCCTCCTGCGTGCCTGAGGTGAAATACACTCCGCGGATCATAGGCTGTTCAGCAAACTTGGATTCGCTAAACACCGCACCCAATAAACGCGACAGCACGTCTCTGATTCCGGCCATTTGTTGCGGTAGTGTGTAAGTTAAGGCGCGTCGCGACAAATCGGGCTCGTCCAACAGGCGTTGCTGCATGCCATCGTTGAGTCGCTTGTAGAGCAAATCAAACTCACGTCCGAATGACTCGCGAATCGCGATAGGCTCGATAGTTGCCGGATCGTATGGCAGCGTGAAGCCCCATACTTGGGTGCGGTCTTCCCGTGTGTAATTCAAAAAGTATTCCGTGAACCCGGCCAGCAGGTCGGCCTTGGTGACCAGCACATACACCGGAAACTGCACACCCAAACCGTCGCGCAATTCATTCAATCGCGCCTTCAACACGGAGGCATGAACCTCACGTTCCTGCGCAGACATTTGTAACAAATCAGCTACCGACAGCGTGAGCAGCACGCCATTGAGCGGCTGACGCGGACGAAATTTTTTCAGCAGCGCCAAAAATCCCTGCCACTCGGCCTTGTCAATCGACTCGTTGCTTTCCTGCGTGGTGTAGCGACCGGCGGTGTCGATGAGCACCGCCTCGTTGGTGAACCACCAGTCGCAATTACGGGTACCGCCAACGCCGCGAATCGCGGCTTTGCCGAATTGCTCTGCGAGCGGAAAAGTCAGACCCGCATTGATCAACGCGGTCGTTTTGCCTGAACCCGGCGCACCGATAAAGGCGTACCACGGCAACTGGTAGACGTATTGCTTCGACAGTCCGGATAAGAAGCCGCCTTTTTCGGTGTTCGCGAATCGTGTCTTCTTCAGAATTTCTGACGCGGCTTTGAATCGCATGTTGAGCTCAGCAACTTGCTCACTGCCCGCTGGCTGGCCATCGGTTGGTTTCGCCGAGCTCTGCATCTTTGCAAGTTGGCCGAGAAGCGCCGCATTGACATTGCGCTCGCGCCACCAACGGAAAAATAGTCTGACTAACCAAACTATCCAGAAGAATGCAATCAGCGACCAACGAACCCACTCCAGAGCGAAGGGTGCCCACGTGCCAATTTGCACGATGGGCCCGACAATCCAGATGATGGCGGACAGGATCAACAACAAAACGATGATCAGTACCGTGCGATTAAACAGCGCGCGAAAAATCTTCCGGAGGTAGTACATCACTGTGTTCCCTTCGCGTTTGGCGCGGCTGCGGGCGCAACTGCATTGAGTTCGCGGTCCCGCTCGGCGGGTGGCACCAGCAATGTGACCTCAACACGTCGGTTACGTGAGCGGCCTTCTGCTGTTGCGTTGGACTGCATCGGCATTGCATCGGCCTCGCCTCGTGCCCGAGTACGACCACGTGTTTGCAAACGATTGTCGATCATGCTGCGCACCACCTCCGCTCTGGCTTGCGATAGCTCAAAGTTGGACGGGAAGCGTCGCAGGCCACGAATGGGCACGTTGTCGGTGTGGCCCGCTACTTGAACCTCGCCGCTCACGGAATTCAATGCGTCAGATACTTTTTGAATCACGGTCAAGAACCTTGGCTTCACGTCAATGGAGCCGCTGTCGAACATGCCGTCGCCTTGCAGGACAATAATGCTCTTGTCAACCTGATCGTCGACGGTAACTAAACCCGCTTTAATCTCAGGCTCCAAAAATTTCGCCAAGCGAGCAACCGCCGCCGGTTGCGGTTTGAGGATCTGCGACTTCGGAGGGCGGATCGCATTGATCGCGCTGAAAACGCCGCTTGATTTATCCGCGATAAAAAAGTAGTAGGCAAGGAAAATGCCAGTCAGCAACGCGAGCACCGCGCCCACCGTAATCCACAACGGCAGAAAGCCCCACTTTGATTTGCCGTCGGCCTCCGCGCCGCGCCAATGCAGCGACAACGCTTTGGAATATTCGCCGCGCGCACCATCAAGAATTTCGACTAAGCGACGGCGCAGCGTATCGAGTTGGCTACGACCGTTGTCAACCACGCCGAACCGCCCTTCAAAGCCGAGCGCGATGCACACCGCCATGAGCTCGATGAGGTCGAAATGCTTTTTCGGATCTTGCACCAGGCGCGCCAACACTTGATAGAACTTCTCGCCCCCCCACGTCTCATTGTGAAATGTCACCAGCAACGAATGACGCGACCACTGACCTCCGCCGCCCCAAGGCGTCTTAGCCGCGGTCTCATCAAGAGCAGTACACAACGCATAGCGCGCCGCAATGATCGTCTCTGGCGATACGTTAGATTCGCGTGCTCGCCGCTCGAACAAGTTAACTTGTTCGACCAGGTAATTGCGCAGCTGTGCTGGATCAGGATGGTGTGGCATCACCCTGATTTGCGGGATCAGATTTAACAGTGGATTAGCAGCAACCGCTAACGGATTGATGCCACTCAACACCTCCGGTAAATCGGCGGCAACGTGCGCCTCGCCCATCGGCGCAGCTTCTGCGAAGCCTGGCACAGGCGGCGCGGCGTTGCCAACCGGCACAGCACCGCCGGTGCCAGCAAGAATGGCGAACGGATCCAGATTGGCCGGTGTGCTCATGTGCGAATCGCCCAAAATTCAAGTTTGAGTTCAGGCCAATCACCGGCAATGTGCATCGCCATACCGCCCGAGCGCTCCATGCCGCGCCAAAATTCGCTCGACGTATCGAGCTCAAAATAGTTGTTGCCCGCGTGATAAGGAATTTGCCGCGGTGCCACAGGCAGCGGACGCAGCCCCACACCTGGCAGGTGCAGGTTCACCAAATCGCGAATTTTTTCGACCGGACCAATCTTTACCTGCGTCGGAAACTGTTTGCGCACCTGCTCGCCCGGAAGCTCGCAGGAAACGGCCAGCACGAACACGGCGCTCTTTATTAGCTCCTTGTCAGCAATCACCGCGACGCGAACGCCGTAAGCACGCTCCAACAGCTCAATCTGGAATGCATTTTGCTCCAGCACCATCGACAATGAACGACGCAGATCATTCATGACAGGCGTGAAACAACCCGCGAGGTCGTCGTGGTTGTAGGAGGGATATTCGCTCGGACGTCGATTGTCGCGCGTGAAGGTTGTGAAGTCGCCTGCGAGCATCAAGAGTTCGGCGTACAGCCGCTCAGGGTGCAGCGTGCGCAGTTGCGACAGATGCACTATCAGCGGCTCAAAGCGGTTAACCAACTGCAGAATCAAGAAGTCGGCAATCTCTGAAACGCCACCTTTGCCGGGGGACGCGAGCCGCGCGGCGAGCGCCTCACCGCGATGATGCAACAACCCCGCAAGCTCGCGCAGAAAGCCCGATAACACCGTGCTTTCGTGGGCGACCACAGCCGGCGCGATGTAGGATTCGGTGAGCGCCACGGATAGATCATTGCGACGCTCGGCAACGTGGCACACACCGAGCGTCATCCAGCCCTCAGGCACCTCTCCTTCAGGTAGCAAACGCACCCTTGGTTTAGCGGTTTGGATCGGAGCGGCTTCGCCACCGACTGAGTTTTGATCGGCGGTTTCGTCATCGGTCACGCTGTAGCGCGCCAACGAACGCGCATCATCATCAAACGACACCTCCTCAGAGCCCGCACGGTAGACCGGCAGACACAATAAGATGCGCTTGCCTTTCAGTGTCTCTGAGATATCAATCGATTTGGGCGGCTCATCCGGTTCAGGAAACGCAAACGCTGTGCCGTCCGGAAACACGCCAGACGCGCTGGCAATGGCGATTTTGCCGATGGCAAGCGAGGAGGCATCAAGCACGATGCTATTGAAGCCCCAAAAGTGCCCTTCGCTGGTCAACGCATACTGAAACTGCGAAAACTCACGATGCCGCTCCGCCTGCTGAAAATGCTGCGGCCGAAGGAACATGCCCTCCGACCAAACCACACGACTGCGATCACCCATCTACAAATCCTCGATCTATGCTTGTGTCTCGATGCGGCTCATGAGGCCCCTACGTCGTAAACGTTACTAAAACGACTTGACGACCTCGATATTTTTCTCAACCGCCTTTTTGTAATTCTCAACCTTTTCTTTCAGGTTCGCTATGACCTCTCTATAGCGTGAAATTGCTGAAATGATTTTCGGCACATTCTGCGCAACGGTGGCGACAAGCGCCGGAAGGTTACCCTCGCCCGCTGCCTTGACGCCATCGCCTAACGCTTTCAGCACCTCGGCGAGATCAAACTTAGCCTGTTCGAGCAGCTCCTTGATTTCTTGATACTCCTCCATGGCCTGATTGACGCGCTTGACGTTGTCGTCAAGAAGGCCTTTGGCTGTATCCATTTTTTCGTTGGCTTTGTTAACAAAGGCCTTCGTGTCTTCGATGGTTTTCGCGAGTTTGTCCGTGGGATCAGCCATTTGGGCGCTCCGTGCTGTCAGTGAATGGGCGGTGGCGGTTGGCTGAGCGCCAACCGTTTGCCGACAAGTTGGTGGTGAAGCTCATCTAAGACGCGCTTCAACCCGTCGCCAGAAACGCCATGTCGTTTAGATATAACGGGCGCAGCCGCAGCAAACGACTCAGCATGAAAGCTAAGCAACAACGCGTGGGCGGCGACAGCCCGATCAGGGCCAAGTTCGATGCGTTGCAAAACGCGCGGCAAAGGCACCTCGTTGGAGTGCAACTTCATAGCCAAAAGCGCTCGGCACAACGCCTCTTCACGGATGGGGTCATCGCTGCACAACAGCGCGCGAACCAGCGCTGGAATGAAAGGCTTAGCGGCTTCTCCCATTTGCGCAAACGCTTGAATCGCGGCTAGCGCGGCCTCGTCGCTGTCGCCTGCGGCTATCTGCGCGAGAGCGGTCGGTGCCGCGCCATTCGGGTTTAAATGTGCTGCAGCGGCGTAGCCTGCAATGCCGGTCGGGATGAGCGATTCCCCCTCAAGCGACTTAAGAATAAAGTTCTCGATCCGCGATTTACTTTGTTCTGAGCTGCCTGCGCTCTTCACCAACGCCGTTAACCCTTCCGTCGTCCACTTTGACGGTATGGTCTGCGCTGCAGTTTGCGCAAAAAACGCAGCCCCGATTTCTGCGAATGGAGTTACCGCGCGAAGCGCTACTTGGCGCATTGCGCCATCGTCTGCGAAGACCATTTGTGCCAGCCACGGCCATGCGGGTGCAGGAACCCGCGCCAACTGCGCCATGCCGTGTGCCGCAAATATTCGAACAGCTGGCGCGTTGGTGTCAGAGGCCAGGCTGGCTAAACAATCAGCGGCGGTCGGCTTTTCAGAATCGCGCTTGACCATACCGAGCGCAGCTGCCCCCAGCTGGCAAGCAGCCGCGTCATCGCGGGATAGGGAGATGCAGCTGACGATAAAAGGCACGCAATCATCTAGCGTAGCGTTTGGTTGAACGGTCATCGCTAATGCATGCAGCCGCATTGCCGGGTCGTCTGACACCAGCCCCGCACGCATCTTTTCGGTTGGCCAAAGCTCGATTCTTGGGGGTTCAGGGGAGCCGGAAACGACCGTTATTTCGCTTGTCATTTGTCTGCGCTAAAGAAGATTGCCCAAGCCGGGCGTGTACAGCGGGGAAATCACCGACGTGGTGATGATCGGCCCGCTACACAACAGGGTGGCCGTCGCCAGAGTGACAACGGGCGCCGTTATCGTAATGGCACCGGCGGCTGTGATAGTAATAGCACCGCCAGCGGAAACAGAGACGACGCCGCCGCCTGTCAGCGTCATCGCGCCACCCGCTGTCATACTGATAAGCCCGACAGCAGAGGTGGTGCTCGCCGCTCCCACCGTCATGCTGTGCGCCAAGCCGACGGTTGTGGTCATGGCACCTGCAATCGTTGTTTTATCCATGCCGCCAATCGTTGTGTCGCGCATGGCGCCGATAGTTTCGGTTTGCTTGAGTAGAACCGTCGTCTCGTCGGTGGTGTAAATCATTGCCGAGCGTTGAGTGGCAGTCTCGGCGTATTTCAGAGGCGTGGTGACCGAATATCCGCCTGTGGACATCACCGCTGTCTTACCCGTAGTGGTGTAGCTGTCGTCGCCCGTAACAATTGCGGTTCGATCACCCTTGACCAAATTGGTTTGGTTACCCATGATCATGTTGTTTTCATTGCCGCTCACGGTAAAGTTATGTTTTCCTTTAACGGATTCAAGATGATCGCCGCCGGTTTCTTCGTTTAACTTTCCATCGATTGCTTGTGTACGGCTGCCGTGCACGACGTTGCTTTGGTTACCGTCGACTGTATTGTTTTGATTGCGCTTGACCTTAGTGTCCTGATTGCCGTCAATCTGATTAGTTTGGTTGGCTTGAATAACGTGGCGATCATCGTTGACCACGAACCGACTGTCGTCGTGATCGATACGGGTTGAGCGGTCATGACCAACCATGCGCGATTCGTCGAGCTCGACCACCGTGTCAAGGTTTCTCTGGGCGTGAATGTAGAGCTGCTCCTGGCCCTTCAAATCCTCCATCCGAATTTCGTTGAAATCGGTGGGGCCACCGCCTTTGGTTGAGCGCGATTTGATGCCGCTCGCCGTTTTGTTATCGGGTAACTTGTAGGGCGGCATTTGATCGGCGTTGTACACGCGACCGGTGATGATCGGGTAATCTGGGTCTCCGCCGATAAAGTCGACGATTACCTCTTGACCGATGCGCGGGATGTGGATGAAGCCCCACTTTTCGCCTGCCCATGGTTGGCTTACGCGAATCCAGCAGCTACTCTTCTCATCTTTGTGATCGTAGCGATCCCAGTAAAAATGCACTTTCACGCGACCGTACTCGTCGGTGTAAATTTCTTCGCCCGCTGGGCCCACCACCAGCGCAGTTTGCGGGCCGGAGGTCAGCGGTCTTGACGTAAGCGGCTGCGGCCGGTACGGAATTGCAGTCGGTTGTGAGGTAACGGTAATTCCCCAAGTTGCATCGCCATCGCCACTGCCAGAGGACATACGCGCGTTGTCGCGGAAAAAATACGTGGCCGCGACCGCCAGATATTGCCGATTTTGATCGGCGCGCGGACAGCGCTCAAGTGTGAACAGGTAGCCGGGTGCCATGGTGCGAACCGTAGTGTGGCCTTGCGCTCGATCGTATTCTGACTGCAAGCTCTCAAGACGAACGTTGGCGTACGCTTCGCCCTCGCTTCGAACCACGTAACCACCTGGCCACATGTAGCGCTCGTAGCTGTCGTGAACATGACCATTTGGGTGGGCACGGTTGGTTTTAAGATCAGCTTTGGGCATCTTAAAGTCGTAGTCATCGCTGGCATATTTGCCAGGGTCAATTTCTTCGCGCACGTCCCAGCTGTTGAAGTGCTCCTCGGAGACCTCTCCAGATGCGGCAATGCCGTGGTATTTGATGTTCGGTTTCTCCGCCAGCGGCGAGTGGGTGTTCATGTCGTCGATCAACATTAGATCGTGCGTGCCCGCCGAGTGCTCAAAATAGAAATAAATGCCTTCATGCTCCATCAAGCGCATCACAAAGTTAAGGTCTGTCTCCTGATACTGGACGCAGTAGTCCCACTTGCGATAAGTCTTGCTCAGCTTGCGTCTGGGTTTGCCGTACGGTCTCAATACCTGATCGATGATGTCCGGCACCGTCATGAACTGAAAAATTCGGCAATCGCTATTGCGACTGGCGATCCAAAGCCACGGTCTCAGCTTTGCGCTGTAGGTGATGTGCTCTCCCTCGCGCCCGCCGCTAGCGAACCGCGTGCACAACCCATTGAAATGGCGCACCCCCTTGGCACCCGTCTCAATCTTTAGCGTGACGTCCTTGCCGAGCATGGCCTTTGCGCTGAGGCCTGTTTTTTTGCTGTGAAAGGTGACATCGAACTCGAATAATTCCGAAAGCGACTCGGTGCCGGTCATTTGCCGAAACCACATTGCCTCACCGAGCGGCGTGACGCTGTCTACTAATCGTTGATTTGCCATAAAAAGCGTTCCTTCATCATTGGTTCAATTGCTGTATCGCGAAGCCGCGCGCCCGCGCTCACCAATGCTCGGTCTTCGAGTAATATTCGGCGCGTGCTCGCAGCGTCGCGCCTGACGAAGCCACGCTCGCGAGCAGCAGCGCGGCTTTGGCGCGACGAGAAAACGGCGCCGCAGAATTGGGTTCAACGTCGTGTCCACGGCCTGCTGCCAGCATCATGTCGGTGGTGCGAAAACTGGTTTCTTCAACTTTTTTCTGCACGTTGGCCGACGCGCTACCACGCAAGCTGCCCCACAGGCTTAGCATTCGCCGCTCGTCAAGCCGCTGAAAAATCCAGATTTCGTCAGTGTCACCACCTTCGGCCTTCAGATCCTCGGCAAGTGTTGCGTTGCCCGAGCTGTGCACGCCGCCCGACTCGCGGTTGACGATTCGCGTGCTGAGATAAGTGTTGCCCCACACGCCATCAATTAACAGCGAACTTGAGCCAGGCCCGAACTTGTTGGCGCGTGATGCTGTCCAGATTCGCAATATGACCATAGTTAAATAGGGTGGAACCGAAGGCGGGTTTAAAAATGCGGCTGCTTTGTAAAGGACGCAGTGTTGAGGTGAAAAGCGACATCAAACCGTACGATTGGGGTCGTTCGTGCGCCGGTATCGAGCTGTCCGTTCAGCGAAATCGCGCTACCCGCGCACCACACGCTGGGCCTTCCACTTGCCGGAGGCTGCCGGCACCACATCAAAGCGCACATCGTCACCCACCTCCACGAAGTCAAAGCCTGGGGCTTGCACATGAGCGGCGAGAAACTGAACTTCACCCAGACCGTCTTTTCGGGTGATGATGCCGTAGCCTTTAGCCAACGATTTGACGGTGCCTCGCGCGGCGTTTGCGGCAAGCGATGCCTCAGGCGTCGCTGCCCGCGCGTCACCATCGCCTGCGTTGGCTTCACCGGCTGGAATGGGTGGCGCGCGGAACAGCGCTTTCGCGCCGTCGTCGCCAAAGTGGTGCCGCGCCAATTCGCGAAGGTCGATGACGCGTTGCGTGGACACCACGACTTTGCCTGCTGCAGGCAGCAGCAATTCGAACAATTCGGTTGAACGTGCTTCGAGCTTTTCGCGCAGCGGCATCCAGTTAATCTGATTGCCCACGGTGACAACGACGTGCACGTCGTTGGTCAAGGCAATCTCAACGGCCTCAAGCGACAAACCCGCGCCAAGGTCGGGGCCTGCAACGTGCGGCGTGCTGACCACGGTGAAGCCGGCAATAACGGCCTCAGCGTCGCCCGTGTTGGCTTTGGCGCGACACCAGCGCTGCTTGACCAAATCGGTGTTCTCGAACGTGTAGCCGAGCGTGGCCCCCACCGTAATGCGAACAAAATCCTGAAGCCCGCACAGCGACCACGAACGGGGCACGCCCGCCTGCTCGGCAAGCGCCTCGCCCGCTTCAAGCCAACGTTGTCCGTTAACCACCAGACCAATTGAGCAGCGCTTGTCGGCCATGAGTTTCCCTTATGAATTAACTGAGATTATCAAACAAATTTAACCCATGATGCGCTTGATTTGCTGATTTTTTGAGGCGGGCAAATAGCCATCAGCTTTTTGTCGCAAGCGCCATTTTGCTTGGGTTGAATGCGCATTTATCTTGAACTCGATTATATAATAAATATGGCGTCTAGCCCAAGCAAAACGGCGGTTTACCAAAAAAGCTGTATCGCAAAATTCGCCGTTCAACCGCGCAAAAAGTACAGCGCGGCAACTAACACCAGCACTGCCAGCAGCACCGCCGAAACCACCCACCGAGATCGCTCCGCTGGAGGGTAGCCTGCGGGCCGGCCACGCAGCTTTTCGAGCGACGGCGCACGGCTGGGTGGGCTCGGCATCACCGCAGTCGGCGCCGCCTGAATAGGCGCTTCCGCCTCGGGCGCGGTCATGCGGCGAATGTCCTCGGCCGACAGCGAGGCGAGCGTTGCGGTTTGCTCCGTCGCCGGTGCTACCAGCGCGTCCACTGGCGACGCTTTCAGCAGCACTGCCCAGCCGAGCCCTTCGCGAAACTCGGTGATGCTTTTGTAGCGATCAATGGCGCGCACTGCCAACGAGCGAGTCACCGCTTGGGCGAAACGTGGCGAATATTCAACGTTTTTGGCCACGTCCGCCATCGCAGGCAGGTTGTCGCGCACGATGCGCGTGGTCGCCGCAGTCGGCGGCTTGCCGGTGGCCAAAAAATACATCACCGCACCCAAACCGTAAACATCAGTCCAGCGGCCCTGCTCCATGCTGCCGTCTTCAACGTATTGCTCGATCGGCGCAAAGCCCGGTTTAAGGATGGTGGTCAACGCCTGCGTCATGCCGCCGAGCACTTGCCGTGCCGCGCCCAGATCAAGCAGCACCGTTGCGCCGTTGGCCATTACCAAGATATTGTCAGGAGAAATATCACGATGAATCACGCGGTGCGCATGCAGCTCGGCCACGGCCTCAAAAACCGGCATCATCAGCGCTTTAACGTGCGCCTCGGTCATCGCGGCGGGCCGCGCTAAGCGCACATCGCGCAATGTCTTACCGGGGTAATACGCCATCGCCATGTAGGCCGTGCCGTTTTGTTCCCACGCCCGGTGCACGGCCACCAGCGCCGGATGCGCGAGCTCTGACAACAAATTCGCTTCACGCAAAAAGCCTTTGAGCCCGGTCGCATACGCAGTGGCCATATCGCCGTTGCGCGGCGCAATGTGCCCGGTGGCCACGCGCCCGGCAATGGCCGAGGGCAAATATTCCTTGATCGCCACGGTGCGCTCGCTTTGCGTGTCGCGCGCGACATACACCACACCAAACCCGCCCTGCCCGATTAAGCCCGTGATGACGTAGCCTTCGAGCACCGTGCCGTTGGGCAAGGTGTGGGTGTGGGAATTGGCGTGGGTGTTGGTCGGAGCGGAATCGGTCATTGCGCAGCGTGGGGAAAAGTTATTACCATTATTGCCCAGCCAGAAACCAGACACGTGGGGTAGACGTAATGAACTCTTGATTGGTGCCACCGGTCCGCACCGTGGTTAAAAACGCACAAATCACGCAAACCCGCGTCGAGTCACATTTTGCCCACCGCTTGCGTCTTTCTGTTTATCGGCGGACGCGCCATAATTACATAGTCTTCGCGCTCGCGAATGCCTACAAGCCTTGATGGATACCCCGTCCCAGCAAAATCTTAACCAATTAGCCATCGGCACCGTTTTAGGTGACTTCAAAATTACCGGTATCGTCGGTGAAGGTGGCTTTGGTATCGTCTACCTGGCTTATGAGGCCACACTGGATCGCACGGTCGCGATCAAGGAATACTTGCCGTCATCGATTGCTGGACGCACCGGTAGTCAATCGGTCATGGTGCGCTCACAGCTCAATAGCCAAGCGTTCACCACGGGGCTTAAAAACTTTCTGCGCGAGGCGCAATTGCTGGCGCGATTCTCCCACCCGGCGATGGTTGAGGTGCACCGCGTGTGGGAGCAAAACTCCACCGCGTACATGGCGATGCGTTATTACGACGGCAAAACGTTGCGCGAGCTGCGCCAAGCCGACGGTAAGTTTGATGAGCTCTACATTCGCCGCTTGGTTGAGCCGATTTTTGATGCGCTCATGCTGCTGCACGCGCAAAACGTGATCCATCGCGACGTGTCGCCCGACAACATTTTGATGCGCGGCAATGGCTCGCCGGTGCTGCTTGACTTGGGTGCGGCGCGCCTCGTCGTCGGCGGCATGACGCAGGCACTGACCACCATCCTCAAACCGGGCTATGCGCCGATTGAGCAGTACGTCGACGATGGCACCATGCGCCAAGGCCCGTGGACTGATGTGTACGGCTTGGGCGCGGTTATTTATTACTTGCTCACGGGTGCCGCGCCGCCGCAGGCCGTGGCGCGCATGATCACCGACCCGCTGCGCAACACGCTGGCGAGCAACGCCAAAATTCCGGTCGCGCCGTACTTCCTCGACGCCCTTGCCAAAGCGCTCGCCGTGCGGCCAGGTGATCGTTATCAAACCGTTGACGAGTTGCGCGACGGCTTGCAATGGAACGAGCCGCTACCGATGGAGCCGCGCACGACGTATGCGCGGGTTGAGGCGTCAAAAATTGCTAATGCAGTTGCGGCAAACGCTGCGTCGACCGCTGCCGGGGTCGCAGCAACGGTTGCAACGCAGCCGTCAATGCAACCGGCAGCGCGCACACCCACCGCACCCGTCGCGCAGATCAGTCAACCGCTGGATCGTGTTTTTAAGCACGACGCGGACGCAACCGTGATCTGGCCAGCGGCGGCCAGTGGCGTGCTCGCGGCCACCGCCCCAAACGCCTCACCGACGCCCGCGCCTCCTCCGCCTGCTGCGACAGCACCGCCGGCGCCGCCCTTGGTCGCTGCGTCAGCGCCGCGCGCTGCGGCCTACGGAGAAGCAACGCGTACCGGCAGCAAGACGTGGATGTACGCAACCGTTGCTGCGTTGCTCACCGCCGGTGTGGCTTACTTCGCGCTGAATAAAGGCGATAAAGCGTCTGCTTCCCCACCGCCGGTTGTCGCTGTTGATCCGACACCCGTCGCTGCACCGGCCGTAGCGGCGCTGCCCGTGGCTGCGCCGCCGCCAGTAGCTCTGGTGCCTGGCCCCGCGCTCGCGCCCGCGCTTGCACCCGCACCCGTACCCATACCGGCGAAGCCAGTCGTTGATCCCGCGGCGGCTGCCGCCAAAACCGCTGCCGACGCTAAAGCCAAAGAAATCGCGCGCGTTGCTCAGGACGCGCTCGTTGCCGCGAACGCAGAAAAAAACAAGCGTGACGCTGAGGACAAAGCACGGGCCAAACTCGAAGCTCAGGAGAAATCAGCCAAGGCCAAAGCAGATGCCGACGAGCGCGCCAAAGTGCGCGCCAAGCAGGACGCCGAGGATCGTGCAGCCGCCGTGAGCCGTGCTGAGGTTGATGAGCGAGCCCGCAAAGCGCGCGCTGAAGACGAGGACCGTCAAGCCGCCGCCAAGTCCCGTGCGGATGCCGAGCGTGTTGCTAAATTGCCGTCAACTTCGGGCGCTATGGTCGTCACGCCGCCGCGCCGCACGGTAGAAGAATTGTCGACTGCCGGTAAAGCCGCGTTTAATCGCGGCGAGCTTGCGTTGGCCCGCGCGGCGTGGAATGAACTGGTCAACCACCCCGACGCACAGGCGCGCTCAAAGGCAATCACCTACAACAATCTCGCCGTGAGTTACTGCAAGTTTGGCGACGAGGCATCGTGTGAGCGCATGTACCTTGCGATGTTCCGCGCGGATCGCAACTATGACGCGGATGAGCGCGAAAACCCGACCTTCAAAAAAGCGTACGACCGCGCTGCGCGCACCGCCAAAGCGCCGCGCTAATCGGTCGCTCAATCGCGAAAAAATTCGATGATTTCGGCTGCGCGTGAATACGCGTCGCGCTGGCCCATCTGCATCAGCGCTGAGACGAAACCCGGCTCGAACAGCAGATAGCTCGCGAGCGACGCGCCACCTGCATCGCTAATCAATCCGCCGAGCGATTTTCGAATGGCGGGTGGCAATTCCTGAACGTGCTGCAAGGCGAGCGCATCAAGCGACAGCGAGGGCTGCATCGCGAACACACGCACCGGGCGATAGGGCAACACCGCGGCAACCTCGGGCGGCAAACGCTTGAGCGTTTCCGTGACGCGCTGCGCCTGCTCCACGTCGGCCTGCAACGTGTCATGAAACACGCTGGCCATGGCGTGCGCAGCCACCGCACTCAAGCCCGGTTTTTCTTGCACCGGCGCGTCGCTAGCGAGCCCGGAGCGCTTCGGCTGGCCGACACCAATCACCATGATGCGATGCGCGCCCAAGTGCATCGCGGGCGACAGCGGCGAAATCTGGCGCATTGAGCCGTCGCCAAAATATTCGAGCTGCC
The DNA here is from genome assembly GCA_043721275.1 of Burkholderiales bacterium. GTDB lineage: Bacteria > Pseudomonadota > Gammaproteobacteria > Burkholderiales > Casimicrobiaceae > Casimicrobium. The sequence goes on from JAYSRA010000109.1 coordinate 49,206, forward strand.
CGTCCACTTTGAGCGGCGTGGCGGGGAACACGAATGGGATGGCGCTCGACGCCATTAAATGATCCACCGACAAACTCTGAAACTCAGCGCGACGTCCGGGTCGATGCCACGGCTCAAACGCGGAATCGTCACTGCTGTGGCAAAACGTCCAATGCACGCCGCTTGAATAGCTCGATGCGGTCACCGCGACGCTCGACAATGTTTTGCTCGTAAGCGCGCCGTCAATGCCCGGAAACCAGATCGCTTTGCGCAGCGTTTCGATCAGCGGCGCGTTGTCGAGAATGGCGCCATGTGCCAACGCGCCGCGTGACAAATTTAGCGCGGCGAGATATTTGTGGCTGCCACCAAACCAGGCACCGGCGGACGTTTTATTGAGCTGATACACGTTGGTTGAACGCACCTGCTCCCAAAACGCCGCGAGCTGCGCGAACGACTGTAAACCGGTTTGCGCGCAGCTCGCCAGATACGCCGCATTCAGCGCGCCGGCCGAGGTGCCCACCAGCACTTGAAACGGGAAATACGGGACGTCAGGCGGACGCGTCTGACCGAGCATCGCGGCCATCGCTTTCAACACGCCGGCTTGGTACGCCGTCCGCGCGCCGCCACCCATCAACACCAACGCGCGAACGTTATTGGTTTGCGCAGCGATGCCAGCGTAGATGATGGTGCCCAGGGCCATAGTCTGAATTTAGCGTGGATTAACCCAGTAAATCAACGCGTGTACGTGACGCAAGTTGGGGCAGCGAATAACACTGCCGAATATCGAAGTTCACTGCATTTTCAGGAACACAGCTTTTTGGTGAAACGGTCACTTAACTTGGGCTACGCTATGTTTTAGGCAATAACCGACTTCTGCATAAATTAGCGTCTAGCCCACGTTAAATGGAGCGTTCAGTAAAAAGCTGATACGGAAAATCTTCCGCTCCAGTTCGCCGCACCGCGCGCCGATTCACGCGCGATTTTGGCTAGTCAAAAGCGTATTCAAAGTCGCCGTTGGCCACACCAATGTTGATGGTTTTTAGCGGCTTGCCATCCATAGTGCGGCGCAGATATTCTTCAGACAGTTTCGGCAAGATCGTGTTGGTCAAAATCGCGTCGATCATGCGTCCGCCGCTCTCGATTTCAGTGCAACGAGAGGCGATGGTGGCCACCACTTCTTCGCTGTAACCGAACACCGCTTTGTGATTCTCAGCGATGCGCTTTTTGATGCGCCCGAGTTGCAGGCGAATGATGTTGCCGAGCATTTCGTCCGACAGCGGAAAGTACGGCACGGTTTGAATGCGCCCGAGCAGCGCCGCCGGGAAAACTTTGAGCAACGGCTCGCGCAACGCCTTGGCGATGTCTTCCGGCTGCGGCATCAATTCCGGGTCGCGGGTCATGCTCATGATGAGCTCGGAACCGACGTTACTGGTGAGAATAATCACACAGTTTTTGAAGTCGATCATGCGGCCTTCACCGTCTTCCATCTGGCCTTTGTCAAACACCTGGAAGAAGATTTCATGCACATCTGGATGGGCTTTTTCAACCTCATCAAGCAGCACCACACTGTACGGTTTGCGCCGCACCGCTTCGGTCAAAACACCACCCTCGCCGTAGCCGATGTAGCCCGGTGGCGCGCCTTTGAGCGTGGAGACGGTGTGCGCCTCTTGGAACTCGCTCATGTTGATGGTGATCATGTTTTGCTCGCCGCCGTAGAGCTGTTCGGCGAGCGTGAGCGCAGTTTCAGTCTTACCCACACCCGACGGGCCGACCAACATAAACACGCCAATCGGCTTGTTCGGATTATCAAGCTTGGCGCGACTGGTTTGAATGCGCTTGGCGATCATGTCGAGGCCGTGGCGCTGACCGATCACGCGCTGGTTCAACGTGTCGGCAATTTTGAGAATCGCTTCGACCTCGTTTTTCACCATGCGGCCGACCGGGATACCAGTCCAGTCCGCAACGACTGAGGCCACGGCTTGCGCGTCAACCGCAGGCAGAATCAGCGGTGTGTCGCCCTGCATCGTCGCAAGCTTGGTTTGCAAGTCACGCAGGTCGTCCAGCATTGCCGAGCGCGCGTCATCGCCCAACGGCACGGCAGTGTCCACCTTGCCGTCGCCCGATCCACGTAGCTTGCCGCGCATGTCGAGGATTTGCTCGACCAGCAGTTTTTCGTCTTTCCAGCGAATGTCCAGATCCGCTAATTTTCCTGCATGTACCGCGCGTTTTGCAGACGCTTCATCGAGGCGTTCGCCGATGACGATACCCACCGCCGCTTCACGCTCGATGATGCCGATTTCAACGTCGAGCATCTCGATTTTGCGCATCGTGTCTTCAACTTCCGGCGGCGTAGCATGTTGACTTACGGCCACGCGCGCGCAGCTCGTGTCGAGCAGACTCACCGCTTTGTCCGGCAACTGGCGCGCCGGAATGTAGCGATGTGACAGGTTCACCGCCGCGGTAATCGCCTCGTCCAGCAGCAACACTTTGTGATGTTTTTCAAGTACGGTGGCCACGCCGCGCAACATGGCAACGGCCTTCGCTTCATCGGGCTCGTTGACCTGCACCACCTGAAAGCGGCGCGTCAACGCCGGGTCTTTTTCGATGTATTTTTTGTACTCTGCCCACGTGGTGGCACCAATGGTGCGCAGCGTGCCGCGCGCCAACGCGGGCTTCAACAAATTGGCCGCGTCACCGGTGCCCGCCGCACCGCCCGCGCCGACCAACGTGTGCACTTCGTCGACAAACAAAATGATCGGTTTCGGGCTCGCTTGAACCTCGTCGATCACTTGCCGCAGCCGCTGCTCGAATTCGCCTTTCATGCTTGCGCCCGCTTGTAGTAAACCGATGTCGAGCGTGAGCAGCGACACGTCTTTAAGCTGCGGCGGCACGTCGCCTTTGGCCAAACGCAGCGCGAAACCTTCAACCACGGCTGTTTTACCAACGCCCGCCTCACCAGTGAGGATCGGATTGTTTTGTCGACGACGCATGAGAATGTCGACGATTTGGCGAATCTCTTCGTCACGCCCCGTCACCGGATCGAGCTCGCCGTTTCGCGCTTTTTCAGTGAGATCCACCGCGTATTTTTTGAGCGCTTCAAGCTTCCCCATTTGCGCCGGCGCCATTGCACCGCTGGCCTCACCGGGCTCACCACCAAGGCCTGACCCGTCGCTAGCTGCAAGCGTTTCTTCAGGCGAGCCTTTGACGATCTCAGCGAGCTTTTCTGACAATGCGTCAATGCCGAGCTTCTCGAACTCTTTCGATATGCCGTACAAAATATTGCGCAGTCCCATCGTTTTAACGATGCCCACCATGATGTAGGCGCTGCGCACTTGCGAATCCTGATACTTGAGCGTGCCGTAGACCCACGCGCGCTCAACCGCCATCTCGATGTGTTCGGAGAGGTCAGAGATCGCCGTTGCACCGCGCGGTAGCTTGTCGAGCGCTCGCGTCAGATCGGCCGCGAGCTTGGAAGCGTCAATGTCAAAGTGCCGCACGATTCGATGCACGTCACTGTCATTGGTGCTGAGAATTTGATGCAACCAGTGCACCAACTCAACGTACGGATTGCCTCGCAACTTACAAAAAACCGTCGCGCCTTCAATGGCTTTGTAGAGCAGCGGATTGAGTTTTCCAAACAGCGCAGTACGACTAATTTCAGACATCATTCATCTCCCCAAAATTATTAAAAGCTCACTTTACTGCCAGCGAGCGTTGGTTAATCTTTCGTCAAGCGTTCCATATCCAGCATCACGTCATCAGCGTCGGCTGTGCGCTTGCCGGGCGGCATGCCGAGCCAAGTAGTCCATCCGAGTTGACCGTAATTTCCGAGTCGGGCGGCAGGCACTTCATCGCGCTTGAGCACCACCTGCGCATCCCATGCCAGCTCCACGCCGAGATAATTGCGCACCCAATCGCGAACCTGCAAAAAACGGATGCCGCCCGGTAGGTAGCGCTCAAATTCTGCAAGCGACATGGCTCCCAGACGCAGCCGAAATTTGTGCTGTACGTCGGGCACCATCGAGCCGATGATTGCGCCCTGCCCAAGCCGCGAGGAAGCCGCACCCAACTCAATGCGATGCGCGCCCGCTTCGCCCGCCGTGCCGATGGAGGACAAGCGCGTCAAGTCGCCAGCAGCCATTTTGAGCCACTGCAGACAATATTCCTGCATCACCACCGGCACCCGCACTAAGGCCGACAAGGCGCGCACCAAGCCCTCCGGATTTCGCGTCAGCCGCGCCAGGTGCCCAGCATGGTGCAGTTTGAGGTGATCGGGCACTGAGTCGCGGCCCTTTAGAGACGGCTGGCCCATGCCGATCAAGCTCGATGCGTAGCGACCGAAATGGTCGCGCCCCGGGTTGTCGAGACTGGTCGCTGCTTGGCAGTCTGCCCAAGCCCGATAGGAGAGCAGGATCATGCGATGCTGAAATATGTCGCAGAAGCGGGCCATCGTCTCGTCTTTGAAGTGCAGCACGCGTTCTTGCACATACTCGGTCAGATGCTGTGGCAACGGCCCGTTGGGTCCAAAAAAACCGAAATGATGCACGGCCAGACGACCGAGGCCGTTGGCAGCAACTCCTGGCTTGTATTGATAAAGCGTCGCCGGAGCAAACATGAGGGAGGCGTGTTGAGTGAGCCGCAATGGCTCGTCACGCGGTCGTAGCGCGCGTCCAAGCGCTGCTATGCCCGGCGTGCAGGCATCAACGTAGCGTAAGGTGTAATAAAAATCAAACTGAGTTGCGTCAACGGCCAAACCAGAAAATAGTTTTTCGAGCTTGGTTGTGTGCCGAAATAGTGTTCCGGCAGGCGCAACATCAATGGCGGTTTTCATACGCTAGGACGGCGACCTATTTGCGGTGCCCATGTCCCGATAGGTCCACGTTGCACGCTACGCAATGCCATTTCAGTGAATGAATTGATGCCGACATGGCGCGCAAAAAATTGATCCAGTACAGCGCCCAGCAGCCATGGACTAACGCCAGCAAACGGCACCTCATCAACCTCGAGCTCTAAGCGCACGCCACGCCCAAACACGATTGGACCAGAGCTAGGCACGCGGCGGTCAACCGCGCTAACCTTGAGTTTCTGCACCGCATCAATCTGCGCATCAGCACCAGCGGAACCGAGTCGCGCATACAGACCCAACAGCTCACGCACTGCACCGGCTCCCTGCTCGCTGTTTGCATCCGTAAGCGTCAAATAATTCAGGCTCAAATGGGAAATGAGTCGCCACGTCACCTCTCGTTCGGCAAGCGCGGGAGACGGTCGAGTGGGCATGCCCAAAAAGCTGATTCGCTCCACGGGAGCCGAAGTCATTAGCGTGAGATCAGATCCAGAAGCCCCCATCGGCGTGAGTAGCGATAAGTCACGGTTGGTGCACAACGCCTCCACCGTAATTTGCCGCAGCTCCGAGGCGAAAGGGGCCTCGTTTGTGTCTACCAGCGACAGAAAACACTCGCTACCAATGTAGCCAGTGCGCGGCCCATTGCGTCGCGATTGCTCGGACAGTACCCGTTGTTCTCGACGCACAGAGAAATACGCACCGGCGCCGCGATGGTCAGAGTCCGCTGCTGCATAAAACGGATGAAATAACAATTCGCGATCAGATTCACTTTGATGTCCAAAGACTTTTTTTATCGTGTGAATTTCAAAGTCGAGCGGGCGACCTCGATCAATGACGGCATGGTATTCGAAGCGGGTTGAGGTGACTGGAATACGATCCGATGACTTGGTGAAAAGGTTCGCCACTGGCGTACAGAACATTTCAAAATTTGCCGCATCAATAACCGCTTCGAGCGCAGCGTTTGACGTTTTCAGCAAAACCACCACCTCAAAGCGGTCACCATCAATTTTTTGAAGCGCGCGCTGCAGCCCGTTCAACGAAAAAAAACGGTATCGCTCAGGAAACGCGAAGTATTCGTGCAGCAGACGATGTCCGTCGAAGGCGCGCGAATCTAGCGGCAACAAAGCTTGATCTGTAGCGAAACCCTCTGCCTTGAGCGCGCTAGGCTCGTACGGCACCAAGTCGCGAATAGGCAGACCGCCGCGGTGCACCATAAGCCCTAAACATTGCGTGTGAATAAGCTCCTGAAGCTTGCTTGCTGTGTCGGCATTGCCATTGATATACAGCGGCAGCGAATCAAGCTTCAGCGCAGAAACCTGCGTTTGTGCCGTGGTTTCAAAGATCAAGCGCAATGCTCCACGCACCGGCGCTCCCCAACGATAACCGGCGACCGGAAGGTCTGGCGGCGCTGCGGTCAATCGTGCCTCAACGAGCTTAAGAGGCCATAAAGTGACCTCATGTGCCGTGCGGAACTCGCATGCAGTTTGCTCCTGCGGAGGGAGTCGCGAGAGCATGCGCGAGTGTTTGGGCAGCGTGAAGCCGTCAGCGGAGCCGCCCTCGGCTTTCGACGGCTCAAATCGTGCAATTGCCATCGCGGGCGTGGGCGCGAGATAGCCGGGATAAACCAGATCAAGTAAGCGTTGCGAGAAACGCGGAAACTCCGCGTCCATCTTGAGTTGGATGCGCGCGGACATGAAGGCAACGCCTTCAAGCAAGCGTTCAACGTAAGGATCGGCAACCTCGAAATCTCGCATGCCGAGTCTCGCCGCAACTTTTGGAAATTGCGTGGCGAATTCCGCACCCTGCTCTCGCAGGTATGCCAACTCGCGGTTGTAATAGTCAAGCATCCTCGGATCCATCAGTCGCCTCCGGTCGACATTTGATCGCTCAACGCAACTTGTCGGCTCTCAAGATCCCACTCAGTACGAACAAACAGTTCAATCGGAAATGGCAGCGACCACAAATTGCCTCGAATTTCAAACTGGAGCTTGTTGTGGTGATTTATCGAGTCTTGCGTGGTGGTGGCTCGAACGCTCAGCGAGTCGGGAAGGATACGTGGCTCAAAGAAAAGGATAGCGTCGTGTATCGCACGCTCAATGTCCGACCACTCGATGTCAGAAGCGTTCTTTCCCGAAAGCACGGGAATTCCAAAGTTGACCACTGATGTTTTCACCTCCGGGTAGTCGTTCAACTCGTCGCTTACGTGGAAGCTGGTGGTGTTGAGCAGCCACGCTAAATCTCGCAACACCGTACTTTTGAGCCGTTGCTTGGAAATGACCCAATGCTCATTGGTTTCCTTGGTTTTCGTCGGTTCGTCGTCGGCCAAACGATCAAGTAGAGCCGGTTGAAGGCGATCAGCTTCAGGACGCCGTAGTGTGCGATTTTCCACGTCTTTATTCGCAAACTAAGATGCGCAATGCACCATAAGGCAACCGCTCGGCGGGCGAGAGATTGAATGTTTCAACCTCGTACGCGCTCATACTCAGGATGACGATAATTCAGCAGCGAGCGCTGGTGCGGCCATTGATGCGAGCATCCTCGTGTCGAGCATGGGGTGATCGTTTTGATCGCTCGTCCATAGCCGCTGGCCGATTCCAAACCACGAACCTTCCGATCTCTCGACCCACTCGGTAGCACTGGCGAGCTTGAGTTGATCCGCGTTAGTCGCGGTTGACTTATCCGTATCGACGTAGCGTGTCGGAATCAAAGCAGGCACGCGCCCCTCGTTGGGCAGCATGATTTCCGCGGGTAACCACACTAAGTCGCGCAAGTCGACTGGTTTTTCCAGAGAGATTCCGCTGCACGATTCAAATGGTAACCAATAATATTGACCGTTAGCAATCACCTCACACACAGGTCCCAGACGAGAGTCTGCGTCACAGAGCCATTCGCATTCAACCTTGTCGACCACAAATGGAGCGGGTTGTGCTGCGTTGAGCGCCTTTGCTCGCAATTGGGCGGCGGCGTCAGGGCGGCCATCAGCGTCGTGCTTCAACGCCTCTATGAGCGAACCAATCCATTCGGGCGGTTTACCCAGTACTTGTGGAGCACGTTTTCCAGCAAATACTTCAGCACGAAAGACTTCGCACTTGATAGCTTCGCGGTATGTCTGTGCCATAGGCAGCGCTTTTGCAGCCAACTGCGCGCTGACTTGCAGCTGCGCGAGTGCGCGCTTCCAGCTACCCATAACGCACAGCAACTGAAACAGGTGAACTCGAAGGTCAGCATCACTGGCCTTCTTGCGAATTGCAGCTTGCAATTCCTCAACTTGTTGCTGCAGCGTTTGCTGCCGGTCAATGCTCATTGATACCCCCTATTTTTTTAATGCGAAACCAAAAATAAAAATGCTGGCGGGACACTTTCGTGCCGCGCCAGCTGCTACCAATGAAAAATTAAATTTTCTTGTTCGTCGCTGCGTTCCATGCCTGTGTGAGCTTGGCGCCCGGACTGCCGTCCGCCTTCAGCGGCGTGTACTCCTGTTTGATCTGTTCGTAGGTCATTTGGTAGCTCACCATCGGGTAACCCTCTGCTGACATGCCGCTGCCGGTACTGATTCCAGTAAACATCACATTAGTCAGCGTCACAGTTTTGAACACCACCTGCTTTTTGTTCGAGATCTTGCACGCTTCAAGTTTAACTTCGGCGACCGTTTCACCCGACGCCAGCTTGTAAAAAATTTCCGGCATTGCTTTGCAAAGTACCGCATTGATGTTGATGTCGTGGTGATCTGCGCCAGCTGTGTTTCCGCCAGAACCGACCGAGAAGCTACCTGCATTGCTAGCGCTAATGCCGAACGGTTCGATGTCGCACCAGCCCTTGTGGCCCGCGTCGCTGGAATCGCCTGCAGCGCCAGTTACCTTCATAAAATTCATTGAAGCCATATTCGTGTTCCTTTCAGATATGTATTGGGTGTAGCGCGACTGCTAACGTCAGCAGTTTGCTGGTAGCGCGCCGCGAAATATTTTGTAGACTAACCGCCATCGTTGGTTTGGGCGTTCCAATAATGCTCCGCTTCACCGGTAGAGGCACCATCTAGCGTCTGCCCTTTGTACTTTACCGTGAGCTTGGCGAAGTTAAACGAGTAGTCAGCACTCGGACTATCGCCGCTGGTGTTCGATGAGGCAGAACTGACAATGCATGGCTCCATAACGATGGTCAGATATGTAATTTTTGAGTCTCCAGCCTCTTTCACGCATTGCAACGTGACCTTAGAAATTGTCTTTCCGTTCGAGCAAAATAGGTGCATGTCAGGCCATGCCTTATCAAGATGCGTGGAAAAGGACAAATCCGTAAATGCCGTCTTGCCAAGGCTACCCGCACCACCGTGCTTGAAACCGCCTGGATGATGTGCCCCAACGTGCCAGTTGGTCGCATCCATCCATCCTGTGTGCGCGGCATCGGCAGAACTGCCATCAATGCCTTCGACTTTTACATAGAACTGAGTTGCCATAATTTGCTCCTTTAAAGCACTAAAAAACAGTTTGATTGGTGTCCGAAGTTGATCTGTATCTTTCGCTCAATTCAACTTCAAGTCACCATATTTACGTAGACGCGATTGCTTTCCACAAAGCGACATCACATCGTCAAGTCCCACTCGATACCCATTTATTTGTGAATTGAACGATCTATTTACTTTGTGCCTTGACTGATGGCAGCTTTGAAACAAGCCGCAGCGACACCGTCAAGCCTTCGAGTTGATAATGTGGCCGTAGAAACATTTTAGATGTGTAGTAGCCCGGATTGCCTTCTACCTCCTCAACAGTAACTTCTGCTGCAGCGAGTGGTTTGCGGGCTTTCGTTTCCTGACTCGATGTAGCTGGATTTCCATCTACGTAGTTCATGATCCAATCATTTAGCCAGCGCTGCATGTCTTCGCGTTCACGAAACGAACCGATCTTATCGCGCACAATGCACTTGAGGTAATGCGCAAACCGGCAGCAGGCAAACATGTACGGTAGACGAGCCGCCAAGTTTGCGTTAGCGGTAGCGTCCGGGTCATAGTATTCCGAGGGCTTATTGAGTGACTGAGCGCCGATAAACGCTGCGAGGTCGGTATTTTTGCGATGCACCAGCGGCATAAATCCGTTTTTAGCTAGCTCCGCCTCACGCCGATCACTAATCGCGATTTCGGTAGGACATTTGAGGTCAATGCCCCCATCGTCCGTCGGGAAAGTGTGCGCTGGCAAATCGGTTACTACGCCGCCGGATTCAACTCCGCGGATAGATGTGCACCATCCGTACTCTTTAAATGACCTATTGATGTTCGCAGCCATTGCGTAAGCGGAGTTAGACCATGTGTACTTCGCGTGTGAGCCACCGTCGGTGTCTTCCTCGAAAGCAAATTCTTCCACTGGATTAGTCGTAGCGCCATATGGCATTCGAGACAAATACCGCGGCATCGTCAGTCCGACATATTTCGAATCATCCGACTCGCGGAGTCCGCGCCAAGCGGCGTATTCAGTGTTGCCAAAAATTTTCGTAAGGTCGCGCGGATTCGACAGTTCTTGCCACGACGACATCTGCATGATGTTTGGAGATGCACCAGCTATGAACGGAGCGTGCGCGGCAGCCGCGACACGGGCCATTTCGCCGAGCAGCTCGACATCTGGAGCCGTGTGATCAAAATGGTAGTCGCCAACCAGACACCCGTACGGTTCGCCACCAAACTGGCCATACTCCTCCTCGTACAGCTTCTTGAAGATGGGGCTTTGATCCCAGCCAGTGCCTTTGTACCGCCGCATGGTTTTACGAAGGTCATTTTTTGTAATGTTCAAGACACGAATCTTCAACATTTCGTCAGGGTCGGAGTTGTCGACTAAATATTTCAGCCCGCGCCAAGAACCCTCGAGTTTTTGGAATTCTTCATGATGAAGTATGAGATTCATTTGATCCGACAATTTCTTGTCAATCGCCGCAATCAAACCTTCAATCGTGCGGTACGCGTCTGTGGAAATCGTGCTGCTGTGAGCCAGCGCTTGTTGCGCCAACGTTTGCACTGCGTTTTCAATCGCGCCCCTCGCCTCATCGGTCTTCGGCTTAAATTCCTTGTTCAACAGGGAGGAGAACTCATTGCCCTGAAATTCAACTGCCGCGAGGCTTGATGCGCTCTGTGATTCGGTTGCCATGATTTATTTCCTTTTCTACTTAGTCAGCTTGGCGTGCGGCTAGGCGCTTGGTGTGTCGGCAGGTTTTGGGGCGGAAGATAGCGACGACATCAATGCTGGATCCTGCAGCACTTTCGACAGCAATTCCTCGGCACCCGATTTGCCATCCATGTACGACAATAAATTGTGGAGTTGCGTTCGTGCCTCAAGCAATTGATTCAATGCGCCCACCTTCTTGGCTACAGCCGCAGGAGAGAAGTCGTCCATGTTTTCAAAGCTTACGTCAACAGACATATAGCCTTCGCCCGTCAACGTGTTGGGCACCGTGAACGCAACGCGCGGCTTGATAGCCTTCATCCGTGCGTCGAAGTTATCGAAGTCAATTTCGGTAAATTTACGATCTGCGATATCTGGAAGCGCTTCCTCCGACTTGCCCGACAAGTCAGCCATGACGCCCATTACAAATGGAATTTGTACTTTTTTCTCTGACCCATATACCTCTACATCGTACTCAATCTGCACGCGGGGAGCCCGATTTTTTGCGATCCACTTTTGTCCACTCTTTTTGGCTGACATGTTCTGTTACTCCTGTGTAAAGATAACGATAAATAGGGCGACTAGTCTTGTACTTGGGGCGGAGCCCCAGTCAACATTTCCAGATGCGACATGGAATCTGGGGAGAGCTCTCTCATGATGTCGAGAAACTGCATACTCAGCAAACGTTGGGCGCGACGCGCGAATAAAGAAGCGGGGTTGCTGGGCTCGTAACGTTCAAGATACTCGCAAACGCGATCCAGAGCTCGACGAGCATCCTCACGATTTTGTACGACGCCTGACCCGCCGGAGTTACGCAGATTTCCTAGTCCATCGTCCTGCACGGCGTCGCCGTCCGCCTCACCCTCAGCAACAGAAGCTAGCCGCATACGCTCCAATGCTTGCGCGACCGGCTTAAGCACGCTGTCGAGTCGATCCATATCGGGGGCGTCAGCAACCGACATCCGCTCATCGAGCAGCAAGCGTAGTGCGCGATAGGTTGCATAGGCGTCAACTACTGCCGAAATATCGCCTTCACCGGCGGCAAGCGCATCAGTGAGTGTTGGGGAGATTTGATCAAAACTATACCTCGCCTCCTGCGCCTTACCAAAAGCAAGCTCGGCATCGCGGAAGGTAAGCGCCATTGGTTGCTTCACTAACGACGACTGCCGCAAAGCTTGAATCAATCGATCTTCGCCGGAAAATTCGGAACCCGAGAACGCCGCAATTGCATTCATACGAAGATACGGATCAGTGTCACCGTCTACCTCTATTCGCGGATGTACGGTGTCCCAATATTGCTCGCATAAATGCAACGCCAATTTGAGACCGGCGGCAAACGAACCAATGCCCTGCATATGCGTTTCGGCGAGCGTAAGCGAAGCCACTATTCGCAAATCCTTGCTGCGTTCAAGCAGTGCTTGGCATAGCCCGGCTACGATCCGCCAATCTGGCGCAACGGCGGGGATGACCGTGTCGCCGAACTGTTGCTCAGCTTTTCCGGCAATCGCCTGTGTCAGCGCCAGAAACTCATTGTCGTACTCGAGGTCAGGCCCGCACGGCGAATCTCCCTCGATTGGCGCTAAAAAACGGTCAAAATCTGTCACCGAATCTCCACTGCCGAGTTCTTCAACCGCACTACTGACGCCTTTTTGGCTCGCATGGCACAACGTACTTTCAAAACTACTTTGGTATCGAGCAAATCACAACTCGAAGGTTACAACTGTCGAGCGCACAACACAAGAGGCGACGCTCATCCTAGGAGTCCAAAAGGTCATGACCACTCACGCAACCATGAAGACAGACGGAAATATGCAACCAAAAAGTGTCACGCCGATTGCATTGCCATCGGCGGCATCGTACGTTGGTCATCATCGTGTGGCGCGGTCGGCGCGGCTACCGAACAACGAACCACCAGTGCGCTGAAATTGTCGTGGCCTGGCGCCATACGACCGCGTACAGCCGCCACGATGTGATCACGCCATTGCGCAGTGGTTGAACTCATCGCATGCAGTCGGCCCAAAGTTTCTTCGTCGACCAGCTCCCACACTCCATCACTGCACAGCAGCACACCATCACCGGAAATGAGGTCAATTGACGCTGCACTAACAAACGGATCAATGGTCTCTTCATTTGCGCCGAGTGAAGCGTAGAGGACATTACGTTTAGGATGCTCGCGCAATTTTTCCGCGGGATATAGCCCAGCGTCGATGAAGCGCTGAACCAAGCTGTGATCGTACGACTGCGCAATCACCTTGTTCTGCCTGAAGACATAGCAGCGCGAATCCCCCAGATTACCGATTAGCGCTTTGCGCTGCCGATAGTCAACCAGCAACGCTACAAAAGTTGACGCCATGCGCGCCAAGCGGGTTTCCTCGGTCTGCCTCTGGCGCACCGCGAGATCGGCCGATTTCATACAGCGCAGAAGCGTGTCGGGGCTGTAGGCTGGCATTCGTGCGAATTCGCTTTTTGCTGCGGCGACGGCTGTACTCGCCGCCACGTCGCCGCCGCCCTGCCCGCCCGCGCCGTCCGCCAGCATGAACAATCGAACCGCGCCGAAGGCGTCGCTCTCGCCTACCGCATCCTCGTTGTAATCACGGCCCCCATCGTGAGAAAAGCTAGCTGACTCAAGTCGCAGTTCGCCCGCATTCGTCGTCATCATTCACCCCCACCTATCGGTGACTCGCCTTTTATGCGAGCGGTTTCTCGTTCGTAAGCCTGCACAAACGCACGGCCGAAAATACTTTGGAAGTCATCTTCGGCTTCGCGCCGAATCTGTAAATAGCGCTCAAGATACATATCCCACAACTTCGCTTTGCGTGCCGACGGCATAAGGCTCTCGATCACCGAGCCTTTTGCCAGCCTGTCACCCAACACCGCCGGATCAAACTTGCCAAGCACCTCTGTTAGCGCCGCGCGCGTTCCTGCAATCACACCAACCTCGTGCGCACGAAGATCATCAAACGCATCGCGCATTGCAACATCGGCACGCATGAAGCCCGGCATTTTTTTGCCGAGCAGCTGTAGTAGCGCAGCGTCTGCGTTCGGGAGAAACTTGAGTGGATTGTTGGCCTGCACCGAAATGATGGTGACGCTCGCCTGTACCTCTCGCTTGGTGGCTGCGCGAGCGGCTAGCATGTCAACGGCACCGGCTGTTGCGCTGCGCAACAGACTCCCAATAATGGTCATGATTTCTGGCGTCAAACCGTGCGGCAGTGCGCTCGGGGTCAGGCCTGCTCCGCGCAGGAACGCGTCGGTCAACAAATCTGGCGATGCAGCGGGTACGGTGGTGGTCGGAGCTTGTGCTTGCGACGTAGGAACAATTGCCTGTCTCGCCGTCACTATGGCCGCCGGCATCGACGGTGTGTACGCCGCGGCTATCAATGGTTGTGATGTCGGCGGTGGTGGCGGTGCGTACGCCGGAATTGGGAGCGCCAAGGCGTTGGCTGGCAGTGCTGCGGTCATGGCAGCGGCCGCTGGAAACATTGACTGATTTGACCGTTCAGGCACGCCAGGCATGTTGGCGATCGGTGGCGTGAATGCCGCCCCCACTTCCATTGAGTTGTCGCGCATCGGCCGGTCTAATGGGGTAGGCGTTGGCTCAATTGAGTCGAACAATGCCAGCGGATCGCTTGCCGCCTCGGAACGAATCAGTCCTTCGATCAAGTTGTCACCGCCACGAGCGCCCAAAGCGAAGCCGAACAGCGAGGCGTCCGATGAACCCGAGCCTCCTGACTGAAACAACGAGTCAATTGAAGGGGTGCCTGTCGATTCCGCGTTGGCGTTGTTACCAACTGTCGGCGATCCACCAATTAGGTCTGCTAGCGGATCGGCAGCGTTTCGAGCCGCACTAGACGGCATGTGAAAGGGATTGAAATTGTCAGGGAGCAGACCACCGAAAGGCGCTGCATCAACACCTCGCGGCGCTGGCGAAGCGCCTAGCAGTGTGTTGCCTTTCGGAGTCGTAGTGGGTATCGCGCCGCCAAAAGCGGCCAAGGGATCGGCACTCATGCCTGCCTCCGTCTGCTGCGCGATACCGATAAGTTCGGTCGGTTTCCCAGACGTTTGACTTGGCGATTGGCGTGGCGAACCGCCAATGCCTGCCAAAAGATCGGCAAACGGATCTACATCGTTCGCTGCGGCAAACTGCGGCGAAGGTGTAGCAAGTGACGCAAAGACCGGTGACGGTGCCGAGGCAAAAATATCTGGCAATAACGCGGCTGGAGCAGGTGGTATTGGAGCTGCAGAGGATTGCGCTTGGCCGGACCAGAAATCACCCAAACCGATGACCGCTAGGGGCGGCGACTCAGTCCCCAGATTTTCCGCAGGCCAATTTAACAGTGGATCAGCGGCCAACAAAGCGTTGGAAACAGGCGGCGCGGCAGGCGGGGGCGCAGGCGGCATCACGGTTGGCAGGACGTCTCGCGCGACGGCGCGTACACCCGACTCGGTGGGGGGAAGCTCACGACTCACCGCCCCCACGTGTGCCTGCAAAATATACGGGCCGATCTCGATCAACGCTCCTTGCGTGATCGGCATTGATTCGCCGCCATCGAGCTGTTGCTCGCCCACCGCCAGCGGCAATGAAGTGCTGGAATTAGTAATAGTCGGCATGCCGCCGGGAAAGCTGATCGTGGCATGCAGCCGCGACACCCGCCGATGCTTGTCGGGCAACGCTAAGAAATTGGTTTCGTCGCGCCCGATGCTGCCGCCGCTGTCGTCGAATGCGTGCATCGTGGGCTGCCCGACGGGTGCCGCATCGATTGAAACCACCTGAAGCGTCAGTGCTGGCATGAGTGTTCGCGCGATGGTTAAAGTGTGTGAATTACGTGGACTATTTGCCCAGGACGACGCGACGTGCGCGGATAAATTGCGGGCCCCATGTGGGATGACCGCGCTCCGCCGCCGCGAGATCAAACGTTGGGTCGGCCTTCAGGGCGCGCTCGAACGTTTGCCGACAGGCTGTCACGGCGTTGGTCGAGCACTGCGAAAACGCAAGTGTTTTAAGCGCGCGCAACAATTGTGCAGGATCGAGCGAGGCGTCCGTCACCATTGGCGTCAACTGTCGAATCGCACTCGGAAACTCACCGCGATCATACGACTCGATCGCGCTCACCAGCGCTCGTTCGTTGGCGTTGACGTCCACCGCAGGACCGACGGGAGGTACCGGAGCCGCGGTCGGCGGTGCCAGTGTTGGCGGTTGCGTGACGGTCACAGGCGGCTTAGCTGCCGCTGCAGGATAGTTAACGGAGGCAGGGGGCGGCGTCGCGCAACCCGCAATGAGCAACGCTATGGTGGCCAGTTGGATCGGACGAATAATTATTTTCATGTATTGCTCCTTGAATGGCGGTAAGTCGCGACTTCGGTCAGAACGAGTGGCGAATCGTGGTCGATTTCCCAGCGATGACTTCAACCGTCTTAGTTACCGTCGAACCCGCTGGATTTTGAATTTCGATGGTGTAGCTGCCGGGCGGTAGCTGCAATTGCATGGTTGGCGGCGACGCACCTTTCGCCTCACCATTGACAGAGATTCTGCCCCACGGTTTGATGCGCAAATCGACCTTTCCTACCGCCATGACAGGCGGCGGATCAATGGTTGCCGGTTGATCAACCACAGCCGGTACCGCAGCCGGGCTCTCGGTGGGCGTTGCGGGCAAAGCGGTCGGTGCAGCGACCGGCATCGGTTCGGGCTGGGTAGCTGCGGAGGGCGTCGTGATCGGTGCGGGCGCTGCCGGTTGCGGGTCGCTTGCAGGTGCGGCGATCACAGGATTGGTTTTCGCGTCGCCTGATGAGCCTTTGCCCAAAAACAAATAAGCGCCCGAGCCAAGGACTGCGAGCACGGCCACTGCGATGATAGCCATGGGCAGTGCATTACTTTTAGCGGACGGCGGCTTCTCGCTCGCCGCGCCTTCGGTGTTCGCCTTCTTGTCGCTTTTCGAATCACCAACATTCGTAGATTTTCGCGGCTGGGCGGGCGGCGTTTTCACCGTTGTGGCTGGCGCGGGCTGCGCTGCCGCCGACGTACCCAGCAAATCAGATAGCGCATCCGCAGCGCCGGACGATGCGCCCACTTGCGCTAGTGGATCAAGGCTAAGCGCGGTGGCGACGCTTGCCACTGGACGTGCGTCAGCATGCTGCGGCAGGGTCGGAATAATGTGCGCAGGCGCAGGAGGAGGCGGCGGGGTCGGCGTGACGACCGCAGTACGCTGAAAAATGACTGTTGAGCTCACGGGTGTGGTCACCCAACCTAGCCCCGTCCGCAACTCGTCCACCGACTGATAACGGTTTTCTGGCATCACTGCCAAGCACCTCATCACGACGGCACTTAAATTAGGCGAAAACTCGGCACGCGCGGCACTGGCAACTGGCTTCAGCGGATCGTTCATCATGCGCGAAATTGCCTGCACCGGCACCTTGCCAGTCATCGCGTGATACAGCACGCCGCCCACCGCGTAAATATCAGTCCAGGCGCCCTGCGCCATAGAGCCGTCGTCCGAATATTGCTCAATCGGCGCGTAGCCCGGTTTTAAAACCGTGGTGAGCGCGCGCGTCATGCCACCGATGATGCGTCGCGCCGCGCCGAAGTCCATGAGTACGGAGCGACCGTTCGGCAAAACAAGAATATTGTCCGGCGCGATATCCCGGTGATAGCACTTTTCGTTGTGCAGTTCTTGCAACGCCAGCAAAATCGGGTCGAGCGTTTCGCACAGCCACTGCTCGGTGACGATTTGTGGATTCGTTCGCAGCATTTCGCGCAACGTCACTCCGCGGTAATAGCGCATCGCCATGTAGGCGGTGCCGTTACCTTCCCAAAAGCGAAATACTTCGACAAGACCGGGGTGCGAAAACTTGGCCAGCATGCGCGCTTCGTTGATGAAGCTTGCCAAGCCGGCGTCGAACGTTTTGCTGTGCTCTTGCGAGCGCACCTGCACGGTACCCGCCGTGGTGCGGCTGGCAAATGCGGACGGTAAATATTCCTTGATTGCTACGACGCGGTCCAAGCTTGAATCGCGGGCGCTGTAGACAATACCGAATCCACCTTCGCCTATCACGCCGGTAATCTCGAACTCGCCGAGTCGCGTGCCGTTGGGCATGGCGCTGGAGGCAGTGAGTGTGGGTGAAGTCATGTTAGGCCGTCTCTCAAGTGAATAGCGCTTAGCAATGTGGCTATTTGAACGTATGGGATACCGTCACCGGCGTATTTTCGGTCACCTCGATGGTGCGAGTAACAGGCTCTGCGGGGGGATTAAAAATTTCAATGGTGTGCGTACCTACCGACATGCGCCGCTCGGTCAGTGGCGGTGAAAAACCTCGGGTGATGCCGTCTATGTCGATCCGTCCACGTGGCTTGATGTCAAATTTAACCACGCCCTCGGCAGCAACAGCAGACGGCGCAACAGTCCCTTCTACTGCCGGCTTGGTTACCGCCGCAACCGGCTCAAGCGTAGTCGGCGTGACAGCCTGCGCGGGCACTATCGCAGGCACGACCGCGGGCGCGACAACCGCCTCTGACGTTTGGCCTTTCATTTGCCAGGCGGCCACGCCACCGAGTATCGCCAAGCCTGCGAGCACCGCGATGATCATGGTCGATTTATTTGACCTCGGCTCGTTCAAACGCGGTGGCGCACCGCGCTCGCCGCGAATCACCGGTTCAGCGACGATCGTAGCCGTCGGCGATGCCGGGGCGGTCGCCGCAACGTTTGCCGTGGTACTCAGGTTTTGACCGGTCACTGGGCCAGTTGCAGGCCCGGTCTTCGGTGCGATTTCGGGTTCGAGCCATACCCGCGTTGGATTGGGCAACGTCACAACGCGTGGTTGCAGGCCGACGTTCCAACCAAGCGCCTCACGGAATTCAGTCACCGTTTGAAAGCGATTATCGATGTGCACCATCATCGCTTTGCTGACCGCCTGCGAGAAGTTGGTGGAGAATTTATCCCCGGTCATTTGATTGACCGTTTGCAACGGGTCAGACATCATGCGCGACACCGCTTGCAGCGGCGTTTTACCGGTGGCCAAGTGATACAGCACACCACCCAACGCGTACACGTCGGTCCATGAGCCCTGCTTCATTGTGCCATCGTCGCTGTATTGCTCCAGCGGCGCGTAGCCCGGTTTGAGCACGGTGGTTAGCGCTTGGGTAGCGTCGCCGATGATCTTGCGTGCCGAGCCGAAATCGAGCAGCACCGAGCGACCATCGGAGAGCATGATGTTGTCCGGCGCGATGTCGCGGTGAAACACCTGCTCCCGATGCAACATCTCCAACGCGTCAAAAATCGGGCCCATGATCTGGGCGATGCGCTCTTCGGTGAACTTCTCTTCGCTTTGATCGCCCTTCGCCAGCGCCTGACGCAACGTTTCGCCTCGATACAAGCGCATGGCCATGTAGCCGGTACCGTTGCCTTCCCAAAAGCGAAACACCTCAACCAGCGCCGGGTGCGCAAACTTGGCGAGCATTTTCGATTCGTTGATGAAGCTTTTCAGGCCCGCATCAAACGTCGCGCGATGGTTGGCCGCGCGAACCGCAACGTGCACCCCATCAATACGCCCTGCAAACGCGGCTGGCATGAATTCTTTCAACGCAACGATGCGATCAAGCGTCACGTCCTTGGCTAAGTAGACGATACCAAAGCCGCCTTCACCGATTAAACCGATGATTTCAAAGTCGGAAACCCGCGAACCGATCGCCAGACAATTGGCGTGCGTTGCAAGAAGGGTACTAGGCGAACTCGACACTCAAAGCCTCAGGTAATTTGTAGGCAACAACGATAACAGCAATCGGCGAGTGCTGCCAGCGGCCTACGTTGCAGAAACGTGACTGGAGGGGCGCTAAAACGAAAGCCCAACCTCTTCCAGCGACTTCGACTGCAGCGCGCCAACGTTGCGCGACTTATAGTCTTGTGTTGCGGCTGCGCGGCCCTCCGCAAACAGCTGATCGGGCGCGCGCTTGGTGTTGCCCAACGAGGTCGCCCCGATGATCTGCACTCGTGCCGTGCGCTTTTGCACGTCAATATCGCGAATCTTGGCTGTGACGTCGAAAACATAAGTAACGCGCTGGCACGATGCACCACTCCCTGCTACGCAAAACGAAAATTCCTGCTGAAATGCGACAACGCCGCCGATTAAAGTTTTCGCTAAGGCCACTTTTTCGTCCACAGCGCGGGTGGCCAATTTATCGCGTTCCGCAATGGCTGCGATTTTTTGCCGCGCCAAAGCGTGGCGAGCGCATTCATCGTCAGGATACGAATCAAGGAATTTGCGTAGGGCCACAGCGCTATTGGCCGCGTTAAATGTGGTGGCGCACAGCGTGGCGCGCGACGGTGGCGCGGGTGCAGCGGGCGAAGGCGCATCGACTGTCACCGCGGCAAGCGGCACGCCGACCGGAACCGGTGCGGGTTCAGGCGGTGGCAAATTTGCAGCGACCGCGTCGAACATGAAGGTCATTTCGCCCTTGGCCGTCGGCTTGCCCGCATCAAATTGGCCTTCAAATCGATCGCCGGAACCCCAACGAAAAATACCTTGCCCGTTCGGCACGCCGTTGGCGACGTCACCCGTGTAGACGTCGCCCGAGGCAAATACGATATCGCCCTGCCCTGTTGCTTGGTCATTCACCCACGGCCCTTCGTAGGTGCCACCATCCGGAAAGCGCATTCGACCCAGCCCCTCTTTGCGGTTGTCCTTCCAGCCACCTTCATAGCGCTGGCCGTTCGCCCACTCCTCAGTACCGCTACCTTCACGTTGGCCACGAAGCCACAGGCCAGAATAAGTATTGCCGTTTTTTTGGCGAAACACGCCCTGCCCGGTACGTTCGTTAGCGACGAAATCGCCCTCGTAGCTGTCGCCGTTGACGAAAACGAGTTTGCCGCGGCCAGACTGCACGTCATCAACCCAGTTGCCCTCATAGCGCAGGCCATCGGCCCAGAGGTGGGTGCCGACGCCCGTTTTGCGACCGTTTTTCAGTGCCCCCTGATACGAGCGACCATCGGTGAATTCGACGCGTCCGTTGCCGCTGATGATGCCGGTTTTGGGGTCGAGCGTGAACGCGCCGCGGTACAGCGCGTCCGGCCCGCGAATTTCGGCTGGGGCGCTGGGGGCCGATGCGGTCGACGGCGCAACATTGGCTGGCGGAAACAGCGGCATGGTGGTCGCCGACGCGGACGGTGCAGATGGCACAGATGCCTCCGCAACCGGCGCGCTGACCGGTGCGGGTGGTGATGCGGCTGATTTGGCGGCGGTTTGTTGATGCAGTCGCACGAGGCTCGCCGGCACGTCGTCCGCGCAGTTGACGGTGCCGCAATCACGGACGTTGTCTTGGCGGCGCAATTGCCCAGCCCTGAATTCGCCGCGCAAAATGTAGCGCAGCGCACCGCTTGAAAAAGCGATTACATCGCCCACGCCGTTAGCGGAGCCGGAGACGCATTCGCCAGTCCAGCTGATCGACAAGCGTTGCGCGTTCGGGATTGAACCCACCAAGCAACCAGTCTGCAAGTCAAACGCCGCGGCAGCGCCCTGTGCGCCGGCCGGTGCGGCCAACACAAACGCCAGCCCGAAGGCTGCCCGCGCCATCAAAATCCTAACCACCCGACCGACCATCAGACCCACTCCCCCAAATACACACACCCTATGATTATCGCTTAGAGTGTGCAGGTCGATGTGCTCATATGGGCGGCGAAGCAAACTAGTTTGACGTTGCACTGATTCAGTGTCGTTCACGTCCATCTGATTGACGCGCGCTGGGTGCCGTTATGGCGGCAGAAACTAGTAAACAGCTTTTAGCTGAAACCGCCATAGAGCTAGGGCTGAGATGGTAAAAATGAAAAAGTCGACTTTCGGTAAAATTGACCGTTAGCCCAAGTAAAGTAGCGGTTTGACCAAAAAGTTATCTAGCATAAACGCGGCGTTTCGGTCGCAAAACGAAGCCGACCAGCGAACGCCGCAGTTGAAAGCAAAAAGCCCCAGCAAAGGGGCTTCTAACTTTATTTTTTGACTCACCCAACCAACGTTTTACAACGCGTTCGGTGGCGTCCCCAAGGGGATTCGAACCCCTGTTACAACCGTGAAAGGGTCGTGTCCTAGGCCTCTAGACGATGGGGACTTTGGAACTTACAACTGCAACTTTTTCGCTAGTTTTTTGGTGGAGATAAGCGGGATCGAACCGCTGACCTCTTGCATGCCATGCAAGCGCTCTCCCAGCTGAGCTATACCCCCAAAACGCACTAGCAACCGTGTCTACCTACGAGCTTCCGTAAGCCTTGAATTATAGTCATAAAACGCCTAGCTTGGCAAATCAACCGCGGCTGCTTTTCGTAGTCAACCGAGAAGACACCATCGGACGCGGCTGATGGCGCAACGCAGTGCTGAGTTGCCGCCACTGATCCGCTGCCATCTCGTCACGAAACGCCGTCGCAGTCCGGCTCCAGCGTCTCGCAGCCGACGGCACCGCGATCACGTTCGGCATCACTGTGGCGCATATCATCGTCGGTCGCGGCTCCTCGGCATGTCGCGCGTCTCGCAGCTTGTCAAGCAAAGCGTTCACACCATCGACTGCAAGCGGAAGCCCGAAGCGAACCCGCCAAACCACAATCGCAGCAAGAACCTGCAACGCTGCCCATTCCGGCGCACAGTTGAGTGCGCACAACAGCCCACTCGCCAAGCACATTGCAACGCAAACTGCCTTCACCCGCGAACGTTGTTTCACCGCATCAAACCGCTTTCGCGTCCTTCAACTTGGCAAGCATCAGCCACGTGTCAATCGCTGCGTCAGGATTAAGCGACAGCGACTCAATGCCGCGATCAACCAGCCATGCGGCAAGATCAGGATGATCCGATGGACCTTGACCGCAAATGCCTACGTATTTGCCGCGCGCACGGCACGCGTCTATTGCCATTGCCAGCATTTTTTTCACGGCTGGATCGCGCTCATCAAACACGCTCGCAATCGCGCCGCCCGCATCACGGTCAACCGCTAAGGTCAGCTGCGTCAGGTCGTTCGAGCCAATCGAAAATCCATCGAAATAATTGAGGAATTCATCGGCCAAAATCGCGTTCGACGGCACCTCGCACATCATGATGAGACGCAATCCATCTTTGCCACGCTCAAGCCCGTGCGCGGCGAGCGCCTTGACCACAGCCTCCGCTTCACCCGTGGTGCGCACGAACGGGATCATTACCTCAACGTTGGTCAAGCCCATCGTCTCGCGCACGTAGCGCAGCGCTTCACATTCGAGCGCAAAGCAATCGCGAAACTCCGGTGCCACGTATCGCGACGCGCCACGAAAGCCAAGCATCGGGTTTTCTTCATGCGGCTCGTAGCGGTCCCCGCCCAGTAAATTCGCGTATTCGTTTGACTTGAAATCACTCATGCGCACGATCACCGGCTGCGGCGAAAACGCAGCAGCAATGGTGGCAATGCCTTCGGTTAAGCGTTGCACAAAAAATTGCTTGGGTGAAGCGTAGCCATGAATACGCGCAGCGATTTTTTCTTTCAAATCCGACGGGAGCGAATCAAATTCCAGCAACGCGCGCGGATGAATACCGATTTGCCGATTGATGATGAACTCAAGCCGGGCCAAGCCCACACCATGGTTCGGCAATTGCGAAAACTCGAACGCCAGATCAGGATTAGCCACATTCAGCATCACTTTGGTCGGCGCGTCAGGCATGTTGTCGAGATGCACTTCGGTGCGCTCGAAAGACAGCATGCCCGCGTAAATGTTGCCGGTGTCGCCCTCGGCACAACTCACGGTCACGATATCGCCGTCTTTCAACACGGTGGTCGCATCAGCACAACCCACGACCGCCGGCACGCCCAGTTCACGCGCGATGATCGCGGCGTGACAGGTGCGGCCACCGCGATTGGTGACGATGGCGCTGGCCCGTTTCATCACCGGCTCCCAATCAGGATCGGTCATATCGGCGACCAACACGTCGCCCGGTTTCACCATATCCATTTCCGACGCGTGCTTCAAAATTCGCACCGTACCCTGACCAATTTTTTGACCAATCGCGCGACCTGTTGCCAGCACAAGACTCGTTTCTTTCATGCGGTACCGCACCAACGTTTTCGTGCTTTGCTCGCGCGATTTGACGGTCTCAGGACGCGCTTGCAAAATATAAATTTTGCCGGTCGTGCCGTCTTTGCCCCACTCGATGTCCATCGGACGACCGTAGTGCGCCTCAATGGTCAATGCGTAATTAGCGAGCGTCTCAACCTCGGTGTCGGTCAGTGAAAAACGTGTGCGATCCGCGACTGAAACGTCAACGATGTCAGTCGATTTTCCGGCTTTCGGCTCGCGCCCAAACACCATCTTCTGCAGCTTGCTGCCGAGCGTGCGGCGCAGGATTGCAGGACGCTTGGCGCGCAGTGCGGGCTTGAACGCGTAGAACTCATCCGGATTTACTGAGCCTTGAACCACCATCTCGCCCAAGCCGTAGCTTGACGTTACAAACACCGCTTCGCGAAAACCGGATTCGGTATCGAGCGTGAACATCACGCCCGCCGCGCCGGTGTCGGAGCGCACCATTTGCTGAATGCCAGCGGAGAGCGCAATCGGCATGTCGGCATAGCCGGTGTGCACGCGATAGGCTATGGCGCGGTCGTTGTACAAGCTCGCGAACACGCGACGCACGGCGTCGAGAATGGCGGGCACGCCGACGATGTTCAGATACGTTTCTTGCTGTCCGGCGAAACTCGCGTCGGGCATGTCCTCGGCGGTGGCCGATGAGCGCACCGCCCAGCTGATTTGCGCACCCGCGTCGGCTTCAAGCGCTGCAACGCCCGCTTTGATACCCGCTTCCAGCGCTTCAGGCAGCGGAGCAGCTTCAATCCAACCGCGAATTTCGGCACCGGCTTTGGCCAGCGCCGGAACGTCATCAACGTTCAAGCCCTCAAGCCGCAACGCAACGCGAGCGGTCAGATTGTTAAGCGTTAAAAAATCGCGAAAGGCGTCGGCACTGGTGGCCAATCCGCCCGGCACCTGCACGCCTTGGTCAGAAAGGTTACCGAGCAGCTCGCCGAGGGACGCGTTTTTGCCGCCGTAGTCGGCAACGTCGGTCATGCGCAACTCGTCTAACCATCGCAGTAGTCGTGGATTAAGTTGCGTGTTGCCTCGCGCCATGGAGCCTCCGATATAGATTTGAAGGCGATTCTAGCGAACGACTGCGCCGGGTTGCTGCAATGCACCATGCAGCGGCGCGTTCGCTACCAAAGGACGGCTAAAACGTGCTGCGGCTCATGCCGATGGGTTCGACATCCACGGCGTCGCGAAGCTTGGCGTACAAGTCGGGATGATTACCGCGCAAAAACTCGATGATCTGAATGTCTTCTTTGCGCACGGTGCTCAGGTCAACACCTTCCAGATGCACCAGCCGCAGCAGTTCGGTGACTGGTTTCGGCATGTCGCGACCGGCCTCATAGCGCGAGCCACCGCTCTGCGTCACGCCAATTTTTTGCCAGAACTCTTCTTGGTTCAGCCCGAGCTTTTGTCGAATCTCTCGTGGATTCGCGATCTTTTGAAAAACACTCATTGCAACTTAACGCCTCCCAACGGCTAAATCCGCAACTTGTCGCTTCTTTGAGCGCCATAAAGCCGGGACACATGACATAGGTATGCCAAAGGCATATCCACAATTATAGTTGCTGGCAGATTTATTCGATTCACTAATCTCGCTTCTATACTTATGACTATGAAAGGTGTTGCAGATCTCCACAGTCATTCGCGCTATTCCGACGGCACGCTATCGGTGGTGGACCTCGTTAGTCTCGCCAAATCACGCGGCGTTAATTTGCTCGCGCTGACCGATCACGACGAGCTGCAAGGCATGCCAGAGGCCAAGCTCGCCGCATCTGAGCAGGGCATGCAATGGGTGTCAGGCGTCGAAGTGTCGACTGAATGGCAGGGCGCGTCGATTCATATTTTGGGTTTACGCATTGACTCTGAGCATGCGGGGCTGCGCGCTGCGCTGAGCTTAATTCGTGAAATGAGAAAAGTCCGAGCGCAGCGAATGAGTGATTCGCTGGCTGATGCCGGCATCCCCAATGTGCTTGCTGGCGCGATGGCCTATGCGCCCAACCCCGAGCTCATCTCACGCACCCATTTCGCGCGCTTCCTGGTCGACACCCGCGTCTGCGGATCGTTTGGTGAAGTGTTCAGTCGTTTTATGAAGCCCGGAAAACCGGGCTACGTGAAGCAAGAATGGCTGCCGATGGCGCAGGCCATTTCGCTGATTCACGATGCGGGTGGGCGAGCTGTGGTCGCGCATCCGGCCCGCTACGAGCTTGACCTATTCGGCGGCGTTAACGCGTTGTTGCAGGCGTTCACCGATGCCGGTGGTGACGGGGTGGAGGTCGTATGCGCAGCGCACCATCCGTCGGAATGGGCGCAATTTGGTGCGTTGGCGCGACGCTTTGGCCTGCTCGCCTCGATCGGCAGCGACTTTCATTCGCACGCCGAAAGTCGCGTTAAATTCGGCGATCTGCCGCGGCTCTCGCCCAACTTAAAACCGGTCTGGCATGATTGGCCGGAAGCAGAATGCTTGTATGCCTAATCGTCGCGCGGTCTTTTTCGTCTCCGATCAAACCGGCATCACCGCCGAGGCGATGGGCAACTCGCTGCTGAGTCAATTCGACGGATTTGAATTTCGCAAAACCACCATACCGTTTGTGCATTCGGCCGACGCCGCCGACCGCGCTATCGCGCAGATCAACGCCTGCACCGCCAACGACGGCAAGCGCGCCATCGTCATCAGCTCGATTGTTGACGAGCAGTTGAGCGAGCGCATTCGCACTTGCGACGCACGCGTGCTCGATTTTTTTCAAACCTTCATCGCACCGCTCGAACAAGAGCTCGGTGCCAAAAGTTCACACGCGGCGGGCCGGTCACACGGGCTCGGTAACGCCACCGAATATTTCACTCGGATGGAGGCCGTCAACTTCACGCTGGCGCATGACGACGGCCAAAGCGTCAAAGAGCTGAGTCGCGCGCAGGTGATTTTGGTGGGTGTGTCGCGCTGCGGAAAAACGCCAACATCTTTGTATCTTGGGCTGCAATGCGGCATTCGCTGCGCGAACTATCCGTTGACACCCGACGACTTTGAGCGTGGCGCGCTGCCCGATTCGATCATTCGTCATCGGGATCGTTTATTCGGGCTGACCATAGCGGCTGAGCGGCTTCAAGTGATTCGTCAAGAACGCAAACCGGATTCGGTGTACTCGAGCGCCAAGCAGTGTCGCTACGAGGTCGCAGCGGCCGAACGGATGATGGAAGATGCCGGCATTCCGGTGCTCAACACATCCACCAAATCCATCGAGGAATTGGCGACCACGATTTTGATGCAGCGACAGATTGATCGCCACATTTTCTAGCACGCTAGAGACGCAACAGCTTTTAGCTCAAACGTCTATTTTACTTTGGCTAGGAGTCTGCGCGGCAGACGGTTTGTTGATTCAGAGGCGTTGCGAAGTTAGCCGAATAGCTGAGTCGGGATCCGAGAATCGACGTTTCAGACGCGTCGAGGCCGCGCAAGCTGATCTGGCGCTGCGGTGTTGAGT
>JAYSRA010000110.1:0-26412 GCA_043721275.1 Burkholderiales bacterium
GAGGAAGATCCCTCGCCGTTGCCAAGGCCGACCACGACCCCGGGGCGCTGCACCGTGACCACCTACGACTCCCTTGATCGCCCGCGCACGGTCAAGTACCTTGGTGACACAGACCTGAGCCTGACCGACCCACCGCGAAATGCTTGCTTTGACGACAAGATCTCCACGGTCTTTGTGCCCGAGCAGACGCACACGTACACCTACGATGAGACGAGCAGCACGCTGGGCGGCCCCGGTGGCAAAGGCCGCATCAGCCGCATCGCCGACGCCACGGGCATGATCGACTACGTGTACAACAAGTTCGGTCGTGTCATCTCAAAAACCAACGTGCTAATCGGCGCGACCAACCCCAATCGTGCCATCACATATGCCTACAACGCGGCGGGCCAGCTCACCATCATGACCACCCCCAGTGGCCAGACGATCAGCTACGTCTACGGAGCCGCAAGCTCCAACGCACCGGGCAAAGTAGTGGGCATTGCCGTTAATGGCGTTGATGTAGTTAAAGGCAGCGTCTACGCCCCGTTCGGCCCCAACGGTGGATGGACGTGGGGCAACAGCGGCACGAGCCTTGCAAGCACCCCACCGCTCAACCAGCACCTGAGAATCTTCGACCGCGACTACCGCCCCACCGCCATCAGTTCCGACCCCGAGGGCTACAACCGAAACATAGCGTGGGATCAGGCCAACCGCATCACCGGGATCAATGTGCCGGGCGGAGCCAACCCAAGCATTACGCTCCCCGGCGTGAGCAACGCAGCGAGCCTGAATCAAGCCTTCGCCTACGATCAACTGGATCGACTCACCACGTTCAACGCAGGCGTAACAGGTGCAACGAACGCGGCCACGGGCCTAGGTCTCCTGCCCGCCGAAACCTTCACCTACGACGGTGTCAGTAACCGCAAAACCAGAACCACCCAAGCCCCCGGCGCAACGAGCTCGCAGAGCACCAGCTACGCCTATGCAAACGCAACCCCCACCAACCAATGGCTGACCGGTCTCACCGGGGCCAACGCATGGTCGTATGCGTATGACGCCACTGGCAACACGCTTAAGGAAGGTATAAACGTAGCCAACGCCGCCACCACCCAATACACCCTCACCTACGACGCAAAAAATCGGCTCAACAAAACCCAGATCGGCAACCCGACGACCAACGCAGCCGACTTCGTCACCTACAAAATCAACGCCCTGGGTCAGCGTGTGCAGAAGGTGGGCGCAGGTGCCTATGCCTTCAACGCGGGCACGGCAGCCGCACTTGCCAACACCGTCGCTTACAACGCACGCTTCGTCTACGATGAATCGGGCAATCTACTCGGTGAATACGCCCCAGACGGCAAGCTCATCAGCGAGACGATCTGGTTCAACGATTTACCGGTCGCCACACTCAGACCCAAAGGCAGCAACTCAGGCCTACCGCTCGGCATCACCGGCACAGCCGCAACCCAAGCCAACAACGTCGGCAACAACACGACCGGAAACAAAGTCAACGTAGACGTGTACTACCTGCACCCCGATCACTTGGGCACGCCGCGCGTGATGACGCGCGCCGTCGCGCAGGCAGGCGCAACCACGGGGGCAAACGCGATCAACAAGCAAGTGTGGACGTGGAACAGCGACCCGTTCGGCACCACAGCCCTGACATCAACGGGCGGATCAGCCAACTCAGCCCCGAACAAAAATCCGCAGCTCGTCACAGGCACGGCGGCACAAGTCGCAGCGGCGAGCTATGAGCAAAACCTGCGCATGCCGGGACAGTATGAGGATCAGGAGACGAAGAAGTTCTACAACTACTTCAGGGATTACGATCCAAACCTCGGTAGGTTTCCGCAGAGTGACCCCATAGGATTGAAGGGAGGCCTGAATACCTATGCGTATGTCGACGGACAGCCGATGATGAAGACTGATCCAAATGGTTTACAGGCAAGCGTTGGTCTGGCCCCGATTGCACCTGGCATTGGTGCGGGTGCGGGTGCTGGTGCTGCCGCAGCAGCGGGTTCACTCGCTGCATGTCCTGTGTGTTGGCTCGCCGCAGCGGGTTTGGGTGGTTACTACGTCGGATCAATGATCAACGATGCGTATGGCCGGCAACTCGGCGACGCGATTGACGAAATTGCATCGCTAGCCTCAGCAGGCAACCAAGCCGATACGCAAATCGCCGCTGATTACGGGGCCGCGGTAAGTGCGGAAAGACTCAAGAATTGCCCTCCGCCAGATCGTTGTGCATGGTTAGAGGCGAACAAGAGCAAGTACAGTGCAGCCGCTGTCAAGGCTACGCAAAAAGCATGGGGATGCAGAGGATCGCGTTACTTCAGCGGGGGTAAACCTCGATGATCTACGAAAGCAATACCGCGAACAATCTTGACGGCCTAGTCTTTCAAGCTTTGCAGCTTTACGAAGACTTCGCCCTAGTGCAATTTCTCTATGATGAAAACCCAATTGTTCACAGCGCGGCGGCGCGTGAGTTGCAGATACGCGGTTCAAAGATCGCCTTTGATGCAGCCATTGAATTGATTGAGAAACCTGATGCGAAGCTCCGCGATATTGGGTGCTTCATGCTCGGACAGATTGGCAAAGATCGTCCGTTCAAAGCGCAGTCGATACCGTTGCTAGTCAAGCATCTTGCCGCCGATGAATCCGCCGATGTACGTGCGCAGTGCGCCGCCGCACTTGGGCATTTGAAGGCGGATGAGGCCGCACCTCAATTGATCGTTGCAGCGAGGGAGGAATCGACCGATGTCCGTGCCAGCGTCGCCGCCGCAATCGGTCAGTTGATCCCGTCCGTTGAGCTACGCGAATTACTGCGCGTACTTCTCACCGACGAGGACAATGAGGTGAGGGAGTGGGCTGAACTCAGTGAAGAGATTTACGCTGAAAAAACCTAACAACTCCACGCTGAACACCTTATTTCATAAGGGAAATCGCTTTATTTATGCCTGAAGTCGCTTACATGCATAAAATGCTCTATAGCCCACGTTGAATGGGGCCTAGCGGCTAAAGCTGATGATTATTTCTTCGCTTTAGCCGCCTTTGCCGCCTTTGCCGCCTGTGCTACCTTTGCTACCTTTGCTACCTTTGCCACCGGCGAGGCTTTCGGCATCGGTTTCTTCTCCTCATGATGCACAAACCCGAAGGGCCGTTTGACCGGTGGCGCATCAACGGGCGGTTCGGGTGGCTGCATCAAAGCGCGTAGCGTATTGAGGATACCGGTGATCGCCTGATCGTGGGTATCGAGCTTCTGTGACAAGCGTTTCTCCAGCGCCTTGAGCTCACGGGCCAACTGCTCATTGGCGGCGAGTAAGCCCCGCAACTGCACAAAGGCGCGCACCACATACACCGACACCTCGACCGCTCGCTCGCTACTGAGCACGGTGGCCGCCATCAACGCGCCATGCTCGGTGAACACAAAGGGCAGATAACGACGTCCGCCGCGCGTGGATTCGCCTTCACCGCCAGCAGTGCCAGCAGTTGCGTTTGAGGTCGCAATTTGCGACCTCAAAGCCGCCCATTCGGATTGCGTCAACTGGAACATGAAATCCGCAGGGAAGCGCCCTGCGTTTCGCTTCACCGCCTCATTGAAGCGCTTGGTCGGCACCTCATAGAGTGCGGCTAAATCGCTATCGAGCATCACGCGCAGACCGCGCACCTGATGAATGCGAGTGGTGATCCCCTCAACGCCTACCGCGCTTGTGTTCGTGCTCGCATTTGCGCTCACTGCGCAGCCCCGGCATGGCGCTTCATCGTACTGGCCACCTGAGCCTGCACGATCAACGCATCCAAGAGCGCCTTGGCCAGCGTCTTCTCGTGGGGTTTCATCGCGGAGACCGCCTCGAACTGCAAACGCAGTTCCTCATCGGGTCCACGCTCCGCCTCATCGAAGAGCAATGAATCGGTGCTCACATGCAGCGCCTTGGCCAATTTCTTCAACGCCTCCAGCGACGGCTGTGCGGTGCCGCACTCATAGCGTTTGATCTGATTGACGTGCATCCCCACCGCATCGGCCATCGCCTGTTGCGACAGCGCATGCGCTTTGCGTAGCGCGATCAAGCGAGCGCTTAAATCCATTGTCCACAGCCAGGAAGTTACAGAGGCCATGATGTTAGGTGCCGGTTTCTCAAGAGGATTGACAATAGTACCCGATAAGGAACTAAAATAAAACCTGTTTAGTGTCTTGACGGCTTTCAAGCCGAGAACGGAAAAACCCCATGCCCCGCATCGCAGATAGAGAGCTCAAGCGGCTAAAGGAAGAGATTGCCGTTGAGCGCTTGGTGGAATCGTCGGGCGTGATGCTCAAAAAAGCGGGCAAGGATTTATCGGGCAAGTGCCCGTTTCACGCGGACGACACGGCGAGTCTGGTGGTCACGCCGTTGAAGAATTTGTGGCACTGCTTTGGTTGTGGGATGGGCGGTGGGCCGATTGACTGGGTGATTAAAAGCAAAGGGGTTTCGTTTCGCCATGCCGTGGAATTGTTGCGGGAAGGGATGCCTGCTTTAGCTGCTGAGGGCATGCAGATGAATGCAGCCGTGAAGCACAGCACGGTGCGCGTCTTACCGCCGCCGGTGGTGATTGATGCGGACGATCAGGCGTTGCTACAGCAAGTGGTTTCGTATTACCACGAGCGGTTGAAGCAGAGCCCGGAGGCATTGGGTTATTTGATGTCGCGCGGGTTGAATCACCCGGAGCTGATCGACACCTTCAAACTGGGGCTTGCGGATCGCACGCTCGGGCTTCGCCTGCCGAACAAGCAGAGGAAAGAGGGGGCCGAGATTCGCGCGCGCCTCGAGCGGCTGGGCGTGTACCGCGAGAGCGGGCATGAGCATTTCAATGGTTCGCTGGTGGTGCCGATCCTTGATCTACAAAACGCGGTGTGCGAGCTGTATGGCAGAAAGATTCGTGATGACTTGCGACCGGGCACGCCGAAGCATTTGTATCTGCCGGCCTGCGCCTCTGGTGGGCGTGGGGGTCGCGGTGTGTTCAACGAAGCCGCACTCGTTGCTTCAAAAGAAATCATCCTGTGTGAAGCGCTGATTGATGCGTTGACCTTCTGGTGTGCGGGCTATCGAAACGTCACCAGCGCCTATGGCATTGAAGGCTTCACCGACGAGCACATCGAAGCGTTCAAGCGTCACGGCACCGAGCGGGTGTTGATTGCGTTTGATCGGGATGAGGCGGGGGAGCGCGGTGCGGCGAAGGTTTCAGAAAAGCTGCTTGCACTCGGCATTGATTGCTACCGCATTGAGTTCCCCAAGGAGATGGATGCGAATGAGTACGCGCTCAAAGTTCAACCCGCTGCAAAAAGTTTGGGGCTGTTGATTCGCAAGGCCAGTTGGTTAGGCAAAGGTGCTGCGCCATCGCGCGACGCGGCCACAATTACGGTTGAATCTGTGGTGCCAGTGATCAAGCCAGAGCCCCCGCACAATGGCGCTTCCAGCCTCATCGATTTAGCCGCTAAACACGACACTGACGCAGTGGTGCTACCCGCCTCAGTGCTGCCGCCTAAGGCCACCAACAACGCCGCCACGGTGAGCGAGCGCGAAGTGGTGATGACGTTCGGCGAAGGCAAGGATGCGCGCCGTTGGCGGGTGCGCGGGTTGCCGAAGAATCTCTCCGTCGGGGTGCTCAAAGTTAACGTGATGGTGAGCGTGGATCGTGGCGATGACGATGATTCACAAACCCCAACTGCTACCACCGTAGGCGCAGGCTTCCACGTCGACAGTTTCGATCTGTACGCCTCGCGTGCGAGGAGCGTGTACGTGCAGCAGGCGATGTTAGAGACGGGCTTGAGTGAGGCGCAGTTAAAGAATGATCTCGGTCGCGTACTGTTGAAGCTGGAAGCGTTGCAGGACGCAGCGATTGCTGAGGCGATCGACCCCACTAAAACTTTAGCCGCTACTGCGCCTGAAATGAGCGAGGACGAGCGCGAAGCCGCTTTGAACCTGCTGCGCAGCCCCGATCTGCTGGCACGGATTGAGGCGGACTTCGCTGCCTGTGGCGTGGTCGGTGAAACGGTGAACAAGCGGGTGGCGTATTTAGCCGCTGTCTCGCGCCTCTTGGAGCGACCGCTGGCGGTGCTCATTCAATCATCGAGCGCAGCGGGCAAGAGCGTGTTGATGGACGCAGTGCTCGACTTTGTGCCCGAGGAGGCCAAGAGCCAGTACAGCGCAATGACCGGGCAGAGCTTGTTCTACATGGGTGAAACCAACCTCAAACACAAGGTACTAGCCATTGCCGAGGAAGAAGGGGCATCTCGGGCCAGCTACGCATTAAAGCTCTTGCAATCGGAAGGGGAGTTAACCATTGCATCCACCGGTTCTGACCCGAAGACCGGCAACCTGATTACGCAGCAATACCGGGTCGAGGGACCCACGATGCTGATGATGACCACCACCGCCATCGACATTGACGAGGAGCTGATGAATCGCTGCCTGGTGCTCACCGTCGATGAGAACCGGGCGCAGACGGCACGCATTCATTCGCAGCAAAGAGCCCGACGCACGCTTGAAGGCTTGACCCAGCGCGAGCACAGGAAAGCAATCCTCGCCACGCAGCAGAACGCACAGCGCCTGCTCAAACCGCTCGCCGTGGTCAACCCGTGGGCGGATCAGTTGACGTTTCTTGATGACCGCACCCGAACCCGGCGCGATCATGAAAAGTATCTCACCCTGATCGACGTCATCGCACTGCTACACCAGTACCAGCGACCGGTAAAAACCATCCAGCTCAACGGCCACGCGGTGGACTACATCGAGGCGACCATTGAGGACATCAGCGTGGCCAACGCCATTGCCCATGAGGTGTTGGGCCGCAGTCTCGATGAGCTGCCACCGCAGACACGGCGCGTGCTTGCGGCCATTGCGAACACTGAAGGTTTAGTGGCCACCCTCGCGCGCGAGAAATCATTGCGTAAAAGCGACGTGCGTTTCAGCCGCGCCCAGGTGCGTGCGGTCACGCAACTCTCGGACACGCAGTGTCGGCAGCATCTGGATCGGCTCGCCGCGCTGGAATATTTGCTCGTGCACCGGGGCATGCGCGGGCAGAGCTACGAATACGAGCTGTTGCATGACGGGCCGATGGGTGTGGCGGATGCGAGCACGCCGCATCTGGCGGGCTTAATTGATGTGGCGACGTTGAAGTCCATCACGGCCACGACCATGACTGCGAACGCGAACGTCACACCTACGACAGAAAGTTCGCGGGGTGAAGCCACCGAAAACGCGGCCCCATCGCGGGGCCAACGCGCCCCTATCGCGGGGGTGGTGCGTAGTGGTCAAATCGCCGCAAGCCCAATGAATACGCGGGCTAACGAGCCATTGCCTGCGGCGAATACAAAAATCAAGGCCGGGGGTGATGCATCACGAACACGGTCGTACCCACTGCCGCCGTCACGCTCGGCGGCGTTGCCAGCCCACGCCACCGCCATCGCGCTTTAGCCGCTCGCCCATGCGCGCCGTCGCTCGTCGCAAGCAACACGTATTGCGTAAGAAGCCGCGCCCACCGGCGCACGTCGCGCCCCCGTCTCCTTCCGCTCACAACGCACTGCACGCCTACCGCCGCACGTTTGTCGAGTGGAGCGAAGTGGTTGGGCTCTCGACCCACACCGCCGCGCAGCGTGATCGTGCGGTGCGGGTGTTTATCGACTGGTGCGACGAGCGCACCTTGAATCGCATCAGTGACATCACGCGCCCGATCCTGCAGCGCTATCAGCGCCACCTGTACCACTACCGGAAGAGCAATGGTCAGGCGCTCGCCTACACCTCACAAGCCTCGCTCCTGCAGGCGCTGCGCGCCTTCTTCCGCTGGGCCACGGTGGAGGGGCACATCCTCTACAACCCGGCCTCCGATTTAACGCTGCCGCGTCTTTCGCGGCAACTGCCGAAAGTGATCCTCTCGATTGCCCAAGTCGAATCGATCCTTGCGCAGCCCGACACCACCACGCTCATGGGACTCAGAAATCGTTCGATTCTGGAAACGCTTTACAGCACCGGAGTGCGGCGCAGTGAGCTGATGCACTTGACGCTCTTCGATGTCGACCCGATTCGCGGCACGCTGATGGTGCGGCAAGGCAAGGGTCGCAAAGACCGCCTGCTGCCGCTGGGCGAGCGGGCCTGTGCCTGGGTGGAGAAGTACCGCCAGCAGGTGCGACCGGCGCTCATAAGTGGCAACGATCACGGGTTTCTCTTCGTCACCGACTACGGCGAGCCGTATCAGAAGAACCGGCTCGGTGACATGGTGAAACGTCACCTGCGTGCGGCGGGCATTGCCCACGGCTCGTGTCACACATTGCGTCATGCGATGGCCACCCACATGCTCGAAGGCGGCGCGGACATTCGCTACATCCAGATGATGCTTGGGCACAGTGAGCTGTCCACCACCGAGATCTACACCCACGTCTCGATTGAGAAGCTCAGACAAGTGCATGCCGCGACGCATCCGGCCAAGCTCACGCGGGAGGCCGCTCCTGACACGCAAATCATCACCGACGATGCAAACCTCATCCAAGCCACGCCGAGCGCCTCTGAGGCGCTTTTAACGACGTTGGCGAATGAATCTGAGGAAGATGATTGATTGCGAATCACGCGATTGCTGCGCAGTAGCACCGTGAGTACGTCGCCCCGCCTGTCACGGCGCTTGCAGGTTTCCCACGCAAAGTTAGTGGGCAAGCGCCGCGCCAGGCTACTTTCCTCTTTAGCCGCCTTGACTCTGCGGGCCGAGTGAGTGGGCAAAGCAAAGCCGGCATCGAGCCGGCTTTGCTTTGGCAGTCGGGCCGGGGTAAATTGCTTCGCAATTGAACATAACGACCCTTCCCATTCGTCTGCCCAGTCGCGAGCAAAGCTCGCTTGGTGGTCAGCCAAATGGGAAGGGTCGTTATGTCTGGCGCCCCGGCCCGTCTGCGTCACGCACGGCTTCGCCCAGCGTGCCCGAGCTGCCATTCTTGTGGGCACACGCTTCGCGTCAGCCCACGGTTTGATTTGCGCTTCGCGCGTAGTTCACGGTTCACGAACCCCGCCCACCCCGAGCGCGTCCCATTCGCGCGGCTTCAGCCCGTGCCGGGCTTCCCGCTCGCGCTCGGTGGGCCGCGCTCTCCCGTCCGCCCCAAGGGGCTCCCCGATGTTTGCGCGCTGCGCGCGAAGGGAGTACGCAAAACCCCGAACAGTGCGCGCCTCGCGGCGCGCACGGCTCAACACGCAAAAGTTTGGCATGCGGTGCGTGCCAGCTCACGCTGACTCGCACCGCAGCCACCAGCGTTTCGGGTTTGGAGAGGTGTCAAGGCCAAGCCCTTCGGGTTCGCGCTGTAGCGCGAAGCCTTGACACTCGCCACCCTCGCTGTTCATCGACGCAAAAAACAAGCGGCTAAAGCAAAAACAGTTTCACGCTTTAGCCGCTCGCGCGGCAGCGCGTTCGCCGGTGCGCGCTGCCGCGCGCTCAGGTGGCGCGGGCTCACTTGCACGCGCCTACGTGCGTGAGCGAGAATGCACCTCTACGAAAAAATTCTCCTGCGAATCGCAACCCTTCACCCCCGTGCAACACGCGCAACACCGCACCCCGTCTAGAGAAATCGGCTCCGCTTACGACAAACGTGCGTCAAGCGCGTTTATCTACAACGGCTTTAGAACCTATGACCCAACGCGGGGGCAGTACGATAGCTCGGACCCGATTGGTTTGCGAGCGGGGTTGAGTACGTTTGGATATGTTGGACAGTCGCCTACGCACCGCATTGATAAGTACGGCCTGAAAAGTAACGAATGTTTGCAGAGCGGCTTGTGTGGTGATTGTCCGTCGTCGTGCGGATGTCCCGGCGGACGTTGGCTGCAATCATTCGGTGATTTTCAAGTTTCGGTCGGCGCTGGACTTTATCTTGGATTGAGTGATGTCACAGTGCGTTGCTCTACAAACCCCTCCTTAACTTGTTCTGCAAAACAGATTTGTGTCGGTGGATTTGCTGGCGCTTCGGTAATGTACGGTGTGGGCGGCAATATTTTCGGGACGATCAGTGGCGCTGCGAATGCTTGCAGCCTTGGTGGCTGGGGTGGCATGCAGGGAACGTTTTCCGGCGGCCCATTTTCGGGTCAAGGAGATCTCGATGGCAACGGGCAAGTCGGCATCGGCTTGGGCGCGGGGCTTGGCGCTGGCGGCATTCGTTGCAACACTTACGCCGTTAAATGTAGCTGCATGTGTGGAGCGAAATAATGACGCTTATTGATTACACCCCAATCATTTTTGTTGCGCTTGGTTTTACTTGGTTGACATGGCTGATGCTCACTAGAAACAACGAGCCCAAGTCAAAGCGAAAATTCAAGTTATGGCATCTTTTTTGGCCTCCAGCGCTTGTGCAACACATTGGCGCGATCAACATCCGCTTCGGCTCGGGGCAACAGAAAATGAATCGGGAAAAGTTTCTATTTGTTCTTTTCATCGTCATTTGTTTACTCGCGGTAATTTTCGATCCATTTCCTAAGGTGCGTTGAAAACTGCAAGTAAAGTTATGACTCCCCATGACTACTCATTTTTTGTCGGTGAAGTTGAACTAGTAGTTCGCGTCGATTTCGCGTCTTCCATCGAACGAACAATCGCGTACCGCGGCGATCATGGCCGTGACTACGCGTTTGTAGTCGCATGCATCTTTTTTCGACACAACGAGAATTTGGCGTTACTTCAACACCACAAATGGGGTCACACCACACACAAATGGGGTCAGACACGATTAAATGACCCCATTGTTTCGTGTTTTCGGGACAAGGAGATCTCGATGGCAACGGGCAAGTCGGCATCGGCTTGGGCGCGGGGCTTGGCGCTGGCGGCATTCGTTGCAACACTTACGCCGTTAAACACGCAGCAACGCAGCAATGGGGTCACGATAGAAATTGGACAAAAGGGTCGGGTTCAGATCGAAACGCATTACGCAAGTACGTGATGAGTTGCTGTGAACATCGTTTCGTCGACGGTAGACGCAACGGCTGATGAACCGCTTTATTTTTAGGCACAATGTTGAAATGAAAATCTCATCCGCTCTAAGAAAAAACCGCGCTGTCGTAGGCGAATTGATTTCGCGACACAACGCGCTTAATCCTCGCGTTTTTGGCTCGGTGGCGCGTGGTGAAGATGCCGCAGAGAGTGATTTGGATTTGTTAGTTGATGCTACGGCTGCCACCACCTTGTTCGATCTCGGCGCATTGCAGCTTGCGCTAGAGGCAACGCTTGGCATCAAAGTGGATGTTCGCACAATCAACGATTTGCCAGCGCGATTTCGCGCATCGGTTTTGGCTGAAGCAAAGCCGCTGTGAATCACGCCAAA
Source organism: Burkholderiales bacterium (assembly GCA_043721275.1). GTDB lineage: Bacteria > Pseudomonadota > Gammaproteobacteria > Burkholderiales > Casimicrobiaceae > Casimicrobium. The sequence continues at coordinate 11,294 of JAYSRA010000110.1, forward strand.
ACGCTTCAGTCACCTTGAACAGATGATGGAAAGCACGCGTACTGCACTTTCGTACGCCGAGAGCTACGCTCGAGAAGACTTTCTCGCCGACAAGCGCACGCAACAGGCCACCGTGCTGAATCTTTTGGTAATCGGGGAGCTGGCGAGCAAAATCTTGAGTGATGACGCCGCCTTTGCTGCGCACCCCGCTCTGGTGCCGTTGCACAGCAACGTGGGCATGCGCAATCGCATCGCGCACGGGTATTTTGAGATTGACGTTGATGTGGTGTGGCAAACCATTGAGTCTGCACTGCCCAATTTGTTCACGGCGCTCAAATCATCACTTGAAACGGACTCAGACACAATCTTGTAAGGCGCGAAGCGATGTGTGGGCGATCTCATGCAACGCGCAGAATCGACGTAGATGCGTTGACCAGCGTTATGCACTTAAAATATCGTGCTTACTCGTTGAAGCTGATTAAACATTGATCTTTGCAACATGACCGCTTCAATTAAACATTTTTTCTCGACCTTCCTGCTGTGGGAATTGCTCAAGGGCCTCTCGATCACCGGGCGATATTTGTTCGCGCGCAAAATCACGGTGCAATTTCCCGAGGAGAAAACGCCACAAGGCCCGCGCTTCCGCGGCCTTCACGCGTTGCGCCGTTATGAGAATGGCGAAGAGCGCTGTATCGCTTGCAAGCTGTGCGAAGCGGTGTGCCCCGCGATGGCGATCACCATCGAATCCGAAGTGCGTGACGACGGTTCGCGCCGCACCACGCGCTACGACGTGGACCTTACCAAGTGCATCTTCTGCGGCTTTTGTGAAGAGAGCTGCCCTGTGGATTCCATCGTCGAAACACGCATCCTTGAGTACCACGGTGAGAAGCGCGGTGACCTGTACTACACCAAAGAAATGCTGCTCGCCGTGGGTGATCGTTATGAAAAACAAATTGCGGCCGATCGCGCTGCTGACGCGAGGTTCCGCTAACGCGGCCACGAAACATGCCTGAATTCGCCACTGTCGTTTTTTACGTTTTTTCTGTGGTGATGTTGTTCGCAGCATCACGCGTGATCAGCGTGAAAAATCCTGTTCATGCCGCACTGTTTTTGGTGCTCGCATTCTTTTCGGCCTCAGCACTTTGGATGCTACTGAAAGCCGAATTTCTCGCCATCGCGCTGGTGCTGGTCTACGTGGGCGCCGTGATGGTGCTGTTCCTGTTTGTCGTGATGATGCTTGATATCAACGTTGAAGAGCTGCGCAAACAGTTCCGCAGCTACCTTCCGGTTGGGCTGCTGGTGGGGGCGGCGGTGCTGGTGGAAATGGTCTTGCTACTTGGCCTTTCTTTCGGCAAGACGGTCGGCGCGACCGGTGGCACGAATGCGATAGTGGTTGATGGCAGTAACACCAAAGCGCTGGGTATTGAGCTCTTTACCAAGTACATCTACGCCGTTGAAATCGCCGGCGTGTTGCTGCTCGTGGCAATCGTTGCGGCCATCGCGCTGACGCTGCGTGATCGTCGCGAAACGCGTTATCAGAATCCGGGCGAACAAGTGTTGGTGAAACGTAACGACCGTCTGCGCATTTTGAAAATTGCGTCTGAAAAGCCAACTTCCGCTGAGACGCCCGTCGTTGCTGTAGTTGCGCCAACGGCAGGGGCAACCAAATAATGTCCCTCGAACCCACGCTAAACCACTATCTCATCGTCGCCGCCGCGTTGTTCACCATCAGCATCATCGGCATCTTCATCAATCGCCGTAACGTAATCATTTTGTTGATGGCCATCGAGCTGATGCTGCTGGCCGTCAACCTGAACTTCATCGCATTCTCAAGCTATCTGGGTGACCTGAGCGGACAGGTGTTTGTGTTCTTCATCCTCACCGTCGCAGCGGCTGAATCAGCCATTGGTCTCGCGATTCTCGTGGTGCTGTTCAGGAACGTTGGCTCCATTGACGTGAACCAAATTGGCAAGTTGAAGGGATAGATCAAGGCATGAAATTGACCTATCTCATCGTCCCGTTCGCGCCGCTCATTGCGTCCATACTTGCCGGTTTGTTTGGCAAGAAAATCGGTCGCAGCGGCGCGCACTGGCTCACCATTCTCGGCGTGCTGGTGTCGTTCATCGCTTCGTGCGTCGTGTTTGCCGACGTGCTCAAAGGCAACACATTCAACGGCCCGCTCTACACCTGGATGGTGTCCGGCGGCATTCGTTTTGAAGTTGGTTTTTTGATCGATACACTGACCGTCACCATGATGCTGGTGGTGACCTCCGTATCGCTGATGGTGCATATCTACACTGTCGGCTACATGCATGATGACCCCGGTTATCAGCGCTTCTTCAGCTACATCTCGCTGTTCACGTTTTCGATGTTGATGCTGGTGATGAGCAACAACTTCCTGCAACTGTTTTTCGGCTGGGAAGCGGTGGGACTGGTGTCGTATTTGCTGATCGGCTTTTGGTACAAAAAACCGACAGCGATTGTTGCCAACATGAAGGCGTTTCTCGTTAATCGAGTGGGCGACTTAGGCTTCCTGCTTGGCATTGCGTTGGTGGTGGCCTATACCGGCAGCTTGGACTACAAAACTGTGTTCGAAAAAGCGCCGTCGCTTGCGAACATCTCGATCATGATGGGGCCGTTTGGTGTTGTCTCGTTGATGACGGCGACCTGCATCCTGCTGTTCATTGGTGCGATGGGCAAGTCTGCCCAAGTGCCGCTGCATGTGTGGTTGCCCGACTCGATGGAAGGCCCCACGCCTATCTCTGCACTCATCCATGCGGCGACGATGGTGACGGCTGGCATCTTCATGGTGTCGCGCATGTCACCGTTGTTTGAAATGTCGACCACCGCGTTGTCATTCGTGTTGATCATAGGCGCGACGACTGCGTTGTTCATGGGTTTTCTCGGTATCGTTCAGTACGACATCAAGCGCGTCGTCGCGTACTCCACGCTGTCGCAGTTGGGTTACATGACCGTCGCGCTCGGCGTGTCGGCGTACAGCGCGGCGATGTTCCACTTGGTGACGCACGCCTTCTTCAAAGCCTTGCTGTTTCTCGCCGCAGGTTCGGTCATCATTGGCATGCACCACAACCAAGACATTCGCTACATGGGCGGCGTGAAAAAGTACATGAAGATTACGTGGATCACCTCGTTGATCGGCTCGCTTGCGTTGATTGGCTTTCCACTGTTCTCCGGTTTCTACTCGAAAGACACCATCATAGAAGCCGTTCACGAGAGCAAAATTTTCGGCCACGGCTACGCGTATTTCGCGGTGATGGCTGGCGTGTTTGTCACCGCGTTCTACTCCTTCCGCATGTACTTCTTGGTGTTTCACGGCAAGGAGCGCTACGACCAAGCCCCGCACGACGATCACGGCCATGATGATGCGCATCACGATCACCACAGCAAGCCGCACGAGTCACCTTGGGTGGTCACCGTGCCGTTGATTTTGCTTGCGATTCCGTCAGCCATTTTGGGCTATTTTGGCGTCGAAAAAATAGTGCACGGCGACTGGTTTAAAGGTGTAATTTCTGTTACCAAAGAACACGACACTTTGGCCGCGCTGACCGCTAGTTTTCATGGCCCGCTGGGCATGGCGATTCACGGTCTGTCGACCCTTCCGTTGTTGCTTGCCATGTTGGGCGTTGCGCTTTCGTATTACCTGTACGTGATCAATCCAGCGCTGCCCGCCAAGCTACGCAAGCAGTTCAGCGGTATCGTAAGAATCCTCGAAGAAAAATATTACTTCGACCGCTTCAACGATTTCTTTTTCGCCGGCGGGGCGGTCAAGTTGGGCCAGGGGCTGTTCCGTTACGGCGACCGCGCCCTGATCGACGGCGCCATGGTTAACGGCTCGGCCAAGGGCATCGGCGCACTCTCCGGCGTGATGCGCCATTTGCAAACGGGCTACGTTTATCACTACGCTTTTGTCATGGTCGCAGGCGTGCTCGCCTTTTTGACTTGGCTACTGCTTCGCTAGATACAGAGCGGAATTTAAAAAAACACATCATGCTGCTCTCGCTTTCCATCTGGATCCCCATCCTCGGCGGTCTCGCCACACTGACTACCGGGCGTGACAAATCCGCATCAAGCACGCGCTGGGTCGCACTGATTGCGGCCATCGCAGGCTTCCTCGTCACCATCCCGCTCTACACCGGTTTTGATCCGTCCACTGCGGCGCTGCAATTCGTTGAAAACGTACCGTGGATCGAGCGCTACAAGATTAATTATTACCTTGGCGTTGACGGCATTTCGATGTGGTTTGTGTTGCTCAATAGCTTCACCACAATTCTCGTGGTGGTGGCCGGTTGGGTAGTGATTGAGAAGCAACCGGCGCAATATTTCGCCGCGTTCCTCATCATGTCGGGCCTCATTAACGGCGCGTTTGCGGCGGCGGACGGCATCTTGTTTTATGTGTTTTTCGAGGCCATGCTGATCCCGATGTATCTCATCATCGGCATCTGGGGCGGGCCGAATCGGCTGTACGCTGCGATCAAGTTTTTCCTGTACACGTTGCTCGGCTCGCTGTTGATGCTGGTGGCGCTGATTTATCTGTACACCATGACCGGCGGCAGTTTCACCATCGCTGATTTTCACAAGGTGCCGCTTGGCAAAACGCCGCAATTGTTGCTGTTCGTTGCGTTCTTCTTAGCCTTTGCCGTGAAGGTGCCGATGTGGCCTGTTCACACTTGGCTGCCCGACGCGCACGTTGAAGCGCCGACCGGCGGCTCGGTAATTTTGGCGGCGATCACGCTTAAGCTAGGTGCTTACGGTTTCCTGCGTTTCATCCTGCCCATCGTGCCCGATGCGTCGCACCTGCTGGCACCGTTTGTGATCGCCATTTCATTGATCGCGATTGTCTACATAGGCTTCATCGCGTTGGTGCAAACGGATATGAAAAAGCTGGTCGCCTATTCGTCGATTTCGCACATGGGCTTCGTTACGCTCGGCTTCTTCTTGTTTGTGGGCGGGCAAGGCAGTACGCTCGGCATTGAAGGCGGCTTAATGCAGATGATCTCGCACGGCTTCGTGTCGGCAGCGATGTTCCTGTGCATCGGTGTGCTCTATGACCGTCTGCACAGCAGGAACATTGCGGATTACGGCGGCGTGGTCAACGTCATGCCCAAGTTCGCGGCACTCTTCATGCTGTTCGGCATGGCCAACGCGGGCCTGCCGGGCACGTCGGGTTTCATTGGCGAATTCACGGTGACGCTCGCCGCGGTTAAGCAGGGCATGTTCTGGACCGCCGCCGCAGCAGGCCTCGCGTTGATCCTCGGCGCGGCCTACACACTGTGGATGTACAAGCGCGTGATCTTCGGCGAGATTGGTAACGATCACGTTCGCGACATGACTGACCTCACGCGGCGTGAATTCTGGATGCTGGCGCTGGTCGCCGCTTGCGTGCTCGGCATGGGCTTGTACCCCGCACCGTTTACCGAGGTGATGCACACTAGTGTTGACGAGTTGATTAAGCACGTCGCGCGCAGCAAGCTGTAATCGAACGAGACACACGACATGAAAGACATCCTTCTCGTTCTCCCCGAAATCGTTCTGCTCTCGCTCGCCGGTTTGATTCTGATCGCTGACTTGTTCGTCACACGCAATCAAAAATGGTTCACCTACGCCTGCGGTATCGGCGCGTTGTTGTGGACGGCGTTGTACGTTTTCGTCCCGTTCACGCCGGTCGGTAGCCTCGCCCGCGAGACCGCATTCAGCGGGCTTTTCGTGGCCGATGGCATCTCAACCGTGTTGAAAATTGCCATGCTGCTGTCCGCTGCAACTGCACTCGCGTACTCGTGGACGTATCTTAAAAAGCACAACCTCGACAACGGCGAATTCGTGGCACTCGTGCTGTTCGGCACGCTCGGCATGATGGTGATTGCCAGCGCTGCGAGCATGCTCACGGCCTACCTCGGGCTTGAACTGTTGAGCCTGTCGATGTATGCGCTGGTGGCGCTGAAACGCGATGACAAAATCGCCACCGAAGCAGCGATGAAGTATTTCGTCCTCGGCGCGCTCGCCTCCGGCTTGCTGCTTTTCGGTATGTCGATTGTTTACGGTGCAACCGGCAGCATTAGCCTCGGCGGCATCTCGCGAGCGCTCGCAAAGGCGAACACCACCGCTGTCGCACTGGGCCTCATCTTTATCGCGGCAGGTGTGGCGTTCAAGCTGGGCGTGGTGCCGTTTCACATGTGGGTGCCCGACGTGTACACCGGCGCGCCCACGGCTGTCACGCTCATCCTCGCCACTGCGGCGAAGATTGCCGCCTTCGCGCTCGCGTACCGCTTGTTTGGCAGCGGTCTCACACCCGCTTATGACGACTGGTCGATCATCCTCGCCGTCATTGCCACGCTGTCCATCGTGCTCGGCAATCTGATTGCGGTGGCGCAAACCAACATCAAGCGAATGCTCGCGTACTCGGCCATTGCCAATATGGGCTTTTTGTTGCTCGGCTTCGTCGGTGGCGGCAAAGAAGGCTACGCAGCGGCGCTGTTTTATGCCGTGGCCTACGCCATCACCGGCCTCGTGTCGTTCGGCATCCTAGTGCTGCTGTCAGGCCGTGGCGTTGAGATCGAAAACATCAGCGATTTGAAGGGCCTGAACGAGCGTTCGCCCTGGTACGCCTTCCTGATGCTGCTCGCCATGTTCTCGCTCGCGGGCATTCCGCCCACCGTCGGTTTTTGGGCGAAGCTGTCTGTGCTTGAAGCGGTGGTCGGCGCGGGCTACACGTGGATCGCCGTGGTCGCCGTGCTCGCCTCGCTGGTCGGCGCGTTCTACTATTTGCGCGTGGTTCGCGTGATGTATTTTTCCAGCGCCGATGTTGCCAACCCCGAGGGCGCGATTGCACTACCAAGCCGCGGCGAAACCGTGTTGATTTCAGTGAACGCGCTTGCGATTCTGTTGCTCGGCGCGCTGCCCAGCCTGTTGCTCACGCTGTGCGCTAAAGCACTGCAAGCGAGCTAGATCGCGATACAGCTTTATCGTGAAACGCCCAGTTGACATGGGCTTAATGCGGTAAAGCGGCTAATATCGACAAATAGCGTTTTCGCGCATTAGCCCCGGTGAAAACGCTACTTTCAGCACAAAGCTGATGGTTATTCAGCAGATCACAAACGCGTCTTACAAACACGGCTACTGAACCGCATCACGAGTCAACGATGGCGCAACAGCGACAATGTGCAATACAGTGTGGCGATGCACGGTCGTTGATGCTGTCATCCTGAGCGAAGCGAAGGATTACGCGGCATAGCATCCGATCCTTCACTGCGCTCCGGACGACAGATCCGGTGTGTCTGCGTTTTTGTGACCAGTTTTGCTAGAAAAACCCCCAGAGGAATTCTCCATGCCCGTGATCACCAACATTGAAGACCTGCGCCTGCTCGCCAAAAAACGCGTGCCGCGCATGTTCTACGACTACGCGGATTCCGGCTCGTGGACCGAGAGCACTTACCGCGGCAACGAGGCTGATTTTCAGTCGATCAAGTTTCGCCAGCGCGTCGCGGTCAACATGGAAAACCGCACCACGCAAACGCTAATGGTCGGGCAGCAATCAAAGATGCCGGTTGCAATTGCGCCGGTGGGGCTGACCGGCATGCAGCATGCCGACGGCGAAATTCTTGCCGCGAAGGCCGCCGAAACATTCGGCATTCCGTTCACGTTGTCCACCATGAGCATCTGCTCGATTGAGGACATCGCCGCCAACACCACCGCACCCTTCTGGTTCCAGCTCTACATGATGCGTGACCGCGAAGCGATGGTGCGCATGATTGAGCGCGCGAAGGCTGCCAAGTGCAGCGCGCTGGTGCTCACGCTCGACCTGCAAGTCATCGGCCAGCGTCACAAAGACATCAAAAACGGCCTCAGCGCCCCGCCGCGGCCCACGGTGGCCAACATCATCAACTTGCTCACCAAGCCGCGCTGGTGCCTCGGCATGGCAGGCACGCGTCGCCACACCTTCGGCAACTTGGTCGGTCACGTCAAGGAAGTCAGCGACATGAAATCGCTGTCTGCGTGGACCAACGAGCAGTTCGACCCGCGCGTGACGTGGGACGACGTGCAGTGGGTCAAAGAACGCTGGGGCGGCAAGTTGATTTTGAAGGGCATTCAAGATGTTGAAGACGCAAAGCTCGCCGTGGCGAGCGGTGCCGATGCAATAGTGGTGTCCAACCACGGTGGTCGCCAGCTTGACGGGGCGGAGACCTCCATCCGCTCGCTGCCCGCCATTGTTGCCGCAGTGGGCGACAAAATTGAAGTGCACATGGACGGCGGCGTGCGCTCTGGCCAAGACGTGCTCAGAGCCTGGGCGCTGGGCGCAAAGGGCATCTGGATTGGCCGCGCGATGGCGTACGGCCTGGGCGCGATGGGCGAGGCCGGCGTGACCAAGGCGCTGCAAATTATTCACAAGGAACTGGATGTGACGATGGCGTTTTGTGGTCACACCAACATTCAAAACGTTGATAAGCGGATTCTGTTGCCGGGGACGTTTCCGGTGGCTTGACGGACACGTAGTTATCGCGTCGCTTCCGAAAGCACCGTTTTCCCCACCGCTACAACGACTTCTGCCATTCGCTTGTAGTCCAGCCGATCAGGCGTGTCGTCCTCTGTGTGATACGCCTCGTTTCTAAAAAATGCGGTGTCGGTCACCATCATCCCCACAAATCCTTCATTCCAGTAACTCAAATGATCTGAGAAATCGATACCCGTCAAAACCGATGGGGCGTTGATCGAATACACCGGTAGCGCGGTCGCTCGTTGCATCGCACGCTTCACCCGACGAGACAGATCGCCTTCAGCGTAGTTGCCGACCAGCGCGATGAAATTTCCGGTCGTCGGATACACGGCTTTCATAAGCGGCGTTAGCAATTGCTGGCTGTTGGGGACGTCACTGAAGTAGCCAATACATTCGAGACTCAGCATGAGCGATACGCGTTTGCCTTGCGTTTTTAAAGACTTCGCATGCACTGCGCTGCCCATCTGCGCGGTACGAAAATAAGGCGGCTCTTCAAGGGTGTACGCGACCAACTCAACGCGTTGCTTGAGCTTTTCGGTTGAGAGCATCTTTGCGAGTTCAATTAGGCCTGCAACTCCACTGGCATTGTCGTCCGCGCCCGGCTGTTCGCCTGCCACGTCGTAATGGGCACCAACAACAATCACGTCGCCCGTGTCGGGTCCAAATTTTGCGATCAGATTTTGGTAAGTACGGTTGGCAACCGCGTAGCGCTGCACCGAAACCTCCGCGCTCGTTGTCCGAAGTTGCGCCTCAATGTAGGCCGACGCGCGATTGAGCTGCGGCAGATTGGTGTGCACGCGCGGCGAAAAATCTATCGCGAGCCGCTGCACATGATCGCGAAGCGCGCTGTGCAGCGCGGGCTGCGCGCTAATTGTTCCAGCGGCAGTCCACGTAGGTTGCACAACAAGCCACGCTAGCGTCGCAGCAATTACCAGCGCTGCGCCGCTCGAAAGTAATAGCCATCGGGCGGGTCGATTCATTTGCACTTTTGGGTCACTCGGGCGGACAATGTAGCGCGAACTTGCTCCCGAAATCCTGCGCAGCATAGGAGTATCGAAAAACGATACATGCGGTGCGCCTAACTACACCGAAACCGGCACCACCCCACCCAATTTCTCGGTAATTTCACGCGCCGTATGCGCTACCAGCGGGCCGAGTTTCAGGATGCGCTCGTCGGTCAACCGCGAAATGGGGCCGGCTAGCGAAATCGCGCCGAGTGGCTCGGCGAATTCGTCGTAAATGGGTGCCGCTACGCAGCGCAAGCCCATCGCGTTTTCTTCATCGTCGTAGCTGTAGCCGCGCGCGCGAATGGTTGCAAATTGTGCGCGTAATTTGTCGGGATTCGTGATGGTTTTTTTGGTCAGCTCGATCAGCGCCGAATCGCGAAACACAATCGCCAATTCGTCTTCAGGCAGCGCGGACAACATCGCTTTGCCCGAGCCGCTCGCGTGCGCGGGAATGCGCGAGCCCAAGCGCACCAGCATGCGCATCACCTCGTGGCACTGCACCTGCGCGATGAAGCAGGCGTAGGTGCCGTCAAGGATGGAGAGGTTCGCTGTTTCGCCGGACGCTTCCATCAGCTTGCGCAAATGCGCATGGCTTTCGCCGACGAAATCGCGGTTCGAAACGAACGCGCAGCCAACGCGATAAGTCTTCAACCCCACATACCAAAGCCCGTCTTCTTTTGATTGGTACACAAAGCCCATATCGGCCAATGTGTTCAACAAACGGTGCGCGGTGGATGGCGGCAAACTCGCGCGTTGCGAGATTTCGGTGAGCGTTATGCCGCCTTCGGTCTCGGCCAATTTTTCAAGCAAGGTGAGGCCGCGCGTCAGGCTTTGCACGCCGCCACTGGTGCCGTTTGCAGCGCCGGCCGAGCTGGACGAAGCTGCGCGACGCTGCGGCGACGCGTTCAGCGGATCAGAGGATGAATTAGCGCGAGGCGGCATGTTGGGCTTGGTTGAAGAGTGCGGTGAGCAAATGTGGCACGCAGTCTAGCGAATCGGCCGTGCAGCTCGCCGATTCGCCGCTGCGCACGTCGCAAATCAGGTGCGCGCTTTCTCTTATTGACGAGCGATTTTTAGTCAACAGCCTAACGCTGAAACGTCCATTATGCTTGGGCTAAACGTCGATTTATGCATAAATCGACTTAAGACGTAAATCCGTCTTAGCCCAAATGAAACGGCGCTTTCAACCAAAAGCTATTGATCCGCACGAGCCAAATTCACGCCGCAGTCAGGCCTCAATCACGCAACAAAAAAGTAGGCTGTTGCGCCCGCAATGTCGCCAACTCCGCCTCAAGCGTTCGCACCTGTTCGAGCAACTGCAACGTCAGCGCCAACGCGTGGTCATCCAGCTCTAAATCGTCGCGCAGGCGGCTCGCTGCGCGCACCGTCACCACGCAATCGGCGCTAAATATCCACGGCACTTGCGGGTAATTGCTCGGCACCAACGCCCCGGCAAAAACTAGCTCGCATACTTCCGCTTCAACCAAGCCGGACAGTGCCACCAAATCGTTGATGGTCAACGGTTGCGTGGCGTCTAACCACAGCACATTGTGCGATTCAATTTGCATGATGGGCCTCGTTGAAAAGTGCGCTGCGTGGGTTGAAGGTGGATGCGTCGGCGAGCTCTTTGAACAACGTTTGCTCGCGCTCCGATAGCTCGGACGGCATCACTATTTTGACCACCGCGAACAAGTCGCCCTCAGTGCCACCGGGCTTCGGTAAGCCGCGTTTGGCGAGGCGCATGCGCTGCCCGCTGTGGGTCGCCGCCGCTACTTTTAAGTTAACGCGACCGGCCAACGTCGGCACCATCACCGTCGCGCCGAGCGCGGCCTCCCACGGTGCGAGCGGCAAATCGATGTAGAGATCATGGCCGTCAACTCGGTACAGTAGATGCGGCCTCAGCGCGATGTTCAGGTACACATCCCCATCCCGTCCGCCGTTCACGCCCTTGCTGCCTTGACCGCGCAATCGTAAGCGCTGGCCCTCAGTCGCGCCTTTAGGAATGCGCGCTTCGAGCACGCGCGATTCACGCTTCATCTGACCGCGTTCGTCATACGTTGGCACGCTCAGATTCAAGCCCACCGTGGTGCCGCTGTAGGCTTCCTCCAACGTGATAAGTGCTTTCACGTCATAGTCCTCGCCGGGCATCGCGCGAGGCGTGTGGGCGCGCTCGCTACCCGCGCGCCCTCGCGAAAAACTAGCAAACAAATCAGACAGATCAATGTCATCAAACGACGACCCGCCCGCCGACCTACCGTCACCAAACTGCGTCTTGAACTGTTCATCCCAATCCTGCGACGGCTGAAATTCTTCGCCCGCCGAATGACTGCCCAATCGGTCATACGCAGCCCGCTTTTCAGCATCCTTGAGCGTCGCGTATGCCTCCGCCGCATCCTTAAATTTCTCCTCGCCCGCCGGGTCTTTCGACACGTCCGGGTGATACTTTCGCGCAAGATTGCGATAAGCCTTCTTGATCTCAGCCTCACTCGCCGTGCGGGCGACCCCAAGGATGGCGTAGTAGTCTTTAAATTTCATGAGCAGGCGACGCAGTGAGCGAGTGTTTGGCGTGAGGGCCATAGTACGCTCGGGGTGGCAAGGTGCCCAGCATCGCCGGTGCTAGCGGGCGGGCACGCCTTGCGCGCAACGCTGCCTAGGCGTACTCGCTGCTATGTACGTCGAGCGTGCAACGCACAGGCGAATGGATTAACACCAATCCCGCTGAATCCCAGCCCAGCTGCCGTTTAGCATGCACCAGCTATGGACTTCGACGCTCCCACTATATGTCGGGTTTTTGTATAATTTTGATGTCGGGTTTTTGTAGCCAAAAAATTCAATTTATGGACGAAAGAATTCAGCGAGTTAAGCCACTGCGAGAAAGGATCAAGACGCGGATTACGCGCAGCCGTGCCAACGTCTTCTTGCCGCGCGAGTTCAACGATCTCGGCGGTGAGGATCAGGTGCTGCGAGCGCTGCGGCAGTTGGTGCACGAAGGCAGCCTAGTCCGCCTAGGCTACGGCGTCTACAGTCAGGCTGAACGCTCATCGCTGTCAGGACAGCCAATGCTGGCATCGCGTGAGGGTTTTGGCGGTGCCGCCCGCGAGGCGTTGACCAAACTCGGGGTGCCTTGGGAGGCGAGCAGCTGGGAGCGCGCCTACAACGACGGGCAATCCACGCAGGTGCCCGTCAACGCGGTGGTGCGGGTGAAGGGACGCTTCTCGCGCCAACTGAGCTATCGCGGCAAACCGCTTGTCTTGGAACGGTAGCCTATGTTGAACGAAACCATCGACTTTCGCGCCGTTCAAGATCATTTCGGACTGTCGCAAACTGCGGCGGTTGAAAAAGACTGGCATGTGATGCGCGCTTTGCGCGCGATCACCGCAGTAGATTTCGACCCTTTCCGGCTCGTATTCGCCGGGGGCACCTGCTTAGCGCGTGCCCACAAACTCGTACACCGCATGTCCGAGGACGTGGACTTCAAAATCGTACCGCTCAATGGCGTACTCACAAGCGGCAATCAACGACGGCGACAGTTGCGAGATTTGCGCATTCGGATAACCGCCAGTCTGCAAGCAATAGGCTTCCAGATTGACCGTCCGACGCGGCGCAGCTACGGTCTCGGGACGAAAACAAGTACACCATCTACCAGCTTAACTACGCCAATCCCGATGGTGTAGGCGCCCAACTGCGTACGACAATTCAGATTGAGCTCACACTTGCCGTATTGCGGTTGCCATCGGTGCGCCTGCCCGTGGCCTCATTTGTTGCCGAAGCTTCTGGGCACGCGCCGGAAATACCGGTGATCGACTGCGTAAGCGTGACAGAGACTGCCGCCGAAAAGATCGTCGCATTGACGCGGCGATCGGCGATGGAGCTTGCCGACCTCAGTCGAAGCCATGACCGCACCCTGGTGCGCCACATTTATGACTTACACATGGTTCGTGACCATATCGATTTTGACACTGCCATCGAATTGGCTCGACAGGTTGCTCAACAAGACGCGGCCGAATTCAGAAACCAATACCCGGTCTACCACGCCGACATTGCAGGAGAGACCCGCAAAGGAATCGATGTCTGGACGAGGGAGCCCGCGCGTAGAAATCTCTATGACAATTTCGTTGCCGCAATGGTTTACGGCGAACAGGTCAAGTTCAGTACCGCGATAGCCACGGCTGTTGCCATGGTGGACGTCGCCTGGCCACGAGCGTGATTACGCAGTGACGTCAAAGTCCGCTGCGGGGATTCGGGCGATTGCTCTGAGCGCGACCAGCGCGAACCGAGACGTGCCCGGCGTTTCCTTGGAGCACGTCCCGCTTGAGATCCGGAAACACCTTCCCCACCTTCGCCAGCACATAGTCCCCGTAAGTCCCATCAAAGCTATGCACGCTCGCGCCGTCCCATCGCGATACCGCGTCATCCGTTTCCGGCGTGCGGATCGGCTCGATACGCACGTCAAAATCGGGGTCAAAGAACAATGGGAACGACAGGCGGTCGCGACCACTCGTGTTGATGCGCACGCGATGCGGCGTGCTCTTGTTCAGCCCGCCGGTCATGCGATCCAGCATGTCGCCGATGTTGCACACGAACGACGCGGGCACGGGCGGCGCTTCAATCCAGCCGCTCGCGGTTTTCACCTGAAGACCGCCCACCGTATCTTGCTGCAGCAACGTCAGCAGGCCATAGTCCGTGTGCTCACCCACGCCATACAACGCACCCACATCTTCGGGAACGGGGCGACTCGGGTACAGAAAGATTCGAAACAGAATCAACGGATTGGCCGTGTATCGACTCGCAAAGTAATCCGGCGCAAGACCCAACGACGCGGCAATCGCTTCCAGCACGCGATGCCCGAGTCGCGTCACCTGATCGATGTACTCAAGCACGGTGCGACGGAAATCAGGCAGCACGTCGTCAGCGGGCATGAGGTTCGCGCCATGCAGCGGCACGCCCGCCTTCACGCGCGGATGCTCGTCCGGCAGCTCGGTGCCAAGGTACAGACCCTCCTTCCACCTTTCACGCATAGAGGCCGACCCGACGTCAACTCGCCACCCAGCGGAAACCAGCCGCGCCACGCCGGGCCACCCAGCGTCATCGCATACCGCGCCTTGGTCGCCTCGGGCAGCGCGAAGAACTGATGACTCAGCCGCTCCAGCCGAAGCGCCAGCGCCTCCTCAACGTCGTGGCCAATAACATAGAAAAAACCATGCGCCTTGCAGGCCTCCGCGATCGGCCGCGTAATCTCCCGCTCCGGCGCACGTAAATCGATGATGGGTGGTTGCGTCATGACAATCTGCTTCGCATCAGTAGTGCTTTCGCTGCTGGTGATAGAGAACCGAGCACCTGGGACGCTGTATTGATCGCATGCACAGAAGGGGCGGAGACCTTGATTTGCTGCGCTACTTCATGCACTGTCATGACGTGGCACGGCGGGCTCACAAAACCGGCAGTGCAACGGTTTTGCACACAGCAGCTTTTTCGTATAGCCCTTATTTCATATGGGCTGACGGGCATTTTGTATAAAAGCCGACTCCTGATTAGCAAGCTGGCTCAGGAAGTATTGACGGTAGTGCTGTATTTGCGTACAGTTACGCATTTGAACGATTGGAGCACCGTCATGCCCATGAACC
>JAYSRA010000111.1:0-3324 GCA_043721275.1 Burkholderiales bacterium
GTTTCGGGCCGTTCCGCTTTTTTCTGAGCATCGCAGGATCAGGCCAATCGTCGGGGTCGCCTTTTTTGGGTTACCTTTTTTGGCGAAGCAAAAAAGGTAACTCGCCAGCGGCGAAACCGGGCGGTGCGAGAACCGCTAGTCTTCATTCCGCCAACACTTCGATGAGCGCAGCGCGAACGGCTGATTTGCGCTTCGCGCGGACTACGAGCTGGATCCCCGGCTGCGCCGAGGATGCCGCCGATAGTGGGTCTACGAGCCGGCTACTTCGCTTTCGACAGCAATTTCAACGCCGCCCTGATCGCATCATTCAGCGGCAAATCTGCCGCCAGATCCTTGCACGCTGCGGCGGCTTCTTTCTCGCTATAGCCGAGCGCTAACAATGCGTTCACCACGTCGTCGGCCGGGTTGGCGATGCTGTTCGCTGCGCCCGCTATGCCGGTCGCGGCGACGGCCTTGCCTTTGAGCTCTAGCAGCAACCGCTCAGCGGTTTTGGTGCCGATGCCGGGGACGCGGGTGAGGCGCTTCACGTCTTGCATCACGATGGCTTG
The DNA here is from genome assembly GCA_043721275.1 of Burkholderiales bacterium. Classification (GTDB taxonomy): domain Bacteria; phylum Pseudomonadota; class Gammaproteobacteria; order Burkholderiales; family Casimicrobiaceae; genus Casimicrobium. The sequence continues at coordinate 549 of JAYSRA010000111.1, forward strand.
ATTGAGTTCCAACACCGACAAACCGGAGAGCACGGCGAGGGCGACTTTGGGGCCAATGCCGGTAACTTTGATCAGCTGGCGAAACGCGGCGCGTTCGTCATGGGTGGCGAAGCCGTACAGCAAATGCGCGTCTTCGCGCACCACGTAATGCGTCATGAGCTGCACCCGCTCGCCGGTGGCAGGCAGGGCGTAGAAGGTGCTCATTGGCACGTCCACTTCGTAGCCCACGCCAGAAACGTCGATGACGATTTGCGGCGGTTGTTTCGCTGCGAGCGTGCCGCTTAAACGTCCGATCATGAGGGGGCTTTTTGTGCGTTCATTCATATAACTTTATCAGGTGCGGCTATCGCCTTGACCACCGTTCACCCTGAGCGTAGCGAAGGGTTTGATGCGCACGGGTCAAACCCTTCGCTACGCTCAGGGCGAACGGTATATTGGCGTATAGCTTTAGGCTACAACGCTTGTTTCACTTGGGCTTAGCGCATAAAATGCCAAATATCGACTTAAGCGTAAATCAGCAATCTGCCCAATTACAACAACGCTTTCACGACAAAGCTGATGGCGTTACCATCACACCAAACGTCCGCCGCGTTGGGTGATTTTTCGCTTGCCTAAAAGCTCTGCGCCGAGTGCGCCGAAACCTTGCCGTGAGTGGGCGTGAGTGATCGCAGTGGCGAGCGCGTCGGCGGCGTCGGCTTGCGGCTTGACGTCCAATTTGAGCAGCCGTTTGACCATTTCCTGCACTTGCTCTTTCGCGGCCTTGCCGTGGCCGACCACGGCCTGCTTGACTTGCAGCGCGGTGTATTCGTAAACTGTCGCGCCCGCGAGCACCGCTGCGGTGATGGCCGCGCCGCGCGCCTGACCGAGCAACAGCGTCGATTGCGGGTTGACGTTGACGAACACTTTTTCAACAACCACATCGTCCGGTTTGTGCTGATTGATGATGCTTTGAATGTCCTGCGCGATGGTCAGCAGGCGTTCGGGCAGCGTGCCTTTGTCGTCGGTTTTGATGCAGCCGCTGGCGACATAAGCGAGCGCGTTGCCGGACTGCTCAATCAGGCCAAAACCGGTGCTGCGCAGGCCGGGGTCGATGCCGAGAATGTAGCGGGAATTGGTTTGCATTGTGGGCGCGGTGCTACCGCGACTTGTCACGGCGTAGATTGATTAGGGCCTGTCGCAGTGGCACCGCTCCCACAAACATTGCGCAACGATCAGGCCATCTTAACCGCAGTGCCACTCACGGCCACCATCATCATGCCGTTGGTTTCACCGAGCACTTCGTAGTCGAAATCAACACCGATCACGCCCGTCGCGCCGCGCTCTTTGGCCACCGCAATCATGTCGGCGAGCGCTGCATCACGTGCGCCCGACAGCGCGCGCTCGTAGCCACCCGCGCGACCGCCAACGATGTCGCGCACTGACGAGAACATGTCGCGAAAGATGTTGGCGCCGATGATCGCCTCGCCGTTGACGATGCCCAGATACTGGCGCGTATCAATGTCTGGCGGCGTTGTTGTGGAGAGAAAAAAACCGTCGTCGTTTTTTGAGAACCAGCCCATGATTTAGCCTTCAATAATTGCTGAGGTGTACACGTCTTGCACGTCGTCTACCGTGTCAAACGCGTCGAGTAACTTCTGCATTTTGATCGCGTCCTCCCCGGTGAACAGCACTTCGTTTTGCGCTTTCATAGTGACCTCGCCCGCATCGGACTTAAAGCCGGCTTTCGCGAGCGCTTCTTTGATGTTGACGAAATCGTAGGGGCCCGTAACCACTTCCATCGAGCCGTCGTCGTGCGTGACCACATCGTCTGCACCCGCTTCCAGCGCGGCTTCCATGAGCGCGTTCTCGTCGGCTCCCGGTGCGAAAAGCAGCGTACCACAATGCTTGAACAGGAACGCCACCGAGCCATCGGTGCCGAGATTGCCGCCGTGTTTAGAAAACGCGTGACGCACTTCGGCCACGGTGCGCACGCGGTTGTCGGTGAGGCAATCGATGATCATTGCCGCACCGTTAATGCCGTAGCCTTCGTAGCGAATTTCTTCGTAATTCGCGCCGTCCACCTCGCCCGCGCCGCGCTTGATCGCGCGCTCGACGGTGTCTCGGGTCATGTTGTTGTCATAGGCTTTATCCACCGCTAAACGCAGGCGCGGATTGCCGTCAATGCTGCTGCCGCCCATCTTGGCGGCAACCGCAATTTCTTTGATCAGGCGCGTGGCGATCTTGCCTTTTTTTGCATCCTGGCGACCCTTGCGGTGCTGGATGTTCGCCCACTTGCTGTGGCCTGCCATATGGGTCTACGTGTTGTCGATTGCGTTCGGACTGCGACGAAGCGAGCGCTAATACGTAATGGTAACATTCGCCTCCCCCCCTTCTCCAGAGCGAAAAACGGTGATTTCACCGCTGCTGGTCGCGAAGTCGAAGTCGGACTTGGCGCTGCTGCCGGCAATGGCCAATCGCCATGGCCTGATCACCGGGGCCACGGGCACCGGCAAGACGGTGACCCTGCAGACGCTCGCGGAGCGCTTCAGCGCCATCGGCGTGCCGGTCTTCATGGCGGACGTGAAGGGTGATCTCGCGGGCATGGCCGCGGCGGGCGGCGGGAACGCGAGGGTGGTTGAGCGCGTGAAGCTGCTGAAGCTTGAGGGCTTCGAATACCGCGCGTCTCCCGTTACGTTCTGGGACGTGTTCGGCGTCGCGGGTCACCCGCTGCGCGCCACGATCTCGGAGATGGGGCCGGTGCTGCTCGCGCGCGTGCTGGATCTCAACGAGACGCAGG
>JAYSRA010000112.1:0-3317 GCA_043721275.1 Burkholderiales bacterium
TTCAACAAAACAAAGGCGAAAAATGCCAACCATCAATCAGCTTGTGCGCCAAGGGCGCACCCCGGTCGTTGTAAAAAGCAAAAGTCCGGCACTCGAAAAAGGCCCGCAAAAACGCGGCGTCTGTACCCGCGTCTACACTACCACCCCAAAAAAGCCTAACTCGGCTCTGCGTAAAGTTGCCAAGGTGCGCCTGACCAACGGCTTCGAAGTGATTTCGTACATTGGCGGTGAAGGCCACAACCTGCAAGAGCACTCAGTGGTGCTCATTCGCGGTGGTCGCGTTAAAGACCTTCCTGGTGTTCGCTACCACATGGTGCGCGGCTCGCTTGATACTGCCGGCGTTAAGGATCGCAAACAATCGCGCTCTAAATACGGCACCAAAGCGCCTAAGAAGACTTAACTTTCTGCCGAGCGTCGCTCGGCCCCGTGACCCTTACACAGCGCGATTGATCCCACCTAGCGGTGGGCACTTATTTATTTTTGAGGATGGTTTAAATGCCCCGCCGTCGTGAAGTTCCCAAACGTGACATCCTTCCGGATCCCAAATTCGGTAATGTCGAAATCTCCAAGTTCATGAACGTCATCATGACCGCTGGAAAAAAAGCTGTAGCTGAGCGTATCGTTTACGGTGCTCTAGACATCATCAGCAAAAAAGGCGGCAAAGATCCGCTCGACATATTTTCGACCGCGCTCGGCAATGCCAAGCCAATGGTCGAAGTAAAAAGCCGTCGCGTTGGTGGAGCCAACTTCCAAGTGCCGGTTGAAGTGCGTCCATCCCGTCGTTCGGCTCTGTCGATGCGCTGGATTCGCGATGCAGCGCGCAAACGTGGCGAAAAGTCCATGGGCGCGCGTCTGGCTAACGAGCTGCTTGAGGCCGCTGAAGGTCGCGGCGGTGCCGTGAAGAAGCGTGAAGAAGTTCACCGCATGGCAGAAGCCAACAAAGCGTTCTCGCACTTCCGTTTCTAATTTGTCCTGCGGGAACGGCTCATCACGAGTGAGCCTTCGCGATTTGTGACTGCATCAGGTTAAATTTATGGCACGCATTACTCCCATCAGCCGTTACAGAAATATTGGTATTTCAGCGCATATTGACGCTGGCAAGACCACCACCACAGAACGCATTCTGTTCTATACCGGTGTATCTCACAAAATTGGCGAGGTGCATGATGGTGCGGCCACCATGGATTGGATGGAGCAAGAGCGCGAGCGCGGCATCACGATTACGTCGGCGGCCACCACCTGCTTTTGGAAGGGAATGGATAAGAACTTCCCCGATCATCGCATAAATATTATTGACACGCCAGGGCACGTCGACTTCACCATTGAAGTTGAGCGGTCAATGCGCGTGCTTGATGGCGCATGCATGGTGTACTGCGCGGTGGGCGGCGTGCAGCCGCAGTCGGAAACGGTTTGGCGGCAAGCTAACAAATACAAGGTGCCTCGCCTTGCATTTGTGAACAAGATGGATCGTACGGGCGCTGACTTTTTCAAAGTCGTAGAGCAGATGAAAGGGCGCCTTAAAGCAAACCCAATCCCGATGCAAATTCCCATCGGCGCTGAAGAGAAGTTTGAGGGTGTTGTCGATCTCGTCAAGATGAAGGCTATCTACTGGGACGACGCTTCGCAGGGCATGAAGTACGAAGCGCGCGACATCCCCGCCGAACTCTTGGCGACAGCCGAAGAGTGGCGCAGTAAAATGGTTGAGTGCGCAGCGGAAGCTGACGAAGAGCTGATGAACAAGTACCTCGAAGAGGGCGAGTTATCGGCTGAAGACATCAAAAAAGGGATTCGTGCTCGCACCATCGCCAGCGAAATCGTTCCGATGTTTTGTGGCTCAGCGTTCAAAAATAAGGGCGTTCAAGCGATGCTTGACGCAGTCATTGAATACATGCCAGCCCCGACGGATATTCCCCCGGTCAAAGGTATGGATGATGACGACAAGCCCATTACCCGCACCGCTGCTGACGAAGAGAAATTCTCGGCGCTGGCATTCAAAATCATGACCGACCCGTTCGTCGGTCAGCTAATCTTTTTCCGTGTGTATTCTGGAGTTGTCAAGACAGGGGACACCATTTACAACCCCATCAAGGGCAAAAAAGAGCGTATCGGTCGCTTGCTGCAGATGCATGCGAACCAGCGTGAAGAATTGGATGAAGTCCGCGCTGGCGACATTGCTGCTGCGGTCGGTCTCAAAGAGGCCACTACGGGCGACACGCTCTGCGATCCGAGCGCGTTGATTACGCTTGAGCGCATGGTGTTCCCGGAGCCCGTAATATCTCAAGCGGTTGAACCAAAAACCAAAGCCGATCAAGAAAAGATGGGCATCGCGCTGGGGCGCCTCGCAAAAGAAGATCCATCGTTCCGCGTGCGCAGTGACGAGGAATCAGGCCAGACGATCATCGCAGGTATGGGCGAGCTCCACCTCGAGATTTTGGTGGATCGTATGCGCCGTGAATTCGGCGTTGAAGCTAGTGTCGGTAAGCCGCAGGTTGCTTACCGCGAGACCATTCGCAAGCTCGCAGAAATCGAAGGCAAGTTCGTAAAGCAGTCGGGTGGACGCGGCCAATACGGTCACGTATGGCTCAAGGTGGAGCCTAACGAGCCGGGTAAAGGTTTTGAATTCGTCGACGCAATCAAAGGCGGCACGGTGCCACGCGAATACATTCCCGCGGTCAACAAAGGCGTTGTCGAAACGCTGACCAACGGCGTGGTCGCAGGCTTCCCTGTGGTCGACGTGAAAGTTACATTGTTCGACGGTTCTTTCCACGAGGTCGATTCCAACGAAAACGCCTTCAAAATGGCCGCATCTATCGCGTTCAAAGACGGCATGCGCAAAGCAAGCCCGGTCCTGCTTGAACCGATGATGGCTGTTGAAGTTGAAACGCCTGAAGACTACGCTGGAACTGTGATGGGCGATCTGTCCTCACGTCGCGGCATGGTGCAAGGGATGGACGACATCTTGGGCGGCAAGATTATCAAGGCAGAAGTGCCCTTGTCCGAGATGTTTGGTTACTCGACTTCGTTGCGGTCAGCAACGCAGGGCCGTGCGACGTACACCATGGAATTTAAGCATTACACCGAAGCGCCTAAAAACGTTGCCGAGGCCGTTACCAAAGCAAAGATGGGCTAAGCCTCTCATCACGTATCAGCAGAAAACCCGATAGCCGCCGATCGCAGCGGCTGTTTTGAAATTCAAACAAATCAAGTAATAGGAACCTTAAATCATGGCAAAAGCAAAGTTTGAGCGCACCAAGCCGCACGTAAACGTTGGCACCATTGGTCACGTCGATCACGGTAAAACCACGCTCACCGCAGCG
>JAYSRA010000113.1:0-8577 GCA_043721275.1 Burkholderiales bacterium
TGGCGGCAGGATCGCATTCTGCGTCGGCTTGAGGCGATGCTGGCTGTGGCGGATCACACGGCCTCATTAATTTTGACGGGTAACGGCGACGTGCTGGAGCCGGAAAACGGCATCATCGCCATCGGTTCCGGCGGTGGATTTGCTCAAGCTGCGGCTCGCGCCTTGACGCAACACAGCACGTTGTCTGCGCGCGAAATCGTCTCCGAATCGCTCAAAGTCGCGGGCGAAATCTGCATTTACACCAATCAAAATCACACCATCGAAGAGTTGACTTGGTGAGCGATTTGTCGTTCGATGTCGTCGTTGCAGGCGGCGGCCCGGTGGGCTGGGCGTGTGCTCTGGCTGCGCAGGTGGCGCTAGGCAAGCGGGCACGCGTGGCGGTGATTGAACGCGAGTCTTCGCGACCTCCGTCTGCTGATGTTTTGCTGTCGGCGCGCGTGTACACAGTTGCTTCTGGCAACCTGCGCTGGCTGATGGAGCAGGGCGTTCAGTTTGATCTCGCGCGCAGCGCCGCAGTGACGGACATTGTCGTTTCAGGTCGCGATGGTCAGGAGTCGCTGCGCGTCAGCGCCAACGATGCTGGCGAAGCGGAGTTGGCCAAAGTGCTGGAGCACGAGGCGCTGACCCATGCCATCGCCACGCGTGCGCAGGTGCTCGGCGTTCAGCTGGTTAGCGGCGCGGTCGTCACGCGTCATGATCTCGATGCGCAAAAACTCATCGAACTGTCTGATCGTCGCATGCTGCAGGCGCGAGTTGTGATTGCGGCCGACGGCATGCAATCAAAGTTGCGCGAGCTGTCAGACATTTCCGCCACAGTGCGCACGTATCCGCAGCATGGTGTCGTCGCTCATCTGCGTTGCGAGCAACCGCATCGCGGCGCGGCTCGACAATGGTTTTTGCCCGACGGATCGATTCTCGCGTTGCTGCCGCTGCCAGACATTGACGGTGCGTCGGCGATGTCGATGGTGTGGTCGGTCAGCGAGGCACGTGCCGATGAACTGTGCGCGCTACTTGAAACGGACTTGCTCGACGCTGTGAATGCCGCTTCGCAGCGCGCAGCACGCGTGACGCACATGAGCAGCGCTGCCCAACATTTCCCGCTGACCCTTGTGCGCGTGGCCGATCCGGTGGCGCAACGCCTGGTGGTCGTAGGCGACGCCGCGCACGCAGTGCATCCGCTCGCGGGGCAGGGCGTCAATTTGGGGTTGGTCGATGCTAGGGTGTTGCACGACGTTTGGCAGCAGGTTGACAAAGTGGGCGGGGATGCCGGTCACGCGTTGCTGCTCGGGCGCTACCGTCGCGAACGCTTCGGCTCGACGCTCGCCATGCAATTGGCGACTGACGGTCTTTTCCGACTCTACAATCAGGTGGAGCATCCACTGCTGATGGCGGCTGGCGACGCTGGAATGCGTCTTTTAAGCCGTCTACCCGCGTTTCGTCGCACCCTGTCTACCGCTGCGGTTCAGTAAGCGCTATTACTTGCGTTGAGCCGCTGCGGTCAATTCGCTCCCGTTACGTCCGCTGTACTCGAAGGATTTTTATGAAACGAAGTTTTGTCGCCCTGCTTGCCGTTGGTGGCCTGCTCGCCGCGTGTAACGCCCAGATTCCGCCGGTTGGCACGGCACCTACCGCGCTGGCCGCTGTTGCAGTCGTCCAAGCGACACCCGCCAAGCTGGCCGAAGTCACGCAGGTGCTCGAAGCCCGCTTCAAAGGCGCGCCGATCAAAGGTCTGCGGGCGTCCGTGTTCCCCAATATGTATGAGGCAATGGTGGGCGACGACCTGATTTACTTCGACGATAAGCTGACCCACTTCATTGTGGGCAACCTGATCGAAGCCGCCTCGATGACCAACAAAACCGAAGAGCGCACGGCTGAACTGAACGCGATTGATCTAAAGCTTTTGCCGCTAGCTGACGCCATCAAAGTGGTGCGCGGCAAAGGCGAGCGCGTGATGTATGTGTTCACTGACGTTGATTGCCCTTTCTGCACGCGCCTTGAGCAGACGCTGCAAACGATGGACAACGTCACCGTCTACAACTTCATGTACCATGATTCGCTGCACCCGCAAGCCACGCAAAAGCAAAAAGTCATCTGGTGCGCCAAAGATCGCGTCGCCGCATGGCAAAACGCAGCCCTTCGCGGCGTCCACGTGGCGAACGGTGACGCAAGTTGCGCCAACCCGGTAGATGCCACCAAGGCACTCGGACAGAAGCTTGGCGTGCGTGCAACGCCATCTTTCTTCCTCGCGGACGGACGCATGGTCGCGGGCGCGCTGCCTAAAGATCAGCTTGAGAGCCGCTTGAACGCCGCGCAGGCTAAAGTCGCAGCGAAATAACCCGTACATCAATCCACTTTTGCGAAACCTTTTCGACACACAGGAGTAACTCATGGCCCTCATGGACTTCATCAAAAAGCAACTGATCGACATCATCGAATGGCAGGATGATTCGCGCGATACGCTGTCGTACCGCTGGCCCGATCAGGACAAGGAAATCAAGAACAACGCACAGTTGATCGTGCGTGAGTCGCAGGTCGCGCAGTTTGTCTATCTCGGTCAATTCGCCGACACGATGGGCCCTGGCAAGCACAACCTGACCACGGCGAATATCCCCGTGCTGTCGACGATTCTCGGCTGGAAATACGGCTTCGAGAGCCCGTTCAAGGCAGACGTTTACTACGTCATCACGCGCACTTTTGCGGGCAACAAATGGGGCACCGCCAACCCGATCATGATGCGGGACCAGGACTTCGGCGTGGTGCGCATGCGCGCCTTCGGCCAGTACGATTTCAAGATCGTCAATCCGCCGCTGTTCCTGAAAGAAGTGGCCGGAACGGACAACCATTTCCGCCTCGACGAATTCGCGGACGTGATGCGCTCGAAGATCGTCACCGTGTTTACGGAGGCTATCGCCAACGCCAAGGTTCCCGCGCTCGATGTGGCGGCGCGATACTCGGAAATCGGCGCGGCATTGCTGCCCGCCATCAACCCGATCACGACGGCCAAATATGGCATCGAAATCACCTCGTTCAACATCGAGAACGTTTCGCTGCCACCGGAGGTCGAGCAAGCCATCGACAAACGCGGCGCGATGACCACCATCGGCGACATGGGCGACTACATCAAATACAACATGGCCAACGCGGTTGCCGAAGGCAAAGCCGGCACGATGGGCATTGGTGCTGAATTCGCGATGGGCTTGGGCGTTGCACAACAGATGGCTAATCAACCGGGCGGCCCGGTAGGCGTCAGCGCCAGTGGCCCTAAAGGCATGGTGCCGGGCGCGATGGCGGCGCCGGCGGTCGCAGCTGCGGCCCCCGCGCCAGCGATGGAACTCATGAATCCAGCGCAAGTGGCGCAGGTGTTGGGCGTTGCCGAAGCGGACGTGATGGCCGAGCTTGATGCAGGCACCTTGAAAGGCCGCAAGATCGGCACCCAATGGCGAATCACCAAAGACGCGGTGGACGCGTTTTTGAAGGGCTAAATTGTGGGGCTGCCGCAACTCAAACCAAGACTGACTGAGGCTCAATACCTCAGTTGGGAAAACTCGTTGGGTGGCCAGCGGCATGAGTTCGTTGACGGCGAAGTATTTGCGATGACGGGTACGCGGAAAAGTCACAATCGCGTCGTATTGAATCTTGCCCCGAAGCTTGATACGATGTTGCTTGGCACGCCTTGTGAGGTGTTTGCGATTGACGTGAAAGTGCGTGTAGCGGAAGCCAATGCATATTTCTATCCTGACATCGTCGTTGCGTGCCCCGATCAGGCGTTAGAAGAAGATGATCCCTTGGTGATCGATTCGCCCAAGGTAATCATTGAGGTCGCGTCGCCCTCAACTTCCGAATACGACGCGATGGGTAAATTTGCCCGCTACCGCCTCTCGCCAACATTGATGGAATACGTGCTGATTTCCGCTGATAACCATGACTTGACGGTGCATAGAAAACAGGCCGACGGTCAATGGGTGATTGCCGACGCGACCATTCCGCAAACGCTCGAACTTAAATCGCTGGAGCTCAGCATTCCGTTTGCCGAAATTTTCGCCAATGTGCGCTACGTTTCTCCGCCGACCGATCGCTAAACATGGGGCGCGCTCAACGCACAATCCATTGCGCGCATCATGAGTAGCCCGCCCACCGCCACCCACACGCCAGCCACCGCCCCCGAAAAAGCCGCGCGCAGCAAGTACAGTTGCGTCGCGTGCGGGGGTGAGGCCGTGTGGAATCCGGCCAAGCAAAAGCTCATCTGCGGCTTCTGCGGCACTCAATCGCCGATGCCTCCGGCGACCGAGACGATGCCCGGCATGCAATCGACCGACGTGGTCGAGCACGATCTCGCCGCCGCGCTGCGCAACATGCAAGGCGAGCAGCGCGGCTGGGCGCTCACCAAGCGCATGGTCAAGTGCAATTCGTGCCAAGCGATTAGCGTGTTTGACTCAGCCAAACAGGCCAAATCCTGCGAGTTTTGCGGCGCCTCGGCCATTGTCGAATACGACGAAACCGATGACGTGATTCGCCCGGAAGGCGTGCTGCCGTTTCAAGTCAGCGAACCGAAAGCGCGCGACCTGATTCGCGCTTGGTACGGCAAGCTGTGGTGGGCACCGGGCAAGCTCAAAACCAAGGCCATGACCGACACGGTGAAAGGCGTTTACCTGCCATATTGGACGTTCGACGCGCTGGTTGACGCGCAGTGGGAAGCGCAGGCCGGTTACTACTATTACGAAACCGAAACCTACTACGACAACGGCGAACAAAAGTCGCGCCAAGTGCAGCGCACGCGTTGGGAATACGCGTCCGGCAGCCTCAATCATTTCTTCGACGACACGCTGGTGTGCGGCTCAAAAGGCGTGCATCCGACGTTGTTGCGCGCCGTCGAACCGTTTCCAACCACGGAAAAGGGCGGCAATGCGCTCAAAGCCTACGACGCCGCCTACGTGAGTGGTTGGACGGTCGAGCGGTACCAGATCGACTTGATCGCCGCAGCCAAAGCCAGCCGCGAACGCATGACTGGCGAGACGCAACAACTCTGCGCTAACCAAGTGCCCGGCGACACCCAGCGCGGCTTGCAGGTCAAGGCCGATTTTTCGCGGCAAACGTTTAAACACATCCTCGCCCCGGTATGGCTCATGAGCTACACCTATGGCGCGAAAGATTTTCAAGTCATCATCAACGCCGTCACCGGCAAGCTCGACGGCGAATATCCAAAGAGCTGGGTGAAGATTACGCTGGCGGTGATTGCGGCGCTGATTGTGGTTTTCATCGTACTCGGCGCGATGGGCGGCTCGCGCCGTTGATCGCCCCGTGCCCGATTCCGACCGCGTTGCGCGAGCATGCGACGTTTGCGCCGTATCACGCCCGGGTTGGGGAACTTCTGCAACGAGTTGGCGCGATGGCATCAAACTCTTCGCCGCTGGCTCAGGGCGAACGGAGTGTGTTGGATCCGTTCGCCCGAAGCGCAGTGCAGGGTTTGACAAGCTCTGCTGAATTGCTGATTCCTCGCTTCATCCCCCCACCCGCCCGAGCCCTAAGCGCCATCGACTTCGAGCGCCGCGTTGTTGAACACAACGAGCTCATCGTGCGCCCCGATAACCTGCACGACGTGCTCAATGCGCTGGTCTGGCTCACCTTCCCAAAAACCAAACGCGCGATCAGCCACGCTCACGTTGCGCTGGGTGTCAACGTCGACGGCAAAACACGCCCGCGTCGCCGCGACGTGCTCACCGTGTTCGACGAATCCGGCATGATCGTGCTCTCAACGCGCGACGACCTGCGCGAGCTGAACCGCACGCACCAGTGGCGCGAGCTTTTCGTCACCCATCGGGCTGCCTTCCGTGCAGAAGCGCTGCCCATCCTTTTTGGCCACGGCGCAATGGAGCAACTCGGTAATCAGTTGCCGCTTGTACATCACGGCCTCACTGCCAAAGCGCTGTGGCTGCCATTGGCGGTCAACACGAGCTTGTGTGAGTTGGACGATTACCTCTCCACCCGCATCGTCAATGGCGAGCGCCTGCACGAGCAGGAGCACACCATCCCCATGCCGCTGCTCGGCCTCCCCGGCTGGTTTGCTGAAAACCAATCGCCAGACTGTTACAACGACGAGAGCGTGTTTCGTCCGCTACGCCGGTCAAGAATCGCGTAACCCAAACCGCAAGCTGAAGCGCCAACAAACGTTGGCCGCGCCAGCCGCCCGTCAAAGTCCAACCGAGTTTTGATCGTCGAAGCATTCTCAAAATCGACCGCAGCCTATGATCGGTGTGAAAAATTCGCCAACCATCGCGCCATCGAATCGCTCACCTCCAAGGCGAGGCCGCGTAACGGTTTGTGAAACTGCAGGGTCAAAGCTTCGTGCGCTCCGACGCATCACTCACACCGAAAGTGGCCGCAATGTCAGTGTCAGTCTGGGCTATCGAATCCGGCACCGCAAACTGTCCTTTAGCCGCGCCGATTCGTAGCGCGACCGCTACATTTGGTGTTGCATCGAACCGCTCCAGAAATCCGTTTGGGTCAACAATCGCGATCCCTTCGTAGGGACTCATCACCAACAAATCAGGATCACTTGACACAATGATCGAAGCATTTGCCGATAGCGCTAAGGACAAAAACATGTTGTCAGTCGCATCGCGGCAACCTGCGCCAATTTTCGTGATGGCGACCAGCGTAATCACGCGCAAAAATTCTTCAATGAACTTCGCGCGCTCTGCCTCGGGCCGCCATCGCTCAAACTTCTCACGGCGCAGCACCGTCACTAGCTCGGCCAGCGTTTCTTTGGAGCAACACACGTTGTGCTCCGTCACCGCTACCCGCAACGCCTGAGCGGGACTCCGAGTCGGAAACAAGCACACGCTCACCAACGTACTAGTGTCAAACACCACGCTTCGGCGTGATCCCAGCTGAACGGGCGGCGCCGTCGGCTTGGGTGAATCTGGAGGCTCTCGCATAGGGCCTAATCACGAAGCTGATGCACCAGCTGGTTAATTTCTTCCATCGTTAAATCAGGCGCGGTTGTTTTCGCAGGAGGAAGGGCATCCAGAAAATTCACAAATCGCCGTGCGCTCACATTGCGCAGCGCCTCCTCGCCCAGCGCGAACGGCAGGATCATCATCGTTGGTTGACCATACTGAGTCACCGTCACCGCCTCCCCGCTCTTGACGATATTAGCCACGCTGCCGAATTTGTTCTGCACTTCTCTAGACGAAATGGTTTTCATAATTGGAATGTGTCATGTTAGCGATGATCGCTATTATAGTTAACAATTGGATGTGTCTGACTGTTTCGCACCGCGCAGCGATACTTTCATTGCAATCGGTTCAAAGCAGCAGCTTTTCAGTAAAAGCCTTACTGCATTGGGGCAAAGCGCGCGAAATGCCCTATATCGACTTAAGCCGATTTAAGCCCTTAGCCCAAGTCCGCTGGGTGTTGTAGATAAAAGCTGACAGGCGTTCGCTTAACCACGCTCATGCTCGCAACAGCGCGGAAGCTTAGGTTTTATACGCCACCTCCGCCGTCATTCTCGCCGCCGACGGGCATCCAGAAACGCGGCTGGCGCAGGCGGCGGGGACATGCGTCACAGCTTGATCAGGTTGCTATCAAATCGCTTCCGCACAAAAAATCGCTGGTGTGACGATGCGTGTGCGCCCAATGCTGCCTCGTTGCAACAGCCCCGCCCGATGATCCCCGGTGACCAGATAATCGGCTTCGCCTGCGATGCTCATCGCGATCAAAAAGGTATCAAACGGATCATCCGCCGCCAAATCTGCGCTCAACGCGGGCAATCGATCCAGCACGACCGCCCGCTGGAGGTTATGCACCATCGCACCCACGTGGTGTGGCTGCAGAACGGCCTTAAATTTGGGGTATCGGCTCGCGCGGCGCAACTCGTCAAGCTGTGCGGTCGAGCTCACCACCTCGAATCGTGCAGCACGCCAAGCACGATAAATCGTATCCGGGTATCCACGCGGCGAAAGCAGCGCGCTGAGCAGCACATTCGTATCGAGCACCACACGCATCAGTGCTCGCGCAGCTTCGATTCACCTTTGGCATTCTGCCCGTCGCGCGCCCAAAGCACCGCCTCCGCCACCATGCTGCTTAAATCGGCTTCATTCACATCGATATTGGCCGCCTTGGCCCGATCAGCTGAGAGCTCCAGTATATGAGCGCGCACCGCCTCTTCAATGAATCGCGACAAGTCGCCCTTGCGTCCACCGCCCTGGCTGGCCAGCAGCATTCGCACCGACTGATCAGTGTCTTGTGAAACGGCGATATTCCAACGGATTGTGCTCATGATTATTTGTGTGTTTATGTGCGATGGTGTTTATACATCATCTGGCTGATCGACTTGCGGTAAAGCGGCAGCTTTTCGCTACAAGCTTTGCTGTGCTGGGGAAGAGCACGCGAAACGTCTTATATCGACTCCTGATTAGCAAGCTGGCTCAGGAAGCATTGACGGTAATGCTGTATTTGCGTACAGTTACGCATTTGAACGATTGGAGCACCGTCATGCCCATGAACCGTATCCAGTTCCAGCCCGGACTCTCGTTAGCCGAGTTTCTGCGTGACTATGGGTCTGAGGCGCAGTGCGAA
>JAYSRA010000114.1:0-26009 GCA_043721275.1 Burkholderiales bacterium
GGGGGCCCACAGGCTGTACCAGCCGCTGCCGGTGGCGTCCTTGAAGCCTAGCTCTGCCATGGTGGGCACGTCGGGAATCAGCGTGCTGCGTTTGTCGGCAAACGACGCGAGGATGCGAATTTTGCCCGCCTGATGCAGCGGAATCAGTTCGATGTGCGTGTCCATGCCACAGGCGATCTGGCCGCCCATGAGGTCGTTCAACATCGGCGCGCCGCCCTTGTACGCCACGTGCACCATGTCCACGCCAATCGCGCGACCGAGCATGATGCCGAAAAAGTGCGGCAGGCTGCCGGGGCTGGGGCTGCCGAAGTTGGCTTTTTCCTTGTTGCCTTTAAGCCAAGTGACGCGCCATGTTTTTGGCCGGGTGATTCGGCGGCACGGCGAGCGCGAACTGAAAGTGTCCGACCATGCCGATGGGCGTCATGTCGGTGGCGGGGTTGTAGCCGGGATTCTTGAAGATGAGCTGCGACAACACGGGCGTGACCAGCGGCGCAAGCAACATGGTGCCGCCGTCAGCGGGCGAGGCGCGCAACGCTTCCACTGCGATCTTGCCGCCCGCGCCCGCCTTGTTCTCAACGATGATCTGCTGGCCCGCAGGTAGCCCGTCGCGCATCTTGTCGGCGAGGATGCGCGCGATCAGGTCAGCACCACCACCGGGGGCGAAGCCGAGGATGATTTTTGATTGCTGCGGGACTTGCGCGAGGGATGTGCGCGGTAGCGTTGCCAACGCGGGCGCGGCGAGGGTGCCGAGCACGATTTGGCGGCGCAGTGGGGACGGGTTTGACATGGTTTCCTCCTTGTTTTTGGTGGGTGGATTATCGCTGCCTGCAACTGTAGGAGCGGCTTTGCCGCGACCTTAGGGTTACGCCGAACAATGTCATCCTGAGCGATGCGAAGGATCAGATTGCATGCCGTGAGGGTTGCTCGTCGAAAGCGTGTTTGCTCAGCACTTGATCCTTCGCTGCCGCTCAGGATGACAATTCGATTGATTGCGTTGACGCGCACGTCAACCCCTTCGCGCCATTCCGCTAGCATCAAAGCCATGAATGCAGCCCTCACCTTCCCGTACGACGCCCCGCCCGCTCCCGGCGAATTTACCGACATTGCGCCCGGTATCAAATGGATTCGCATGCCGCTGCCGTTTGCGCTGGATCACATCAATTTGTGGCTAATCGAAGAGGGCGACGGCTGGGCCGTTGTGGACACCGGTTTCGGCGTTGAGGCGACGCGCGCATTGTGGGAAAAGCACTTCGTGGAAACGATGGGTGGCAAGCCGATCACGCGCATCATTTGTACGCACTACCACCCCGATCACCTGGGCAACGCGCAATGGTTGGCCGAGCGTTTCGCTACGCGCGAAGGGCCGCTGGTAGTTGAGATGAGCCTGATGGAATTGCTCGCGGCGCACAGCGTGGCCGAGGGCAGCGGCGCGTATCAGCGCGCAACACTTGCCAAGTTTTTCCACGCACATGGATTGACGCAGGAACAGGTCGACGTCACCGCCAATCGCGGCAACACGTACAGCGGCGGCGTGCCGACGCGGCCACCGTCGTGCCAGCGAATTTCACCGGGCGACACGGTGGAAATTGGCGGCAAATTCTGGAGCGTGATCGGTGGCTACGGGCACACCACCGAGCACCTGAGTTTTTACTGCGAAGAGATCAAGGTGCTGATCTCCGGCGACATGCTGCTGCCGAAAATTTCCACCAACATCAGCGTGTGGCCGGTGACGCCGCTGGCCGACCCGGTGAGCGACTACGTCAACTCGTTGCAGGCTTACAAATATTGCGAACCGGACACACTGGTGCTGCCCTCACACGGCCTGCCGTTCCGCGGCATCGCGACGCGCGTTGAGGCGCTAGAAACCCATCACGAAGATCGCATGAATGATCTGTACGGCGCAGTGGCCGATGGCCCTAAAACGGCGGCCGATTTGATCCCCACGCTGTTCCGCCGCAAGCTCGATAACCACCAGCTCTTCTTCGCCATCGTCGAAGCCGTGGCGCACGTGAATCACGGCTGGCGCATCGGGCGATTGACGCGCGATGTGGGCGAAGATGGGTTAATTCGATTTGGAAATTTGGCGGCTTAATTGCGGCTGAAAACCGATACAGCTTTTTAGTGAAACGCCGCGTTCATTGCGGCTGACGGCTTATATTGGCATAAGTCGAAAACAGCTAAATCGCCGTTCTAGCCCATGTTAAATGGCGCTTCCAACCAAAAGCTGATGTAGGGTGTGCACCACAGTGCGCACCAGCGGCGTTAGCCGCAGACGCCCAAGTTTGATCCGTCCCCGGTGCGCACTTAGGTGCGCCACCCTACGTCGAACCCAAATCACACAGCCACCACCAAACTCGCCGCGCGCTGATAGTCGGCGTTGGCCGTCACCTTCCATTCTTCATGGCAAGCGTAGACCAGTTTGATCACGTGCTCGTCGTTGGAAGCAGTGCCCGCGCGCAGCACTTGGGGCCATGACAACACGTTCACCGCAATCATCGGCGCATCGACGTTGACGCCGCTCGCGGCCACGCCCGCCGCATAGGCGCGAGCGTAGTGGCGCACGGCTACCAGCGGCTCGTTCAGCCACGGCAGCAGCAGGCGTAGCGCGTGCGCGCTGGTGATCAGGTGCAGCACGGTGAAGTTTTTGCTGCGCAGATAAATCGCTAGCGCTTGCGTCGCTAAGTCGCGCAGCGTGCCGTCATGCACAGCCAAGCGATCCGCTCCGTCGCGGAACGCGGGCGTGCGCACGAAGGCGCGCATCTGCGACGTAATCGAGCCGGTATCGACGCGCCACGCGTCGTCTTGGGCCGCCATGTTGGCGAGCCAATTTGTAATGTCTGCGGCGCTTGCCTCAGGCCGTTGCGCGGCCACAAACGACGCGAGAGGAAGGTGGCCGCTCGCCCATGCCGCGAGGCCGGACGCCAGCTCTTCGTCATGGTCTGCGACGGTCGCACTCGCGGTGCGCAGCAAGCCGTGAAACGCCACCGCGCCGACGCCGTCGACCAGCGACGGCAGCGCCTGCCGCAGCACCGCGTCGCGCCCGTGGTTCGTAATTTTTTGCAAAAAGTGCGCGCGTATGGAGGCAAATGCGGCACGATTACCGCGCAGGATGACCCAGTCTTCAGAGGCGGCAGCGATTGGTGGAGCCGCGTTCAATCGCGCGCTGATCGTCGTGAAAAAAGCCTCCGAACGCGACGCGTCCGCACCGATCGCATGCAGACTGACTAGCGCCATCGGCAGGTGCGTGCTCAACGTGCCGCCGTATTCCGGCGCGTAGGCCTGTGCGCGATCCAGCAATGCGGTCAAAACGGTGGGAGTGTCGGTGTTCCGCATGGCTTGTCCTGTGCGTTGATCAGTAGAAGTCAGTCATGCTAAAAGCTCAAGTTAACTTGAGGTCAAGCACTTTTTTACAACATGAATGAAACGCTCATCACTATCGGTGAACTCGCTGAGCGCGCCGGTGTGCCGCACAGCGCGCTGCGTTTTTATGAAGCGCAGGGCTTGCTCAAAAGCGTGCGCAGCGCAGGTGGCCAGCGCCGCTACGCCCGCGACATGCTGCGCCGCGTCGCCTTCATCAAGAGCGCGCAAAACGTCGGTTTGCGGTTGGAGGAAATCGCCGAAGCGCTCGGGCAATTGCCCGATTCACGCACGCCTACCAAGCGCGATTGGACGCGCCTGTCCACCCGCTGGCGCGCGGTGCTCGACGAGCGCATCCACGCGCTTGAAGCGCTGCGTGATCAGCTCGATCAATGCATTGGCTGCGGGTGTTTGTCGCTCACCGCTTGCAAACTGTATAACCCGGCGGATCAAGCAGCAGCGCGAGGTAGCGGGCCGCGGTATTTGCTGGGGGATCCTCGTCCAACTAGCGGTAAAGTTTAGAAAACACCGATCAGCTTTTCTATGAAAACGCGGCTGAATATGGGCTTATGGTAATTTCTTGCAGAAGTCAACTTGGTGAGTTTTAGCGGTCTATGCTAAATTGAAATGGTCATTTCAATAGAAAGCTATTAGCTAAATTTTGTAGGGTGCGCGCCAGAGCGCGCACCCATCGTGGCAGTTGCGTGTCCAAACTTGTTGAATCGACAGTGCGCACTTTGGTGCGCACCCTACCTGACTCAATTAATCGTGCTCACGATCAAAGCGCTCGATTAACGATGCTGTCGCGACAAGCACGACGGCGAATACGACACCGACAACGGTGCAATGCAAAAAGCCACGACGGTTAGCTTGCGTAGTCATCAGATAGAGGAAACCAGCGGCCGTGTTAGCTAACGCCACCGTGTAGGTGGTGGCCACCGCGTTGCTGGACGAGACCAGACGAGCGGAGATTACGATCAGAGCCGCCAAAACGGTTGCACCGAGGCCGTCCTTGAGTAAGTAAATGACAGCGGGCCAACTGCACCGTTCCTCGCCTGCGGCGACGATCCACTATCCGCTCTCAGACGGACAATGATCGACGAGAAATTCACCAAATTGGCTCCACGTGCCGGTGCCGATCATGAAGGCTAGGGCGTACGTGACAGGAAGAAGTAGCAATTCCATTTTTAGCGGCCCTGAAGTGTGTCTTGCTCGTCATTTTTGCCGATTGTGAAACCGCGAACCCGACAGGTCATACGCGTGCGTCGCCTAGCTACACCTTTCGAATCGCCCGCCAAAGCAACCCCGCCGCCGCAAGCGACATCAACGCACTCACCACAAACGCTGCAGTCGGATTGACACGCGTCCACAGCCACCCGAACATCGCTGATGCGGGCAGCAGCATGAGTCCGCTGACCAAATGAAACCAGCCGAACGCGGTGCCTAGTTGCGCTTTGGGAGCGAGCTCGGCGATCATGGCCTTTTCTGCGCCTTCGGTGGCGGCGATGAAGATGGCGTAGCCGACGAACAGCGCAATGGTCGTTGCGAGCGTTTGCGGCAACAGGCCAAACGCGGCGAACAGCACCGCGTAAATCACCCACGCGACGCACAGCATGCGCGAGCGATTCATGCGGTCTGACCAAGCGGAAAGCGGCGTCGACAACAGCATCGCGAGTGCTGAAAATCCGGCCCACAACAGCGGAATTTGCGCATCGGTGAAACCCGTTTCTTTGGCCCTTAACAGCAGAAACATATTGCTTGCCTGTGACAGCGTGAACACCGCGAGCGCGATGAGATAGCGCTTGAGTGGTGCGGGCAGGCTTTTCCATTGCCAATCGATTGTGCTGTTGTCGATTGCAACACCCGGTGGTTCGCGCAGCAGGGTGACGAGCAGTACGCACAACACGCCCGGCACAATCGTCATCAAAATCACATCACGCACGCTCCAACCCGCAGCCAGCAACGCCGCTGCTGCGAGCGGGCCGACCACAGCGCCGGCGTGATCCATGCTGCGGTGAAAACCGAACGCGAGGCCGCGCCGATGGGGCTCGACGCTCGCCGCGAGCAACGCGTCGCGCGGGCTTGAGCGCAGGCCCTTGCCGATGCGGTCGCCCATGCGCAGCAGCAGGATGATCGGTGTGCTGCTGGCGAACGCGATGAGCGGGCGGGCGAGCGCGGGCAAGGTGTAGCCGAGCACCAGCCAGCCTTTGGCTCGCTGCGTGCGGTCGTAGAAATAACCGGACACCAATTTCATGAGCGCAGCGGTGGCGTTGGCAGCACCTTCGATGATGCCGAGCGCTTGCGCGCTGACGGCAAACGTCGCTGCAAAAAATAACGGCAGCAGCGGATAAATCGCGTCGGATGCAGCATCATTTAAAAAACTCACCGCGCCCAAAAACCAAACGGTGCGCGGCAGTTTGAAGATAGCGTTCAGCATGCATTGATAATAGCTGTCTATGCGCGCCCTCTTCCACGCCGACCCGACCGCACCCCGCGTTTCAACGTTTTGGCTATTGCTGCTGTGCGCGCTGGCCGGCTGGGCGTTTGTGCGCACGGCAGCGGTGACGGAGGATGCGTTCATCACGTTTCGCGTGATTGATAACGCGCTGAACGGCTACGGCTTAGTGTGGAATATTGGCGAGCGAGTGCAGCCGTATACGCATCCACTGTGGGCGTTGCTGCTGCTTATTTTTAGCGCGGTGAATGGCGATATTTTTCAGACGTCGTTAGTGCTGTCGTTAGCGTTGACGCTCACGTGTGTTGCGCTCATCGTGCGGCATTCACAGGGCATATGGACGGCGTTATGGGCGGTGCTTGCGCTGCTGTTTTCTGAAGCATTCATCGAGTATTCCGGTGCGGCACTCGAGAACGCGTTGGCGCATGCGTTGGTGGCTGGGCTGGTGGTCGCGTGGCGCGTGTATCCGCCGCAGCTTACGCGACGTGCATGGATCGCAGCATTGTGTGGCGGGTTGCTCGTGATCACGCGACATGATTTTGCGCTGTTGATTGCGCCTGCGATGCTCGTTTTGTTCGCGCGCTCGCAAGGCGGCGCGCGGTGGGCGGTGCTGGCGGCGGGCGCTTTGCCGCTCGCGCTGTGGAGCGCGTTTTCGCTGGTGTATTACGGATCAATGTGGCCGAACAGCGCGTATGCCAAGCTCAATAACGGCTTGTCGCTAGTGGAGTCGTTTGCGGCGTCCGAGGTTTATTTTGCGGACGTTATTAAGTACGACGCAGTGACCGCGCTAGTGATCGTGGTGGCAGCGATTCGTGCGTTGTTTCAGGGTAAGTGGCAAATGCGCTCGCTCGCGATAGGGCTTATGTTGTACCTCGCGTATCTTGGCACGGCAGGCGGTGACTACATGGGCGGGCGGCTGTTTTCGACGCCGTTTGTGTTGGCGGTAGCCATGCTCGCTTTGAATGTGCGACTTCGCAGGTGGTGGAATGCGCCGCTGTGGATTGCGGTGACGGTGGCTCTTGGTCTGCATCGCGGTTGGATGGTGCGCGATGTGCATCCGCATGCGCAAGTGCGCAAGATGAGCCAGCATGCGTGGATGTATCCGTTCACTGGTTGGCAATCAACGCAGCGCGCGGCTGATTTTCGCAACATGCCTTGGGCTGAGCAGGGCTTAAAAGCGAAGACCGAGAAGCATGCCGTGGTCGCAAAATGTGCTGTCGGGCTGTATGGATTCGCGGCGGGGCCGGGCGTCTACATCGTCGATCCGCTCGCCATCACTGACGGGTTTTTGTCGCGATTGCCGTCAAAGAAACCCGCGTATCCCGGTCATTACGAACGGGCGTTTCCTGTGGGTTATTTGGATACCGTGACGAACGGTAAAAATCAGCTCAGTGAACCGGCATTGAAGACGCTTTACAACCAAACGCAGCTATTAGCTCGGGCGCGACTGTTCGACGAGGCGAGATGGCACGCGATTTGGGCGCTCAATACCGGTGGCGCGCGCGCGCTGGTCGCTCAGGCGAAATACGACCCCAACGCGACCTTCGCGCCGGGGCTTCAAACCACATCAAGTGACATGCTGTCGTGCATGGGGCAGCTTGATCCGTTGCTGAACGTTCGTCTGCGCTAGCTGGCCGTAGAAAACTACGGCTGCTCGCGCGCCGGTGCAGCCGGAGCACGGTCTTTTTCACGAGGACCACGCGGCGCGTCTGGCACGGGTACGGGCGCTGGTGCAGCGCGCGGTTGTTCACGTCCGCGCTCAACGACGGGCGCGGGCGGCGCAACTTGCGCGGGAGCAGGTCGCGGCTCGACTACTCGTGGTGGTGCAACGGGTGCAATGGGTGCGATGGGTGCGCCACGTTGCTCCACGACGCGCGGCGGTGCCACAACGGGTGCCGCGCGTTGCTCAACCGCACGCGGTGGCGCAAGTGGCGCGTTCGGCACATACGGCACCGGCGCGACATAATTCTGCGGCACTTCACCGCGCTGCATCACACGTTCACGCGGATCTTTCGGCATCGGCACCGCGGGCGCACGCAGCCCTGGATTTTCTGAAATGACCGCTGGGCGCTGCCGCTCCGGCGCTACCTGCGCGGGCGTGACCTGTTGGCGATTAACAATCGGATTGGGGTCTTGCCATACGCGGGGTTGCACAACGTTGGTATTCGGCGCAAAAGGCGTGGTGGCCGCAGGCTGCACCACGCTCGGGCCCATCGAACGCTCTCGCTCTCGCACCGGCGCTTGCGACGGACGGCCCGCAACCGGATTTGGATCGCCGGGGCGGGAATTCACGACATTTGCATTGCCGTTATTGTTGGCGCGCCCTGGCTGAAATTGTGGCAACACCTCACCCATGCGAGCCGGTGGCGCGCTGCGAATGTCGCGCTCAGAAATATTACGCACCAGATTTTGTGCCACCGGTCGACCGCCGATGAACGCAGGCCCGCTAACCGCCGTGATCGCGCCGGGCACGCCAGCATGGGTGTAGTTGCGCGGACGCCATGGCTCCTCGGCAATGTTTCTCACATGCGGACGATTGACTTGCCGCCAGTAATTAGGCGAGTAGGTGTACCAAGGCACATAAGGCTCGTTCCAGCCGAGCGGCACCCAGGAGTAGGTGGGGCCGATATTCGCGCTGACGCTCCAACCGTTGCCACCGAAAAATGTGACCAAGGCAGGCGCATAAACAGGCCGCCCAACGCTGCTACCGGGGCTCCATGCCCAGCGCGGCCCGACGCGCACCCAGCGCCCATAGTGGAACGGCGCGAAGCCCCACGCCGCGTCGTCCACCCACGTCCAGCCCCACGGCTGCACCCAGCTCCAGCGGCCATTGCGGTACGGTGCCCAGTTGGCGGCCACGGCAGTTGGATACCAAATGCGACCGTACTCGTAATCGTTGTCCCAACTGCCGTATTCGTCCAAGTCGCGAGCGCCCACCATCCACGGGCTTAGCTGGCCCGCATTGCGGGATTCCCAGCGGTCATTGCGACGGTCGCGCGATACGGCCCACGCTTCAAAGCCGCCATTCGAGTTGTTGGCGTAATTGCCGTTGCGATCAAAGCGAACGCCATTGCCATCGAGCACCACGCTGTCGCCGCGATTAACGACTTGGGCGGGGCCGTTGGTCAACACCTCGGCCTGTCCGCTGCGCACATTAAGCGAGGCGGGCGTGTATTGCGACGCTGCATTCAGCACATAAAAACCCGGTTGCAGGAGCGCGATTTCGCCATTAGCGGTCAACACGCGCATCGCATCTTGTTGCTCCCAAGCGCGAATGCGAACCGCCATTGCGCCTTGCGACAGGCGAGCGATCATGCTTTGATCATCAAGGCGCTCAAAATTAACGTTGGTACCGCCTGCAAGCCACACCTGCACTGGCCCAACGTCAAGCTCGGCACGCCCGCCTTCGCTCACCCACAGGTTGTCACCCGCCGTGACCGCATAGTTGCGCGGAATGGGCCGCCAGTCCTCACGCTCATTGGCCAACTGCACGTCGCCCGCGAAGGTCGACAAGCGCGCCACGCGGCCGGGCGCATCGGCCCAAACGGCCAAAGTGGCAACGCTGGAGAGAATCGCGGCTAACAAGACGCGCCATATGTTTGTTCGAATATTCATGCTGTTTCTCCTCAACGGAGATGTGTTGCCGAAACAACTTAACGTCTGGCGCGGCTCACAGTTGACCGGGGCTAACCCTGCACACCTGAACGAAACGCCGCTAATTGCTGTATATTAAAACAGCAAATTGCCACCAATCCTTTATTCCAAAACGTGTCCCTCGCCATCACCTACAGCCGCGCCCTTGCCGGATTGCACGCCGAACTGGTCACCGTGGAAGTGCATCTCGCCAACGGTTTGCCTGCCTTTAATCTGGTGGGCTTGCCCGACGTTGAGGTGCGCGAAAGTCGTGACCGGGTGCGTGCCGCGATCCAAACCGGCGGCTTTGAATTTCCGATGCGAAAGCTCACCGTGAATCTTGCGCCCGCCGAATTTCCTAAAGAGTCGGGGCGCTTCGATTTGCCCATTGCGATTGGCATTTTGGTGGCTAGCGGACAGCTTCCAGCGGCGCGATTGAAGGGCCTTGAATTCGCTGGAGAACTTGGCTTGAACGGCGACTTGCGGCCCGTTCGCGGTGCGCTAGCGATGGCAATGGCAGCGGCCAAATCATGCAATACGTTGGTGCTACCGCAAGCGTCAGCGGTTGAGGCATCGCGCATCAAAAGTTGCAATGTGCTCGGTGCAAAAACGTTGCTCGAAGTGGCAGCATTTATCGCGGGCAAACAAACGCTGGAAACGCCAGTGGCCGAGCCGCGAAACGAGATTGACAGCTATCTCGATTTGATTGACGTCAAAGGTCAGGCCCAAGCCAAACGCGCACTGGAAATCGCGGCGGCTGGCAAACACAGCCTGCTGTTAATGGGGCCGCCGGGAACCGGTAAAAGCATGCTCGCACAGCGCCTGCCGGGCATCTTGCCACCAATGACCGAGGCAGAGGCGACCGAAAGTGCTGCGATTTTGTCGTTGGTCGGCAAATTTAAGGTGGATGAATTTGGGCAGCGACAGGTGCGCTCGCCGCATCACACGGCGAGCGCGGTTGCCTTGGTTGGTGGCGGTAGTGACCCGCGCCCGGGCGAGATTTCGCTCGCGCATCACGGTGTCTTGTTTCTTGATGAACTACCCGAGTTCGACCGGCGTGTTTTAGAGGTGTTGCGCGAGCCGTTGGAGAGCCGAGTCATCAACATTTCGCGTGCCGCGCGACAGGTTTCATACCCTAGTCATTTTCAGTTGGTGGCTGCCATGAACCCGTGTCCGGACGGTTATTTGGGCAGTAATATTTCGGCCAAACCCTGTCGCTGCACACCAGATCAGATTGCTCGCTATCGAGGAAAAATATCGGGGCCGTTGCTGGATCGCATTGATCTGCAAATCACCGTGCCGTCGGTGCCTACGGAATCACTGCGCGGTGCGCCGGATGGCGAGCCGTCCGCCGTGGTGCGGCAACGTGTGATGGCTGCGTCGGAGCGACAGCATGCGCGCCAGCTTAAAGCCAACGCTGACTTGAGTTCAAGCGAGGTGGATTTGCACTGCACTCTAGACGACAACGGTGAAACGCTGCTGCGTCAAGCGACTGCCCGATTAGGGCTATCGGCCAGAGCCCAGCACCGCATTGCGCGCGTAGCGCGCACCATCGCCGATCTCGCAGGTAGTGAGGCCATTTCCGTGGCGCATGTGGCCGAATCAATTGGCTATCGACGGATGGAAAGCTAGCCGAGCTTTCGCTCTGCACCCCCTTGGAACGAACCCCCGTCACGCTTACTTGACATATTTCTGTCTAGGACGTAACATCCGATTAGACATTTGTCTCCCGTTTCTCCTCCCTGAACGGGTGTCGCGCAGGGTACTGCGAGGCATTAAGCCCCTGCATTGCTAGTCAACCAGGGGTTTTTCTTTGGTGTGTCACGGCGTTCAGGCCGCTAATATTTCGGGCGGTTTGTCCAACCAGTGGTTGAACACGGTCGAACATTCCTTCATGCCGAGTCCGGTGTGCGCCGAGAACATTACGACTGCATCACGCTCGTTGACCATCGCTTCGTTGTCAACGCGAAACGCGTTACGCGCCTTCATTCGTTCGCTTTGGGTGAGCTTGTCGGCTTTGTTCAGCAGCCAAAGAATGCGCGGCCGTCCGGCACCTAGCCCATCCATCCAATTTACAAATTGCGCATCTAGGTCGGTTGTTCCGCGTCGAACGTCGATTACCAGCACCAGGCCGCGAAGCGCCTGCCGCTCGCGAAAATATTGCTCAATCACCCCTGTCCAGACGCGCTGCTTGTCGCGCGGCGTGCGGGCAAAGCCATAACCGGGCAGATCCACGAGATAGCCCCCCGCGCGCAGCGGAAAAAAGTTTAGCTCGCGAGTTCGCCCCGGCATTTTGCTGGCGAAAGCCAGACGCGTCTGGCCCGCAAGCTTGTTGATGCTGCTCGACTTCCCCGAGTTTGAGCGGCCTGCAAAAGCGATCTCGGGGCCAGTTTCTTCGGGCAATCCTTCCATGTCCACCACGGACTTTTCGAAGAAAGCGCCAGCGAACTGCGGAATACGTTCCAGACGCGCCTCAACGGGGAGCGTCGGTTTCGGCACGGGAGCTTTCATAGACACGTTTCAACGATTCAGCAAAGTTATAATTTTAGGTTGTCACCCGCTTTATCTTCGCTCAACACGGCTACGCACCACGTGTATGAGCAAAAAACACTCATACGGCCATGCTTTTAATCCGTCGCTCCCTCTATTCCGCCATTGCACCAGCAACTGCCGCGTTGTTTTTACTCCTGTCATTCTTCGCAACGACTTCTGCCAGCGCGCAGGCTGATCCAAATCCGGATATCGCGAAAGGTCAAGCGCTCGCTGGAGTTTGCGCAGGTTGCCACGGCGTTGACGGTGTGAGCCCGGTTCCCACGCAGCCGAATCTTGCAGGCATGAGCTGGCAATACATCGCCAAACAACTCAAACATTTCAAGACCGGGCAACGTGACAATGCCATCATGAAGGGCTTCGCCACCACGCTGAGCGACACCGACATGAAAACGCTCGGTGTGTACTACGCGTCGATGAAGGGCCGCCCCATCGGTACCAAAGACGAAAAACTGGCGAAGACTGCTGAAAAACTCTATCGCGCCGGTGACGCGACGCGCGGCATTCCAGCCTGTGCAGGCTGCCATTCGCCCACCGGCGCTGGCATCCCGGCTCTCTACCCGCGCGTGGGCGGTCAGCATGCTGAATACACGGTTGCGCAGTTGACCTCGTTCCGCGCCGGGATTCGCGGCACGGCCACCAAAGAAGATTCGAATCCAACCGGCAAGATGATGATGGTGATTGCCGGGAAGTTGACCGAAACGGAAATCAAGGCGCTGGCCGAATACACCGCAGGTTTGACCGCAAATTAGCCAATGATGAGCACGAACGAAAGCCCGGTGGACTTGAAAGTTGCCGGGCTTTTTTCTTATCCAATCAAGGGATTTCGCGGCATAGCGCATGCGCATGCCGACGTATTGACCAGCGGTTTACGCCATGACCGCGAATGGATGGTGGTTGACAAGCGACACACGCCCGCGAAGTTTTTGACGCAACGCGAATTACCGGCAATGGCGACGCTGACGGTTGCAGTGAGCAGCGATGGCGGCTTGGTGCTGTCGAGTGTTGATGACGATTCATTCGTGGTGCCGCAGCCAGCAAGCAACGCGCTGTTGAAAGTCGAAGTGTGGGCCCACGAAACAGTTGCGCTTGATGCGGGCGACGTGGCGGCTGCTTGGGTCGCGGCAAAGCTCGGTGAGCGCGCTGGTGATGTGCGACTGGTTCGCTTTCACCCCGACATGCGTCGCGACTGTAACCGGCTGCACGCGGGCAACAGTGGCGCGCATACATTTTTCGCCGACGGTTACCCGCTGCTAATTACGAGCACTGCGTCGCTCGCCGACTTTAATCGTCGTATGGGGCGTAACGCTGCCAGCGCAATGCCGATGAATCGTTTTCGTCCCAACATCGTGGTTGACGGTCTGCCCGCTTGGGACGAGGATCACATCGACACGATGGTGATTGGCGAACTTCAACTGAAGCTCGTCAAGCCGTGCGTGCGCTGCCAGGTGACTACCACCGATCAGGCAAGCGGTGCGCGGCTATCGGACGAGCCGTTGCACACGCTAGGCCGATTCCGCAACAACGCAAGCTTCGGCGGCGTGACCTTCGGCTGGAACGCTGTGGTGATCAAGCCGGGCCGCGTTGCTATGGCGGATCAAGTGACCGCGGCGTATCGGTTCTAAACACGCCGCGAGCGCTTAGCCGCTTAGCCGCTAAGGCGTTGCGCAGAACGCGACGCCCTCAGCCGCCCAACCCAGGTCATTAACCATGTAGGCGTACATCGTCGCGTCGGTTAGATAACGATGGTTGCCATCGTTGAAGTAGCGCGCGGAGTCGGCACGAAATGCGCGATAAATCTTTCGTTCGCTGTCGAGGCAGGTGTTCACGCCAGCTGACAACAGCGGCGGCGCGATGAACGAGTCCGTTCCTTCGTTGCAAAAATAACCGTTGGGCACGCCGTCGCAGCCGAAGCTCGGGTTGGCAAAGCGCTCCTTACCGGTGCTGGTCAAAAACGCGCGATCACTGTTTAGCACGGTGTAGAAATGCGACCCGCGTGTTCCGGCTTTCGCGGCACCGGGTATGAAGTAGCGTGTGAGGGCTGCGGTTAAGCTGGAGGGCGCCGGATCGGTCTTAAACCAGTATCCGGTGCGATACCACAGATAGTTGAAATTGCCATCAGCGAGCGTGTCGAGAATGCGCTTCTCGCTCTCGCGTGAGCTGATGAAATAGAAATCCGATTGCGGGTTGTAGAACTCAACCATGGACGACTTCGCCGACGTTGAAACAGGAATGACCGCGCTTGGTTTCAGGTACGGGGCGAGCTGTGTAAACATCAAATCCATGCGTGAGAACCTATCGGCACCCGTCGGAGTGCTGCACGACGCAGCGCCTCCCTCAAGCCCTCCGCGCAGCTCATAACAAGGCGCGCCACCGCCGCAGGTTGCGTTGTAAGTGAATACGCCCGATCCGCTGGATCCTTCTTCGGTGGTGCCCTGCGCCCACTGTACCGTGATGAAGCTGTCTTTGCCTGCTTGTGGTCGCGGTCCGGTGCTGTATGCCAAGGGGCCTTTCGCGTAACCCAACATATCGCCTTGCGAGAACTTTTTAAGGTCACCTTGGGGATGATGCAGGCCAACAATATTGGTGCCGGTTGGAATGACCGTTGCATTCCAGGCTGCGCGAAAAGCGCCAATCGGCGGTGACTGTCGAAGCTGAAGCAGCGTCGCGTCGGTCGTCAAATCGGTCACCAGCAAATCCGCCCCGCCGTTGACCAATTGGTACGGAGGAATGGCACCGCTGTTGCAGGAGACAGCGTCGAAAAACCAATAGGTGCTGATGGTTGAAGCGGAGGCTTGTGTGCTGATGCAATGCGCGGCAGTGTAGAAGAAATTCGCACCCGAGGTTGAGTTCAACAGCGTGCCAGTGCAGGCATAGGTGCGGCCATCAGCGCTGTCGGTGTAAACCGCTTTTGCGACGGCCTTGACCGTATTCAGCAGCGCACTGCTCGCATTACTGACGCAGGCGATGTCAATATTGCACGCGCCAGCCTTGCCGATGTCCCTGACGTCCTTTTGCCCCAAACTTGCGGGTGACGTTAAGAGGTGCGAAAGTTTATCGAGCGTAACCTGAAATTGCGCCGCGTCGAATCCGGGTAGCACGCGCAGTTCAAGCGTGGCTGTGTCGCCTTCAAGCACGGGCGACCACGTGCGGTCAGAACCCGTCACCGCAACCGAATAAACCTCACCCCGTCCGATGCCGGAAAAGCGCACTTGCAACCCTGCCGCCGGGCCATCAATGCGATAGCCGATGCGGAAAGCGGCGGCCTCCGTTGCCAACACCTCCACACGCGCCACCCGACTTCCGTCCGCCAAGGATTGCCACGGCAGCGTGGTTAGCGGAAGGCCGCGTAGGTTGGCCGGGATTTCTCGCGGATAGCCTATCTGCAATGCCTTGCTGCGCTCAGCGCTGTCTCCCGTCGCCTTTTTGTTTGTGTTTGCGGAGGGCGCGGCCCATGCATCCGCGGTGACGCGATGCGCGACCTCGCCAGATCCAAAAAAGTGCTCCACTATCGCGCTCTTATCGCCCTGAACCATGCTGGGCGGCATGCTGCGCAGATCGTCCGCTGCCGCCACGTTGGCGGAAATCATTCCCGTTACGGTGAGCGCCGCTAGCGCTCCAAGTAAATACAGTCGATGCAACATGATCAGTCTCCAGCAAATAGTTTGTGTACGAAGCAACGTTGCCGCAGCAACTTACGCTGACAGCTTAACGGCAGCGAGGCAACGTTGCAACCCGTCTTGCCAACTCGGCGCGCTCCAGCCAAATGTCTCCGAAAAACGACCGCCGCTCAGCGCGCTGTAAGCAGGCCGAGTTGCCGCTGTCGGGTATTCAGACGTAAGAATAGGCTCGACCGTGACAGGATGATGTAGGACTGCGCCTTCAACAATCGCGTGAGCAAAATCTCGCCACGAGGTTAGACCGTTGCTTGACACGTGATACAGCCCACTTAGGCCGCGAAGTTCAACCAGCGAACGATTGAGCGCGCAGGCAACCGCGTCCGCCAAATCAGCGGTGTAATTGGGCACGCCAAACTGATCAGCCACCACGCGTAACAGCGGTCGATCTTGCGCGAGCCGCAGCATCGTTTTGTAGAAATTTGCGCCGTCGTTGCCGTACACCCAGCTCAGCCGCAAAATCAAATGGTCGGGCGAGATTTCGGCAATGCGCGTCTCGCCGTCGAGCTTGGTGCGCCCGTAAACGCTCTGCGGCGCGGTGGCGTCCGTCTCGACATACGGGTGCGTTGCGCGTCCGTCGAACACATAATCTGTCGAAAAGTGAACCAAGAAAATACCTATTTCGAGGCACGATTTTGCAAGATGCTGGGGGCCGTCTGCGTTAATGGCCTGAGCCAACTCGGCCTCAGATTCGGCGCGATCCACGGCGGTGTACGCTGCACAATTCAGCAACACGTCGGGACGTTGTTGATCGAGCACTTCGCGGCACGCTTTGGCGTCGGCAAGGTCAAAAGCGTCTCGCGCAATAGCCACCACGTCATGCGCGCCGCTCAACCGTCGGGTCAACGCCAAACCAAGCTGACCCTGCGCGCCTGAAATCAGCAACTTCATGAGTATGTCGGCGCTTGCTTGAAGCTCAAACCGGCCGCGTCTTTGGCATTGACGACCGGGTCGGGCACGGGCCAGGTAATGGCGAGCGACGGATCATTCCAAGCGATGGTGCGCTCGTGAGCGGGGGCGTAATAGTCGGTGGTTTTGTAGAGGAAAACCGCGCTTTCGCTGGTCACCACAAAGCCATGCGCACAGCCCGGCGGCACCCAGAACATGCGCTGATTTTCTGCCGATAAATCGACCCCCACCCACTGCGCAAAGGTCGGTGACGAACGCCGTAAATCAACGGCTACATCCCACACGCTACCCGACACCACGCGCACCAATTTGCCTTGCGGCTGCTCAATTTGATAATGCAATCCGCGCAACACTTTGGCGTGCGAAAAACTCTGGTTATCCTGCACAAAATTTAAAAGCACGCCGGTGGCATTACGAAATTTCTGGATGCTGAAGCTCTCAAAAAACGCGCCGCGTTCATCAGAAAAAATTTGCGGCTCAAGGATCAAACAACCGGCTAGCGCCGTTCTGACAACCTTCATCAGAACACCTGTTCTTTAAGCATATCTTTCAAATATTTTCCATAGCCACTTTTGGCCAACGGTGCTGCAAGGCGCTCCACCTGTGCTGCATCAATAAACCCTTGACGATAGGCAATTTCTTCAGGGCAGCACACCTTTAGGCCCTGCCGCCGCTCAATGGTTTGCACAAATTGCGCGGCTTCAAGCAGCGAATCATGGGTGCCGGTATCGAGCCATGCCATGCCGCGTCCCATCAGCTCCACGCTCATGCGACCGCGCTCTAAATACACGCGATTGAGATCGGTGATTTCGAGTTCGCCACGCGGCGACGGCTTCAGATTTTTCGCGATTTCGATCACGTCGTTATCGTAAAAATAAATGCCGGTTACCGCATATCGCGAGCGCGGCACTTTCGGCTTTTCTTCTAAGCTCACCGCTCGGCCCGACGCGTCAAATTCGACCACGCCATAGCGCTCCGGATCGCTCACTGGGTACGCGAACACGGTCGCGCCTTCTCGACGCGCGTGCGCGCTTTGCAGCAGTTGCTGCAGCTCGTGACCATAGAAAACGTTGTCACCTAAAACCAACGCCGCATGGTCGTCGCCAATGAAATCGCGGCCGATGATGAAAGCTTGCGCGAGGCCGTCCGGCGAGGGTTGCACGGCGTATTGCAGATTCATACCCCACTTCGCGCCGTCACCCAAAAGCTCCTGAAAGCGCGGCGTGTCTTGCGGCGTTGAAATGATCAAAATATCGCGCAGTCCGGCCAGCATCAGCGCGGAGAGCGGGTAATAAATCATCGGCTTATCGTAGATCGGCATCAGTTGTTTTGACACTGCCTGTGTCACCGGGTGTAAGCGGGTGCCGGAGCCGCCCGCGAGGATGATGCCCTTGCGTTTTACTGCCGCATCACTCACGGCGCTCACAGCGCTCACGCGCGCGTCCCGTAGTTTTGTGCGATCCATTTCAGGTAGTCGCCGGACTGTACGTCGGTGACCCACGCGCTGTTTTCGAGATACCAGCGCACGGTTTTTTCGAGCCCGGTGGTGAAGTTCTCGCTGGGGCGCCAACCGAGTTCATGTTCGAGTTTTGAGAAGTCAATGGCATAGCGGCGATCATGGCCGGGGCGGTCGGTGACGGTGGTAATTTGCTGTAAATAATCCTTGCCCGGCGCATGCATGGCGAGCAGCGAGCAAATCGTGTGCACCACCTCAAGGTTCGGTTTCTCGGCGTCGCCACCGATCAGATAAAGCTCGCCCGGTCGGCCTGCTTCGAGCACGCGGCGAATGGCGCTGCAATGGTCGCCCACGTACAGCCAATCGCGAATCTGCTGCCCGTCGCCATAAATGGGCAGCGGCTTGCCTGCCAACGCATTCACGATCATCAGCGGAATGAGTTTTTCCGGGAATTGACGTGGGCCGTAATTGTTCGAGCAATTGGTCACCATCACCGGCATGCCGTAGGTGTGAAAGTAGGCGCGCGCCAAATGGTCTGAGCCGGCTTTCGACGCGCTGTACGGACTGTTCGGCTGATATTGCGACAGCTCGTTGAACTTCGGGTCGGTCGCGCCCAGCGATCCAAATACCTCGTCGGTGGACACGTGCACAAAGCGGAACGATTTTGCCGCCGCTTCCGGCAGCGCATTCCAGTGCGCGCGGGTCGCCTCTAGCAACGTGGCGGTGCCCATGACGTTAGTTTTCACAAAATCTAGCGGCCCGTGAATCGAGCGGTCTACATGGCTTTCAGCGGCGAAATGCACCACCGCGCGCGGTTCGTATTTGGCGAAGACCACCGCGAGCGCTGCACCATCGCACACGTCGACACGCTCAAACGCATAACGTGAATCAGCCGCCAGAGAGGCCAACGTTTTTGGGTTTGCGGCATAGGTGAGCACATCTACGTTAACCACAGGCTCGTCGTGCGCTGCGAGCCAATCGAGGATGAAGTTGCTGCCGATGAAGCCGCAGCCGCCAGTGACCAGAATCATGTGTTCTTCCTTTACCCATGAAGTTTATAGGGCGGGCAAAACGCCACTCCCGCGCGTCGCTCAAACTAGACAATCAGCAGCGGCCATAATTGCAGCTCTATGCCCCTCTGGTTCCGACTCGTCTACCGCCTGCTGTGGCTCCTTGCGCTGCCCTTTGCGCTGCTTCGACTCAGGCGTAGGGGCCGCGCCAACCCCGCGTACCGGCAGCACTGGGCGGAGCGCCTTGCGACCGCTTCACCTACGGGGCCGTTCGATGTGTGGATTCACGCCGTGTCGGTGGGCGAGGCGCGTGCCATGATGCCGCTGGTTGATGCGTTGATGCTCGCCAAGCCGCGTCTGTTGGTCACCTGTACCACGCCGACGGGCCGTGCCACCGCCCTGTCGTTGCTCGGTGATCGTGCGACCGTGGCGTATTTGCCGTTCGATGCGCCGTGGCTCATCGGCAAATTTTTGAACGCAGCACAACCCAAATTGGGCCTACTGATCGAGACCGAACTGTGGCCGGGGGTGTGCGATGGCGCGCGGCGTGCGGGCGTGCCGTTGTGCTTGGTCAATGCGCGGCTGTCCGAGCGCTCTGCTGCGGGCTATGCGAAAGGGGGCGCGTTGACGCGCGCGATGCTCGACTGCCTCTCTGGTGTCGCCGCGCAAACTGAGTCGTACGCAGGCCGCTTTCGTGCCCTTGGCGCACGCCGCGTGACGGTAACCGGCAATATGAAATTCGACCTGGCGTTGCCCGCTGCCGCCGCCGCGCACGCCAGCACGTTGGCCGCGGATTTGACGCACGGTCGCGATTTTTGGGTGGCCGGTTCCACGCGCGAGGGAGAGGAGGCGTTGCTGCTTGATGCGCTGGTCAATCACCGGTTGCGTGAGCGGGCCGTGGCCGTCATCGTGCCGCGACATCTTGAGCGTTGGGACACGGTGTTTGCTGCGGCCACGGCGCGCGGTTTTCGCGCGGCGCGGCGCAGCGATGCGCTGATACCTGACAACGTCGAAGTAATCATTGGCGACAGCATGGGCGAGATGCTTGGCTACTACGGCGACGCGCGCGCGGTGCTGATGGGCGGCACGTTGGCGGGCACCGGCGGACAAAATTTAATCGAGCCGTGCGCGATGGGCGTGCCGGTGGTGCTCGGGCCGTCGGTGTTTAATTTTCAGCAGGCGGCGGATGAGGCCATCGCGAGTGGTGCAGCGGTGGCCGTGCCGCATGCCGCTGCGGCGCTCGATGCGCTTTTGCACTGGATCGACGATCCATCGGCGCGCGCCATTGCCAGCGAAAACGCACGCGCGTTTGTCGCTGCGCATCGCGGTGCAACCGCTCGCACCATGACGTTGCTCGCGCCGTTTCTACGCGCTTAATTTAGCGACCATCTGCTCGCGCCGCGCTTGCGCCGGGTCACGCGCAATCCACGCAGCCACGTCCGCATCGTAGGTCGGATGTTTCGCCAGCAAACGCTCGCCACCGACCTGCATCAGCGCCGTGGTCGACTCGTTGAACGACACGCCGCCCTCGTGCGCCACATAGGCATTAGCGCACAACACGTTGCGAAACCCTGCCGCGCCAGCACGCATGCAAAAGTCGTTTTCTTCACCATAACCGCGCGGAAAATTCTCGACATCGAACGCGCCCACTTTGGCTCTGCACGGCGCCGAAATCAGCATGCAAAACCCGACCCCGGTGGGCAGATCAATCGGCTCAGCGGGCGTGTCGCGCAGCGCTTTTGCAATGCGCTCACGCTCGGCGACATGCGGCACTGGCCATGCTCGCGAAAAATCCGGGAATGAGCAAATCGTTGCGTTGTTTGAAAACGGCGTAACGGTGCCAATGGTTGCGTCCCCGGACACGTCAGCTAGCAGACGGTCGAGCCATCCCGTGGTCACCAACGCGTCGGAATTGAGCAGGCAAATAGGCACATCAGCGCGCGCCGAAGCGAACGCCTGATTCACGTTCCACGTGAAGCCGCGATTGACCACGTTGTGGCGCACCTGAACGTGGTCGTGACTGAGCGCGTAGCCATCCAGCAGCGGCGCGATGCGCGAATCGGGCGACGCGTCGTTAATAATCAATGTCTGAAACGCTGCGTTGACGCGTGAATCAGCAAGTGCTGCAAGGCAGCGCTGCACACTGTCGTAACCATTAAAAACAGGAACGCAGACAAGTACCGTCATGGCAACAACTTTGTAGCGAAAGCGCCGTTTATATTGGGCATGGACGGGTAAAGTGGCATAAGTTGACTTTAGCAAAAATATGGACTCAGCCCACGTTAAATGGCGCTTTCACGATAAAGCTGAATGCAAAATAGCGCTGATTTTTAGTGCCGGTAACGCCCGATTTTGGCACGCGAATGTAGCGTGAACGAGCGAGATATTTTTGTGCCGCCATCAAAACACGCTCGGTCGCGTGCGCTGAATGCGCAACGATGCCAGTAAACTTCGTGCGCCGCGTCTCGTGCGACGTCCCATTTTTTCTACCCCTACTCTCTCCGTGAAAAAACATTTTTTCAGCGCGTCCATCTGCGCATTAGCCGTCAACTGCATCGCCGTCAACCCAGCCGTGGCACAAAGCCCCGCGCGCCCCGACAAGGTGATGACCATTGCCGAGCTGCGCGCATGCATGTCGCTGCAGCAAGCCAACAAAAAAGCATCCGCTGAGATCCTGCTGGAACAAGGCGGCTTCAAGCGTGACCAAGACGCGGTCAAAGCGGAGCAGGCCGAGGTCAGTAAAAGCAACGACGACATTCGCGCCCGCTCAGCGCTGATTGTGACCGAGCGCGACGCGGTCGCAGCCGAGGTGTCCGCGCTGTCGACACAAGCGCAGGCGGCCAAAGCCGACGCGGAAAAAGCGGACGCCGAAGCCGCGCGCGTGAAGCTCGTGGAGCGCAGCGCGCAACTTGAAAAAAGCATCGACAGCTTCAATGCCGTGCAACAGACGGTACGGGATCGCGTTGCCGCATTAAACGCGCGTGTCGACGCAATCAATCTGCGTAGCGCCACCATCAATGATCGCGTTGAGCCGCAGCAAAAACAGGTGGCTGCGTGGCGCGATCAATGTGGCAATCGGCGCTTCCGCGAGGAAGACGAAGTGGTGATTAAAAAAGAGCTGGCGGCGGGCAAATAGCCACCCGTTTCGCTACCCCAAGTCGCGGTAATAAGCCTCGACCTTGCCTTTAAGTTTGATGGTCAGCGGTTGACCCTTTCGGTCGCGCGTCTTGCCGACCGGCACGCGCACCCAGCCTTCGCTGATGCAATATTCCTCCACGTCATGGCGCTCTTTGTCATTGAGGCGAATGCCCACGTCGCGCGCGAAAACCTCCGCGTGATGATGCGGACTTTTTGGGTCGGCAGACAGATGATCGGGCAGCGGCGGGTTGGCGGTGGAGTCGGACATGCTGGTAGGTGGTGGATTTAAGCGTCGAAGCTCGCTAGTTTCCCAGAAATCGTTGTGATGAGGAGGATTCGATATCTAGCGCGGCGCAACAAAAAACCCGCCGAAGCGGGTTTTTTGTTGCTGCGTCCCGATCAGCAAAGATCGGGATTTCAGTTTGACGCTTACCGGTTGTAAGCGCTCTCGCCGTGCGACACGATGTCGAGGCCCTCGCGTTGCTCGTCGTCGGCTACGCGCAGACCCACGATCAGGTCAGCCACTTTAAAGGCGATGAAGGCGACCACCGCCGTCCACACGACCGTTAGGCCGACCGCTTTGGCTTGCGTGATGAGTTGACCTATCAGTGCGTAGTCGGCCGGCTTGACCACCGTGGCGGTCACCCAGTCGCCGACAAAGCTCGGGCCACCCAGGTTTGGGCTGTTGAAAATACCTGTGGCCAGTGCGCCAAAAATGCCGCCCACGGCATGCACGCCGAACACATCTAGCGCGTCGTCTGCCTTGAGCATTTTCTTGAGCCCGGTGACGCCCCACAAGCAAATCACACCGGCCAGCAAGCCGATGATGAGTGCGCCCATCAGGCCGACGTTGCCGGCTGCTGGCGTGATCGCCACCAAACCCGCAACCGCGCCGGACGCAGCGCCCAACATCGAGGGCTTGCCCTTGAGGAACCACTCGGCAAAGATCCACGACAACACCGCACCCGCCGTGGCGATCAACGTGTTGAGGAAGGCCAAGCCTGCCGTGCCGTTCGCCTCAAGTGCCGAGCCCGCGTTGAAGCCGAACCAGCCCACCCACAGAAGCGATGCGCCGACCATCGTCAGCGTCAACGAGTGTGGCGGAAAGGCTTCTTTGCCGTAACCAACGCGTTTGCCAACCAAATAAGCGCCAACTAAACCAGCAACGCCGGCATTGATGTGCACCACCGTGCCGCCTGCGAAGTCGAGCGCGCCCCACTGCCAAATCAAACCAGCGGTGGCGTTCAGGCCCTCCACCAATTTGGCATCGGTATACGCATCAGGGCCCGGCCAGAACCACACCATGTGCGCCACTGGGATGTAGCTGAACGTGAACCAAATTACGGTGAAGATCAGCACCGCTGAGAACTTCATGCGCTCGGCAAATGCACCCACGATCAGCGCACAGGTAATGCCCGCAAATGTGGCTTGGAAGGCCATGAACACGATCTCCGGAATCACCACGCCTTTGCTGAAGGTCGCCGCGTTAGCGAAGGTGCCTGCGACGTTGTCAAACAATCCTTTTCCGAACAGTCGCGACGTGCCGCCGAAGAACGCATTGCCCTCGGTAAACGCAAAGCTATAGCCGTAGAGGAGCCAGAGCACTACGACCAGCGAGAAGGTGACCATCACCTGCATCAACACCGACAGCACGTTCTTGGAGCGCACCAAGCCGCCGTAGAAGAGCGCGAGTCCAGGCACAACCATCATCAGCACCAAAAGCGTAGACACCATCATCCAGGCGGTGTCGCCCTTGTTCGGCTCAGGCGCTTTGGCGGCGATCGCGGCCGGAGCGGCCCCCGCAGCAGGCGCTGCGGCAGCGGCCGCAGCTTCGGCAGGTTTTGCAGCCTCGGCGGGCTTGGCGTCAGCGGCAGGCGCCACCGCTGCTGGACCCGAGGCCGCTGCGGGTGCCTGCGCAAGCGCAACGTGGCTTGCGCCCACTGCAAAGGCCGCGCACAGCGCGGCGGCAAATAGTTTTAGTTTCATTGTGAATATCCCCCGCTTAAAGCGCGTCCGGACCGGTTTCACCGGTACGAATGCGAATGACTTGTTCGACTTCAAACACAAAAATCTTGCCGTCGCCGATCTTGCCGGTGTTGGCGGCTTTTTCGATGGCCTCAATCACGCGCTCAACCATCTCGGTTTTGACTGCAACTTCGACTTTGACTTTCGGCAAAAAGTCGACCACATATTCGGCGCCGCGA
The DNA here is from genome assembly GCA_043721275.1 of Burkholderiales bacterium. GTDB lineage: Bacteria > Pseudomonadota > Gammaproteobacteria > Burkholderiales > Casimicrobiaceae > Casimicrobium. Next base: position 24,390 of record JAYSRA010000114.1, read on the forward strand.
TACAACTCGGTGTGACCTTTTTGCCGACCAAAGCCCTTGACCTCGGTCACGGTGATGCCTTGAACGCCCACGCCCGCAAGGGCTTCACGCACCTCGTCAAGCTTGAACGGTTTGATGATGGCAGTAACCAGTTTCATAAATTATTCCCCCGCAGTTTGGGTTAAATTAAATTAGAACGACTTGGTGTATTTGAGCAAGCCGTACGGAGTCGTTTTGCCGGTAAATTTCTTGCCCAGCGGGGTGTAGAAGCTCTTCTCCGCATCGGTGGCCGTGACGCCGCCTGACAGCGCGAAACCGTTGCCGAAGTCGTGGGCGAGCTCGGCTTTGCCGTCGGTGTAGGTGCCCAAACCGCCGGTGTTCTTGATGATCTGGTGCCCGACGTGCAGATTCAACGCCAAGTTGTCCATCAGCGGGAACGTGGCGCTTAAGTCAAAGTAGCCGCTGTTTTTGGCGTTGGGGACGGCGAAAATGCCTTTCGAAACCACGTGCGAATACTTAAGCGTGAACATTTCGTAGGTGCCCGCCACGTACACCTCGGTGGTGTTGGCTTTGATCGAACCGGGCGTCACCGAGCCGTTGTACACATACTGCAGCACCCCCACGTCGTAGCCAATCGGGCCGGCCGTGCCTTTGTAGCCACCGTAGATGTCGAACTCGGCATTAGCGCTGCCCAGCCCAAAATCCTTGACCCAACGGATGCTTGAGCCCCACACGCCGACATAGAAGCCCGATTCAGACACGTAATCGGCACCGATTTGAAGCGCTGGCTTGTAATCAGACTGGTTCAGGCCGCGATAAATGTAGGAGGAGGCCAGGCCCACGTTGATCGAAAAAGGCGCGGGCGGCGGCGCTGGAGCGGCTACCGCGGCTGGAGTGGGGGCGGGCGTCGCGGCTGGCGTGGGTGTGGGCGTCGGTGTTTGCGCCAGCGCGAAGGTTGCGAATAAGCCGGACAGGGCGGCGGCTACACAGGTTTTTTTTAGTTTCATCGTGATACTCCGTAAGAATGGGGACGTCGAATGGACGGGTCGTCGCAAGCGCCGTGCCAGCGGGGACGACGCCCCTCGCGCTGCGGCGCAGCAAGCGCTCGGTGAGCGGAACGCACGTAAACGGTGCGATAGTAGATCGGCTGCGTCTGATCGCACCAAAATATTGCCGAGACACCGATCATGCGGCTGAACCGCGCTTGCGCCGCGCCACAACCGCTTTGCTAGACTCGCGATATGAACTTGGATGAACTCACCGCCCAACTGAAAACCCTCTTCGCGGGCAACCCCGGCGAAGACCTGCAAAAAAACCTGCGCGCCACGCTGGCAGCCGGGTTGGCGCGCATGGATGTGGTCAGCAAACAAGAATTTGAAATCCAGCGCGAAATGCTCAGCGCCCTGCGCACGCAAATCGAGCAATTGACCGCCAAGGTTGATGCGCTGGAGCGCGACAAGCCCGGTTCAAAATAGCGCTTGTGGCACATTAGCTTTACGCTGCGTACGCCGTTTAACGGGGGCTTGCGCGGCGTTCAGCGTATAGTCGACACCTGATTAGCAAGCTGGCTCAGGAAGTATTGACGGTAATGCTGTATTTGCGTACAGTTACGCATTTGAACGATTGGAGCACCGTCATGCC
>JAYSRA010000115.1:0-25589 GCA_043721275.1 Burkholderiales bacterium
TCGTGCCGTCATCCTTCATGATTTCGCAAATCACCGACGCTGGCGTCAAGCCCGCCATACGTGGCAAATCGCAGCCCGCTTCGGTGTGTCCGGCACGCATCAGCACACCGCCCGGTTGCGCCATGATCGGAAAAATGTGGCCGGGCTGCACGATGTCGGATGGCTTCGCGTTGAATGCGGTGGCCACCTGCACGGTGCGCGCGCGATCCGCAGCAGAAATACCGCTGGTCACACCTTCGGCCGCCTCGATAGACATCGTGAAGTTTGTCCCAAAGCCGGAGCGATTGCTCGACGTCATGAGCGGCAAATTGAGCTGCGCGCAACGCTCTTGCGTCAAGGTCAAACAGATCAGGCCACGAGCGTGTTTGGCCATGAAATTGATCGCGTCGGGCGTCACAAACTCAGCGGCTAGTACTAGATCGCCTTCGTTCTCACGGTCTTCTTCGTCGATCAGAATGACCATACGACCGGATTTAAGCTCAGCAATGATTTCTGGGACGGAGGCGAGCGAAGATACCGGTGCAGTAGTGCTGGGGACGGCAACAAGGGATGGCTTGGTGGCTGACATAAAAAGAACGCGTCTCAAGAAGAGAAGCCTTCATTTTAGTGGCTTACGCAACGGGCTCCATCGAATGCGGCGAAGTCGGGCGAAAATAGATGGCTTCACCCTCAACAGACCGCACCTCGCTCGACATGTCCGAACTCCTGATTTCTGAACAAAACGGCCTGCGCACCCTGCACTTTGGGTCGGAGTGGGTGCAGGGCCGCATGCGCATCAGTCGCCCTGCGGAGCTGATGCTGGGGTACGCGCAGGACATGTGCGCCGCGCTACTGCTGGTGCCGGCACCGAAGCAGGTGTACGTAGCGGGGCTTGGCGTGGGCTCGCTGCCACGATGGGCGCTGGCCAACTGGGAGACAACTCTGAAACGCATGGAGATTGTTGAGCTTCGGCCCGACGTACTGGCGTTGACGCGCGGCGCATTTCCATTGCCCGCGGATGATCCGCGCGTGGTGCTGACGCTAGGTGACGCGGCGAAAGTTATCACCGAGCGCCCCGTTGCGAGCGTCGACTGGATCTGGGTGGATTGCTACGACGGTCGGGGCCGCGTGGGGGCGCTGGAGTCGGAGGAATTCTATGCGGCCGCGCATACGGCGTTGAAAGCCAAGGGCGTGTTCGTCGCGAATATGTGGAGCAGCGTCACCCGTTATCGCGGCGGCCTGCGCCGATTACGCGCTGTTTTCGGGCATGAAAACATTGTGTTGCTGCAAGCCATTGCAACCGAAAACGTGACCGTCATCGCGACGAAATCACCGCTGCCCGCGTTGGACACTCGTGTTATTCAGGCACGAGCAAGGGCGCTGCAGGCGGAGCACAAGCTGCCATTTGAACGGTGGTTGAAGGCGTTGGCACCGGTGGCTTCAGCGCTGTAGGTTTGCGCTAGGAGCGGCCTTGGCCGCAATTATCACTTTGCGCACAAAGCGTGTTTCACGACCGGGGCCGCTCCTAAAAAACGCAAACTCAAGCCGCGAAAAAGAAAAAAGCCCGCGGGGCGTCTTAGACGCGGCGCGGGCTGAAGGGTTCCCTCCTCCTCGAGGAAATCAACACGGATTATAGGGTCATTTAGATGAGTGGCAAGCCCTTTTTGAGGCGTCTTTCACTCTTTTGGTGCTTTTCTTTTTGGTTCACCGCAAATCCGTGTTTTGGGCGCGCCTTCCTCCTGAATGGCGCGCGCCCAATGACGTTGTTATGTATTAGTCGTTCTGACCCACAGCGAGTTTGAGCGTTGGCTTTTTCTCGTCGAAGAACTGCTCGTCTTCGGTCGAGCCGTGCAACGCCGTGGTTGAGCTCTTACCGCTTTGAATCACTTGCGTGACTGCGTCAAAGTAGCCGGTGCCCACTTCGCGCTGATGTTTCACTGCGGTGAACCCATGTGCAGCCGCTGCGAATTCAGCCTCTTGCAACTCGACGAATGCGGTCATGTTGTTGCGCGCGTAGCCGTGCGCGAGGTTGAACATTGAGTAGTTCAGGCTGTGGAAGCCAGCGAGCGTGATGAACTGAAACTTGTAGCCCATCGCGCCGAGCTCGCGCTGAAATTTGGCAATCGTCGATTCGTCGAGATTTTTCTTCCAGTTGAACGATGGTGAGCAGTTGTACGCCAGCATTTTGCCGGGGTATTGCCTCTGAATACCTTCAGCAAACTTGCGCGCGAAATCGAGATCCGGTTTACCGGTTTCACACCAAATCAAATCGGCTACAGCCGAATACGCGAGGCCGCGTGACAGCGCTTGATCGAAGCCCGGTTTTGTCTTGTAGAAACCTTCAACGGTGCGCTCGCCGGTGCAAAACGGACGATCATTTTCATCCACGTCGCTGGTTAGCAAATCAGCGGCCTCGGCATCCGTGCGCGCGAGCAGAATGGTCGGCGTGCCCATAACGTCCGCAGCGAAACGCGCGGCGTAGAGCTTCTCAACGGCTTCACGCGTTGGCACGAGCACTTTGCCGCCCATGTGGCCGCATTTTTTGACGCTCGCGAGTTGATCTTCGAAGTGAACGCCAGCAGCGCCCGCATCAATCATCGACTTCATCAGCTCGAACGCATTCAACACACCACCGAAACCGGCTTCGGCATCAGCCACAATCGGCTGCATGTAATCAATATCGTCCTTGCCTTCCATCCACTGAATTTGGTCGGCGCGAAGCAAGGTGTTGTTAATGCGCTTGACCACGGCTGGCACCGAGTTCACCGGATACAGCGATTGATCGGGATACATTTCCCCGGCCAAGTTTGCGTCCCCCGCCACCTGCCAACCGGACAAATAAATCGCTTTCAATCCGGCCTTAACTTGCTGCATGGCCTGATTGCCAGTCAACGCGCCGAGTGAGTTGACAAACGGCATGGTGTGCAGCGAATCCCACAGTTTTTCTGCGCCTTTTTTGGCCAGCGTGTGCTCAACGCCAGCGGTGCCGCGCAGACGCACGACATCCGCCGCGCTGTAGTTGCGCTTGACGCCTTTCCAGCGCGGATTGGTCGCCCAATCTTTTTCGAGGGCGGTGGTGGCGGCGGCCATTTTTTCTGAAATGGGCGATTGAACTTTGGACGAGGTGCTCATGTGGTGTTGCCTTTCAACGGAATCTAAAAAAACGTTCCTCACTTAGTAGCGACTCCAACATTTCATGAAGTAGAGTCGCTTAAAGCATCTTCTTGTTGCTTCGCAGCATAGGCTATTTTTTTGGAACATGCACTTTGAATTTTAAAAATGCTCATTAAAACAAGGCTTTGCAACGCGTTTTCATTCCACGAAAGCTTCCACGATATGAAAACATGTTTTGACGATTGCAGCGCAGCAATTGAAATCGCTTTCCATGTTGCGCATAAATTGGAAAAACTTCAACGAATTCAAACGCTTTGAAACGCAATTGAAGTCGGCTCACGTTGAGCCGTGAAACGCGTGGCGCTTGCACTGCCAATGCCACGACCGAAGGACTCATCAACACGCGTCATAACCAGCGGCGCAAGGCTGTAGCAAACAAGCAACATAAAAGCCCGGCACGTTCGTGCGCGGGCTTTTTCCCGAATGGAGTTGCTGTTAAGTCAGCATGTCCGCCCAGATATTGCGCGCCCAGCTGTTTGCATAGACGCCTTCCAGCGCGTTTTGCTCCGCTGACAGGCCACCCGAACCGGCAATCGCGACCATCGTTTTCTGCGCAGCGTCGTAGCGATGCACGGACGCCACGTGAACGACGTTTTTGTCATCGATGAAGCTGTAACACGTGTTGGCAACCATCGGCGTCTCGTTAACCGTGTCGCCCGTGAGCAATGCGACGATGGCCGCAGCACACACCTTGCCGTGCTGATTGGCCATGTGACCGGACTTCGGCATCGCAGGCGCAATCTGCAGCGCGTCGCCAAGGATATGCACGTTTTTTACCGCAGTGGATTCGTAGGTCAGCCAGTCAACTTGGCACCAGCGTTTGTTTGAATTGTTGAGGCCATTCGACGTGGCAATATTGCCTGCGCGCATCGGCGGCAACACATTCAAAACGTCGGCTTTGAAGTCTTCACCAAACGTCATTTTCAGGGTGTTCGCCGCCGCGTCAACATCCTGAATATCCTGATTGTTGCGGTATTCGATCATCCCCTTGAACTGGCCATTCCATGCCTTCGTAAACAGCCCTTTTTTCGAGGTCACATCCTCGTTCGCGTCGAGAATAATGACCTTCGATTTCGGCTTCGATTGCTGAAAATACCAAGCGACCTGACAGGCCCGCTCATACGGCCCCGGCGGGCAACGATACGGCGCTTTGGGGATGTGAATGGCGTAAACGCCGCCGTCTTTCATCGCGACCAATTGGTTGCGCAATGCGGTGGTTTCCGGGCCCGCCTTCCACGCGGCGAGCACCTTGCTGCGCGCGTCAGGGGTGGCTAATCCAGGCAGCGCATCGGGGATGAAATCGATGCCGGGTGACAACACCAATCGGTCGTACGGCAGCATCGTGCCGTCGACAAGCGCGAGCATTTTTTTGTCAGGATCGAAGCCGGTCGCATCGCCCTTGACTTGGCGCACGCCGTACTTGGCAAGACCGCCGTACGCAACCGAAATATCGGCCATCGTTTTCGATCCGCCGAGCACCAGATTGGACATCGGGCAGGACACAAATTGCACGTCTCGCTCAACCAGCGTTACGTCAATTTTGCCCTCGCCCCACATGGCGATGTACTTGGCGGCGGTGGCACCGCCAAAGCCGCCACCGACCACCACCACTTTGGCTTTGGCGACGCCGCCAACGCTTGCGCACCCAGCGATAGCGGAGCTGCCAAGCAGCGACAAAGCACCGGCTGATTTAACGAAGTCACGGCGATTAAATGTGTTCATGGTTCTGCCTCACTTCGCTTGCTTGGAAAAATAATCAGCCATCAACGCGACCTGTTCATCGCTGTAGCCATTTGCCAATTGATGCATGATCGACGCGGGCAGTTTACCGTCGCGATAGTCCTTCATTTTTTGCACCATCGCGGCCGCGGGCTGGCCTGCAAGCGAGGGCACTTCGGCCACACTTTTGCCGTTGGTGCCGTGGCAGTTTGCGCATTGCGCAGCGAGGTTGCGGCCCAGTGTGGGGCTGGCGGGCATTTGCGCGGTTGCAACATTTGCGGCAAGCGCGAGCAGTGCCGCAGTCAATGCAGCGCGACCAGAAATTTGGCTCATGGAAACTCCTCCTCCGAGTGTTGACGACAATCAATTTCAGCACCGATTCTATGGCGCGGTGCAATCGCGCTCATCGACAAATTTGCGCTATGCATATTCAGCTCACACGTTTTTATAGATCTCGGCTGCTTGCATCAAGCGACCGATAATATCGGCTAACAACTTTCAGTTGAAAGCGCCGTTGCACCGGGGCTCGCTATGCAAAACGCTATTTATCGACTATAAAAATAACTACGCCATAAGCCTAAGTAAAATATGGCTTTCCGCCAAAAGCTGTTGCCCACTTAGCCGCCATAAGTCTTCGCCAACTTCGCCGCTAAACCCACATATCTGGCAGGCGTTAAATCACGCAGCAACGCTTTCGCATCGGCCGGAATCGCCAGCGTTTCGATGAACGCAGCCAACGCCTCCGGCGTGATGCGTTGACCGCGCGTCAACGTTTTTAATTGCTCGTATGCACCGGACACACCGTAGCGCCGCATCACAGTCTGAATCGGCTCGGCGAGCACTTCCCAGTTGTTGTTTAAATCAGCGAGCATGTTCTCCGCGTTGACCTCCAGCTTGCCCACACCTTGCTGCGCCGACATCACGCCGAGCAGGCTGTAGCCGACCGCCACTCCCATATTGCGCAGCACCGTGGAATCGGTCAAATCACGCTGCCAGCGCGAGATCGGCAGCTTCTCCGCGAGGTGCCGCAACAGCGCGTTGGCAAGGCCAAAATTGCCCTCGGCATTTTCAAAATCAATCGGGTTAATTTTGTGCGGCATGGTGCTGGAGCCCACCTCGCCGTCCTTCAAACGCTGCTTGAAAAAACCGAGCGAAATGTAGCCCCACGCATCACGACAAAAATCGATCAGAATGGTGTTCAGACGCGCCATTGCATCGAACAATTCCGCCATGTAATCATGTGGCTCAATCTGTGCGCTCATGGGCTGCCAAGTGAGGCCGAGCGACTCAACCGTGGCTTTGGAAATTGCCGGCCAATCGACGTTCGGATATGCCGACAGATGCGCGTTGTAATTGCCCACTGCACCATTCATCTTGGCACGCAACGGCACCGCTGCAATGAGCGAGCGCGCATGCCGCAAGCGATCAACAAACAGCGCCATTTCTTTGCCCATCGTGGTCGGCGTCGCGGCTTGCCCGTGGGTGCGCGAGAGCATTGGCATCGCGGCGGTGTTGATCGCAACGCTTGCCAACGCCGCGATCAACGTGTCTAGCGTCGGCAGCAACACACCGTGCACGCCGCGCTGCAACATCATCGCGTGCGAAACGTTGTTGATGTCTTCCGACGTGCACGCGAAGTGCACAAATTCACCGTGTGGTGCCAACTCGGGCAACGCTTTAAATTGGTCCTTGATCCAATATTCCACGGCCTTCACGTCGTGATTGGTGGTGGCCTCAATGGCTTTGACTGCGGCCGCATCGTCGACCGAGAAATGCTCAACTATTCCGTCGAGAAACTGCGTTGCAGCCGATGACAACGGCGGCAATTCGGCAATGTCTGTGGCAGATGCAAGCGATTTGAGCCACGCAAATTCCACACGAATGCGCTCGCGAGTCAATGCGAATTCGCTGAAGGCGTCGGCCAGTGCGACCACTTTTTTGTGGTAGCGACCATCGAGTGGAGAAATGGCGTTGAGTGTGTCTAAAGTAGGCATGAAAAAATGGCAGAGTTCGCGCGCTAGTGGCACAAATAATGAGGGCGTTCATGCGTATTATCTTCGCTCATCAGGTTTTCGTTTGCGTGGCAGCGGGAACGTGCTAGATTCTCAATGACTGCATCGCCGATAAACGTCGCGCGGTAATCGTGATCACACGCACAACTAAATCTATAAAACATCGCCGCATGAAACTCCTCCATTCACCCACCAGTCCCTACGCGCGCAAAGTGCGCGTTGTTGCCGCCGAGAAAAAGCTTGATCTTGATCTCGAAAAAGCCGATCCGTATGGCGTTGCGCCGGAGCTGGTGAAAGTCAACCCGTTGGGTAAAGTGCCCGCGCTAATCATGGACGACGGCACCAGTTTGTTCGACTCGCGCGTGATCGTTGAATACTTGGACGGCCTGTCGCCAGTGCATCGGCTAATCCCTGAAACGTCCCGCGACCGCATTGCCGTTAAGCGCTGGGAGGCCATGGCTGACGGCCTATGCGACGCGGCACTCACCGCTCGTATGGAAAATAATCGCGCCGACAAAACCGAGTCGAGTGCGCAACAAATCGAGCGTCAACGGAGCAAGATGACCGCCTGCGTTGAAGAGATGGCACGTGAGCTTGGCGACCGTGAGCATTGCGTGGGCAACGCGTTGAGTTTGGCCGACATCGCCACCGGCTGCGCGCTCGGTTATTTGAAGCTTCGCTATGCCGACATCGCGTGGGAAACCGCCTATCCGAACCTCGCGCGGCTGTACAAAAAGCTGATGGCGCGCGCCTCGTTCAAGGCGACCGATCCCACGCTCGCCTGATCGTTGCAACCACTAAAAAGCCCGCCCATTTCGCGGGCTTTTTTGTGCTCATTGGGTAGGGGAATTCGCGCTGTCGCTGGGCAGTTTGGGCACACGCACAAAATCCACTAGCGCGACCTCGGCAGCCGTCGGTGGGCGCGTGAAAAAGCTCACAATAATGATCACTGCAAAGCCGAGCGGCACGCCGAAAACGCCTGCCGAGATGGGCGAAATATCCCACCAGGTGTAGCTCGCGATGCTGCCGTTGATACCCAACAGGCCGCGCAGCCACGGATAGGTGGTTGCCATGTAATAGAACGTGATTGCGGCGCCTGAAAACATGCCGACAATCGCGGCGGTGGCCGTGGCGCGTTTCCAGAAAATACCCAGCATCAGCGCCGGAAAAAAGCCCGCCGCCGCCAGCGAAAATGCGGCCGACACCAAGAACAAAATGTCCGCAGATCTACGTCCCGCGACGTAGGCTGCCAACACAGCCACGCACAGCAGCAACACTTTCGACACCGTGATGCGCAGCGTGGTGGACGCCGAAGGATTCACCATTTTGTAATACACATCGTGCGACAGCGCGTTTGCAATGGTGAGCAGCAGACCGTCAGCCGTGGACAATGCAGCGGCCAAACCGCCCGCCGCAACGAGACCGGAAATCACGTACGGCAAGCCCGCTATTTCGGGCGTGGCGAGCACCACGATGTCGCTCCCGATGGCGATTTCTGAGAGCTGCACAATGCCATCGCGATTGATGTCGGTGATCGACAGCAACGTCGGGTCAACGCGCGCCCATGAGTTCACCCATGCGGGCAGTGTCGCGAATTCGCTGCCCACGAGCAGCGTGTAGATATCAAACTTGACCAGCACCGCCAACGCCGGTGCGGTGATGTACAACAGCGTGATGAAAAAAAGCGACCACACCACCGATTCGCGCGCCTGTTTCACGCCGGAAGTGGTGTAGTAACGCGTCAAGATATGCGGCAATGCCGAGGTGCCGACCATCAAGCAAAACACCAGCGCCAAGAAGTTTTTTCGCGCAATATTTTCGGCCGTTTCACTTTCGGCCGGATACGCCTCGCCGTGCCGTTGCGGCGGCGCGGCGCGTGCTCGAAGCGCTAAATCCTTGCGCCACGCGACGCGGGCAGCCTCAGCGTCTTTTGGGTACGTGTCCACCGCTTTTTGCGCGGCGAGGATGTGTTCTGCAGGAGCGGCCTGCGCTCTTGCAACGTCTACCGCGCGTTGCACTTGCAGCTTGCCGTCCTCAAACGAGCGCGGCAAACCCGCGAGCTTGATCTCAGCCGCGTCGGCTCGATCCGCAAAAATTTGCCGTACTTCGATCTCTTTCGGGTCTTTCAGCAACACCTCTTCTCGGGCTGAGATTTTGTCGAGCACTGCACCGTACGCCACTTGCGGAAACGGATTGTCGGTGTGCTTGACCGACAGCCACACCACGGGAATCATGTAGGCCAAAATCAGAATGATGTACTGCGCTACCTGTGTCCACGTCACCGCGCGCATGCCACCCAAAAACGAGCACACCAAAATGCCCGCAAGCCCCACAAAAACGCCCTCGCCGAACGACAATCCGGTGAGCTTTGACGTTATCAACCCCACACCATAAATCTGCGCGACCAGATAGACAAACGAACACATGATCGCCACCACCACGCCCACGGCGCGCGCCGCATGACCGCCGTAGCGCGCGCCGAGAAAATCAGGAATGGTGTACTGCCCGAATTTGCGCAGATACGGCGCGAGAAACAGCGCAACCAACACGTAACCCCCCGTCCAGCCCATGATGAAAGCCAAGCCCGTATAGCCCTGCAAATACAGCGTGCCCGCTAGGCCGATAAACGACGCCGCTGACATCCAGTCAGCACCCGTCGCCATGCCGTTAAAAATCGCTGGCACCCGTCGTCCCGCAACGTAGTATTCAGCCGCATCGGTGGTGCGGCTCATCACGCCAATGGCTGCATAAAGCACGACCGTTGCCAGCAAAAAAGCGTAGCCAATCCAGGTGCGCGTGAGGCCTACGCGCTCAAGCCATCCGAGCAGCAACACGAAGCCGATCACGCCCACGGTGTACCAAGCGTAAATGCGTGCAAGCCTTGCTGTGAAGGCGCGCTGAATGGAGCGAGCTGCTATGGGGGCTCTCCTTCTTGCGACTCATCGAAACCGTATTCGCGATCAAGCCGATTCATGGTGCGCGCATACACCCACACTAGCGCAACGTAGACCAGCAACGCGCCTTGCGCGCCCACCCAAAACGAGAACGGCCAGCCGAAGAAATTGAAGCTGAGTTCGCGCGCAAAAAAGGCGACCACAAAGGTCACCACAAAACCGATGGCCATGAGAACCGCCGTGACACGGAGGTTTTTTCTCCAGTATTCACGCTGACGTTGATTGATGTCCATACGCCCTCCTTGTGATGCCACGCGACGCAAGGCTTGCCCTAGTGTCAGCGCATCTATTTTGTGGATGCGTCTATGTTTCGTAGCGTAGCTGAGTTTTTCAGAATCGCAAAAAAGTGCGCGGCTGCGTTCGCTACAAACTGTGCTTCAACTGCTCAAGAATTGCCGGGTTTTCCAGCGTTGAAATATCTTGCGTGATCTCCTCACCTTTGGCGAGCGAGCGCAGCAAGCGACGCATGATCTTGCCGGAGCGCGTCTTCGGCAAATTGTCGCCGAAGCGAATGTCTTTCGGTTTGGCAATCGGGCCTATTTCTTTGCCGACCCAGTCGCGCAGTTCCTTGGCAATTTTTTGCGCGGCAGCTGCGTCGACCGGACGTGCGCCTTTGAGCACCACGAAGGCCGAAACCGCCTCGCCGGTGGTGTCATCCGGACGTCCCACGACCGCCGCTTCGGCGACCAGCGGATTGGACACCAGCGCTGATTCAATCTCCATCGTGCCCAGGCGATGGCCGGACACGTTGAGCACGTCGTCAATCCGCCCAGTGATGCGGAAGTTGCCGGTCACCGCATCGCGCACGGCACCATCGCCCGCGAGGTAATAGCCTTTGAGCTCAGGCGGAAAGTAGGCCGATTTGAAGCGTTCGGGATCATTCCAGATGCTGCGGATCATTGACGGCCACGGCTTTTTCACCACCAGAATGCCGCCCTGACCGTTCGCTACGTCATTGCCCATTTCGTCAACAATGGCGGCCTCGATTCCAGGTAGCGGCAAGGTGCAGGAGCCCGGCACTAGCGGCGTCACACCGGGCAGCGGCGTGATCATGTGACCGCCGGTCTCGGTTTGCCAGAAGGTGTCGACGATCGGGCAGCGCTCGCCGCCAATGTTTTTGAAATACCACATCCACGCCTCAGGATTGATCGGTTCGCCGACCGATCCGAGCAAACGGAGTGACGATAAATCGTATTTATCCGGCGCGAAATCGGGCGCAGTAGCTGCGGCTTTGATGAGCGAGCGAATGGCCGTGGGCGCGGTGTAGAAAACCGTGCATTTGTGACGTTGGATCATTTCCCAGAAACGCCCCGCGTTCGGGAATGTCGGCACGCCTTCAAAGATGATTTGCGTGGCGCCCACCGCGAGCGGACCGTACGCGACGTAGGTGTGGCCGGTCACCCAGCCCACATCTGCGGTGCACCAGAAAACGTCGGTCGGCTTGATGTCGAACGTCCATTTCATGGTGAGCATGGCGTGCAACAAGTAGCCGCCGGTGGAATGCTGCACGCCCTTCGGTTTTCCCGTGGAGCCGGAGGTGTAGAGCACAAACAATGGATGCTCAGCACTCACCATTTCTGGCGCGCATTCGTCAGATGAGCCGCCCTCTACTTTTGACCAATCGATGTCACGCGCGCCCGCAGCGACCTTGCCGCCAGTGCGCCGATAGACGATGGTGTGCCGCACCGCGTCACAGCCGCCCATCGCGTAAGCCTCATCCACAGCGGGTTTCAGCGCGATGGCTTTGCCGCCGCGCATTTGTTCGTCGGCGGCAATCACGAGCGTTGCGCCCACGTCGACGATGCGCTCTTGCAAGCTTTTTGCCGAGAAGCCACCGAACACCACCGAGTGCGTGACGCCGATCCTCGCGCAGGCTTGCATCGCAATCACCGCCTCTATGGACATCGGCATGTAGACAATCGCGCGATCACCTTTTTTGTAGCCGAGCTGCTTCAATCCATTGGCGAATTTGCACACGCGGGCATACAAATCGCCGTAAGTAATTTTAGTGACTTTACCGTCGTCGGCCTCAAAAATAATCGCGACTTTGTCTTCGGTCGGCGTGCTGATGTGGCGATCAAGGCAGTTGTAAGACGCGTTTAATTCGCCGTCTTCAAACCATTTAAAAAACGGCGCGTTGCTGTCATCAAGCGACTTCGTAAACGGCTTGGCCCAAATCAAATGTTCGCTCGCAAGATCGCCCCAAAAACCAGCGTAATCGGTCGCCGCCTTCGCGAGCATCGCCTGAAAATCAGCGGGTTTGACATTGGCCTGCGCGGTGAACGCGGCAGACGGCGGGAACACGCGGTTCTCAACTAGCACTGATTCGATGGCAGACATGGCTTTCCTCCTTGATAGCTTGCTTTGCGCGAGCAATGTATCACTCGCTGATTTCCGGTGCGTGCCGATGAAATCCTCTGGCACGATAGCCGCACTCAATGACGCCAGTCTTACATAAGACAGGGCAACAGCTTTTGTCCATAGCGACTATTTTATATGGGCTAACGGCACATGCGAGCTTAAGTCGACTTAAGCATTAAACGCCTATTAAGCCCAAGTGCAACGGCGCTTCTAGCGCAAAGTTGTATGCACTGCGAGTAAGAAATTGTTCCGCGTTCGCCACGCAGCTGTTCGTTGCGCCAGTCAGTTTGCGGCATTGTGCGGGTGCTAAACTGCTTCGCGCCGATTCGTGGCCAATTTTCGCCAGCAAACGACCGCATTTCACTCACTTCAATTCGATGCAACCGCACTCTTTGCCCCCATGAGCCGACCGAACAAATCCGTTGATGCGCACACCAATGGCGCAACGCGCAAGCTGCGCCCGCTGCCCGCCGTTATTTTCTGGAGCCGCTGGCTACAACTGCCGCTGTATTTGGGGCTTATCGTGGCGCAGATGGTGTATGTTTTTCACTTTTGGGTTGAGCTGGTTCACCTGATTGAAGCGGCGTTCGGGTCGGTCGAAGCCGTGCGCGTGATTGCCAGCACCGTGCAGCCGTGCGATGCTGGCGTTCGTGCCGCCATGCAGCCAAGTCAGATTTGCCCTGCGGTGCCGACCACGCTGACCGAAACGCTCATCATGCTGCTGGTGCTCGGCTTGATTGACGTGGTGATGATTTCGAACCTGCTAATCATGGTGATCGTCGGTGGTTACGAGACCTTCGTGTCGCGCATGGGCCTTGAAAATCACCCCGATCAACCGGAGTGGTTGTCGCATGTCAACGCGTCGGTGCTTAAGGTCAAGCTCGCCACCGCGATCATCGGCATATCCTCGATTCACCTGCTCAAAACGTTCATCAACGCGGAGCAATACAGCGAAAAAACGCTGATCGCGCAGACCACCATCCACATCGTATTTCTGCTCTCAGCCGTGGCCATCGCCTTTACTGACAAACTGATGGCGCCGCCGCCTGCCGCGCACTAACGTTTGATCTTCTTAAGAAAACCAGAATCGCTTTTCGCTATGTCCACGCTCATTAAATACGCCGATTTCGTTGAGTCCATTCGCGCGGCGTTGCAGTTCATCAGCTTCTTCCATCCACAGGACTACATCGAACATTTGGCGCGCGCCTACGAGGCTGAGGCCTCACCCGCTGCCAAAGACGCCATTGCGCAAATCCTCACTAATTCCAAGATGTGTGCAGAGGGCCACCGCCCGATTTGTCAAGACACCGGCATCGTCAATGTGTTCCTGAAAATCGGCATGGACGTGCGTTGGGACGGTTTCAACGGCAGCATTGCCGATGCGGTGAACGAGGGCGTGCGCCGCGCCTATTTAGACCCGGACAACAAGCTGCGCGGCTCGGTGGTGTCGGACCCGCTGTTCTCGCGAACAAATACGGTCGACAACACCCCCGCGGTCGTTCACATGGAAGTTGTGCCCGGCAACACGGTGGGCGTTGACGTCGCAGCCAAAGGCGGTGGCAGCGAAATGAAATCGACGTTCGCGATGTTGAATTCCAGCGACTCGTTGGTGGACTGGGTTCTTAAAACGGTGCCGACGATGGGCGCAGGATGGTGCCCACCGGGCATGCTCGGCATTGGCGTGGGCGGCACCGCCGAGAAGGCGATGTTGATGGCCAAAGAGGTGCTGATGGAGCCCCTTGACATGTACCAATTGCGCAAGCGCGGCGCACAAAATAAGCTAGAAGCGTTGCGCATTGAGCTGTTCGAAAAAGTTAACGCGCTAGGTATTGGCGCACAAGGCTTGGGCGGCTTGTCCACGGTGTTGGACGTGAAAATCGCGACGTACCCCACCCATGCGGTCGGCAAGGCCGTGGCAATGATCCCCAACTGCGCGGCAACGCGTCACGCGCATTTTGTGCTCGATGGTTCGGGGCCCAGCTACTGCGAGCCGCCGTCGCTCGCGGCGTGGCCCGATGTGCATTGGGCACCGGACGTTAAAACCTCCACACGCGTCAATCTCGACACATTGACTAAGGCTGAAGTTGCCAGCTGGACGCCGGGGCAAACGCTGCTGCTTAACGGCAAAATGTTGACCGGTCGCGACGCCGCGCACAAGCGCATTCAAGACATGCTCGCCAAAGGCGAAAAGCTGCCGGTCGATTTCACCGGTCGCGTGATCTATTACGTGGGCCCGGTTGATCCGGTGCGGGACGAAGTGGTTGGCCCGGCAGGTCCGACCACCGCCACGCGCATGGATAAATTCACCGAGATGATGCTGGCGCAAACCGGCCTTATCGCCATGATCGGTAAGGCAGAGCGTGGCCCCACTGGCATCGAAGCAATAAAAAACCACAAAGCGGCTTATTTGATGGCCGTCGGCGGTGCGGCGTATCT
The DNA here is from genome assembly GCA_043721275.1 of Burkholderiales bacterium. Classification (GTDB taxonomy): domain Bacteria; phylum Pseudomonadota; class Gammaproteobacteria; order Burkholderiales; family Casimicrobiaceae; genus Casimicrobium. The sequence continues at coordinate 14,636 of JAYSRA010000115.1, forward strand.
CGTATCAAAGGCGATTATCGGCGCCAAAGTGTTGGCCTTCGAGGACTTGGGCATGGAGGCCATTTACGAATTTGCAGTGCGCGACATGCCGGTCACCGTAGCCGTTGATTCAAACGGCACTAGCGTTCACATTACTGGGCCAAAAGAATGGCGCGCGCGCATTGCAAACATTGCGGTCACGGTCGCTTAGCGCCGCGTTAAGCCCGTCTCTTCATGCGCGATTACTTCACCAGTTTTTATGCTCTGCTGCTCGCGGGCGCGATTGCAGCGGTTGCGCTGGGCGCGTGGATCGGCAGCAGGCGCACGCGCAATACTTTGCAAACGCTAACCGACGCCACGCGGGCGTTGTCGCAGGGCGATTTTCAGGTAGAAGTGCCGATCAGATCGCGTGGTCCTGCGGGTGAATTAGCGCGCGCCTTTAATGAAATGGCGCATCAACTCGCCGCCAGCCGGTCACAAATCACCAACTACCAAAAGTCACTCGAATCGCGCGTGCGCGAGCGCACCAAAGAGCTGCAATCGGCCACCCAACGCGCGGTGCAAATTGCCCAAACGGATCCGCTGACCGGCTTGCCCAATCGATTGCTGTTTCGCAGCAAACTTGAAGAGGCCATCAAGAGTGCTGCCGCCGACAAAAGCCGGGTAGCCGTGCTGTTTGTTGATCTTGATTTTTTCAAAAACTTCAACGACAGCCTGGGCCATGATGCAGGCGACGACGTGCTGCGCGAGGCCGCCGCCCGCCTGAAAGACGCGATCCGGCAGGACGATCTGGTGGCGCGATTCGGCGGTGATGAATTTGTGGTGCTGATCACGCGGCTTGAGGCGCAACACGCGGGTCATATCGCGCTGACCGTGGCTGAAGGGATTATCGAGGCGCTGGTGAAGCCCATTGATGTTGCTGGCACGCGGCACAACATGCCCGCCTCGATTGGCATCGCGTTGTATCCGCAAGACGGCGCTGACGCGGGCGACCTGTTGAAAAATGCTGACACCGCGATGTATGCCGCCAAGCAAGCGGGCCGCAATCGAATCGAGCATTTCTCCGGCGGTTCCAGTCGTCAGCAAGCGCAGCGCACGCAGTTTGAAACCGACATCCGGCGCGGCATTACGGCAGGCGAATTTTTTCTGATGTTTCAACCACAGGTGGATGCCGCCACCGGCTCGCCAACCGGGCTTGAAGCGCTGCTGCGCTGGCGACATCAGACGCGTGGATTGATTCAACCGGGCGAGTTCATCACCGTTGCCGAAGAAAGCGGCATCATCAATCCGCTCGGTCAACGCGCGTTGGAGATGGCCTGCGAGCAGTTCAAGTTGTGGCAATCGAAAGACATTCATCCGCGCATTTCGGTGAACGTTTCAGCGCGGCAGTTGCAAGACCCGGGTTGGCTCAAATCGGTGGACGACACGATTCACAAAACCGGCATTCCACCCAAGTATCTCGATCTCGAAATCACCGAATCGATGCTCGTTGGCAACCCGCAAAATGTGATCGACACGCTCGATACGTTAGGCCAGATGGGCGTGACGTTAACGCTCGACGATTTCGGCACCGGCTACTCAAGCCTCTCGTACTTAACTAGGCTGCCGTTTCACACCATCAAGATTGACCGCAGCTTCATTCAGCACATCGATGAGAAACCGCGTCGTGGCATCGTGCAGGCCATCGTGGCGATCGCCCACACGCTCGGTATGCGGGTGATTGCGGAGGGCGTAGAAACGCCGCTCCAGCTGTCCATTATTCGCGACATCGGCTGCGAGGAGATACAGGGCTTCTACCTGTCCAAACCGCTTGAGGCGCACCTGATTGAGGCTTGGTGGCGCATGCAGTTGGATAACGTCGGATTGATGAAGCTCTAGCCGCGTTCAGTCGAACTTAGGCCCTCGGCAAGGTCACGCCGCTTTGCCCTTGATACTTGCCGCCGCGATCTTTGTAGGACGTGCCGCACACCTCGTCGCTCTCAAAAAATAGCACCTGCGCGCAGCCCTCGCCCGCGTAAATTTTTGCCGGCAGCGGCGTGGTGTTCGAGAACTCAAGCGTGACAAAGCCCTCCCATTCCGGCTCGAACGGCGTCACGTTGACGATGATGCCGCAACGCGCGTAGGTGCTTTTGCCCACGCAAATAGTGAGCACCGTGCGCGGGATGCGAAAGTATTCAACGGTGCGCGCCAACGCAAATGAATTCGGTGGAATGATGCACACGTCGCCCTTGAAATCAACGAATGACTTTTCGTCGAACGCCTTCGGGTCGACAATGGTCGAATTGATGTTGGTGAAGATTTTGAATTCGTTGGCACAGCGAATGTCGTAGCCGTAGCTTGACGTGCCGTACGAGACGATTTTCTGCCCGTTCGCAAAACGCACCTGGTCGGGCACAAACGGCTCGATCATTTGGGTTGTCTCGCACATGCGGCGAATCCAGTGGTCGGACTTGATGGACATAGTAGAAACGGGCCAGAGGCAAAATGTGGATTAGCTTTGTATTGTAAGAATCCACCACGTCCCCGCCCCCCCACCACGCCTAAACCACCGCTCCATCACTCGTCGCGCCACGCATGCCTAAAAACGATTCGGTCGCAACCGGCGATATTCTGCTCACACTCAAACAAGCCCGAGCGTTGCAACTCGCCGCTATGGGCCTCTTAACGCCACCGCGTGGCCGTGCGAAAAAGGCCGACGTGCTCGCCACCATTCGCAGCATGAACGTATTGCAGATTGACACTATCCATATCGTGGCGCGCAGCCCATATCTGGTGCTGTGGAGCCGCTTGGGCGACTACAGCCCGGCGTGGCTGGATGAATTACTGACGGACGGCGCGCTGTTTGAATATTGGTCGCACGCGGCCTGTTTTCTGCCAATGGAGAACTATCCAAATTACCGTCGCCAGATGTTGCACCTGGAGGCCGCTGGCTCGGAGCGGTCGGCTTTGCGGCTTGCTGCGGAACCACTGGCGCATATTGAGCTAATCGAACACGTTCGTGAACGCGGCCCAGTGCGCGCGGCTGATTTCGATCATACGGACGGCCACAAAGGTAACGGCTGGTGGGACTGGAAGCCCGACAAGGTGCGGCTGGAGACGCTGTTCACCGCCGGCGAAATCATGGTCAAGCGACGCGAAAAATTTCATCGCGTGTATGACCTACGCGAACGGGTGTTACCGCCGCATTTGCTTGACGACGCGGCGGTGCCCAGCAGAGCTGCAGTGAACCAGCAGTGGACGCTTGCGGCCGTCAAATCGTTGGGATTCGCGCCTGCGCGCTGGATCGGCGACTATTTTCGGCACGCGGGTCGGGTGCCACGCCCGCATCCCGAACGCCTCGTCGAATCGGGACAGTTGCTGCGCGTGCGGGTGGAAGATTTGCCCGAGCCCGCGTATGTCCACCCGGATCACGCGGCCTTACTGCATGCGGCGTTGCACGGCAAGCTCAAGCCGACTTACAGCACGCTGCTGTCACCCTTTGATCCGCTGGTATGGGATCGCGAGCGGGCGCTGGCGCTGTTTAACTTTGATTACCGCATCGAGTGCTACACGCCCCAAGCGAAGCGCAAATACGGCTATTTCACATTGCCGATTTTGGTGCGCGGAGAACTGGTGGGGCGCCTCGATGCCAAGGCGCATCGCGCTGACGGTGTGTTTGAAGTTCGCGCGCTGCATCTGGAGCGCGGCGTCACGGCTGATGCCAATCTCGCGAGTGACATTGCTGGGGCCGTTGTGCGCTGCGCCCGCTGGCATCAAACTCTTGCCGTTAGCATTGTCCAAACTGCGCCAGCGAGCTTTTTAGCGAAGCTCCGGCACGCCGTCAGGCAGCACTGCCTGCATGCAGCGTGAAGCAAGCCTCCATACGTCACGGCGAGCTGCCTCTTGAGTGCGCTGGCAGCACGGTCGTCTGTCTGGCGCAGCGCATGCTGTTCTGGCCCTCCGAGCGCACCCTGTTTGTCGCCGACGTACACCTAGGCAAAGCGGCCAGCTTTCGTGCGGCCGGGGTGCCATTGCCGAGCGGTCATTCCAACCATGATTTGGAGCGCATTTCAGCGCTGCTGCAGGCGCATCGGGCGGCCCGCTTAGTCATCTTGGGCGACCTGGTGCACAACCGTAACAGCTACACCGATGCTCTGGATCGTAATTTCAGAGCGTTCCGAATGCACCATAGCGACGTCGAGATGATTTTGGTGCGCGGCAATCATGATCGTCACGCGGGCGATGCGCCGCCGGAATGGGCTTTGAACATCGTCGCAGAGCCATATGCGTTGGGCCCGTTTGCCTGTTGCCATGAGCCGGGCAAAGCATCGGGTGCTGGCATTGAGTTGGCGGGGCATTTGCACCCAGCACTGCGCCTACAAACGGCACGAGACGGCGTCACGCTGTCGTGCTTCTGGCGGCACGCGACGGGCATCGTATTACCTGCGTTCGGTAGCCTAACCGGCAACTTCACGGTGCAACTGAGGCGCGGCGAAAGTGCCGTGGTGATCGCTGGACAACAACTCCATGCGATTAATTTTCGCGAATAAAGCTGTGGAAAACTCTGTGAAAAGTCGCCTTAAGCTGTGGGCAGATCGGAAGCGCTCGCTGTCAAGCCTTGTGCCACGGGGCACGCGGCGTACCTACGCGAATCGGGTGGGTGAAATTCTCTGAGTAACCCCCATATGTTGTGTTGCAGATGTCTCTTGACCACTAGATGTAGTTGGTCGTATCCTTCATAGGTTCGCTCGATTTGACATAAATTGCACCGCGAGTTTCTAAGTGTCCGGCGCCGCCAATCGGTTGGCAGAGGGCGCAGTTCGCAGTACAAACCTTAACGGTGTGATTGATTTGAGCGGAACACAGGACGTAGCGAGGGTTGGGAGGCCCGTCACGGTCACGGCACCATAGAGTCACGGACGACACCGCACAGACTGTTAAATCAGCTTCGGCTTTATTCGGACGTTAAATAATGCTGTGTACCTCGCCATCCACGTACAGATAACGGTGAAATACAGAATTTTGGAGACGCATACATGCTCGAAACGGCAACCACCCAGCTCGGTGGCAAAACTATTAAAACCGCTGCCAAGCTTGGCATCACAACCGCTATGACGGCAGGCCTGAACCCTGCGATGCTTGGCTTAGTAACGGGAGGCTCCAGCGCCACGCCGGATTCGGCCCGCGCCACCTTGTACAAAGTGATTCGCCGCAATGGCTCGGTGGTCGGTTTTGAGCCATCGAAGATTACTGTTGCCATGACCAAGGCCTATCTCGCCGCGCACGGTAACCAGAGCGCCGCCTCGGCCCGCGCCCGCGAGTTGACGCAGCAGTTAACCGACGCAGTGATGAGCGCACTGATGCGCGTCAAGCCTGAAGGCGGCGCGATTCATATCGAGGAAATTCAGGATCAGGTCGAACTGGCGTTGATGCGCTCCGGCGAGCACGAAGTCGCTCGCGCCTACGTGCTGTACCGCGAAAAGCGTACGCAAGAGCGCGCAGCGCAGGCAAAGACCAAAGAAGCCGACCAAGAGTCCATCCTGCATGTGGTGGAAGACGGCGTGCGCAAGCCGCTCGACCTGCTGCGCCTGCGCGAGCTCATCATCTCGTCATGTGACGGCCTGCACGGCGCGGCTGATGCCGATTTGATTCTGAAAGCAACACTTAAAGATTTGTACGACGGCGTATCAGCCAAAGAAGTGCGCAAATGCGTGGTGCTCGCGGCGCGACAGTACATTGAAAAAGACCCGGCTTACAGTTTCGTCACGGCGCGTTTGCTGCTTGACTCGATTCGATTTGAGATTCTTGAAGAAGAAGCGTCGCAGGCCGACATGGCCATCAAGTACGGCGAATACTTCCCGAAATTTATTAAGCACGGCATCAGCATTGGTTTGCTCAACCCGGAGCTCGCCAGCTACGACCTCGCCAAACTCGGAGCGGCGCTCGATCACACGCGTGACTTCAAGTTCGGCTTTCTGGGCTTGCAGACGCTGTATGACCGTTACTTCCTGATCGACCGCACTGGCAAGAATGGTGCAGATCGCCGCTTCGAAATGCCGCAGGCGTTTTTCATGCGCGTGGCCATGGGTTTGGCGCTGAACGAGGCAGATCGCGAAGCACGTGCCGTTGAGTTCTACCAACTGCTGTCGAGCTTTGACTTTATGTCGAGTACGCCGACACTGTTTAACTCGGCGACGCACCGTTCACAGTTGTCCAGCTGCTATCTGACCACGGTTGCGGACGACCTCGACGGCATTTATGAGGCCATCAAGGAAAACGCGCTGCTTTCCAAGTTTGCCGGTGGCCTTGGCAACGACTGGACGCCAGTGCGCGCCATGGGCTCGCATATCAAAGGCACCAACGGCGAATCACAAGGCGTGGTGCCGTTCCTCAAAGTGGTGAACGACACAGCGGTCGCGGTCAATCAAGGCGGCAAGCGCAAGGGTGCAGTCTGCACCTACCTTGAAACGTGGCACATGGACATCGAGGAATTCCTCGAACTGCGCAAGAACACCGGTGACGACCGTCGTCGCACCCACGACATGAACACCGCGAATTGGATCCCCGATTTGTTCATGAAGCGGGTGATGGAGAACGGCGCGTGGACGCTGTTTTCACCCGCTGACACGCCCGATATTCATGATCTATTTGGCAAGGCATTCGAGGCACGCTACTGCGAGTATGAAGCCAAAGCGGCGCGTGGCGAAATCAAGTTGTTCAAGACGATTCAGGCCACCACGCTGTGGCGCAAAATGCTCAGCATGTTGTTCGAAACAGGCCATCCATGGATCACCTTCAAAGACCCGTGCAACATCCGCTCGCCGCAGCAGCATGTCGGCGTGGTGCATTCGTCTAATCTTTGCACCGAGATCACGCTTAACACCAGCGACACCGAGATTGCCGTGTGCAACTTGGGCTCCGTGAACTTGGTCAATCACATGACTGAGGTCGATGGCGGCTACGTGCTCGATCAGGTCAAACTGCAGCAGACCATCCGCACCGCGATGCGCATGCTCGACAACGTGATCGACATCAATTACTACGCGGTCAAAAAAGCCCGCACTTCGAACTTGAAACATCGCCCGGTGGGCTTGGGCATCATGGGCTTTCAAGATGCGCTGCACATCATGCGCACGCCGTATGCGTCGCAAGATGCGATGGAGTTTGCAGATCGCTCGATGGAAGCCGTCTGTTATTACGCCTACCTCGCCTCGACCGAGCTCGCCGAAGAGCGCGGTCGCTACAGCTCATACAAAGGCTCGCTGTGGGATCGCGGCATCCTTCCGTACGATTCGCTCAAAATGCTTGCCGAAGAGCGCGGTGGTTATGTTGAAGTCGATCAATCGATCACCATGGATTGGGATTCGCTCAAAGCGCGCATCAAAATTCACGGCATGCGCAATTCCAACTGCGTGGCGATTGCGCCAACGGCGACCATCTCCAACATCATCGGCGTGTCGGCCTGTATTGAGCCGAACTACGAAAACTTGTTCGTCAAATCTAATCTGTCTGGCGAATTTACCGTCATCAACGAGCACCTCGTGGACGACCTGAAAGCGCGCGGCCTGTGGGACGAGGTCATGATTTCGGACCTCAAATATTTCGACGGCGCACTCGGCAAGATTGATCGCGTTCCGGATGATCTGAAAGCCAACTACGCCACTGCATTCGAGATGGATCCATCGTGGATTGTGGAGGCTGCATCGCGTCGTCAAAAGTGGATTGATCAGGCGCAATCGCTCAACATTTACATGGCGGGTGCCTCAGGTAAAAAGCTCGACGAAACCTACAAACTCGCATGGACACGCGGCCTCAAAACCACGTACTACCTGCGCACCATGGGTGCCACCAGTGCCGAAAAATCGACCGGCAAAGGCGGCGAGTTGAATGCCGTGTCAAGCTCTGGCGGCGCACATAAAACTACCGCGCCCGCTGCGACTACCCCGATGGCAATGCTTGCCGCGGCGGCACCCGCGAGCGCGGCGGCGATGGCCGATTTACCCGCCACCGACATGAAGTTTTGCAGTCTTGACGACCCCGAATGTGAAGCCTGCCAATAAACACTGCGAAGTCGGCACAAAATCCTACTTTTCTTACCCACTATCCGGGCAATAATCAGCGTTATGGGGCGCGTCAGCACTCGCTGATCCAACCCTCAATAACCACTTAACAGGAGACGACTATGGGTTTTTTCAGTTTCATTAAAGACGCCGGTGAAAAGCTGTTCGGCCACAAAGAAGCAGACGCAGCAGCAGCCGCGGCAGCAGCGTCAGACGACGAAGCCGCCAAGGCCAAACTCGCTGCCACCAACAACGCGGCCGGTGACGCAATTCAGGCCTACATCGAAGCGCAGGGCCTAACCATTACCGGGCTGGTGGTGACCTTCGACGCGGCAAGTTCCACAGTCGCGTTGTTCGGCGTGGCCGAAGATCAGGCGACTAAAGAGAAGGCATTGTTGTGCGCCGGTAACGTGTCGGGCGTGTCAAACGTCACGGACAATATGTCGGTTGATTTGTCCGAGCCGGAAGCCACGTATCACGACGTAGTATCGGGCGACAATCTGTCAAAAATATCCAAGGCTGCTTACGGCGACCCGAATAAATACATGCTGATTTTCGAGGCCAATAAACCGATGCTGTCGCATCCAGACAAAATTTATCCCGGCCAAAAGTTGCGCATTCCGCCGCTTGACGCGTAAATAAAAAACGTCGCCTCTCCCTATGCGGAGAGGCGTTGCGGTGAGGGGGTTGCCAGCCGTGTGCAGCGCCCTGACCGCAGCGAATGTCGCTTTGCGGTTTGCACCTTCGGGTGCGGGCGGCCTCCCGAGCGAAGGGGGCGTGACGCGCGCTGTACGTGTGGTGGTGACCTTAGTTCGCGCTAGGTCGGCATCACGTATTGCATACCCTTTGATCAGTCTGATTAAAAGATTCGGTCGAGTGTGTGTACCTTAAGGAAGGGAGGTGATCTGTGGCAACAAAAGAGCATAAGTGGGAGTTCTACCAAGATAAGGCAGGCAAATACCGCTGGCGTCGTATCGCATCAAACGGCAACGTGATTGGTGCATCGTCGCAAGGCTACGTGACCCAAAAGGATTGCAGAAGTAACGCAATTCTTAACGGCTATCCCGTTCCGCCACCACCAGCAGCCACCTGATTCACATCGGGTGCAGTTTCGCCGCCACGGGTTTCCCGCCCGCGCGAACTGTCCGCCGGAAATGCTGCAAAGCGCTTCCGGCGGTTTTTCAGAATGTGTTGATCACCGCTCGCGCTTACGCAGATACAGTGAACGATCAGCGCCTTTTGAAAAACCGTTTGTTTACCGAACTATCCACACAGGGTGAATCATTGCAAGACCTGCAAAACCTTAAAGACCTTCGCGGCTTTGACCCCCGTTTGAGCAACGCCCGACACATGGGCGACTACCAAATGTGGCTTCAGTTTGCCGACGGTCGCGCGGGCATCGTGGATTTTTCGGACGACTTGTGGGGCGCTGATTTAGCGCCGCTGCGGGATCGCGTCAACTTTGAAGAGCTTGCGTTCGACGAAGGCCTCGCTACCCTGTCTTGGGAGCGCGGCGGCATCGACATCTCGCCGTCGTATTTGTATTCAAAACTTGAGTCCGTTCAATAATTTTTTCGTTGGCGTGTTGACATAGTTTCACTGCCACCCATAACTAAGCGACCGCCTATTTTGGTTAGGTCGAAAGGCATAGAGGTAATTTAAATGCTGAATTTTGATGACGATATTGTCACCCCCGTCACCCCCGCCAGCGCTAGCGCCGCACCACAAGTGGCCTCGCAAGCGCACGCAGCCCAACCCGCCGCCGCGCCCAGCGCCGCGCAGGTGGCAGGCTACCGCGCGCAAATGCACGAGCAAGGCATGCCGGTGAACACCGCCGCCACCGAGGCTGAGCTTGCCAAGGCCGCTGCCAGCCGCGTCCGCGCGGAGGACAAGCGCGTCATCAATGGTGGCGCTGACGTCAACCAACTCGTCCCGTTCAAATACACGTGGGCGTGGGACAAATATCTCGCCGGTTGCGCCAACCACTGGATGCCGCAAGAGATCAACATGCAGCGCGACATCGAGCTGTGGAAGCGTCCGGACGGCCTGACCGATGACGAGCGTTTGATCATCAAGCGGAACTTGGGCTTCTTCGTCACCGCCGACAGCCTCGCCGCCAACAACATCGTGCTCGGCACCTATCGCCACATCACCGCACCCGAGTGCCGACAATACCTGCTGCGCCAGGCCTTCGAGGAGGCGATCCATACCCACGCCTACCAGTACATCGCCGAGAGCCTGGACCTGGACGAAGGCGCGCTGTTCAACGCCTACCACGAGGTCGCCTCGATCCGGGACAAGGACGAATTTCTGATCCCGTTCATCGATACGCTGACCGACCCGGCCTTCAAGACGGGGACGCCGGAGGCCGACCAGAAGCTGCTCAAGAGCCTGATCGTGTTCTCCTGCCTGATGGAGGGCCTGTTCTTCTACGTCGGCTTCACGCAGATTCTCGCGCTCGGGCGGCAAAACAAGATGACCGGCTCGGCCGAGCAGTACATGTACATCCTGCGCGACGAGTCGATGCACTGCAACTTCGGCATCGACCTGGTGAACCAGATCAAGCTGGAGAACCCGCACCTGTGGACCCCGGAGTTCCGCGAGGAACTGACGGGAATCTTCCGCAAGGCAGTAGAGCTGGAATATGCCTACGCCGAGGACACCATGCCGCGCGGCGTGCTCGGGATGAATGCGCCGATGTTCAAGGAGTACCTGCGCTTCATCTGCAACCGCCGCTGCCAGCAGATCGGCCTGGACGTGATGTACCCGGGGGCCAGCAACCCGTTTCCGTGGATGGCCGAGATGATCGACCTGAAGAAGGAACGCAACTTCTTCGAGACGCGGGTCATCGAGTACCAGACCGGCGGCGCGCTGAACTGGGAATGAGGCCGCAGTTTACGAGCATAAGGACATGACCAACCATCGCGTGACCGCAT
>JAYSRA010000116.1:0-8402 GCA_043721275.1 Burkholderiales bacterium
CTGAGCATCGCAGGAATAGGCCAATCGTCGGGGTCGCCTTCTTTGGGTTACCTTTCTTGGCGAAGCAAGAAAGGTGACTGCCCCGCGGCATGAGCGGGAGGGCGATGAAACCCACGCAGTTCATTCCACGCTCCCCCTCTCCCTAACCCTCTCCCGCGAGGGGAGAGGGGATAAGAACGGCGAACCCGCTATCGTTACGGCTATGTTGCCTTCGCTCCTCGTTCAGACCCTCAACGGCCTTGCCTCTGCCTCATCGCTGTTTCTGGTTGCGGTGGGTCTTTCGCTCATCTTCGGCGTCACGCGAATCATCAATTTCGCGCACGGCTCGTTCTACATGCTGGGCGTGTACGTCGCCTATAGCGTGGCCACGGCGGTAGGGGGTGCGCTTGGCTTTTGGGGCGGCGTGATCGTTGCTGGATTGGTCGTGGCTATCGTCGGTGTCATTGCGGAATTTTTGATCCTGCGGCGCATTTACGATGCGCCGGAGTTGCTGCAACTCATCGCGACATTTGGTCTGGTGCTCATCATCAAGGACGCGGCGCTTGCCATCTGGGGGCCGGAAGATTTATTGGGGCCGCGTGCGCCGGGGTTTCGTGGCGCGATTGATATTTTTGGCAAGGCATTTCCCACTTACGATTTGTTATTGATCGTGCTCGGTGTAGCGATGCTGTTTGCGCTGACCACATTGCTCAAAAAAACGCGCTTCGGTCTGCTGCTACGCGCGGCGACGCAGGATCGAGAAATGACCGATGCGCTTGGCGTTAACCAGAAGCTTTTGTTCACAGCAGTGTTCGCGCTCGGCAGCTTTCTCGCGGGCATCGGCGGCGCGTTGCAGTTGCCGCGCGAGCCTGCAAATCTCGCGATGGATTTGACGATCATCGCGGACGTGTTTGTTGTGGTGGTGGTCGGTGGGCTCGGCAGTTTGCCCGGTGCGTTCGTCGCCGCGATCATTATTTCGCTCGTCAAGGCGTATTGCATCGGCCTCGGAGCGGTCACGATGTTGGGCGTTGAATTTGAATTCAGCAAGTTCACGTTGGTCGCCGAATTTGTGGTGATGGCGCTGGTGTTGGTGTTTAAACCCAATGGCTTGTTTGGCAAACCGATTGCGCATTCGCGCTCGGAAAGCGCCGCGCAAACGTTGCTTAAACTGCCCTCGCGCACGGCGCTGATTGCAGTCGCTACGGGCGCGTGCGTGATGCTCTTTTTGCCGCTGCTCGTGAGCGGTGAATACACCTTGGTGCTGGCCATCGACATGATGGTGTTTGCGTTGTTTGCCGCAAGCCTCGGGCTCATCATCGGACCCGGTGGCATGGGCTCGTTTGGTCACGCGGCGTATTTCGGATTGGGTGCCTACGGCGCGGCGCTCGCGGTCAAATTGGGCGCGGGAATTTTTCTAGCGATGGGCAGCGGCGTCGCGCTTGCCGGTGCGGGTGCGCTGCTGTTTGGTTGGTTCAGCGTGCGTTTAAGCGGCACCTACATGGCGATGCTCACGCTCGCGTTTGCACAAATCACGTGGTCCATTATTTTTCAGTGGGACGCCGTGACCGGCGGCAGCAATGGGCTGGTTGGCGTTTGGCCACCGGATTGGTTGGCTGCGCGTCAGGATTTTTATTGGTTCGCGCTCGCCGTCTGTGGCGCGGGCTTGTTGCTTTGCGCGTGGCTGGTGCACACGCCGTTTGGGTACAGCTTGCGTGCGTCGCGCGACTCGCCCGTGAAGGCGCGCGCGATTGGCTTGTCGCCTGCTAAGTTGCAGTGGGCGGCGTTTACCGTGGCGGGCGCGTTGGCGGGCGTTGCGGGCGTGATTTACGCTTTTTCCAAGGGCAGCATTTCGCCGGAAGTGTTGTCGATTCCGCGCTCGGTGGACGCGCTGGTGATGGTGCTGCTCGGCGGCGTCAACACGTTGCTCGGGCCCATCGTCGGGGCGGTGGCATTTACCGGCTTGCAGGATACTTTAGCGCGCGCTACTGAGTATTGGCGCGCTGCTTTGGGCACAATCATTTTGTTGCTGGTGCTGCTGTTTCCGCGCGGCATTGTGGGCACCCTTCGGCTTTGGATTGTGGCGCTGACTGCGCGCAGGAACACGCGATGAACGTAGCGCTTCAAGTGTCGGGTCTTAAAAAATCTTTCGGTGGTGTTGCCGCTGTTAAAGGGGTGGATTTCTCGGTGGCGGCGGGCGAAGCGGTGGCGTTGATCGGCCCGAATGGCGCAGGTAAAACCACCACGTTTAATTTGATTAACGGACAGATTAAGCCGGACGCAGGCCGCGTCAATCTGCACGGTGTCGACATCACCGGTAGCGCGCCGGAGCAATTATTTCGCCTCGGCGTGGCGCGCACCTTTCAGATCACGGCAACCTTTGCGTCAATGACAGTGCGTGAAAACGTGCAGATGGCGTTGCTGAGTTTTGCACGCCGCGCGCAGTCGGCCATTGCTGTGGCCGCGCATCAATGCGAGCGCGAAGCGCTACAGCTGCTCGCCAACATTGGCTTGGCAGAGCAGGGTGAACGCGCCGCCGCAGAGCTTGCGTACGGCGACCTGAAACGGCTCGAACTGGCGATGGCGCTGGCCAACAATCCGCGCCTGTTGTTGATGGATGAGCCGACCGCGGGTATGGCGCCTTTCGAGCGTGAATTGCTGATGCAGCTTGCGGTGAAAACGTGTCGTGATCGCAACGTGGCTTTGCTGTTTACCGAGCACCATATGGATGTCGTGTTCGGCTTTGCTGATCGCGTGATCGTGATGAATCGCGGTCGAATTATTGCGCACGGTTCGCCCGATGAGGTGCGTGCCAATGAAGAGGTGCGCGCGGTGTATTTGGGACATTCTGCTCATGCTTGAGGTGAGAAATTTGTGCGTGAATCATGGCCGCGCGCAACTGCTGTTTGATGTGAGCTTCACGGCGAACGCGGGCGAGGTGTTGGTGCTGGTGGGGCGCAACGGCGCAGGCAAATCCACCATCATGAAAGCGATCATGGGGCTGCTGCCAGATGCGACCGGTGAGGTGCGTTTTGACGGTGCGCCGATCACCGGGCTCACCGCGCACGAGATTGCCCAGCGTGGCTTGGGTTACGTGCCCGAAGATCGCCGTATCTTCACCGATTTAACGGTTGCTGAAAATCTTGAAGTCGGTCGTCAGCCGTCGCGCGCTAATGTTTCCGATGCGCCGCGTTGGACGGTTGATCGAGTGTGCGAATTGTTTCCCAAGCTCGGGGAAATGCTGGATCGTCCGGGCGGCCACATGTCCGGCGGCGAGCAACAAATGCTCAGCATTGCGCGTACCTTGATGGGCAATCCGAAAGCGATTTTGCTCGACGAGCCGTCGGAAGGATTGGCGCCCATCGTGGTCGAGCACATCGCGAAAAGCGTGCAGGCCTTGAAGCGAGAAGGGCTGTGCGTGATCCTGTCTGAGCAAAATTTGCGCTTCGCTCGCGCGGTCGCCGATCGCGCTGTGGTGATTGATCGCGGCAGCGTTAAATTTAGCGGCAGATTCGCCGAACTCGAAACAAATTCCGCGTTGAGCGAGCAGTATCTGGCGTTGTGAAACCCGAGTTTTTTGGCTAATCAACTTTTGAGTGAAAGCGCCGTTTAAGTAGGGGCGACGCTTAATTAAGCGCTAAGTCGATAATTCGCCAATTAGACCGTTAGCCCAAGAAAAATGGCGGTTACACGAAAAAGCTGATCCGCCTGCATCGCAGTTTTTCACCCGCAAACGCCACGAATGCGGGAGCGCCGCAACGCTAAACCTTCTGCTTGGCGTACGTTTTGCCAATTTCCACGCCACGATCCGTATCTTTCAAACCATGCGCGACATCAGCCGCTGCTTGCTTCATGATTTTTCGCGGTGGGCCGGCTTGACTGCTGGCGGACTCGTCCTGCTCATGCGGGAGCAAATCGACGGGCTGCTGGTTGATGCTCACCGACGTTTTTGCGTTGCGTTGATGGGTGGGCGGCGTGCTGGGCGGTGAAGCCGACTCAGCTGCTTTGGCGGTCACGTCGTGGGGGGCGATGATGGGTGCATTGTGTAGTTCCCCTCGCTACGGCTTTGGTGTACGCGCAAGGTCAATTGCTGCGACGACGAAAAAAAATGTGAACATCCAGATTGGAATCCAGATACCGCTGATGGTGCCCGCATATTGCATATGTTTCTCCGTGAGTGGGTTGGAATGTTTGCGCGCTGTGCGACAAACTAGCCGTACGTTAAGACGCCCTCAGCATGGCGTGTATCGGAGAAATGCAGGGTGATGTGTCAGACAAGGGCGCGTTGAAAGGCAGGCTCGCGCGGCGAGCGATTCGACGCTTGCGTTACGACGATTGCGGCGGCACGCGTTGCGCTGCTTGGTGCGGCACGCGTTGCCTGAGCAACTGCAAATACAGCGCGCCATCAAGCGCGGTTCCAGTCCGCTGCGCTTGCCACAACGTTTCGCCTAGGCATTCGAGAATTTCATGAACGGCGGCGTGCTCGTCGTCGTTTTTTGCGGCGAGTTGCGCGTGAATAGCGCGGATGCCGTGCGGCTGATTGATGTCGAGTTGCTCTTGAATGGCGAGATGAAATCCGAGGTGCAAAAACGGATTGATGTCGCCCGCTTCAGGCCGCCAATCGGTGGCAATAAACGACTCGGGGTTTTGCAGCACGCGGTGATATTCGGGATGCCGATTGATGATCGCGGCGGTTTTTTCTTCAAGTGCCGACAGCGCGTCACGGCGCTGAAATTTAGCCCACGTGTCGATAAAAAATTGCCGCGATTGGTCGCGTGATGGACTAAACATGGCTAACTACTTTGCTGCTGCAACTCACGCAGTTTGTGCCGTCCGGCGAATTCACAATCATCGAACACCACGCACGCGCCGCACTTGGGCGTGCGCGCCACGCAGGTGTAGCGGCCGTGCAAAATCAACCAGTGATGCGCAAAACGCAAATATTCCGGTGGCGTGAATTTCATGAGCTTGGCTTCGACCTGATCCACGTTTTTTCCGGGCGCGATTTTCATGCGATTGGCGACCCGAAACACATGCGTGTCCACCGCACACGTGTGCTCGCCAAACGCTTCGTTTAGCACCACGTTGGCGGTCTTTCGGCCCACGCCGGGCAAGGCTTCAAGTGCCGCGCGATTGTGCGGCACCACACCGTTATGCAGCTCGATTAACTGCCGTGCGGCAGCAATCGCGTTCTTGGCTTTGTTGCGAAACAAGCCGATAGTCTTGATGTGCTCCATGAGCTTCGCCTCGCCGAGCGCGACCAGATCAGCGGGCGTTTTCGCCGCTGGAAAAAAGCGCCGCGTCGCCACGTTCACCGCTTTGTCGGTGGTTTGTGCGGACAGCAACACGGCGATCACCAGTTGAAACGGATTGCCGTATTCAAGCTCAGTTTTCGGCTCAGGATTGGCCTCCGCGAGCTTGGCAAAAATGCGCTGGCGTTTTTCTGCGTTCATGTTCGCGCTTTGGCCTTCGCCAAAATTGCCGCAAGCAACGCCTTTTTGTCCGGCATGACCTTCGGCGCATGCACTTCGGCCTTGGCCTCAGCGCGCTGCAAAAAACGCGTCTTGTGTGCGTCGTACGTGCGCTTGAGCACGGCCACCTGACACGCGCGATCATCAAGCATGGCATGCACCCGATTGGCGCTCGTCACCACCGGCACCAATGCAATGCAATCCACCGGGCAAGCGATGATGCACAGCTCGCATCCGGTGCACTCGTCGGCGATCACGGTGTGCATGCGTTTTGCGGCGCCAATGATCGCGTCGGTGGGGCACACCGGCAAACACGCAGCGCAACCGATGCACGCGGCCTCATCGATCAACGCAACGTGTTCAGGCGCGTACGCGTCAACGTCGATGGCAAGCGTCAAGCACGCGTCGTCCGTGCGCTCCAGCAACGCAAACAGCCCCCGCCGAGTGGCCTCACCGCCCGGTGGGCAGCGATTGATGTCAGCTTCGCCGGTCGCGATGGCCTCTGCGTACGCGTGGCAATCGGCATAGCTGCACCGCTGGCACTGCGTCTGCGGCAGCAGCGCATCAATGGCGCGCGCGGTGACCGAAATTGGAACGGATAACATCGCAGCGATTATCCAAGAAGCGCTCAGCGCTCGGGCTGGAGCGAATGCAGGACCCTGTGAAACCGACGTGGCTCGATGCAGCGCAACAGCGCAGCCCCGGTGCCTATGGGCCATTGTCAAAGCTCGCGGCGTTCGCTATGAAGCTCGTGGGCTGGCGGGCGCTGGTGGCCGATCCGCTGCCTGAAAAATGCGTGATCGTGATGTATCCGCACACCAGCAATTGGGACTTTCCGGCGGGCTTGTTTACCAAATGGGCGGTCGGGCTCGACTTTAAGCGCGAGCGACTCTGTTTTGCAGGCAAAGAGAGCCTGTTTAAAGGGCCGTGGGCGGGTTTTTTTCGCGCGGTGGGAGGTTTCCCCGTCAACCGGCAAACGGCGACCGGCTTCGTGCCGCAAATGGCCGAGCGCTTCGCTCGCGAGCCGCGCATGCGCTTTGCCATTGCGCCGGAGGGCACGCGCAGTTACGCGCCGTACGTGCGCTCAAGTTTCTACCATGTGGCGGTGGCAGCCGGTGTGCCGATTGTTTTGGGCGCGCTTGATTTCCGCACCAAGCGGGTGCTGGTCAACGCGGTATTCACGCCAACCGGTAACGCAGCGCTTGATCTGGCAACGATTGCCGATTACTACGCAACGCTCGGAAACGAGGGCGCGAAGCCCGCGCTTGCTGCGCCGTGGAAGTTTCGCCCGTAGCGCCGTCACGTCGCTGGCCAGGCTCAGGAATATCTGAAACTTTCGATACGGTGCCGATAGCGACTCACTTGTACCGTGTGCACGCGTGGCTCGCTCTACACTCTCGCACCAAATTAGGGAGTGGCTGCGCGCAATGCGGCGTCCGCGCCCGAATTTGAGTCACGCCAGCGCGTGAGTTGCATCTGAGGGGGTGTGTGATCGCGCTAACGTGCAAACGCGCTAACCGCAGACCTGCACGTTTGCGTTCGGCACCTCACCCGCGCGAGCGTTGTGCGCGATTTGACTGCTACAAAAATTATTCAATGAAGGCCACCTGTGTTTAGTTGCAATTTATGCGTCCGCGCCGCGTTGTTGGTCGCGAGCTTCACCCTGCTGAGCAGCGCGGTTCGCGCCGAAACGGGCGTGACCGCCAGCACCATTTTGATCGGTCAGTCGGCACCGTTTTCGGGGCCGAACGGGCAAGCGGGCAAGCAGTACCGGGATGGCGCGCTCGCTTATTTTCAAAAAATCAATCGTGCCGGTGGTATTTTTGGCCGCAAGATTCAATTGACCTCACTTGATGATGGTTATGAAGCAGCCAACACCGTTGCCAACACCACGCGGCTGATTGATGAAAAAGGCGTGTTCGCGTTGTTTGGCTACTACGGGTCGGCCGCCATCGCGGCTTCCGCGAAAGTGTTCAGCGAGGCGCAAGTGCCGCTGATCGCGGGCCTGTCCGGCGCGGACGGTTTGCGCACGCCCATGAATCGCTATTTGTTCAATGTGCGGGCGAGCTATTCTGATGAGGCCGAGGCCATCGTTAACCAACTGGTGACCACCGGGGCCACCCGCATTGCCGTGTTTTATCAAGACGATGCGTACGGGCAGGCCGGCTTGCAGGGGGTGACAGCGGCGTTGGCGCGGCGCAAGCTGACCGTGGCGGTTACCGGCGCGGTGCCGCGCAATTCGGTGGATGTGAGCGCTGCGGTGGCAAGCGTCTCCGCGGCGGCCCCCCAGGCGGTGGTGTTGGTGGCGCTGTACAAACCGGCCGCAGCGTTCATCAAAGAGATGAATCGCAGCGGCGCGAAAACGACCTTCATCGGCTTCTCTCCGGTCAGTGCTGACCTGTTGTACGGCGAGCTTGGCGACGCGTCACACGGGGTGATGGTGGCGCAGGTGATGCCGAGCCCGGTGCAAAAGAAAACCCGGCTCAGCACCGAATACATCAACGCAATGGTGGAGTCCGCGTTGGACGAGCGTTCGTACTACGGCATTGAGGGCTTTGCCGCCGCCAAAGTGCTGGTGGAAGGTCTGCGCCGCGCAGGCAAAAATCTCACCCGACCGCAGCTCATCAGCGCGCTCGAAAGCATGAACGATTTTGATCTGGGTGGGCTCGTGGTGGCCTACTCCGCCAAAGATCATCGCGGCAGCAAATTCGTGACCGTGAGCCTGATCAGCGCCAAAGGCAAAGTGATCGAGTAGGTGCTTGGTTGGCTGAACACACCCGCCACGAAAAGCTGTTTTGCAAATAACAGCTTTTTGATGAACGCGCCATTTAAATGGGGCTAGACGCGGTTATAGCCTTAAGTCGACTCCTGATTAGCAAGCTGGCTCAGGAAGTATTGACGGTAATGCTGTATTTGCGTACAGTTACGCATTTGAACGATTGGAGCACCGTCATG
>JAYSRA010000117.1:0-8320 GCA_043721275.1 Burkholderiales bacterium
CTTATCCATTCAGCGTTACCGCTTCAAGGCAATGTGTTTAATCAGCGAAGACATAAATTATGGCATACCTATTCCTACCGCGCAACTCAATCACTCACAAAACTAACTAAATCAGCGCTTCTTTTGGTGGACTTTTAGGCAAATCATGCGAATTTTTTAGGCAAGGTGGCGCGCAAATCCAATGTCTGCGCGTCCTTTCAAAAACTCAATAAATTTTTCTACTTTTTTCGCTTCGTCACTGCTTTGGTTGGCTTAAGTGATGCCGTACGCGACGAAACTTTCATCGAACGCTGTTCCTCTGCCGCAATAAACTCGCGAATTGCAGGATAGGCAATGTTCCGCCAACGACTTCCCGAGAAGATGCCATAGTGGCCGCATCCTTCAACGAGCAAATGCTTCCGACGCGCATCAGGAATGTTTGAGCACAATCCGTGCGCTGCATGCGTCTGACCGGGACAGGAAATGTCGTCAAGCTCGCCCTCTACAGTCATCAACGCAACATCGCGAATTTTTGACGGGTCAACACGTTCGCCGGAAACTTCCATCACGCCGCGTGGCAATTGAAACTCCTGAAACACTCGTTGTACGGTCTCAAGATAGTACGCAGCATCTAGATCCAGCACCGCGTTGTATTCGTCGTAGAACTTGCGATGGGTCTGCGCATCTTCCTCGTCGCCTTTCATCAAGTCGTAGAAAAATTCTTGGTGCGACTTGGCGTGATGATTGGGATTCATTGCGACGAATCCGTAATGCTGCAAAAACCCCGGATACACGCGGCGGCCAAAACCCGGATACTTCGCTGGCACACGCGAGATCACATGCTCTTCAAACCACTCAATCGTGTGCTTGGTCGCGTAGGTGTTCACGCTCGATGGATTAACGCGCGTGTCGATTGGCCCGCCCATCATCACCATCGACCTTGGGCGATTCGGGTCGTTGTGCGCCGCCATCAGGCTCACTGCACACATGACAGGTACGGTGGGCTGGCAAACAGAGATAACGTGTACCTTCGGACCTAGTGATTGCAAAAAGCCGATCACATACGCAACGTAATCATCCAGATGAAACAATCCTTCTGACAATGGCACGATGCGCGCATCTCGCCAGTCGGTGATGAACACCTCGTGGTGCTGAACCAGCGAATTTACCGTGTCACGTAGCAGCGTCGAGTGGTGTCCAGACAAAGGAGCAACCAGCAATACGCGCGGTTCGCCTTTGGAGCCGATCTTGGCAAAACGGCGCAACTGGCAGAACGCCTTTTCTTCCACGACCGTCTCTTCAATCGCGTGGGTATGACCATCGACGACCACTGAGTGAATGCCAAACGGAAGTTTCGGATACTCCTGTGTCAGACGTAGCGTCAATTCGCTTGACGCCGCCAGCCAATCGCTTTGCGGCATTTCCTTCCACGGGTTGCCATCCGACTGCGCCCAGGTCATGCCCATTTGCGCGGCGAAGCGCATGGGCGCTCCCAGGGACTTTTGCATCTCGTGAAAGGCGTACAGCATCGTTTCTCTACTCTCGTGAATATCTATTGTTTTGCGTGTGCGAGTTAAATCGAGCTCAAGCCGCGATTCAAGTCTTCTTGCAGATCAGATTGCGATTCCAGCCCGACCGCTACGCGAATCAGGGTATCAGTAATGCCTGACGCATCCCTTGCCGCCTGCGTCATACGCGAATGGGTGGTGCTCGCGGGGTGTGTAATCGTGGTCTTCACATCGCCCAGATTTCCGGTGATTGACATGATCTTCACGCCGTCCACGACGTTCCACGCCTCAGCCTTACCGCCCTTAACGGTGAACGACAACACCGCTCCGCCGCCGGATTGCTGGCGCTTGGCTAGGGCCACCGCCGGATGTGAATCAAGAAAGGGGTAATTCACCTTGGCCACTTTGGGATGCGCCTCAAGCCACTGCGCGAGCGCAAGCCCGTTTTCGCTGTGCGCCCGCATGCGAATCGGCAACGTTTCTAAGCCTTTCAAAATCACCCATGCGTTGAATGGCGCAAGAGTTGGGCCAATCGTGCGTAAAAAGTTATAAACCTTCTCGCGACACAACTCTTTGCTGCCCACCAGTGCGCCGCCCATTACGCGGCCTTGCCCGTCGAGATGTTTGGACGCTGAATGCACCACCACATCCGCGCCGAGCGACAACGGTCGTTGCAAAATCGGCGTGCAAAAACAATTGTCCACCGCAAACACAGCGCCGACTTTGCGCGCCATCTCGGCAATTGCGGCAATATCGAACACTTCAGCCGTCGGGTTCGACGGCGTTTCCAGAAACACGAGCTTGGTGCCCGGCCGGATCGCTGCGGCCCATACGTCAAGCAATGTGGAGTTGACCACTTCGCAGGTCACGCCAAACTTGCCCATGACCTGCGCGCCGAAGACGTTGAGCGTCGAGCCGAACACGCTGCCGCTAGTCACGATGTGGTCGCCCACCGAACACAAGGTCATCGCCAACGTCGAAATCGCGGCCATGCCGGTCGCGGTAGCAATCGCGGATTCAGCGCCTTCAAGCGCGGCGAGCCGCTGCTCGAACATATCCACCGTCGGATTGGTGAAGCGCGAATAGATGTAGCCGGGCTCTTCACCCGTAAAACGCTTTGCCGCCATCTCCGCGCTCTCGTGAACGAAGCTCACCGTGGGGAACAACGCCTCCGAGTGCTCGTTGAATGGCGTGCGCATCCCGCCGGCGCGAATCGCTAGGGTGTCGATATTTGAGGGAGGATGTGGATCGATCATTGGTCGGTGAGCAGCGCTTCGCCACGCGATTCATCACGGGATTCGGCAAGGCCCTGCAAAAATTGTGGCGTAATGTCGCCAGTCACATAACAGCCATCGAAGCACGACGCATCAAAATCAACAATTGCCGGATTGCCCGCACGAATCGCGCGTTTCATGCCCGCGATAGTTTGATAGATCACGCGCTCAGCGCCAATTTCGGTGGCGATTTGTTCGTGGGTTTTGCCTACTGCGATTAGTTCAGACGGGGTGGGCATATCGATGCCATACACGTTGGGATAGATCACCGGTGGCGCGGCGCTGGCGAAGAACACTTTTTTCGCGCCTGCCTCGCGCGCCATTTGCACGATCTCGCGGCTGGTGGTGCCGCGCACGATCGAGTCGTCCACCAGCAGCACGGTTTTGCCCTTGAATTCGCTGGCGATGGGGTTCAGCTTTTGGCGCACGCTTTTCTTCCTCATCGCGTGGCCAGGCATGATGAAGGTGCGACCGACGTAGCGGTTTTTTACGAAGCCCTCGCGATATGGGCGACCGATTTTGGTGGCGAGCGCGAGCGCGCTGGGACGTGATGAATCAGGGATCGGCACGACAACATCAATGCTTTCCCAATCGGGCAGTTTTTGCACTTCGTCGGCCAGCTCGTCGCCCAAGCGAATGCGGGCATCGTAAACGCTGATGCCGTCGATCACCGAGTCGGGCCGCGCGAGGTAGACGTACTCAAAAATGCACGGGGTGAGCTTGGGATTGTCAGCGCATTGTTTGGCGTGCAAATGCCCTGCGAAGTCGATGAACAACGCTTCACCGGGTGCCACGTCGCGCTCGAACTTGAAGCCGAGCACATCGAGCGCTACTGTCTCGCTGGCCACCGCATATTCAGCACCCGCCATCGTCTCATTGCGGCCATAGACCAGCGGGCGAATGCCGTGTGGATCACGAAACGCGACGAGGCCGTAACCGGCAATCATCGCGAGCACCGCATACGCGCCGCGACAGCGTTGATGCACGCCGCGCACCGCGGTAAAAATTTTCTCGGGCGTCAGCTTCACACCTTGCGCCGCCCGCTCCAGCTCCAGCGCGAACACGTTGAGCAGCACTTCGGAATCGCTGTTGGTGTTGATATGTCGCGCGTCAACGTTGAACAGCTCGCGTTTGAGCGCCTCACCGTTGGTCAAATTGCCGTTGTGCGCGAGCGTGATGCCGAACGGCGAGTTCACATAAAACGGTTGCGCCTCGTGCACGCTCACCGCCGACCCCGCAGTCGGGTAACGCGTGTGGCCAATGCCTGCGGAGCCGTACAGTTCACGCATGTTCCGCGTGCGGAAAATGTCGAGCACCATGCCTTTGTCTTTGTGCATGTGAAACACCGCACCGTCAGCCGTGGTGATGCCCGCCGCATCTTGTCCGCGATGTTGCAGGCACAGCAGGCCGTCGTAAATCAGTTGATTCACCGGGCCGTGCGACACGATTCCGATTACGCCACACATAAGTTACTCCTATCGCAATCGGCACGGGTCGCTGCCGCTACAAACTTGATTCGTTTTGCCAGATCGTCGGGCAATTTGCTGCGCAAAATCGCGGCCATCGTTGCCAGCGGTTTCGCCGTCACGCTATCGCGCCACCAGTCCATTTGCGGCAAGGTGGTGGCACCGGCAAACAATACCAGCAGCACCACGATCAACGCGCCTCGAATCAGCCCGAACATCATCCCCAGCGCGCGATCCACGAACGACAGCCCAATGGCATTCACGACTTTACTGAACAGAAATCCTGCCACGCTCAACACGATAAACACGCCAATGAACACCAACGCGTAACCCGCGAGCGTACGCAGCCACGGCGTGTCTTGCGCAAACGGCAGCATCTTGCCCAGCTTGTCACCGAACAAAAACATGCTGACGAGAGCTGCGATCCACGCCGCCAGCGCGAACACTTCACGGATCACACCGCGCCACACGCCGATCAGCGCCGACAGCGTCACGACTACGATCACCGCGATGTCAAAAGCGGTCATGCGGGGCTACCTCAACGCTGACGACGATGTACTCATTGCAACGTCAGCACTTTTGCCTCGAAGCCCGCCTGCGCGAGCTTGGCGCGCGCGGATTCGGCCTGAAGCTTGGTGGCGTACGGGCCAACGCGTACGCGAGTCACTTTGCCGTTAGTCACGTCAATTTGCTCGGTGTACGCCGGGAATTTGAGTGATTTGGCGCGCTCGTACATTTGTTTCGCGACCGCCGCGTCACGCACGGCGATAACCTGAATCACCAATTGGCCGGGTTTGCGTTCGGCGTCTGCTGCCGTTTTGGCTGGTGCTTTTTCTGCGGTTTTTTGCTGCGCTTTTTCAGCGGCTTTGGGCGCAGGTTTTGCGATATCAGCTTTCGGCGCAGTGGGAGCAATGGCTGCAACTTTCGGCGCCTCAATCACGGACGACACGACGACCGGAGCAGGCGCAGATTGCACCGAAGACACGCCCGCCTGATTGCCCGTGGGCTCAGTGATGGCCGGAATCTCTGGCGGCTTTTCAGCGGCCTTTTTGCCATCCGGAAATTTCGGCTCGAACTTGGTGCCTTCCACCGGCGGAATGCGCACGTCGACGTTGTCGGGCAGTGCAGGCGGCTCGCGCTCCAAAAACATCGGCACCGCGATGATCGCGATCAGCAGCAACACCGACGCACCGAGCAATCGCCGGTTTGCGCGGCGACGCAGAAGCTCTGCGTTGTCGGGCGCGCGTTCAGACGTAGCGGCAACCATTTGGGCGCTCCTATAAATCCGTTTGTCGGGCGAATCGCGGCGTTGCGGGGTGCTCGCGATCCTCATGTACCAAAGTACATTCCGGTTGCTCCGCGCCCCGCGCCTTGCGCTTCATCCCGAAAAACGAATTTCTAGAAGTGCCCATCAAAATTTCTATGCGACTCACGTGGCTTGCGCGACGGTGAGAAACGAACCAAAGACCACAATTCTATCGGCTTCCGCCGCCATTTTGCGCGCCGCAGCATAAGCGGCGGCAACGCTCGCGTAGCGGTGGATGGCGCGATCCTTGATCCCTGCGGCGGCGAGCGCCGCCGCCAACTCGTCCACGCTCATGCCACGCGGGCCGGGTAGCGGGGCGACAAGCCATTCGTCGATACGGCCTTTCACGGCGTTGACCACCGAACCAATGTCCTTGTCGCGCAGCATCGAGAACACCGCGTAAGTCATCGGGAAATACGCCATGTCGGCAAGCGCTCGCTCCATCGCGGTCGCTGCATGGGCATTGTGGCCAACGTCGAGCACCGTGACGGGACGACCGGGAAGCACCTGAAACCGACCGGGCCATTCGACTTCAACCAGGCCCTGTTTGACAGCACCCTGCGAGACCGGGAGTTTGTCGTTCAAGGCGTGCAGGGCAGCGAGCGCGGCGGCGGCGTTGCCGAGTTGATAGGTGCCGCGAAGTGCAGGCAGCGGGAGGCCGTGACGGCGGAAAGTGGTTGCCTCGGCTGATTTAGAGTTCTGCTGTTCGGCTCCATCCCCCAGCGGGGGAGGGTTGGGGTGGGGGTAGTTGGCAGTCAGATCAATCGTGGCAGACGTGGTTGCGACGTTCCCCCGTCCTCCGGGGTAGAGAATATGCCGCGCCCAGAAACTCCACTGACTCGGCGTCTCCGGCGATTTCTGCCAGCCAAAATCTTGTCCGATGTAGCGCGCATCTGCACCGCGCTCCACCACCACATCAATCAGCGATTGCGGTGGCTCCGGCTCGGCGATCACCGCCGGTCGGCCCTTGCGCAAAATCCCTGCTTTTTCTATGGCGATCAACTCACGCGTCGTGCCCAAAAACTCGGTGTGATCGATGCCAATGCTCGTGATCACCGCGCAATCGGCGTCGAGAATATTGGTGGCGTCCAGCCGCCCGCCGAGGCCCACTTCGATCACCCACGCGTCCAGTTTGATCGCTGAAAAAATATGGAACGCAGCGAGCGTGGTGTATTCGAAGAACGTCAGCGGCATGTCGCCTCGCGCGGCTTCAACCGCGTCAAATGCCGCGACGAGCTGGGCGTCGGTCGCCTCCATCCCGTCGATAACCACGCGTTCGTTGAATCGATGAATATGCGGCGACGTGTAGCGCGCCACATGGAAGCCCGCTGCACGCAGGATTGCGTCGAGATAGGCGCACACCGAGCCTTTGCCGTTCGTCCCCGCAACCAGAATCACCGGGCAGGTGGGTGCAACCTTCATGCGCCCAAAAATCGGGCGAATGCGCGCGAGCCCCATCTCGATTTCCGGGCCAGAACGGATCGCGAAGATTCGCGTCAGCCACTCAGCGAGCGTCGTCATGGCGATAAATTTTATTAACAACTTTCGGCTGAAACACCCATTTCACTTGGGCTAGCGCATCAAAATAGTATAAATCGACAATAAGCATTTTACGCTTTTAGCCCCATTGTAACGGCGCTTCTAGCCAAAAGCTATACTGCTGTCAACACGCGTTTATTTCAATGCAGTTAACAATTTAGCCAGCGTCGCCTTCAGTTCACGACGATCCACGATCAGGTCAATCGCGCCTTTGTCGAGCAAAAATTCGGCGCGTTGAAAGCCTTCCGGCAGTTTTTCGCGCACCGTTTGCTCGATCACGCGCGGCCCTGCAAAGCCCACCAGCGCGCCCGGCTCCGCGATCACCACATCACCCACAAACGCAAAACTAGCTGACACGCCGCCCATGGTCGGGTCGGTCAGCACGCTGATGTACGGCAGCTTTTTCTCGGCCAGTTCGGCCAGTTTGGCGTTGGTTTTGGCCATTTGCATCAGCGAGGCCAAACCCTCCTGCATGCGCGCGCCGCCCGAAGCAGCGACTGAAATAAATCCGCATTTCGCCTTGATCGCCGAGTCCACGCCGCGCGCGAACCGCTCGCCCACCACCGAGCCCATCGAGCCGCCCATGAAATCAAATTCAAACGCGGCCACGACGGCAGGCACCTTATCAATGGTGCCCTGCATCGCCACCAGCGCATCGGTCTCGCCGGTCGCCTCCTGCGCCTGCTTAAGGCGGTCGGGATATTTTTTGCTGTCCTTGAATTTGAGCGAATCCACCGGCGTCACCGCAGCGCCAATCTCCTTGCGCCCCGCCTCATCAAGCAAGCCATTGAGCCGCGCCCGCGCGCCGATTCGCATGTGATAACTGCACTTCATGCAAACGTGCTGATTCTTCTCAACGTCAGCCGTGTACAGCACCGAATCGCACTTCGGGCACTTGAGCCACAGCCCTTCCGGCACGCCGCGCTTGGCACCGGTATCGCCCTTGACCGACGGAATAATTTTTTCTAACCAGGACATAGGATTTGGCTCCGGACGGGCAACCCGTTCCGTGTTTTGTCGCGGGATGAGATTGTCGCGGATTCTGGGGTTTGTGCCTAACGGGGGGGCTTGGATGAGCACCGACATCCCGCTCGTGCCGCGGGGCAGTCACTTTCTTTTGCTTCGCCAAAAGAAAGTAACCAAAGAAAAGGCGACCCCGACGATTGTCCTGATCCTGCGATGCTCAGAAAAAAGCGGAACGAAAAAAACTCGCTATCGCTCAGACAGTTTTTCGTTCTGATCGCTTTT
>JAYSRA010000118.1:0-8223 GCA_043721275.1 Burkholderiales bacterium
CGCAGTGTGCTTACAAATATGGTCGGGGCGATAGGATTCGAACCTACGACATCCTGGTCCCAAACCAGGCGCGCTACCGGGCTGCGCTACGCCCCGAAGTGGAAATTATAGCCCGAAACGAAATGCGCCGTCCAACCCCAGCTACTGAAGATAGTTGCCCGACACAAATGACAGAAATGGCTCATGGCGAAAATTGAAAAATACCTTCGCTTGTGTCGCCACGGCAACGCCGTTACAACGCGCCGGCACGAACGACCAATACTGCAACGAGTCGGTGGCCGCTTGCACAAAAACTTCATCATTAGTGAGCGCATCAACCAGCCCGCCAAACTGACCGTCCGGGTTGATGGTGATGGTTAATTGCGCTGAGCCTTGCGCGCGCCGTGAACTACTCGGCAGCGTTACTTTGACGCGACGTTCCGGCAACGGCGCGACCCACTCGCGGCACTCAGCAGGCGCGGTGGTTTCGAGCGTTCGCTGCCGTGATGGAAAGTTGGTTTCGTCTGCGGCCGAAACGCCGCTAGCGGTCGCAAAACACAACGTGCCGAGAATAGCTAATACGCGTTTCATAAAAAAACCTCTCTTAAATTTCGCGCCCATTCAAGGCTACTCGCACAACACAAGAGCGCACGGTCGCCACACTACTCCGATGTAGTCAAGTCGGCAAGGACTCTGCGCGTGCCAGCGCCGCACGCTCGCCGGCTGCAACGTTCACTTTGGCCAACAACGCGAGCCCGATCACAAACATGCTGCCGGTGATCAACAGCGCGAGACGATGGTTCCCCTTCGTAATCAACGTGACCAAGCCGTAGAGCATCGGGCCAATGACGCCAGAGAGCCGCACCACGAGGCCCCACAGGCCGTAGAACTCCGCCACCTGCGCCTTCGGGCTCATCACGCCGACCAGCGCACGTCCGCCGGATTGCGATGCACCGAGGCACAAGCCCGCGAGATTTGCGGCCACCCAGAAGCCGGTTTGGGTGTGCCACACGTAGGCAATCACCACCGTTGCCGTCCACATCACGAGCGTGATTGACAGCGTGCGTTTATGTCCGATTCTGTCCTGAACGTAGCCGAATAAGAACGCACCAATTGCTGCTGAAACGTTGACCACCAGCAACAGTTTGATGGTGTCGGCCATCTTGAAACCGAGCGCTTGTTCAGCGTAAACCGAGGCCAAGGTGATGACCACCGCGAGACCTGCTTGATAGGCCAAGCCCGCCCAAAAAAATCGCCGCAGATCGGGATAATTTTTAAGTTGCGCGAGCGAGTCACGCAAGTTGGCGACCACGCTTTGCGCCTTCACGCGCGAACGAATCTGGCCGCGTTCACGTAAAAATAAAAACGTTGGAATCGTTGCGACCGCGTAGATAACAGCGGTAATCACCAATGTCATCGGCACATAGTCAACCGCCTGCGCGCCCGCCGCCTGCGCCCTCGTCACCCACCACAGACACACGCCGAGCGTAAGCAGGCCGCCGACGTAGCCCAAGCTCCAGCCCCATGCTGAAACGCGTGCAATGTGTTGGCTGTCGGCAAGTTCCGGCAGAAAAGCAGCGGTGAAATTTTCGCCAATCGCGTAGAACACATTGCTTACGATAAACAGCACGCAGGCGAGCCACAACAAGCCGCTGCCAAGCGCTGCCACAGGCGCGAGCGCGAGGGTCGCGAGCACGCAACCGATAGTTGCCATCAACAGCACTTTCTTCTTTGCGGCGCGTCGGTCGGCCCACTCACCGAGCACCGGCCCGATGACCATCACGATGACGTACGAGACGGCGATGGTGCTCGTCCACAATAGCGTTGCCCAGTCGGCCCCGCCTGCAATCACGCTGACGAAAAACGCATTAAAGATGGCCGTAATGACCACCGTGGTGTAGCCTGAATTGGCAAAGTCATACATCGCCCATGACCACACTTCACGGTTGGTGACGGGAGGATGCGCAACCGTCATCGCAGTGTCCATCACGTTTTTTTCGCTTCGAAAATTTCGACGGGATTGCCCGATCGGTTCTCGACCAACGCCTGTTTGCCGAGGCCCCTGAGCCACAACGCCAAGCACGCCGCGCTCAACGAAGGCAAACGGCGACCGCGACTGTACGAGAGCGAGCATCCGAGCGCTTCATAAAACGGCAACACCGCATCCACATCACGCACCATGTATCGAACGGTTGCCACAGATTGCTCCTTGCGTTGGATGATATTGAAATGCCTTGCGCTCAATATGCGCTTGCGCAGTTCGAGCGGATTGTCACAGAAGTGTGGTGCCGCAACAACCGCGTCGCCGTGTCGGTGCATTACATCTTTTTTTCAAATCGCCACCCGTTTCGCGGCGCAATTTCGACGTCGCTGTTGACGGTAAGTCAGATACAGCTTTTCGTTGAAAACGCCAATTTACTTGGGCTAGACACACAAAAATCGTAAAGTCGACTAAGCACGAATTACCGCATTAGCCTTACTTAAATCGGGCATTGCGTGAAAAGTTACTCAGGTGAATGTAGCGCATTTCGGTTGCAACGGGTTGCGCACACAACCCGCCACTACTCGTCCGAACCCGAGCCGAAATCGAAGCCTTCCGGTTTCTCGGGGCGCGAGGCTTCGGTGTTTGCTTTGAGCGATTCACTGCTCTCAAAAAACGTATCGGTGGACACCGCTGTCGCCACGCGCAACGCAGGTGGACGCAGCTCGGTGAGCGTTGCCGTGCTGGCAATATTGCCGCGTGCGGTGTAGGCGGTGAGCGCTTGAAACGCAAACAGCGCGCCACCCACCGCGAGCGCCGAGACGGCCGCTGTGCGCGCGTGCAGACGGGTCACCAGCCGCGCGTGACACCACACCAGCGTGCCAGCAATGATGCCAACCAGCGCGTAGTCGTAGCGTTGAATGGACGGCAGATTGAACGCAAAGGCTGCGCTGTCGAATAAATAATTAAGCACGATCACCGCCACCACGGCCAACGCCGCCCACGAAATGTGCGCAAGAAAGTGGCTGGCGCGACCGGTCAATCGCGACACCGCCGCCCAAACGCCGGACCACACCGCGAGCATGCCCACGGTGACCAGTGCGCCGCTGAGGTAGGCGGTGCCGCGCTCACCGTCAATGTCACCGAGCCATGTGACGATCGCGCCGCTCGCGAGCGCGAGCGGCAGCGACCACAGCACCGCCCAGCGCCCGAGCGCGGGCAGCACGGTGGCCGACGCGCGTGCAGAGGCCACGAAGCCGCGCGTGCGCACGCGGTAGCGGTGGCCACCCAACATAAAACTCTGATCGGGATCAATCCGCCACGAACGCGTCATGCCGCCCGGTGCCCAGAAATCCGCAGCGCCGTCGTCGGCCGTCACCAACAACGATCCATCATCAGCACGGCTAACGCGTGCCGCCACTGACCGACGATCTTTTGCCGGTTCGGCATCAACGATATGGTCGCTGCCGTAGCCCTCGCCGAGCGTGACCGGTAATCGATCAAAACGATGCCGCGCGATCAGGCCGTCGTGTTTATCGAGTGCCTCTAAAAAAACCACGTCATCCGCACCAGCAGCAGCAGGGAGAGGCGCTATTTCGTCCACGACGATGCCTCCAAAAAACTGCGCAATAAACGATTGCCGTTAGTAAAGGTTACGCCGCGAACATCAAGGCTGCTCGACAGCGCCTCGGTCGCACGATCAACGGTGGTCGCGTTGACATTCATGTCGAATAAACCTTCAAACTCGCGATGCGCACGCACGCACATCGATACGCGAAACGTGGTGGCGTTATGCGTCACAAAATCCTCATGACATTGCGGTCGCGTGAGGTAGCGCGTGGGTTTCAAGTTACCCTGTCCCAGCAATGAGCTGGTCATGAACGAGCGTGCATTCCACGCTGAAAAACGCCATGCGCCGAGCTTGTCGCCGAAGCGAAACGTATGCTCCCAGCTCACCGAACCGGTGTTGAAACTCTGCTCGATGTAGAGACTACTTTGCAGCGCGCAACGAATCGATTCTGAACGGTACGGCTTGTCCGGTTTCGCGGACGATTGGCCCCAGCAGCGCAGCAATTTATCGTCGCCAATGGCAACCGTGGTGGGCCCCAACGCCTGTTGCGGAAACGGTTTGCCGAGCAGCGCTGCGATCAACGTGTCTTGATGGGTGATGAGCTGTGGTGTGATGGCTGTTTTATCCAACACGGTGCTGCGCGGTGCGGCGATCAGCGCCCGCACGTAGCGCAGCGGCACCAGCAAATTGGCGAGCTCGCCGCCAGTGCCTGCCACGTTCACACCGATCACGCGACCGGCCTCGTCAACCGCCGGGCCGCCGCTCATGCCTTGGTTCAACGCGCCGGTGAAATGAATGGTGTCGTACAGCCGCCGCTCCACCAAACCGTTGTACGTGCCCTCAGAAATCGCAAAGCCGAGATCAAGTGGATTGCCCAGCGAAAAAATCTTTTCGCCTTGTTGCAACGGCACGTTTTCAGCACGCAAATCAAAGTGCGCAGCGCCCGAAACATCAGCGAGCCGCACAATCGCAAGATCGTGAATCACATCGAAACCGAGCAGGGCCACAGCACCCCGTTTGCCGTCAACGCGCACGTATTCGGCGCGATAGCGCTGCGGCTCCAGCACCAGCTGCGAGATGACGTGATAGTTAGTAAACGCCGTGCCGTCGGAAGCGATCAAAAAGCCCGAACCGACGGTGGACTGCGAGCTACCCGCACGCGTGAGAATGCGGATTTGCACCAGCTTGTCACGCGCCGCATCGAACAGGCGCTGGCCCGCGGGCGACGGCGCAGGCAGGCTCGCGGCGGGGGCTTGCGCGAAGGTAGCTGCGGCAATGCAGCAGCACATAACAGCAAGTCCCGCACGCCAGGCGCGCTGGCGCGTCACGACGAACACACCGGCAGCGTTGACTTTACAAATCGTCGAGCACAGATCAACCGAGATTCTCCACTAAGGTTTCTGACGCAGATGACCGCAGATTCGACGCAGATGTGCGCAGATTTTTATTGCTTGGGGGACGACGAATTAAACGAAAAAAAACTGCGTTCATCTGCGTTAAATGTGCGCAAATCTGCGTCAAAAAAACGGTGCTTGCAAGCTCCCCGGCGGACAGTTTCTTGTCCGGGAAGGGCATCAACAGTCTCGAATCAATGAAGCACGCAACCCGTCGCCGCAGTGATTTCTTCGCGCGTTACGCCCGGTGCCAGCTCCAAAAGTTTCAAGCCCCCAGGCGTCACTTCCATCACGCCCATGTCGGTAATGATCACGTTGACCACGCCGACTCCGGTCAGCGGCAAGTTGCAGTTAGGGAGAATTTTCAGATCGGTCGAGCCGTCTTTCTTCTTCGCCACATGTTCCATGAGCACCACCACACGGCCCACGCCCGCAACCAAATCCATCGCGCCGCCCATGCCCTTGACCATCTTGCCGGGAATCATCCAGTTGGCCAAATCGCCCTTTTCGCTCACCTGCATCGCGCCTAGAATTGCGAGGTTGATCTTGCCACCGCGAATCATCGCGAAGCTGTCGGCGGACGAAAAAATCGATGAGCCGGGCAACGTGGTCACCGTCTGTTTGCCCGCGTTGATCATGTCCGGATCAACCTGATCTTCGGTGGGGAACGGCCCGATTCCAAGCAGCCCATTCTCGCTCTGCAACCACACCTCAATGCCCTTCGGCACGTGGTTGGCCACCAGCGTCGGCAAGCCGATACCGAGGTTCACATAAAAACCGTCTTGCAATTCTTTAGCAGCACGCGCCGCCATTTGGTCACGATTCCACGCCATGATTACGCTCCTACTTTCGTGATAGTGCGCTGTTCGATGCGCTTCTCCGGCGTCGCATTCAGCACGATGCGATGCACGTAAATACCGGGCAGATGCACCTGATCGGGATCAAGCGCTCCGAGCTCGACGATCTTCTCAACTTCAACAATCGTTATCTTGCCCGCCATCGCCACATTCGGATTGAAGTTGCGCGCGGTCTTTCTAAAAACGAGGTTGCCCGATGTGTCAGCGATGTAGGCTTTAACCAGCGCCACATCAGGCGTCAGCGCACGCTCCATCACGTATTTAACGCCATCAAACTCGCGAATTTCTTTGCCCTCGGCAACGATGGTGCCGACGCCGGTTTTGGTGAAGAACGCGGGAATGCCCGCGCCACCGGCACGCAGCTTCTCGGCCAATGTGCCTTGCGGCGTGAAATCAAGCTCCAATTCACCAGCGAGATACTGCCGCTCGAATTCTTTGTTCTCGCCGACGTAGCTGGCAATCATTTTTTTGATCTGCCTAGTGGCCAGCAACTTGCCAAGACCGAAGCCGTCAACACCCGCGTTGTTCGAAATCGCCGTCAGGTTTTTGGCACCACTGGCAACCAGCGCATCAATCAACGCCTCCGGAATGCCACACAACCCAAAGCCGCCGACAGCGAGCAGTTGCCCGTCCTTGATGACACCAGAAAGCGCCGTTTCAGCGCTCGGAAAAAGTTTGTTCACGCGTTCACCCTATTGAGCCCCAGAGATTTACCCGCCGATTGTACGAACTCAGCTCGCAAGCTCCACGCGATTGCGAAAAAACTCCAGTGCCTCTGGGTTAGCCAGCGCCTCAATGTTTTTCACGCTGCGGCCGTGCACCACGTCGCGCACCGCGAGTTCCACAATTTTGTTGCTTTTGGTGCGTGGAATATCGGGCACCTGCACCACTTTGGCGGGCACATGGCGCGGGGTGGTGTTGGCACGAATGCGTTGCTTAATTTTGTCGATCAACGCGTCGTCGAGCACGATGCCAGCGGCTAGTTTTACGAACAAAACCACGCGCGCATCGTCCTGAAAATTCTGTCCGATGACGATGGCCTCAACCACCTCGTCGAGCGTTTCTACCTGCCGATATATTTCTGCGGTACCAATGCGCACGCCGCCCGGATTAAGCGTTGCGTCGGAGCGCCCGACGATCACCATGCCGTCGTGTTCGGTGATCTGGCACCAGTCGCCGTGACACCACAAGCCCGGAAAGCGCTCGAAGTAAGACGCGCGAAAACGCGATCCATCGTCGTCGTTAATGAAGTAAAGCGGTAACGACGGGAACGTTTGCGTGCACACCAATTCGCCCATGCCGCTTGCTTGGCCGCGCAGCGATTGCCCGTGGTCGTCAAACACGTCGGTGGCCATGCCAAGGCCAAGGCATTGCAGTTCACCACGGTACACCGGCAACGTCGGGTTGCCCAGCGCGAAGCAAGCCATGATGTCGGTGCCACCAGAAATGGACGCCAGATGCACATCCGTTTTCACGCATTGGTACACGTAGTCAAAGCTCTCGGGTAACAGCGGCGAGCCCGTGGACAGCACCGTTCGCAAGGCAAGCAATTGATGGGTATGACGCGGTACGACGTTGGCTTTTTTAAGCGCATCGATGTATTTAGCGCTGGTGCCGAACAAAGTGCAACGCTCCGTGTCGGCCAAGTCCCATAAAACGCGACCGTGATCGGCAAACGGTGAGCCGTCATAGAGCAAGCAAGTCGCGCCTGCGGCCAGCCCGGAGATCAGCCAATTCCACATCACCCAGCCGGTGGTGGCGAAGTAGAAAATGCGGTCGCAGTCGTGCACGTCAGAGTGCAGCACGTGTTCTTTAACGTGTTGCAGCAGCGTGCCGCCCGCACCGTGCACCATGCATTTCGGCAGGCCCGTGGTGCCACTGGAATAGACGATGACCAGCGGGTGGTTGAAGGGGAAGCGGGGGAAGGTTATTTCGCTCGCCGCGTTGGCGATGAAATGAGACCAGACGATACCCGCTTTAGGAGCGGCTCCGCCGCGACCCATCGTTGCATGGGAGCCATCAGGTCGCGGCAGAGCCGCTCCTACAAAGGCATCGCGAAGCGTTAGCCGACGCCATACGCTTTTGCAATCAGGCTGATCGGATGCGCCAGAACCGGCGCTTTATCAACCACGAGCTTCAATTCATCAATACCCTGCTCAATGTGATGACCGGCAAGCTGACAGTCGGAGGAGATGTAATCGGGCGTGTTTTGCATCATCGCCTTGAACACCGGCTTGCCAATTTTCATTGCGGTTTTGTGATGCAATTTCTTTACACCATACGTGCCCGCGTGGCCTGAGCAACGCTCCACTGTGTTGACGGTGGTGCCCGGCACCAACTTCAACATTTCTTCCGTTTTCTTGCCCACATTCTGCACCCGACTGTGACACGGAATGTGATAGCTCACGTGGCCTAACTCGACTTTGAAATCCGTCTTTAGCA
>JAYSRA010000119.1:0-24468 GCA_043721275.1 Burkholderiales bacterium
TTACGTGGGTGACGAACGCGCCAGTATCACGGCAGCTCTGAAACGCGCATTCGAAAGCGGCGACGTGGTGTTTTCGACCGGCGGCATTGGTGCTACGCCCGACGATCACACGCGGCAGTGTGCGGCCGCCGCGCTCGCCGTGCCGCTGGTTTTGCATCCCGAAGCCAAGGCGTTTATCGTTGAGCGCATGCAGGACACCGCGCGCGAGCAGGGTGTGGCGTTTGATCCTGATCGTGCCGACAATGTGCATCGCCTGAACATGGGCGTGTTCCCGGCGGGCGCCGCCATCATCCCTAATCCGTTCAACAAAATCGCGGGGTTCAGCGTCGGTCATGTGCACTTTGTGCCCGGCTTTCCGGTAATGGCGTGGCCGATGATCGAATGGGTGCTCGACACGCATTACGCGCATCTGTTTCAGCGCGACGCGTGGATCGAAAAATCGGTGATCGTGATGGGCGCGATGGAGGCGACGTTAACGCCACTGATGGAAGCCATTGAGCGCGATCATGCGGGCGTGAAAGTGTTCAGCTTGCCAAGCGTGGATCACCCGCAATACGGTCGGCACATTGATCTCGGCGTGAAGGGCGCGCCACTTGCGGTTGCAACCGCGTACCAGCAATTACGCGCGGGGCTCGATGCGCTCGGCGCGAAGCTCGGGCCGGAGTTGGTGCGGCCTTAACGAGTAGCGCTGGCGCGACGATCCGTCCGTCAAAAACTGCGTGCCGACGGCTACATTATTTCGGTCGCGGCCACTTGATTTTTGCGTCGGGTTGCTTGAGCTCGCCCGCGCGCAACGCGTTCACTGCGTTGACCACCGAGCGCGCCACGTTGCGCACTTCTTCTTGCAGCGCGGTGTCTTTATCGAGCGTGTCGTGGCTGTTGTAATACGGCTCGTAATAGCCCACGTAACGATCCAATTTTGCCGCAGTACCTGCATCAATCAAGCCCATCCAATCGAGCCAATCGGTGAGGTTGCGGCGATGCTCTTCAACGCCCGCAACGTCACCGTGCACGACGACGCCATACGCGCGTCCTGCGATGTGTTTAGGGAAGTTCCAGCCCTTTTGCTCCAACGCTTTCGCAGCGGCAACGTCTTTGCCGTGCGTGGTGGTCGGGTCGGGATTGCCGCCGTCAGCACACACCATCCGGTCGATCATTAGTTTCAGCGGGCTCGGTGATTGATACCAATACGTCGGCGCGAGAATCACTACCGCGTGCGCGGCCACCCAGCGCTCGTAAATTTCTGCCATCCAATCGTCGGCCTGATTCAGCGCATGATTGGGATAGCACGAACACGGAAAGTGGCACAGCGGCATCGCGCTCGACACGCAGCCTTTACACGGATAAATGTTGCGCCCATATTCAGAGGTGACCAAGCTTAAATCGAGCACATCGGCTTCGAGTCCAGCGCGCTTGATGACACGTTCCGCAATCTCAGTCATGCGCCATGTTTTCAAAATTTCGCCGGGGCAGGTGCCGTCGTTTCGCGCGCTGCCGCACACCAGTAAAACACGTGAAGGCGTAGCTGCCTCATGCCAGCGTTTTTCGGCGAGGCGAAGTCGTCTACGTGTCTCTAGCCATTCCACCGAAATTTGATACGTGGGGTCAGCGAAACCGCGCCCGGCCTTCTGCGTAATCGGCGCTTTACGGCCTTCCTGATGGGCGTCCCACGCGATGTCTTCGAGTCGCGAAATCGCCTCGCGCTCCGGCGCGAATGCTGGGTCATAAAAGCGCACCACGAAGCGCTCATGAAATTCAGCGCGCGTGAGCGGGGCGGGCGCTTGCCCAGTGCGGATTTTTGCCATGGCAAAAGATAGCGCGCGCCGCAACTTGGGTTGCAGAGACGTTATCCGTTTTGCTCGTAGGACGCGATGCCGTAGTCGGCGCTGAACTAAAACGCTAGGGCCGCACCGCCGGTGACTCAACCGCCATGCCCGCGCTGCGCAAGGCCAGAAACGCTTCCAGCGCCACCAACTCGCTCGCGCCGAAGGCGTACGGCTCGGCGCGCACCGCTGTCATACAGCCGCGCAGCCGTCGTTGCAGACTGCCCACGCTTTGCCATTCGAGCCGATAGATCGGGTAGCCGGTGGCGTGGCCTTGCGGAATAGTGTTGCCGCCCAGTCGCTTGCCAGCGAGGCCGTCGTGGCAATCGCGGCAGCTTAAATCGAGCTGACCGATGCGCTGATTAAACAGCGTTGCACCGCGCTTTTGTGTGTCGGCAATTTGCGATTGCGCAGGCGGTTTGATCCGCAGCGCGCGCGATTGCCGAGCGATGGCCGCTTCAAGGCCGAGCAGCGAATCATGTTCGGGCGGCCACGCTGGCGCACCCTGCTGAGTGACGCGGCAAAAGTTTATTTGTTGACTCAGGTTAATGACCGATTTCTGCGCCGATGAATATGCCGGGAAGCCAGCGGCCACGCCGCGCATGCGCGCTATTTCACCGTGGCAATCCGCACATGCCTTTGCCGCAGCGCCGTCAACTTTTCGCCACAGCGATTGACCGTTCTGCACCCACAGCATTGCCGGGTTTTGTGCATCGTCTTGTTGCAGCGCTTGGGTCGACGGCTGCATGAAATCGAAGCCGGATTTGCGTGCTAGCGGCGCACCGGTGCCGCTGGAAATTTGCGCCAGCACAGCCGCTGAAATGCCCGCTACCGCTACCGCTACCGCTACCGCTACCGCTACCGCTACCGCTACCGCTAACGCGACCGACCCTCGCCTAAGTGACATCAATGTAGACCGCTTCGCGCTGCATAAATCCTTGGTCGCCTTCCCACACCAATAGCAGTGTGCCGCTGACCGTAGCCCGCAGGTTAAACGAGAGGTAAGGATTGGCGGCCACCGCTGCATGCAAGGTAGCCGCGAACACTAGTTCACCCACCTCACTCGCCTGACTAAGCGCGCTGGCAGCGCTCGGGATGCGGCCTGCGAGCAGGCGACAACTGAATTTTCGCACCAGATTGCGCGGCAACAGTACGCCGTCACTTGATCGGCGATAGCCCGTCTCCATCGGGTGTTGCAGCAGCGCCTTCAGCTCGATGATGTCGCCGCGTTTTGCGGTCTTTGCAACGGTGATGAGTGCGTTGGCCATGGCGCTTTCTTCTCGCTATTCCTCGATGCAGGACGACACGGTGACCAACACGTCCACCGTGTGCGCCCAGCAACTGCCATCGTTCATTTTCGCCACTGCGACGAGCTGTTGCGTGACCGCGAGGCGCATCCGCGTTGCGACGCGGGCGCGGCCCGAGAGCGGCGTTAGCGTGAACTGCGCAACATCATTTTGCGGATTTTTTTCGTTGAACACTGCGATGCCCACCACATGCTGGTCGCGCGTCATCGGGCTGTCCACGGTGATTTCAATCGGCACCGTGTTGCCGTTGTCGACCAACGGCGCGATGTCAAATTTCACGCGGCCTTCGCGCACCGCGCCACCGGCGGCGTACTGGTTCACCAGTGTCGTCAACACGTTGCTTCGGGTGAGCGCGGCGACCGGGCGCACCACCACCGTGGCCATGACCGCAGCGCTGCTCGCGATAAAGGTGCGACGTTTCATTTAAGTGTTGCCAGCCACGCCACAACATCTTCCACTTGCTGCGCGTTAAGAATGGGTTGGTCGCGCCAGCTCGCGCCAACGCGCGTGAGGCCCTTTGATTGGTGATACGCCGGCATGACTGACTCCGCGTTCAAGCGACGCGAATCAACCATGCGCAGGCGCAGTTGTGGCACGGTTAAGCGCGTGCCCGCACCGGCAAGATTGGTGGCGATGTCGCCCTGAAAACGATCAGTGGCCGACGGCACCTGATGACACAAAGGACACATGCCGATTTGCCGATTCACAACGATTTCGCGCCCGCGCGCTGCGTCACCGGGCAGGTTACTCAGTGCAAGCGGAATGCCGTCGGCAACCACTGCATAGGGAGCTGTTTGCGCGCGCGCAGGCGCGGCGATCACACAAAGTCCAAGCACGAGCGGAAACATAATCGCTGTCATTCTGAGCAGCATGCAGCGCTGCGCGCGATGCCCTCTGAGCGGCGCACTCGGCGAGATCCTTCGCTGTCGCTCCGGATGATAAGCAGGCGAAATTTGGTTCTCCCTACGCTTTCAAACTATGGTTTTTAAGCGGCAAATCACGAATGCGTTTGCCGGTTGCCGCGAAAATCGCGTTGAGCACAGCCGGGGCTGCCACCGCAATAGTGGGCTCACCCACACCGCCCCAAAATCCGCCGGACGGCACGATCACGGTTTCTACTTTGGGCATGTCGGCGAGCTTGAGCGTCGGGTAATCGGCGAAATTGGTTTGCTGCATACGCCCGTCTTTCATCGTGCATTCTTGATACAACGCGGCGGACAATCCGTACACAAACGAGCCCTCCACCTGCGCTTCAATCTGCTGCGGATTGACCGCATTGCCGCAGTCGGTTGCCGCCACGATGCGATGAATTTTCAACACGCCGTCCTTGCTGACCGACACCTCCGCACACGCGGCGACATACGAGCCAAAGCCCATGGTTTGCGCGAGTCCGCGAAACACACCCGCCGGTGCGGGTTTGTCGTAACCAATGCGCTCGGCCACAGCGTTCAACACCGCTAAATGCTTCGGGCTTTCTTTCATCAACTTGCGGCGAAGTGCGAGCGGATCTTGGCGCGTCGCATGAGCAATTTCGTCGATAAATCCTTCGAGATAAATGGCGTTCTGATTTAAGTTCACACCGCGCCAAAAACCTACCGGCGTGGTGGGATTGCGCATCGCGTGATCGATCAGCAAATTCGGAAAGGTGTAGCCGATCACGGTGTCCGATGCACCGGCCGCGTTCAAGCCTTGAAACACCACCGGGTCTTTGCCGTCGCGAATGTTTTGCGGCGCAACGCCGGCCAAAATCGACTGCCCGGATAGGCGCATGTGCAAGGCCGTGATCTCGCCCTTTTCGTCTAGGCCTGCCACCAGTTTGCACTGCGTCACCGGATGAAAACGGCCCTGCGCCATGTCCTCTTCACGCGACCAGATCATCTTGATCGGCGTGCCGGGCATTTGTTTGGCGATGGCCACCGCTTGGCGCACGTAATCAGTCGCACCGCGCCGCCCAAAGCCGCCGCCGAGATGAATTTTGTAAACCTCGCATTGCGCCGCTGGCAGCCCCGCAGCCTCGGCAGTGGCCGCATGCGCCGCTTCGCCATTTTGAGTAGGTGCCCACACCTCACACTTGTCCGCCGTCCACCGAGCAGTGGCGTTCATCGTCTCCATGCACACGTGATTCTGATGCGGATAGGAATACACCGCCTCAATGGTTTTTGCGGCCTTGCTGATCGCCAGTGGCGCGTCGCCTACGCTGTTGCCCACCACCGCATCTTTGGCGGTTAAACCGGCCTTCAGCGTTTCGGCGAAGCCCGCGCTTGAGAGCGTGCCGTTAGCACCTTCGTCCCACACGATGGTGAGCGCGTCAAGCGCGGTTTTGGCGCGCCACCAAGTGTCGGCCACCACCGCCACGGCGCTGTCGCCCACGCGCAGCACTTTTTTCACGCCGGGACGTTTGAGCACCGCGGCATCGTCCACACTTTTTACTTTGCCGCCGAACACTGGCGAATCTTTCACCGCCGCGCAGAGCATGCCGGGCAGCACTAAATCCATGCCGTAAATTTGTTTGCCGGTGGTTTTATCCACGGTGTCGAGTCGTGCCAAACGCTTGCCGATGACGGTCCAATCTTTCGGGTCTTTCAGCGGCACCTCAGCAATCGGCGTGGGTGGCAAAAGCGCTGCGGCGTTGGCCACTTTGCCGTATGTGAGGGTTCGTTTTGATGCAGCGTGGCTGATCACGCCGTTCATCACCGTGCATTCGCCGACCGGCACTTTCCACTCGTTGGCAGCAGCCTGCATCAGCGCGATGCGCGCCGCAGCGCCACCCTTACGCACGTAATCCTGCGAGCCGCGAATGCCGCGGCTGCCGCCGGTGCCAAAGTCGCCCCACACGCGTTGCCGCGCGAGGTTTTGGCCTGGCGTTGGATACATCGTGGAGACGTTGGCCCAATCACATTCCAGCTCTTCTGCGACCATTTGCGCGAGGCCGGTTAGCGTGCCTTGACCCATCTCGGAGCGCGCGATGCGGATCACCACTTTGTCGTCGGGCTGCACCACTACCCACGCGTTTACTTCAGGCGCGGTCAGCGTGGCCGCACCCTGTGCGAGCGCCTGCTGATTGAGCATCGGCACGTACACGCCAAACACCAAGCCCGCAGTGCCGGCCGCACTCTGCGCGAGAAAGCGACGACGGGTGCTGGATGCAACGGCTGCCGTGATGAAAAGAGCGGTGCTCATGCGTGTGCTCCGGTGTTGACGTGATCAATATTGAGAACCGATTTGCCGAGCTCGGCCACCTTTTTTGGCGCGGCACCGG
This sequence comes from Burkholderiales bacterium, assembly GCA_043721275.1. GTDB lineage: Bacteria > Pseudomonadota > Gammaproteobacteria > Burkholderiales > Casimicrobiaceae > Casimicrobium. The sequence continues at coordinate 6,390 of JAYSRA010000119.1, forward strand.
CTTTGATCGAGGCCATTTCTTTGGCGGCCGTGTGGATGGCGGCGCGCACGCGGTTATAGGTGCCGCAGCGACAAATGTTGGTCATCGCCGCATCAATATCTTGATCGGTCGGCGTGGGCTTTTCGTTGATGAGCGCGGTGGCCGCCATGATCATGCCGGACTGGCAAAAGCCGCACTGCGGCACGTCGAGCGCCTGCCACGCGCGCTGCACCGGGTGCGAGCCGTCGCTGGTCAAGCCTTCAATGGTTACGATTTTTTGCGTGGCTTTCATCACGCTCGCGGGCATCACGCATGAGCGAACCGGCACGCCGTCAATGTGCACCGTGCATGCACCGCACTGCGCAATGCCGCAGCCGTACTTGGTGCCGGTTAATCCGAGCTGCTCGCGCAACACCCACAACAGCGGGGTGCCGTCGTCGGCGTCGTAGTTGAGCGTTTTTCCGTTGACGTTCAATGTGGCCATGGTGCACTCCTGAAAAATCGTTGCCTGATTATCTGCCCATCGGGCGAATTTTCGATGATGCGTTGTGTGGAATTGAGCCGCGTTGCGGCGTGAAACGTGGGCAGCAACTTTGTGTTGAAAAGCCCGTAAGGATTGGGGAAAGCACGTGATTTAGTTAAATATCGACTAACGCAGTAATTGGCGTTTAGCCCCATCAAAATGGCGCATTCAGCGAAAAGTTGTTAGCCCGCTTGACACCATACCAACTAGTGGGTATATTTCTACTCAACATGGAAAACACCTCACCAAACTCAAAGCTCAAGCTGCTCGACGCAGCCCTGCAAGTCGTTCGCAGCAAGGGCTACACCGCCACCACAATTGACGACATTTGCGCGGCAGCGAGCCTGACCAAGGGGAGCTTTTTTCATCACTTCAAAAGCAAAGAAGACCTGGCGCTTGCCGCCGTCGATCACTGGAACGCGATGACCGGTGGCCTGTTTGCGCAGTCCGCTTTTCACCAATTGCCAGACCCGCGTGATCGGGTGCTCGCCTACCTTGATTTGCGCGCTGAAATACTGCACGGCAAGTTGCCCGATTTCACCTGCCTGCTCGGCACCATGGTGCAGGAAACGTTCGAAACTTATCCGCGCATTCGTGACGCCTGCAACGCAGGCATCAGCGCACACGCGCGCACCGTCGCCGTGGACATTGCCGCAGCAAAAGCGATCTACGCGTCGACCGCGTCATGGGACGCCGACACCCTCGCGCTCCACACCCAAGCCGTGATTCAAGGCGCGTTCATCTTGGCCAAAGCACAGGGCAGTTCACAGATCGCAGCGCAGTGCATTGCACATTTGCGCTGCTACGTCGAAGGGCTGCTCACACCGAGCGCTCCCATTCAAACCAGCAAGAGGAGTAAATCATGAAAGTTGAGCCGTACTTAACGTTGAGTGGCCGCTGCGAAGAAGCGCTGGCTTTTTACAACCAAGCAATCAGTGCGAAGACCACGATGCTGATGCGCTTTGACGAAAGCCCGGATAAGAAATATTGGATGCCGCTGCCGACGCACTGGGGCAAAAAAATCATGCACAGCTCAATGACCGTAGGCGATACAACCGTGATGCTGTCCGACGGTATGAGTACCGAGGCGGTAACTTTCGCCGGCGTCACGCTATCGATCACGGCCAATGACGACGCCCACGCAAAACGCATGTTTGACGCTCTATCAGTCGGCGGCAAAGTAGTCATGCCGCTCGGCAAAACATTCTGGTCGCCGTGCTTCGGAATGACCAGCGACACATTCGGCGTGAGCTGGATGGTCGGCGTGGACGGCTCGCAATAAAAGGCAACTGAACAATTAAAGGAGACGACTATGTCTTTTCAAGCCTATCTCGACAACATTCAGGACAAGACCGGCAAAACATCGGAAGACTTCATAAGGCTCGCGAAGAAAAAGGGTTTCGCCGACGGCGCGGGCCTGCGCAACGACGTCAAAGCGGGAGAAGTCCTCTCGTGGTTAAAGGCCGATTTTGAACTCGGTCACGGTCATGCGATGGCAATCTTTGCGTTGATCAAAGGCACCAAGCGCGTGGGCGATTTGTAGCGCACGCCCTCATCGACATTTTGGAGAAAGTTATGAACTATGTAGACGGATTTGTATGCGCGGTTCCTTCCGCCAATCGTGACGCGTATCAAAAGCATGCGGCCAAGGCCGCCCCGCTGTTCAAAGAATTTGGCGCGCTGAGTGTGGTGGAGACGTGGGGCGACGATGTGCCCGACGGCAAACTCACCTCGTTCCCACTTGCCGTGCAGCGGAAGCACGACGAAACGGTGGTGTTCTCGTGGATCACCTGGCCCTCCAAGCAGGTGCGCGATGACGCATGGAAAAAAGTCATGGCCGATCCGCGTATGAGCCCAGAAAACAACCCGATGCCGTTCGACGGAAAACGCCTGATTTACGGCGGATTTCAGACCATCCTCGAAGTCTGAACCCAACTCACATCAATCAAAGTAAGGAACACATCATGTCTACCGAAACACAAAATTGCTTCACCGAAGCCATCGGTGCCCACGAACTCGCGTTCACGCGCGTGTTCGACGTTTCACCTGAAAAACTCTACCGCTGCTGGACCGAACCAGCGTTACTCGTGCAATGCTTCACGCCGCCGCCGTGGAAGACCACTCACGCTGAGTTGGACGTCCGCGTGGGCGGTTCAAGTTATGTCGTTATGCAAGGGCCGGACGGCACCGAAATGCCCAGTCGTGGCGTTTATCTTGAAGTGATTCCAAACAGAAAGCTGGTGTTCACCGACGCGTATTCGTCGGCTTGGGTGCCATCAGGAAAAGCATTCTTTACCAGCATTGTGACTTTCGAAAACGAAGGCAGCAAAACCAAATACACGGCGCGCGCTCTGCACTGGAACGCCGAGGACAGCAAGGGGCACGAAGCCATGGGTTTCTACGATGGCTGGGGCATCGTCGCCGAGCAGATGGCCGCGCTGGCAAAGACGCTATAGCTCGCGCAGTAAAGCGCGCAAAACCACACCGGAGCTCATCATGATGATTCACACAAAAAACAAAATCACGCCATTCATCTGGTTCGACAAAAACGCGGAAGACGCAGCAAATTTTTATGTGTCGCTGTTCGCTGATTCAGCCATCATCGATGTGGCGCGCTGGGGCCAAGGCTCGCCGTATCCCGAAGGCAGCACCATGAGCGTCACGCTTAGTCTCGCGGGGCAACAATACATTTTTTTCAACGGGGGTTCATATTGCAAAATCAACGAATCGTTTTCACTGTTCGTGAACTGTGAAGATCAGGCCGAAGTCGATCATCTTTGGAATACGCTCATCGCCGACGGCGGCGCGCCCAGTCAGTGCTCATGGCTTAAGGACAAATTCGGTGTCTCGTGGCAGATCGTGCCGAAAGCGCTGCTGCGCCTGCTCGGTGACAAGGACTCGGCAAAGGCTGGCCGCGTGATGCAGGCGATGATGCAGATGACCAAGATTGATGTGGCAGCACTTGAGCGGGCGGCGGCGGAGTAAGCGACACCACACGTGGGCGCTCTCGCAAAGCTAATGACGGCATTCGTGCTAAAGTAAGGAATCCTTACTTTGTCGCGTCGGAAAGCGCAATCGTATGCTTGCCAAAATCACCTCGAAGAATCAACTCACATTGCCTAAGAGCATCACGACACTGATTGAGCAATCAAGCGGCCCGATTGAGTATTTCGACGTGCAAGCCACCGCCGGTCAAATCATCCTGACGCCGGTTCGCATCCAGCGCAGCGACGCAGTTCGCACCAAGCTCGCGGAGCTTGACATTGATGCCGGTGATCTCAATGCCGCTGTGACTTGGGCACGCCGCAAGTCGTAGTCGCTCGTGATCAAACGTGACTGATTCGACTGATTTGACGACTCGCTACGATTGAAAGCGAAGCCAGCACCACCGCGCGTCGTTCTCGATACCAATATCGTGCTCTCCGCGCTCGTGTTCGGCGGTGGCAACAGCGCCCGAGTGCGCCGTGCGTGGATGGCGGGCACGTTCACGCCGCTCGTGTCCACAGCCACCGCGCAAGAGCTGGTGCGCGTGCTCGCGTACCCGAAGTTTCGTTTGACCCCTGCCGATCAACGGGAACTGCTCGCCGACTATTTGCCATATGGAACCACAGTTCGAATTCCCAATCCACCGCCAAACGTGCCCGAATGCCGCGACCCGTTCGACGTGCTGTTCTTGCATCTCACCGTCGTCGGCAAAGCGAAGATGCTGGTCACTGGTGACCGTGACCTGCTGGCCCTCGCAGGACAAACCAAATTCACTATCCTCACGCTTGACGCGTTTATTGCAACGCTGGAAACGCCATGAGCCAACTTCTAATTAATCAATACCTCAAAGAACTCGCCGACATCCGGCGCGTTTCAGGCAGCCACAACGAAGGCGCCGTCAGCGAGACGTTCAAAGACTTGCTTAAACGCTGGGGCTGCCAGCACAACCTCGTCTTCTCCGCGCAGTACGAAACGAAGGGCATGATGAAGAACAACATCCGCCCCGACGGCGTGCTGCTGCCCGAGCTGGGCATGGTAGTAAACCGGGCAATTCGCCAGCCATTGCATTTCGCGGGAGTTAATAATGACGCGTAATGACGAATACCTGCGCAGCTTGGTGCTTGAGTTGACCCGATTGCCGAAAGAGACGGGTTGGCTGGAATTCAAACAGAATGTCTTTACTGCCCAAGACACTGGCGAGTACATCTCGGCGCTCGCCAACTCGGCCGCGCTGGCCGGCAAGGCCAAAGCTTATTTAATTTGGGGCGTTGACAATACTGACCATTCAATTCGAGGAACTAGTGTTGATCCAGTCTCAACGAAAGTTGGAAACGAAGAGCTAGAGAATTGGCTGCTGCACTTGTTGTCACCCAAGATTGGTTTTCACTTTCAACAGGTAAATATGGATTCGCGCAATGTCGTGATTCTTGAAATCGACCGTGCATTTCGGCACCCGGTGCAGTTCAGCGGTATTGAGTACATCCGCATCGGTTCGTACAAAAAGAAATTGAAGGAATTTCAGGAGAAGGAGCGCGAACTTTGGCGGGTGCTTGACGACACACCGTTCGAGCTACTGCTTGCGGCCGAGCGAGTGACAGGTGGTGAAGTCATCGAGCTCTTGGATTACCCGGCGTATTTTGATCTGATGCGTCTGCCTCTGCCAGCAGGCGCAGATGGCGTGCTCGCAGCGCTAGAGGCTCATCGGTTAATTCAACGGCTAGACGGTAATCGCTGGAATCTTTTCAATGTCAGCGCGATCTTGTTTGCGAGACGTCTTCGTGATTTCAGTCGTTTGGAAAGAAAAGCAGTTAGGTTCATATCCTATGACGGCACAGGGCGAACGTCGCCAAAAACGACGTCCGAGCAAGTGGGTACGAAGGGTTACGCAGCAGGATTTAATGGGTTGATTGGCTATATCAATTCACATCTACCAAAAAATGAAGTGATTGGGCAGGCGCTTCGCCAACCCGTGACCGTTTACCCAGAAATTGCGATCAGAGAGTTAGTGGCCAACGCCATCATTCATCAGGACTTTTCAATCACTGGCAACGGTCCGATGGTTGAGCTGTTTAGCGATCGAATGGAAATTACCAATCCAGGAAAGCCTTTAGGCGATCCTCAACGCCTACTCGATCATCCGCCACGTTCGCGGAACGAAACCTTAGCGTCGTTGATGCGTCTCATGAGCATATGCGAGGAACGTGGCAGCGGAGTCGACAAAGTGGTTCTGGAGGCCGAGCGTCACCAGTTGCCGGCGCCAGCGTTTGAAATCGTGAGCGAGACAATGCGAAGCACTCTGTTCACGCCTCGCTCGCTTGTAAAAATGGATTCGACAGATCGCATTCGTGCCGTTTACTTGCACGCCTGTCTACGCTACGTAGAACGTGATTTCATGACAAACACCACCGTTCGTGGTCGCTTCGGGATCAGTGAGTTGAACAGCGCGACAGCATCGCGACTAATAAGAGAGGCGCTGGATGCGGGTGAGATACGTTTGCACGACGAGGACGCTGCGCCAAAGTTTCGCAAATACGTGCCGAAATGGGCGATTTAGTTCACTTGCTGGGTACTTGATTGGCGGCCAAATTGGCCTGTGTATAACTAATTTAATCTTTTATAAATCAATAGCTTGAATGTTTTTAGTTCACTTGCTTTGTACTTGATTTTTGCGCTTATCTTGATTGTTATTAATTTTCCTGAACTGTGAATTTCCGCGCAATCCGCTTTTGGGTGCTTCCGCTGCAGACTTCTGGCAGTGGGCGGCGTGGGGCGAGGCGCTGATGAATCTGCACATCGGTTACGAGGCCGTCGCGCCATTCGCGCTCACCCGCGCCGACGTGATTGATGCCAAGGCGCAGGCAGCGGGCCTCGCGCCCAAGGCGATGCTGCGTGCGGACGCAAGCGCTGGCGTGATCACGCTCGACAGCGAAACCACGCTCACCGGTGTGCCGCCCGAGGCGTGGACGCACAAGCTCGGCAACCGCAGCGCGCTCGAATGGATTCTCGATCAGTACAAAGAGAAGAAGCCAAAAGACCCGACGATCCGCGACAAATTCGACACCTATCGCTTTGCCGATTACAAAGAAAAAGTCATCGACCTGCTGATGCGCGTAACCACCGTCAGCGTGGAAACGGTGGCTATCACCGATGCGATGAAGGGCGCGCGTCGGTAGTTTTCGGTGTTCTGATTTTGGGCTGTGCCGGATTGCCTATTGCACGTTACGCATCGCCGACGCCACCGGCAACTTCCAGCCCTGCGCGGCAGTTTTTGTGTAGTCGACGTTGGTTACCAGCGCACGCAGTTGCGTGGTGGCCGGGTTGTTGCCGCCGATGTCGAATCGGTCTTTTAGGTAATACGGTGGGATCGATTGGTAGTGCAACACGGCGCGTACTTGCTTCACGCGCGACGCGACGGCGGCGGGCATGCGGTAGGTGACCATGTCGCTGCCTGCGCCGTTGTAGTAGCCGGGGCTGGCGTTCATCGGCACGGCAACGGGTGTGGTCCAGCTTGCGTACGGGCCGTTGGCGTTCCAGCCGCCGGGCATCAGGCGGTTGTCTTTCACTGGCTTCGCAAGACCCAAAAAGCTGGTGGTCAGCAGGCCTTGCAAATCCTTGGTACGGGACTCATAAATCTGCGCGTATTTGCTGCCGGTGATGATGCGCCAGTGTGGCTGCCAGTTGGTCTTGCTGAACTCAGTGACCAGCGGCGTGCCGCTGTCGTCAATCAGCACGCCTTTGTCAGTGCTGCGGCCGGATGACCAGATGACTTTGCCGGTCGCATCCATCGCGGTGAACTCGATGAAGGCGCGGCGGAAGCCGACACCGGACGGAAACTTATGGCCAGTTTTATTGACTACTTCGACGTCGACATCGAGGCCATTTGCGGTTTTTCGTAATGCGCGAATAGCTACCGACGCCGATGCGCTTTGCACTTGCTTGGTCGTTTCCGCGATGGCCAAATCAAATCGTGGCAGCACTGAAAAATTGGTCGTGTCGTAATTCGGATCCCCCGATTTTTGATCGACGGTGAGCCCGAGTTGTGTGTTGAATTGCTTGAGCATTTCGAGCACGAACACGTTGGCACCAACGAACGTGTGGCGACCAAATTCACTGCGCGGAATCATTGCGATGTCAGCTGCAGGCGCGGTGTTTGGGAACGGTTTACCGCTCGCGTCAACGTAGGTGTTGTCTTCGATATTGGCAATCTTGGTGGTGATCGGCTGGCCGTTGACGGTGCGCGGCATGTGGCATTGCTGGCAGGTCAGCGGCGTCGCGCCGGGGCCGGGCGCAGCCTTGGTTTGAAAGCGGCTGTTGAGCCATTCGAGGTACGTGGTTTGCTCGTGCGATTTGGGTTGTTTGCCGAACGTGCTGCGGTTGTAGGTAACGTTTTTGTTGAGGATTTCAGTCTCGACCACGTGACACGATCCGCACATCGCGGGGTCACTGATGGCGTCGCCATGTTTCGGCGTCATGCCGACCGAATTTTGCATCGGAAAGGTGGCGACATCCTTGAACGGGCCGAACACCGTTTTTGGATCAGTCACCTTGAAGTTGCCAGTGAAACTAGCCTGCGTGCCGAGACCGTCCGGCGTCATGCGATGGCAGGCGAGACACGATATGCCGTCCCTCGCGAGGCCACCGTAAATGGCGTCCGGGCCGCTGGTCGCGAGGAAGTGTTTATGCGTGAACAACGTGCCCGGGCGGTCGATGTCGAGCTGGCGTTTGCCCATCACGCCGTGGCAGGTGTAGCAGGTGTTGTCGATCTCATCCTTGACCGATGGGTAGGTCAGCGTCTCCGATTCGCGCTGTGCCTGAAACACCGGATCGCGAGCGGCGAGGCCCATCAGTGATGCGCCCCATTCGCCGAACGGCGAGATGTTTTTGAGCGTGGTGGTCGGCTGATTTTTCGGTGGCGTGTTTTGCGGCCACGACATGTTTGATTGCACGCTGAATGCAAGATTGCTCGCGTCGTGGCAGCCTGAGCACACGTCAGAAGTGAAGAAGCTTGTTGCGCCATTCGGGCCGACGATGATGCGGCTCGACGCTTGCGCGGGAATGCCGTTGGGGATGACCGCAGCCGCCGCAGTGGCGGCCAGCGTCGAGTTTGGCGAGAGCATCGACAACAGTCCGAGCTTTGCGTGCAACGAGCCCCCTTTGAGGCCATTGGCGACCGGCATTGCGGTGCCGCCAAAGGGCGTGGTGGTGTCGATGTTTTCGAGCGAGGCGAAGGTCAGCTCGCGGGTGCTGGCGGAGCCGTGACAGGCCACGCAGTTCGGGTCATAAAACTGGCCGCCGTAACCGCCACCCGCGCCGCTCGGTTGCGCTGGGTCGGCATAGCCCCACAACCACCCGTCGAACGATGCGGACTTTTGCTTGACGACCAATGCCCAGCCACTCGGATCACCCCGGACGCCGCCTTTATCGGCGTACATCTGCTTGAGGATGACCGCGCCGTCGGGGATGCCGCCCACAGGCCGTCCGGCCTTGAGCCATGCGTAAACTGACGGTGAGTAGTAGTTGAGCACGTACCCATGCACTGAGGCCGTGCCCGATGGCGAAGGGCCGCTCATGCGGGGGGCTTTGTCATGCGGCCATTTGAGCGATTGCGGACAGCCAGCCCAGATGAACGCGGCGACGTTGGCCATCTTGTCGGCGGCGAGTGGCAGCGAGCAGGCGGGTGGCAAGGCGGGCGCGGGCTCAACCAAGGCCCACGGACTTTCTTGCGCGGGTGACGCGCTGGTCGCACCGAGCCCGGCGCAGGTGGAGGCGGCAGCGAAGGCGAAGGCGAGCGCGGCGAGCCACGGTCGCGCGGCTTGGGGGAAGCGTAAAAGCGTTGCTCGGTCACCGCTCCGTACTGTCTGTACTTCTCGCATGTTTCTCGCTCCCCATTTTTTGCTGCCCAAGACAGGCACGTGTCACGCCATTGTCATTGAAGAGCAGGCTAAGATCAATCCCAATTTATGAGCGGCGTGGCGTCACAGCTTTTACGTGAACGCACAGTTTTATAAGGGCTTGAAGCCTATTTGCCAATATATTGCTTTAGCAAAATATTGCCCGTAAGCCCAAGCCAAATGGTGGTTTCAGAAAAAAGCTGTTGCCAAAAATTTCGGCGTGTTGCGCCAGACATTGGGCCACTTTCGCGTCCGATGATGAACATTTGCGATCACCATCAACCAACGCGCTAGTAGGAGCGACCCTTGCCGCGATAGGGGGCACGCGAACCCGCCCATCGCGGCCAAGGCCGCTCCCACCATTTGTGACACGACACTCGGTGAGCGCCGCGGTCATCCGAAGCCATCAAACGCGATACGGATTGAACACCACGGCGTTGCGACCGCCGTTTTTGGCTTGATACAGCGCGGTGTCGGCGCGGTCGATCATTTCGTCAACGCTGTGCGTGTCGGTGGGCGGATTGAAGGTGGCCACGCCGATGCTGATGGTCATCGCTTGGCCCGGGTTTTTTGCGCTGGGAATGTTTAACCGCGCCACGGCGCCGAGCAACGCATCGGCGATGTGCAGCGCGCCGGCCGCGTCGGTCAACGGCAGCACAATCACAAACTCCTCACCGCCGTAGCGCGCGAGATAGTCAGCCGGTCGGTGCAGCGACTTCTGCATTGCGCTGGCAATGGCGCGCAGGGCCGCGTCGCCGCGCGGATGGCCGAAGCGGTCGTTGTAGCTCTTGAAATAATCAATGTCTGCGATCAACAATGCGAGCGGTGCGCTCTCGCGTTGTGCGCGTCGCATGTCGCGCGGAAACTGCTCGTTGAAGTAACCGCGGTTGTACACGCCGGTCAACGCATCGCGCACGGAACGTGCGGCCAGCGCCTGATGCGCCAGCGCGAGCTGCCGATACAGGCTTGACGTTTGCCACAGCAGCACGCCAAGCACCGTGGATGCTGACAACACACTCAGGCAGCGTGCCGCATACCAGCCGACACTGAACCGCGATCCCGAAGCCAATGTGAGGATGACGTTAGCCAAACTCGCAATCAATGCCACCGCCAACCACACGCTCATCACGTCGCGAAGGCGTGTAATCAACACACACGCTACGAGCGCCAACACGTTTAGCGCAATCACCACGGCAGCCGCAGGCGAGGGCACCAATCTTGTGTGCGACGCGCTGTCAATCCGTGGCGGCAATCGCCCGCCATCGGCCACCGCCAAGTAAGCGAGCAGCAACGCCACAATCGGCGCAATCAGCATCACGCCCAAGCCAATTCGCGACCACATCGCCTCACGTGCGCGCGTGAGCCCGGTCGTGAGCTGGGGCAAACGCAGCACCAACGCCAACAACACAATCGCCGCATAACCGCCGTGCCACAGCACCCACAACCACACCGCGCTCTGCGGCCCCGCACCGAGCAAGCCGGTTGCTGAAAATACGCCCGGAAAGACCAGCAGTTGCACCGCGATCATCACCGCCACAAACAATGACGCGCCGGAAAGCGCGGCCAAAAATGGCTCGCGCGTCGAACGAAAGTGCGTGAACAACAAATACGCGGTGAGATACTCGGTGATGAATACCGTGGTCGCAAACATCGGTAAAAACGGTTTCACTTCCGCCAGCGGATGATCGGCTATCGGCAGTAACACCAGCAATGCAACCGCGATCAAGGACGCTATAAAAGCCGCCGCCCACAGCGCCGCGCGAACCGAAAGCTCACGCGTGATTTGGTTCAAACCGTCCACAAGTCCCCAGATTTTTTTGATATTGGCAGCGCGGATTCACGCATCATGCGGCATCTTGTTGAGGGTGGTTAGGGATCATCGCGCACCCGCAAAAAGCTGGCGAACCGTGGCTTGCCAGCAGGCGTGACTTCGCGGTAGGTGTAGGTGACCGTGCTGCCAATCGGTGGCGGCTGGTTGCGCACCGCGTCGGTCAATCCGGTGCCGAGGCGAAACACAATGCCGTCTTTAGTTTTGACTTCTAGCGCGCCGAGTCGGCCCGCGTGTTTGCCTTTGCCCGAAAGATGACGCACGACAGTCGCCTCGGTATCGAGCAGCGGCTTTAATTTAAGCAATACGTCACTGCGTCCGGTGAGGTACGGCGCGTCCGCCAGATGAAGCATCAAACCCTCGGCACCGGCCTTGACAATCGCGTCAAATCGACGCTTGAGCTCAGCGCGATTGGCCACACGGGTTTGCTCCACCGCGCGCAGTTGCGGCCACTGCGCGGCTGCGACCACGTCCCTAATGCGCGCGTAACGCTGCTCGAATGTGCCGAGCGTGCCGTCAGCATCCGGCAGCTCAAAAATCATGTAATTAACGCGCCGCCATTCATCGTCCAGCGGTGCTGTTTTTCTGACGATGCCTGAGAGTTCGTCGAATTTTCGGCGCGCTAACCACAGCTCACCGTCGAGCGGATTTTCCGGCAATTGTGCGATGAACCACGCCGGCGCTGGCACCTCGCGACCGCTCCTAAAGCGCAGCACGTGGCCGTCCCAAATGGCGCGCACACCGTCGTATTTTTCGCTCACTAAATATTGCGAAACATCAATGTTTGGGCCAAGCACGTTGGCCAATAAAATTGGCGGCTGTTTCGCCGCCGCGTTTACGGTGATCAGGCACACGCACAGCCCACAAAACACCAGCGCACGCACGCACATTCGTATCAGCGTAGTTGCGCCGCGCGTGCTCATGGCGCGCATCGCGTTTGAAGAAAAATTCATAAAACAAAGGTATCACGCTTCACGTACGTTTGTACGAGCGAAACGCCGCCAGCCGCAGCGCCGCAGCGTGCGCGATAATCAAATGCTTGGAACGCATCACACCGCCCTCTTTGCCGCCGTCAGACGTCGCGTCGCCCACCGCAGCCAGCGCGCCGCCGCGCACGCCCGGCGCGCTGCCGCGGGAGCTCTACATTCTGGTGCTGCTGCTCATCATCGCGCACACCGCGTTTAACGGTATTCGCATTGCCACCTCGCTTGCCGCCATCAAGGCCGGTGGTGGCGCGTTGTGGGTCGGCCTGCTCACCGCCATGTTCAACATCATTCCGGCGTTTGTTGCCATCCGCGTGGGGCGCATGGTGGACCGCGTGCCGCTGCGCCGACCGCTGGTGATCGGTTGCACGTTGATGGCCGTCGGCGGCGTGGTGGCCGCCATTGAGCCGATGCTGGGCGTGCTCGCGCTGTGTGCGGCCACGCTCGGCGTTGGCTGGATGATGATCGCCGCGGCGTCGCAATATGCGGTGGGGTTGCTCGGCGGCAGCGAAAATCGCGTGCGGGCGTTCAGCGTGATGTCGATGGGCTTTTCGGTGTCGAGTTTTTTCGGGCCGCTGATTGCCGGTTTTATGATTGACCACGTGAGTTATCGCGCCGCGTTTGCCGTGCTCGCTGTGCTTCCTGCTGTCGCTGCGATTTTGTTCGCGTCGCGCTGGCTCAAAGTGCCGGTGGGCGAGCCGCGTATTGCTCACGCGGACGACGGCGGCGCGCGCGAACTGTTCGGCATTCCGCTGTTGCGCAACACGCTGGTCACGGCGTGCTTCATCACGGTCGGTTGGGATTTGTATGCGTTCATGGTGCCGGTGCTGGGCAGCGAATTGAAACTCACCGCCACGCAAATCGGATCGGTGCTGTCGCTGTTTGCGTTGGCGGTGCTGGTAGTGCGTTTTTTCATGCCGGTGTTGACGCGACGATTGGGCGAACGCGGGGTGATGATCTCAGCCATGATGATCTCAGGCATCACGTTTTTAGCGTTCGCGTTTGCACACAATTATTCGTTGATGCTCACGCTGTCGTTTGTCATCGGCCTCGGCCTCGGCGCGAGCCAACCAATCATCCTGTCAATGCTGCACGATGCGGCTCCGCCGGGACGCATCGGCGAGGTCAACGGCATGCGCATGACCATGATTTCGACCAGTCAATGGACCATGCCGCTCGTGTTCGGCATGCTCTCGGCGAGCACCGGTATGTTGCCTCTGTTTCTGATTGTGGGCGGTGGAATTTTGTCGGGCAGCTGGTTTGCGAAACGGAATTTGCGATCATGAGGAAGCGTCCGTGACTGGCGAAAAAACCCGCTGTTTCTGGGCCACCGGCGTGCCTGATTTCTACGAAAAATATCACGACGAAGAATGGGGCGTGCCGTGTTTTGACGAGCACAAAATGTTCGAGATGCTCATACTTGAAGGCGCGCAGGCTGGGTTGTCGTGGCAAACGGTGTTGGCCAAACGCGAAAATTATCGTAGGGCGTTCGATGAATTCAACGTAGAAAAAATTGCGCGCTACGACGAAAAAAAGGTGCAAGCGTTGCTGCAAGATGCAGGCATTATTCGCAACCAGTTAAAAATTCGCGCCACCATCAGCAACGCTCAAGCGCTACAAAAATTGCGCGAAACCGCCGAGCGCCCCGAGCTCGCGCTCACCGATTTTTTCTGGCGCTACGTTGACGGCAAACCGAAGCAAAACGCACTGAAAAGCAAAGCCGACGTGCAGGCGACCACGCCTGAATCCGACGCGCTATCCAAGGCTTTAAAAAAAGCCGGATTCAAATTCGTAGGCTCCACCATCGTCTACGCCCACATGCAAGCCTGCGGCATGGTCAACGATCACTTGACGAGCTGTTTTCGCTTTGAGGCGGTGCGCGAAATGGCACGAAAACGGTAGCTAGGATTTAAATTACGAACCCGTTTGCCGGGCACTCGCATGCGCTTTCAACGCATTGGACGTCGCGATCAGCTTTTTCCTGAAACGTATTCTTAACGCGGGCTAGGTGCGAAATAGGTGCAATATCGACTTTTGCCTAAAATAGCGGCCAGCCCAGGTAGAATGGCGGTTGCAGCGAAAAGTCGTTGCTAGCGCTGTACGGAAATTACACAACTAGCCGTCGCTCAACCGCTGCTATTTTTCGTTGATTTTGCAATTTTTCTGGCGGCTGCATTTCTTGGTTTGGCGGGCGCTACGCTCGCTAGCTGAACAACGAGCCCAACAAGCTGCCCATGCCGTCGCTGACCAGATCGACGAGCCCGCCGCCAGCTGACGACGCTGCATCGCCCGCCATGTCGCCCATCGCGTCGAAGGCCGAGCTGCCGACGCTGTCGATGACGCCGCTGCCGATGCCCGCCGCGCCTTCGATGCTGCCGGAGCTCGCCGCGCCAGAAAATAAATTTCCGAATTCGTTCAATAGGCCGCTGGTGCTGTCGGTCATCGCAGCGCTTGATGCGGAGCCAAATAAGGCGTCGGTCGCGCTGGGTAGCGCGTCGCCTAAGCTCGTGATGCCGTCGGTATCAGTGATGATTGACGAGCCGAGTCCGGTCGTAAGGTTGCTGGCGCTGTCTGCACTGATGATGCTGCCAGGTGACGAGCCAAACAGCGCGTCGGATGCCGTCGGCAGGGCGTTTGACGCGCCGCCAAAGCTCGCGCCCGCGCCCGAGCCTGCGCCTGCGCCGATGGAGTCGAGCAGGCCACCGGTGGCTGTTGATCCGCCGTCTGCGAGCGCGCTGCCTGCGCCCGCGCCCACCGCGGCGGGCACCGCGCGGCTGCCCGCGTAGCCAACGCCGCGCGTAGCCGCGCGACCCAGCGCGAAAAGAATGTCGGCGGCCAGATCAATGCCGTTGTAGCCAACGCTGCCCGCGTCAGCGCTTGAGCTGTTGTATCCATAGTTTGCGCTGCTGCTGGACGGTTGCGCTGGTTGGCGTTGACGTGCGGCGAGGTAGTGATCAATGGCCTTTTTCGCGGCGTCGCGGTCAAACACGGACACCGGCGCGCGGCAATATTGGCACGCGTCGGTCTTGCCGATATCAACCGGTGCGGCGCAACTGGAGCATTTGATTTGCTGCACGCTGACGGCGAGCTTGGCGCGCTCGGCCGAGGTGAGCTCGCGCACGAATTGCTTCTCGGAGAGAAAGTTATAGAAGGTGGTGAGCCGCCCGTGGCCCATCGGGCAGGATTGGTAGGCAAAGCGGGTGTTTTTTACGCGGTCGTTGGTCAGCCGCATTCCGGTGCCGCAAGTGACACAGCGTAAGCCTTCGCCGAATTTGCTACTTGCTGTGCTTGCCGCGCCGCCGCGTTCGTTGATGAGTTGGAACAGGGCGACGGTGCCGTCGGGTGAGAGCTGCGTGCTCTCGCTTTGGTCAAACCACAGCGCGTTACAGTTGTGACAAACATCGATGGCAACGCTGTTGCCGTAATGGCCGGGCAGTGTGTAGAGCGACATGAGCGTGCTGCAATTGGTGCAGTGCTTGGTCGACGGCGTGCTTTGGAGCGGTGGAAATTGCGAAGCAGACATGGCGAGTGGGTGGTTTGCGTTTAGTTTGGCGTTTGACGTTTGGCGCGAGGTGCGCGTACGCGTGCAGACGTGAACACCGTGAGCTTAACGACAAATGCGCTGGTTCGCTTACAGGCGAAGCTGCGGCGCGACGGCGGGCAGCTGCGGGCGGATGAGACGCGGGTGGTTGTGCGCGCGGTGCGGCGTGAGCGAGAGGGCGCTATGCGACTAGATGCGCTCGCGGAGGTTGCGGTTGCGGCGGTTGCGGTTGCCGTGGTTGCGGCCCAGACCGGTGCTAGTCAGTGGTAGTTGATTTGCGAATGCGGGCCTGGTGACGACTACGGCAATTGGGTGCCGTTGACGTTGCCGCGCGCTAAGCGTTCGAAGCCTAACCGCCGCTGTCGTCGCGATCATTCTTGCGGCCCCAAGGGCGCGAGCGACCGAACGACGAGCGCGGTTTGTTGGGCGCTGAGAATTTATTTTGCGAAGTGCGTGTGAGCTCGATGGGCGCGTCGGCATCGGCGGCGGTTTCAGCGTAGCCCTCAGCCTCGGTACGGCCTGAAACGGCTGCGTTTTCAGGCGAACGGCGGTTGCCGAAGGAAGATTTAGAAGCGGTGGCGCGCGGTGCGGATTCAACAGGCGCAACGGCTCTGGGCACCAGTTTAAAAGCGTCACCCAAATGAAATCCTCGGCTGAGCAGAAACCTAATTTGCCGTTGCCGCTCTTTGTCGTCCTTGGGCGCGTCACCGTAGCGACGCGCCCAGAGCGCTTGCGCGACTTCCGTCTCGTCCTGTTCGAGGGCTTCGAGCGCGGTCGCCGCCACATCCTTTTTGATGCCGGCTTGCGCCAGTTTTTCGCCGATGAAGCGGCGGCTGGCTTGGCCGGTGAGCCGACGCACGATCGCCTCAGCGTAGCGATCATCAGACTGCCAGCCTTGTGTGATCAGGTCGTCTACGAGGCTCGCGATATCGTCTTTGTCGGGCTTCGGGGCTTTCGCTTCTTCGCGGGTGCGGCGCACCTTGGCTTGGGCCAATTTGCGCAGCAATTCTTCGCGCGAATGCTCGCGCGTCGTGAGCAGGCGCAGCGCTCGGCTGCGCAGTTTTTGCGCTGCGTCTTTTTTGTCCGCTTCGTCACTGCTCATGGCGCGATTATTCACCGAGAGCGGCGGTTGCGGAAAGGTGAGTGCGAGTTGCATTTAACTGTCTCCTCAATTCATGCCGACAATCATGACGCGGGGCCGCATCACGACAGAGCGACACCGCGTCAGGTGCCGCCGCGCCGGTCGCATGCCAGTTATTCGTCTGGTGAGCCTTCATCTTTTGACACTGCACCGCCCTTGGCGATGCCGATTTTGGCGCGGATCTTCTCTTCGATTTCTTTGGCGAGCGCTGGGTTTTCGCGCAAATATTCGCGTGAATTATCTTTGCCTTGGCCGACGCGGTTGCCACCGTAGCTGTACCAAGCACCGGCTTTTTCGACGAAGCCGTGCTCCACGCCCATGTCGATAATTTCGCCTTCGCGCGAGATACCCTGGCCGTACATGATGTCAAACAACGCTTCGCGGAACGGCGGCGCGCATTTGTTTTTGACGACCTTAACGCGCGTTTCGTTGCCGACGATTTCGTCACCCTTTTTGATGGCACCGATGCGTCGAATATCCATCCGCACCGAGGCGTAGAACTTGAGCGCATTGCCGCCCGTGGTCGTCTCGGGGCTGCCGAACATGACGCCGATTTTCATGCGAATCTGGTTGATGAAAATCACCAGCGTGTTGGTGCGCTTAATGTTGCCGGTGAGTTTGCGCAACGCTTGGCTCATCAAACGGGCCTGCAAACCGGGAAGCTGGTCACCCATTTCGCCTTCAATCTCAGCCTTGGGCACGAGGGCCGCGACCGAGTC
The DNA here is from genome assembly GCA_043721275.1 of Burkholderiales bacterium. Lineage (GTDB taxonomy): Bacteria > Pseudomonadota > Gammaproteobacteria > Burkholderiales > Casimicrobiaceae > Casimicrobium. The sequence continues at coordinate 23,980 of JAYSRA010000119.1, forward strand.
GATCACAACAATATCAACGCCGCCCGAGCGCACCAGCATGTCGGCGATTTCAAGGCCTTGCTCGCCGGTGTCCGGCTGGCTGATGAGCATGTCGCTGACGTTGACGCCGAGCTTGGCGGCGTAAACCGGATCGAGCGCGTTTTCAGCGTCAATATAGGCCGCCACGCCGCCGGCTTTTTGAATCTCAGCGACCACGCTTAAGCACAGTGTGGTTTTGCCTGACGATTCCGGGCCGTAGATTTCCACCACGCGCCCGCGCGGCAAGCCGCCGATTCCGAGCGCGATATCAAGGCCGAGCGAGCCCGAGGAGATGACCTGAATGTCATGCTCGGTGTTGCCATCGCCCATCTTCATGATGGAGCCTTTGCCGAATTGCTTTTCGATTTGCGACAGCGCGGCAGCGAGGGCTTTTTTACGGTCATCCATGGGGAGTTCTTTACTCATAGTCAATTACCCTTTGATTTTAGGTTTCGCCACCGACGCATTCCA
>JAYSRA010000120.1:0-24421 GCA_043721275.1 Burkholderiales bacterium
GCCAAAGCGACTTTGGCTTTGAATTCCGCACTCAATTTCCGGCGCTGCTTCTTGGCAACGGATGACTTCTTCTTCAACATAATAAACTCCAGTTCGCGAGCGCTCTTGACGCCTCGCCTTATGCCCTGAAGTTTCGCTTAAACCGCTGTCTGAATTTGCTGAACCACTTCTCCTGTACCGGGCAGCATTGCCCAGATGAAAGGCAACAAAACCCACTGTGTGACTACCGACAAAGATGGCTATGCAGACAATAGAGAAACTGATTTCGCGAGGATGCGTTCCGCATTCGTGCCATGGAACGTGCAAGTTGGAGCTTACTGGAGCAAAAACTTTACCAACGGTAGCCGAAATTTAGACCCGAGCACTTGGATTCACTTCGGTGTCACTGAGGGCAGAACCGAGTCTTGGGATAAAGAAATCGGCTCATTCCGCGTCGCTCCTTTTTCGCCCAAGGCCTGCTTTTGGGACAACACCAGTGATGAGATCAAACGCAACTCTCAATTTCGTCAGTGCTGGCAGCCAGACCGTGACATTGCAGAAATGCCAAGAGGACAAGGCTGTGAACAGAGTGGTGCTTTGTGGTATCCCCGCTGCCGTCAAGGCTTCAGCGGTGAAGGCCCCGTGTGCTGGAGCACCACCAGATGCACGGGTGGCACGACGGACGCTGGCTTCTTTTGCACTAAAAATTCCTATGTTCAAGCTCCCATCACGCCAAACTGTGGCACTGGTAAAGACTACGATGCAGGCTTGTGCTACGACACCTGCAAAACCGGCTACAACGGCATCGGCCCTGTGTGCTGGGGCACCTGCCCAGCGGTGATGGGCACTGACTGCGGCGCGATGTGTGGCAAAGACCAAGGCGAATGCGGCAAAGCCATTGGCGGCCAAGTGGTCGCAGGCTTGGAAGTGGCCGGCACCGTAGCAGCAGTAGTGGCCACTGGGGGTGGCGCAGCGGCGGCGAAAGCGGGCGCTGTAGCGGCTGCAAAAGCTGCCGCTAAAGCCGTGGTTACGAAGTTGACTAAAACGGCACTTAAAAATGCCATGGATCAGCTAAAGGGCACAGACCCTTCAAGTGCGGCCTTCAAGAAGTTGCAAGGCGACATCTCCGAACTTGAAAAAGCCCTGTCGGGTGACGACTTTGATCCGACACAACTCGATCCTACCGGGATCGCTGATTTGGTGAAAACGTTTCAAAAACCTACGTGCGTCTACACCCCAGCAGAGAAAAAAACACCGCCCGCGAACGCCCTGAATTTGGCAGCCACAGTGGTTGCCATGATGTCGGGTAAACCGCCCGTGCTGGCCAGCGCCTCACCCTCAACCACGGCGGCACCCACCAACACCACTCAGCCCGTCGCGCTAGCGGCAACCGATGTGTTGCAGGTGATCGAGAGCCGCTGGATCAGAGGCCGCTGTATCGATGCCAATATGGGCGGAGCTGCTGGCGTGCCACCAGACGGCACCGTGATGTGGGACTGCTATGGCAACGCCAACCAGCGTTTCTTCTACGACTTTAAATTAAACATGATCCGCTACCCGGCGAAAAACTTGTGTTTAGAAACTGGCGGCAAAAGTCAGCCCGCCCGCTTTGTGTCGTGTAACACTGCGGAAAACAAGCAAAAGTGGAATTTTGAGCTAGGTACTAATGCGATCCGCAACACAGCTGACAACATGTGCCTTGATGTCAATATGGGCAACGCGAAAAACGGCTCCCCAGTCACGAGCTGGGACTGCCATGGCCGCTCGAACCAAGCTTGGTCGTTTTTAGACGATACGCCGCAAAAACTATCTGTTAAGTTGGAAGCGCGTCATGCCCGTAATAAATGCGTCGATGCGGCTGACAACGGCAGCAATGCAACTGTGCTTTGGGGCTGTCATGGGCGCGGCAACCAACGCTTCTTCTATGATCAGACTAGCAAAGTCATCACGATGCCAGAAAAAGGCTTGTGCTTGCGCAGCAACGGCAAACCCAAGCAAGCGACATTCGTTGCATGCGAATCTTTCGATGATCAGCAATGGACGATTACTGCAAATAATTCCTTGCGAAATGTACGCTATGGCACATGCCTAGATGTGAGTGCCGGCCGCACTGATAACGGCACCCTGATTATCGACTGGGACTGCACCAATGCAAGCAATCAGCAATGGAATTTCGTAAAGTAGATCGATACAGCAGCTTTGGGTGATGTATGCCAACTAACTAAAGAGTTGGTTGGCATACTCGTTGAATTTTTTGCGGTGGATAAAAGAGCGATCTTGCGTTGATGTACCTCCGACCCAAGCGGCGTTGATGCCTGGCTACAGGACAAAGTAAGTGCATCGGCTCTGAAAACTGTGCCAGCACTAAACGGAATAGAGCGTCGCGACTTCAGAACTGCGCGTCAACCGCCAATCTGAAGTTGACGCACAACAAAATATCGAAGCGTCTACATGGGCCGGTGGTGTGTCGAGTCATGCAACTTGGGATCAATGGCGGATCTGCTGACTTCCTCAATTCAGCAAAACAATTCGACTCAGCGACCCAAAGCTACGCACCCAACTTGCAATGGGAGTTTGTTGTTGGCAACGTCTTGCGCAACGTGAGTACTGGCTTTTGCCTTGATGCGGGCGGCTGGTCTAAGGATGAGAGTGCCAAACTGGTCATCTGGGACTGGACTGTGAACGCCATTTTGCAGTGTAAAGTTGTGAAGTAGTCTTGCGCTAGTCGCTGGATCGCTGCTTATCAACAGGGCTAAGAAATCACCCATGTTGTCATTCCGGCGCAGGCCGGAATGACAACATGCTGAGGCAGATGGCTAATCGGATCGCAACTGAGTTTTTAGCGAATAAAAAATGCTGGCTACACCGTGATGATGCGAACGGCGCGTTGTTCGCCTGCGGGCACCGCTTGCAATTCAGCGCGGAGAATTTCTATCGTCTCAGCAGACGACAGATCGCTGCGTTTACGGCGCAGCGCCACCGCGTGCATCACTAAGGTGTGTTCTGGGGCGAGAGCGGTGAACGGACGGATTCCGCAGAGCCGAATTTCGCGACCGTAGTTAATGAGCGCCTCATCGGTGACGCGATGATCCAGCACCCACAAAAAACAACCGTCACCGGCATGAGAAATAACGCTGGTCACGCCAGTCAACGGGCGTAAACGTGCACCGAGCTCGTGCATCATCGCGGTGAGTTGTGCGGAGGTGAGCCTAGTTTTTAGGATGTCAAGATTGTTGGGTGCCACGATTAACACTGCCGACAATTCACGTTCGACGGAGCGTGCAACCGCCTCGTACATCAGCCGTTCGGTCGATAAACCGGTGATGGGATCGCTACCGGCCAACGCTTTCTGTAGGGCCGCATCAGTGAGCGTTGATTCACGTTTTTGCAGCAGCGCAACGAATATAAGCATCAGTTGCACCAAACGAATTAGCGAGCTGCCTGCCTCCAATACATCATTGTTGGCAATCCAGCCGTAAGCGCGCATAGCGCGGGCCACATCAAACAAAAGAATCAGAATTGAGCCCCACAACACAGGGCGCAACCAAGCCGTTTTTTTGCTTGAAGCAGAGACAACGGCGTGCACCAGTAACAGGCTGAGCAGCATGCCTACGGTGCGCGTAAACGCCAGCGGCATTAATCGCGGATTAATGAAATGGGTGACGCAAAGCGCAACCATGATGCCTGCGGCCGTCCACAATCCGTAGCGATACCAGCGCTTGAGCTGCACGTTATGCAGGATCAGCAGCAGCAGCAACACGTTGGCAGCAGCAGTGAAAAGAGGCATCATCCACAGCACGGTCCAGTCAAGATCACCGCGATGCGGCCACAGCCAGCGCCCTGATAAACCCAAGACCGGCGCGAGCCCAAATGCAATGACCGCTGCGAAAGCGGCCAAGCCGGGAAATCCACTGTTTTTGGTGGCCAGGTAGGCCACTGCGCAAGCCGCTAGAAAAAGCATCAGTGCGCCGACCGACAAGCCCACCAGTACGCCATCAAAATGCATGTTGTCGGCAAACGGCACTGATGTCCACAATCGCGGCTTAAGCTTCAGCGGCGCGAGGTGGTGCACGCGCAACAAATAGTCGCGGGCAAAAAATTTTGAGCTTTGCAACGCGAAGGTCGGATGCAGCGTAGGCAGCGGACGATCCGCAAACGCGACTAACAGGCCCGCCGACGATTTCTTCCAGCCGGTTTCGCCTTGAATGTCTGCATACATGTCGACGCGCAGTATTCGACCACGTTGAAAATGCAGATACAGCACTTCGTCCTTGTCGTTTTGCGCCAATCGCACGTGAAGCCATACCGCTGAGCCACCCCCGGTTGGGTGCTCTTCACTTTCAACGAAATCGTTCCAGCGCGTCACGTGATCGCGAGCGAGCGTAGAGAACACTTGATTAACATTAAGCTCGCCTGTGCGGTCATGCATCCAGTGCAAATGCCAAGGCTCTTTCGATAAGATATTTTCGACCGCCGACGATTGAGCTTGCGTCGACCAACTCATTGTCGCTAGTAGCGTAAAGATCAGCGTCAGCACCATCAAGCTAAGCGGGCGCGGGTCGGTGCCAGGTTTTGTTTGGCTCAATGCGACGGTGGATCGGTTGTTGTGCGGCATGATGGATAAATTATTGTTTTTAAGCGGTGTCTGCGATCGCACAACACACCGCATCGAGCAGCGCTTGCGTAACGATGGGCTTTTCAAGCGCGCTGATGCTGCCCAACGTGTTGAGACCGCTGCTGTCATCGACGTGCGCGGAATTTTGCAACACCAAGGTTGGCAGCTGCGCATTGAGTTCGTGCCGCACCAACACGACGAGATCAAACACGTTTAATTGCGCAGCCTCTGGGGGGTGATCCACCACCACTAGATCGAACGCACCCTCATCACCCATGCTCAAACCCTGCGCAATAATGTGCGTCGGCGTGCGCCAGTTGATGGCGCAGCCCCTGCTTTGCAAGGCGAGCGTGACCGCCGCACGCACCTGCGGGTCATTCGTTATCAAGAGTACGCGTCGTCGGTCGAGGCGCAGTGTTTGCAATGGCTGCGCAGCGCCGACGATAGTGCTCGTCGCTTCAACCAGATCAAACCAGAAACATGAGCCACGATCTATACAAGAGTGCACCCGCAATTCAGTGCTCTGCAGCTCCGCAAATCGCTGCACCACGGTGAGCCCGATACCGTGCCCTCTGCGTTGATTGATACTGGTAGCAACGGAGGCCGCTTCGTCCAGCGCGCGGGGCTGAAAAAGTTGTTGTAGAAGCTCTGGATTCATACCTGCGCCTCGGTCATAAACACGCAGCGACACCATGTTTTGCGAGCGCCGTGCAACCACCAGTACGCGATGCCCGTTCGCGTGCCGCAGCGCATTGGCCACCAGATTTCGCAGCATGCGTAGCAGCATGTCGGCGTCGGCTAGCACCACCAGCCGCGTGGGGCGAAAGCGCAGTACGACATCGTCCTCGAGCGTTGGAAAAAACTCGTAGCGCAGCTGCGCAAATAGAGACTCAATGGCGACCAGCTTTAAGTCTGCAACAAGCTTTCCTGAGGAGAGATCGGCCAGATCCAACATGTCTTGAATCATCACGTTGAGCGCGTCGGTTGCGCGCTGGGCGGCGGCGAGATGCTCGCGGCGAGCGGCATCACTTTCGGCACGCTGGGCGGCATGAATGTAGAGACTACTGGCGCGGGTGGGTTGGCGTAGGTCGTGGCAGGCTGCGGCAATCCACTGGGCGAGCTCGTGCATTGACGCGTTGGCCCGGCGCTTAGCTTCGGGCACCGCGGAACGCGGCTTAGGCGGCAACAGTGCGGGCGCGTTGCGTCTATTGCGTACCACCCAAGCGCAGAGCGCGGCACCGGCGACAGTGCCGAAGAGAAACACCAACAGCAATAGTGAAAAGTCTAGTTCTGCTGACACGGTGTGCGCTAGAGCCCGTCGCGCCAAGCAACGCGCGACCACGCGGTGGCCACCACCGTGGCCTCGGTTCTATTGGTGACGTTGAGGTTTTCAAAAATGGCTCTGACGTGTTGTTTGACCGTGGTCTCTTCAATAAAAAGCTCGCGTGCAATTAACTTGTTCGATTTTCCTGCGGCAATCAGACTGAGCACCGCACGCTGCCGCTTCGACAAACTGCGCAGTCCGCGACAAACGATATCGCCTTTATCTGCGCCTGCGGTCGCAAGCGCAGAGTGATGAGACATTGCTGCGGGCCAATGCGGTTGTCCACAAGCCACCGCGCGAATGCCCTCAAGAAACTCGGTCAGCGAGGCCGATTTTCGTACAAATCCACCCGCCCCCAACGACTGGAAGCTGGGCAACAAGTCACTCCAAGCATGACCGGACATGAGCAGCAGCGGCAGCGTTGGCGCGGCGGTTCGTAACGTTGCAACGACGTCCTCGCCAATGGCGTCTGGTAGCGCTAGGTCTGCGATCAATACGTCGTAGCGCTGTGCATCTGAGGCCGCGCCAAGGTGCTGCAACGCCTGTGCCAGTGTGTTGGCGTGATTGACCACGCAGGAGGTGTCCGTTTTTATGGCCGCCGCGAGCGCTGCGGCGACCAAGGGGTGGTCTTCGATGATGAGAAAGCGTTGCGGAGAATAAATTGACATATTTTTATTGGCGCAGCATTGATGGGCCGACGGGGCGGCAGCGGGTGCCCCGCCAGTCGGGATACTAGATTACGGTGGAAACTCTAAGTTAGTCAAGGCTGGCGAAGATGCGCCCCATTCACGCCTTATCAAAGCCAAGTATTAAGCTCGTGCGACAACAAGTCTTGTCCGAGTAGAGTCGCTGGCAATTTTGGCACGCCCGTCATAACGGTCAGTGCGCCGCAGAGGTTACGTTGACGCGTTGATATCGCGCTGTGCTTTCGCTCACCAGTTGGCCGTAGCGCAGGGCGCGACAATCTGTTGCTGGAGTGACTATGCAATCGCACCTACGTGCGAAGACCTCCGACAATCGCTTGTACCCGCAAAAAAGTGCGTCGGTTCTCGCTGAAGGGTTCGACCTACCTTACCGCGCAAACGAGTATCGGTAGCGACTTTTTTTAGCGCGATACATGGCGCTGTCGGCGCTTTTCACCAGCGCCTCGGGTGTGTTGCCGTGTTTAGGGAAAATCGCGACACCGATGCTGGCGCTGACCGCCACTTTTATGCTGCGATCACCGGCTCGAATCTCGCAGGGCATTTGAATCAGCACAATCATTTTTTCGGCGATGACCGCGAGGTCATGTTCGCTCTCGTACTCGGTCAGTACATAGAGAAACTCATCACCGCCGTGACGACTCAAAGTGTCATCTTCACGCGTGCTGTCGGTGAGTCGCGCGGTGATCATTTTCAACACTTGGTCGCCGACGTCGTGGCCGTGTGTGTCGTTTACTTTTTTGAAGTCATCAAGGTCGATAAACATCACCGCCAGATGCCAACCGTGGCGCTTGGCTTGCGCCAATCCGTGCTCAAGCCGATCGTTTGATAACGCGCGATTGGGCAAACCGGTCAGCGGGTCATGAAACGATGCATGGCGCGACGTTTGCTCTCGTTCGGTGATTTCTGCCAATTGAATTTCGAGCACGTGGCGCTCTTGAACCGCTGCCTTCAACGCCCTGTTGACGACGGCAAGTTTGTCCGCTGCCTCCTGAACTTTATCCTCGGCAGTTTCGCTGATTTCTAGCGCCTGCTCGATGTGCGGCGGCGGACTGTCGTCATCCAGCGCCTGCTTGAGCCCCGCGTTAACCGAAGACAAATCCGCAGCAGCTGCATCAACCAATCCTTTGACCGCTTCGGTCTGAACCAGCACGCGGTGCAGCGCTTTCTGCGGCTTGGCTGGGCTCTGAGATTGAGGTGCCTTGGCTCGCCTGATGCGAGCGAGTGAATCCGCGCGTGAGTTAATTTTCAAATACCTGATTTGAGATGGGTCGAGCTTACCGCATGAGCGCGAACGCGCGGTTTTTCAGTGCCGCCTTAATATACGCACGGGCTGGCAATCCAGTTTCGCTAGCTGCGCTGAAAGACCCGCCGGTGGCGCGATTGGATGCGCTCGTCTCACTTCGTGGCATGCGTGAAACTGCAACCCACGCAATGATCGCACCTAGCTCTGCTCGATTCGCAGCAATTTTTCAAGCCGAATACCGTCCGCAACGCCGCTGTACATCGCCTTTTTTATGGTGCGTTCGTGGTAGCCGTGCTCGCTGTAGAAGTTGCGCGCGGAGCCATTGTCGCGGCGCGCCTCGACCTGAATTTTTCTCGCACCTGCTGCGCGCGCGGCGGCCTCTAACCACAGCAACACAGCGCTGCCCACGCCCTCGCGTTGGCGTGCGCTGCGCACCGCGAACAGCAGCAAATGCGCGTCCACATCCGTGTACGACATGATGCCAAACGCGGTCAGCGCGCTCGGTTCGCCGACTACGGCAACGTTGGTGTCCGGGTTCGCGATGGCTGCTGCGACGCGATCAGGACGCCAGCGCCACGGCAGGCCGTATTCGATTTCGTCGCGCGATATCGCGGCAATGTCGGCCGCATCGAGCGGGGTTGCAAGGCGAATGGCGACGTCAGCAATCACGAAATTGTCTTCAGTAGCTTTTAGCTGAAATGCCCGTTTTACTGGGGCTCGCGGCACTATATGGAGTAAATCGACTGTAGCCATTTATCTCGCTAAGCCCAAGCAAAATGGCGCTATCAGCCAAAAGCTGTTAGCTCAAAATCGCGCGCAACGTGGCTTTTACCGCCGTGTCGCGCCAGCTCGGTTCTTTGCCGCGAATGAACAAAATCGCACCGTGTTCTGAGCGAATCGGCGCGTGAATCATGCCTCGCGGGGCGAGGTGATAGGTGCCGGGGCCGACCAGTTCGTCGCCAATCATCACGCTGCCTTCAAGCACCACACACTCTTCATCAATCTGATGTTTATGGGGCACCAGAAACGCGCCCGGCTCGAACTTAAGCAGATAGCTCATGCTGCTGCCGTCAGCCTCGCGACGCAGCACTTTCATCTTGATTCGCGGACTGAATTTTTCCCACACGCCCGCCTCGGGTCGCACCGTGTTGCTTGCCGCACCGCGCTCGGCATCGCGCACGCGAGTCAACAATCGCGACTTCATAAAGCGCTCGGTCATCGCGTCAAGCGGGGCGTCGCGCACCGCCTCGGACATCACGGCCTCAACGTAGGTGACGTTGGCTGCAAAGTTTGTTTCGTCGTCCATCGGTAAGTGACTATTCATGGGTGCGCATCCATCGCTTCAAGTTGAACGCGCAATTGAGCAAAAGCACGGTGCATCAGCGTCTTAACAGAGCCGAGCGGCATTTGCCAATGATCGGCAATTTCCTGATGCGTTAAGCCTTTAAAGAAAGCGAGGCTGACGCATTGGCGCTCTTTCGGCGCAAGCTTCAATAGCGCCGCTTGAACGGCACTGCCGGTTTCAAATTGCGCAATCAATTGCTCGGGTTCTGCCATCAAGCTGGCCTCGTGCGAGCGAAATTCATCCGGGTCTTCCACGCAATCGGCAATGTCTGCACGGCGCAGGGCGTCCAATGCACGCGATCGACAAATGGTTAACAACCAGGTGATCACTTTGCCGCGCGCCGCATCAAACCGCGTGGCCTCACGCCACGCCTGAAACAGCGTGTCTTCGGTGACCTCTTCAGCCAACCCAACATCGCGCACAATGCGCAACGAGAAGGCGTGCAAACGCTTGGCCGTCATGTCGAAAAGCTCCGACAACGCGGCCTCGTCTTTCGCGGCCATGCGTGCCACCAAGGCCGCGAGTTTGCGATCACGCTCAATCAACGCAGCGGTCGTAGCGGCGGTCGTGGTCGCCACGTCAGCAGCCTGCGCTGCGGCTTTCACTTCGCGCGGCGCAAAAATTCCGGAATCAGCCATAGCGGTATGGTAGCCCGAGAAGGCGATGGCTGACGAGAAGGCGAGAGTTTGCATAGGCACGATTGAATCAGAGTCACCCAGCCTTACGCGTTGTCCAGCCAAGCGGTTTTACAGATGGAGCAATTGTCCTAGCGTCGCCAACGAATCAGCCTCGGCTGCGGGCTTGTCGCGCCGCCAGCGCAAGATGCGCGGAAAACGCACCGCAATGCCGCTTTTGTGCCGCGTGCTCAGGTTAATGCCTTCAAAACCCAACTCAAACACCAGCTCCGGCGTGACCGAGCGCACCGGGCCGAAGCGCTCCAGCGTGTGCTTGCGAATCCACACATCCACCTCACGCAATTCAACATCCGTTAAACCGGAATACGCTTTGGCGAAGGGCACCAGCGTGCGCTCTCCCGTTTCGCTGGGCGCAGACCAGACGGCAAAGGTGAAATCGGTGTACAAACCGGCGCGTCGACCGTGACCCGCTTGCGCGTAAATCATCACGCAGTCGACGGTTAACGGCGCGAGTTTCCACTTCCACCAATCGCCGCTGATTCGGCCCACACCGTACGGGCTGTCGAGGCGTTTCAACATCAAGCCTTCGGCGCGTTGCGCGCGCGCTTGAAGGCGCCTTTCGGCCAGTGTTGTCCAAGATGAGGTTGTCAGTGTTGGCGAGCGCTGGATGCCGCTGAGTGCGTGCGATGCGAGCAGCGTTTCGAGTTGTTGCCTGCGTTCGGACAACGGGTGCGCACGCAGGTCAACGCCCATGTTTTCAAGCAAATCGTAGGCGAGCAACTGCACCGGGAATTCGGCCTGCATCTTCGCGGAAGGCTTCTTGCGACCGAGTCTTTTTTGTAGCGATGCGAACGGCTCGGGCGTCGTCGCATCAGGCATCCACACAATCAATTCGCCATCGAGCACGGTGCCATCGGGCAAGTGCATGGCGTTCGCCAACACGTCAGGAAACGCTTCGTCTACCAACTCTTCGCCGCGCGACCAAATCGCGGCCTTGCCTTGGCGCTTAACCACCTGCGCGCGAATGCCGTCCCATTTCCATTCGGCCTGCCATAACGCTGCATCGCTCAATTCGTTGGCCGGATCGTTAACGGCATAAGCGAGCAAGAACGGATACGGTCGCAGGTCGCCCCCCGACGGCGTCTCGGCGATTTGCGCAAAGAATTGCGCGCTCGGCAGCCAATTGCCCATCAGCCGCTGCGTCACGATGTTCGCATCAAGATTTCGCGCCTGCGCCAGTGCCTTAAGCGTGAGCCCTTTTGACACGCCAACGCGCAGCGCGCCGGTCATCAATTTGGTGATCAAAAAACGTTCAGCGCGCGGCACGCTAGCCCAATATTCAGGCAGCAATGCAAGCTGACGTTCGGGCGATTCGGTGGCCAGCGGACCCAGTCGCTGGGTGACCCAAACCGGAAGCGGTGCGTCATCAAACGGCGCGTTGCCCGCGCGATCAATCACCAAAAGTGAAATGGTCTCGGCCAAATCGCCGACCACCTCGTACGACGATTCAAACAACCACGGTTGCAATCCGCTGGTGGCAATTGCCGCCTCGCGCAATGTGCCCGATTTGACGGTACGCTTAAGTTTGTTGCCGATCAGAAAATACGTTGCCCACGCGGCAGACTCGGCATCCGCGTGCTCAAAATAAAGCTTGAGTGCGGCGAGCTTATCGTTAGTTTTTGTGGAGGTGTCGAGCGCCTCATACAGGGCAGCAAAAGCGCGCACGGCAGAGGCTTAAAAATTGACGCGCTGCGCCGGGCCGTTAGAGGGCGTGAGTTCCAACGTGCCGCTGGCTTTGCTGCTGGTGAGCGAGAGTTTGCCGTCGAGCCGCGCGTTGCCACCGCGATTGCTGATGGCGCAGGTTGAGCTTGCCTTGTCAGCGGCAGGCGCGCATTCGACGGTTAATTCGCCGAGCGAAGTTTCGGTGTTACCAAAGCGATAAGTGGCGTCGTTTGCTCGCAAATTTCCCCTGACGGATAAGGTGCTGCGCGAGCCGATGATTTCAGAAAAATTGGCGACGACAATGGGTGAAGCTGCGCTCGCGGCCCCTGCCGCCGCCACCTGAATCGGCAGTGATGCAGAGACGCGTTCTGCACTGAGCTTACTTGCGAACACGTCGATAGTTACGAGCGCGCTCAAAGATTCGCTGAGTTCGCAACGCACGCCCAATGGCGAGAGTGATGGACGACAGTGCCACGCAACAGATAACGACGGCGGCACGCCGGTCACGCTGAACAAAGCGCTGCCGCGCCACAGGCTGCCTGTAGCTTGATGCAGTTGCGCAACGCGAGAAATTTCAGGCGGGAGCACACCCGCGATTAACGTTGCGGGCGCGCGCCAAATCGCCACGATCAACGCAACGGCTAGCAGTGCCAGCGCAATGAAAACTCGCTTCACTGCGCACGCTCGGCGTTGACGAGAAAGTTCGTGCCGCTGCGGGTAATTTTGACCTGCGCTATTTTGATTTGCGCGGCGTCAAGGGCGCGCAAACTGGTGCGTAGTTCGCTGCTGGTATTGGCCTGCCAACTCAGGTCAGCGTTGGCCGTCGCTGCCTTCATGTTGAAGCGGCTGTAAACCGCTTCGGGGTTAGCTTGCGGCGGTAACGGCGCTGCGTTTGCTTGCCATGATGAGGCAATCAAAGCGTCGCGCGCGCGTGCCGTTGCGCGATCGGTCGCAGCGAGCAACGTGAGCGTTGCAGCAATGCAGAAGACGATCACCGCGACGTACGCAGCGCGGCGCAGCAGCAACGGGTTGGCGGCGAGCACAGTGAATTTACTCATCATGGCAACTGCACCCGAATACGGGGACTCGGCGCGCCCGTTGATTGCACGGCTAAACCGTTCGCCTCCAACGCCCGCACGGCGCGTTTAAGCGCCTGAGCATCGACCGCATCCGGCAACGCCAGCACCCACGCGCCGCTCGCGTACGTGGCGCTTTGCGTTTGCGCGACCACGTCCGGCGCGATGGTGCCGATGCGATCGAGCATTGCGCCTGCGGTCGCGTGGGCGGCTTTGTTGCCCGACGTTTCGGAGGCTGTTGCGGTTGGAAGGCTCGCGTATTGAATGCAGACAAGTGTCACGCAAACAACGCCCGCAAACGCAGCAAACTGCAAGGCACGATCAAGTGGTGTGGTGCGTATCGACACGCGAGCACGCGGCGGCGAAACCAGCGCTGCGGGTGCTGTCACCGGCAGTTCGCCATCGATCATCGCCACACCGCTGGCCGCTGCCCACCAGGCCATTCGCTCATCGCTGATCAGCGTGCGATCGCGGTTGACGAGGATGCACTCTGGTGTCGTTCTGGCGTTGATCGCCGACAACGTGGCCGTAATCACAGAGGGCAATTCATCCTGCGAACCGGCAAAATCAACCGCCGCCGCGCCGCGCTCGCCCACGATGTAGCCGGACGGCGCGTCGACCCAATAGGCTTTGCCGGGCTGCATGGCAGCGAGCAAATTCGTTGCTATGTTTGCTGAAGTGGCAACAGCGGTTGTGCAGAACGCGACGTTCGCCACATCGCTAGATTCCGCCGCCGCGTGTGCCGCCAGCCGCAAGTTTGCGGGCTCAACGCTTAAATCGCGACGCAGCGCCAACGCCGCCGCCTGCAATTGCTCAGCGAGTTTAAGCGTCGCAAAACCGTTGATGCGAAGTTGAGTGAGACCCAAGTCGGGTGGTGTCAGCAGCGAGAGTGTCAAAGGTCGATTGGGTGTCAAAACCGAGCCGTAATTAAGCGTTAGAAATGAGGCGCGAGATCACCACGGGCCGAGCGGCGGGTGGTCGCGCAATCTGTAACTGTACGCGATGCGCGGCGCGCTCGAAGCGAATCACCGCCTCCACCGCAAAGTATTGGCTGTTGGCGCTGAACACCCCGTCGAGCGTGGGCTGCCCGAGCAGCGTCGCCAAATCGCCGCCGACCGAAAACGGCTGCTGCGAGCGCCGAAGCAGCGCCTTATCGATGGCGTCTGCGCTGGCAGCGGGAAACGCGGTGGCAATCAGCGCGCGCGACGCCGTATTCGCGTTGATAGGGCTCGCGTCTGGCAACACAATCATCGTGAGCGACAAGCTGCGCACTAACGCGTCGGTGAATCCCGGTACATCGAGTAGATCGGCAAAGCGCATGAGCGGCGCGTTGCGTAACGCGCGACCGTAGCGCTGGCGCTCGCTTTGTCCGTCATCGGTGAGTTCATCGCGATCAATCGCATCGGCCAAGGTGTCAACCAGACTGGCGGGCACGCCGGCTTGCGTAAACAAGGCTTTGGCCAGCGTGATGTTGGCAGGGCTTTTCACGCCGCGTGGCGCTAAATTGTTCAGATTGAAGCGCGATTGCAGGTCGGTGATTTGGCCTTCAATGGTTCCGCCTTCAACCGGCGTTGGCGGCAGCGGCGTGGCCCACAGTTCGCCGTAATGATCGATGGGGCCCAGCCGCAAATCAGCAGCCAACACGGTGATTGCCCACGACGAAGCAGCGTCGGCCAAGGTGTAGCTCGCCTGCGTATCGCGCGCTCGATATTCGCGCTCCATCCAGCCCGAAAGCGGCACGATCATTTGCACGGCAACCGCTGCGCCGAGCGCGGTTAGCAGCATGGCGACGACTAGTGCTGCACCGCGAGATTGACGACGCTTTGTGTTCATCGCAACGCGAACAAGCGATCTACTGGGGCCGTAGCTCCGACGGGCAACATGGTGATGCGCAGCGCGCGCGGGTAGGCGTTAGCGCTAGGCTCAAACGTTGTGCCGTCCATGCTGTAGGCTATGTTCAAAGATTGCACCTCTGCGAGTGGTGCGCGGTCGGTGCCGGACTCTCGAACTACGTCGATGCTTGGGAAGCCGTTGCCGGCAGTTGGCGCGGCGGAAGGTGCGAGTCGATAGCGGACGGTTCGCACCTCAACACCACCATTGAGCGACGGTTGCAGCACCGTGATGGTGTCACTGTTGCCATTGAATTCGGAGATAGATGCGCGGCGCAAGTCTGCCTCCAGCGTCACAAAAAAGTCATCAACCCGCTGCCACTGCGCCGCCTCAGTCACCACGCGGTCGCGCGACGATTGCAGGGCATCCACGGCGCGCCATCCAGTCAGCGTCATCAGCGAGGCAATCGCCAAGGCAATGAGAATTTCGACCAGCGTCATGCCGCGCGATTTACCCATCACAGTCGAGCCGAAAAACCGACGGCGGTAGCCAAAATCTGTCCATCCCCTGCTGTGCGAGCAACCGTCACTTCGACGCGCGAAAAGATGGGGCTGGGCGTTGCAGCTACTTTGGCCGTGGCCGTGAATTCAATGCCAGATTGTTGCGCTTGTTGCGTGAAGCTGCTTCCCGCCTGCGCCTGTTGCGGTCGCAGCCGAATCTCGGCCAGCGTGTTGTGCGCGACCCAGCGCGCCAGCGTGCGGTCACGCAGAATGCCTTGGTCGTTGGTCGCCACCAGAGCAGCGCGAGAGGCGACAATCAGGCCAGTGGCGAGGATGGCGGTCGCCACCAGCACTTCGATCAGGCTGAAGCCGTTGGCACGCGGTCTTAGAGATTCCACGACCCAATATCCGCGCCTTCGCCTTCACCGCCTGTTTTGCCGTCAGCGCCAAAGCTGTAAACGTCAATGTCGCCATGCAGACCTGGATTGGCAAATTGGTATGGATTACCCCACGGATCATTGGGTAAGCGCGGAATGTAGCCACCGGTGCGCCAGTTGTTCGGCAGCGGCGCGATGACCGGTTTTTCGACCAGCGCCTTCAAACCTTGCTCGCCCGACGGAAATCGCGAGTTATCCAGTTTGTACATAGTCAACGTCTGCACCAACGTGGCTACATCCTGCTTTGCGGCTGACACTTTCGCGTCGTTGAGTCGCCCGATCACGTTGGGCGCGATGATCGCGGCGAGGATGCCAATGATGACCACAGCGATCATCAATTCAATGAGCGTGAAGCCGCGCACGGCCTTGGACGGACGCATCGCGGTGGAGTTTGCGATCAACATAGGCAAAATTATAGGATTCCAATTTGAACGGCACGTTCTACCACGCATTGATGAAGAAGCTTTTTGTGCTGTTGCTTGGCGTTGCGCTGCTGGTCGCCGCCGCTTGGTACGCGTTGCCGCTATGGCCCGCGACTATCGCTGCGGGCGGGGTGAGCCTTAGCGTGCGGCAGGGGAGCTCGCTGTCGCGGTTGGCGAACGATCTTGAACGAGCCGAGGTGGCACCTGCGCTGGTGGTGCAGGCGGTTGCGCGGATTCGCGGCAGCGCGCGGAAACTCAGAGCGGGCGAATATTTGTTTGAAGCGCCGCAGTCGGTGGCCGACGTGTTGAACGCCATTGAATCGGGTAACGCTAAGCAATTGGCTGTTACCGTGGTTGAGGGCTCGCGATTGTCCGATCTTTATGGGCAGCTACAGCCCGTTTCCGCACCCGACGGCGCGGCTACCTTTGCCGCGGGCTCTGTGCCGGAGCGGGCCAAGTTGCGCGACGCGTTGCCCGCTGAGGTGAGCGAACTGGAGGGTTATTTTTTCCCGGATACGTACTTCGTTGCGCCGGGTAGCTCGGCAACATCGTTGTTGAAATTGATGCACAAGCGGATGAAGCAGGAGCTGAACAAAGCATGGGAACAGCGCTCGCCAGACACGCCGCT
This sequence comes from Burkholderiales bacterium, assembly GCA_043721275.1. Taxonomy (GTDB): domain Bacteria; phylum Pseudomonadota; class Gammaproteobacteria; order Burkholderiales; family Casimicrobiaceae; genus Casimicrobium. The sequence continues at coordinate 16,461 of JAYSRA010000120.1, forward strand.
TAAGTCGCCGTACGAAGCGCTCATTTTGGCGTCGATCATCGAAAAGGAGACCGGGCGTGAGGCGGATCGCCCGCTGGTCGGCTCGGTGTTTGTCAATCGTCTGCGGGTCGGTATGCGCTTGCAGACCGATCCAACGGTAATTTACGGCTTGGGCGAAAAGTTTGACGGTAACTTACGCAAGGTTGATCTGCAAACCGACACGCCGTACAACACCTACACCCGAAATGGCTTGCCACCGTCGCCTATCTCTTTGCCGGGTAGGGCGTCGTTGCGCGCAGCGGTGGCACCTCCGACGAGCGAGTTTTTGTACTTCGTGGCGCGTGGCGACGGCACCAGCGAGTTTTCGCGTAATCTCGCAGAACATAATCGCGCGGTCGCGAAATACCAGTTGGGTCGGTAGTGGCTCGACTCGCAAATTTCGGTACAAGAAAAGTGCCGAATTTTCGTGTCAGGCTAGACGCGAAGCGGAACAATAGCGAGCTATTGTGAGCATTCGCAACGACGCACGGCGCGAAAAGGCGGTGCTTTTATGTATCGAAATTTACGAGGCGAGACACTAGTGAAGGGTAAGTTCATCACCTTTGAGGGCATCGACGGCGCGGGCAAAAGTACGCACATCGAATCGGTTCATACTTTTCTAGTTGCGCGTGGAAAAACCGTGGTGATGACCCGCGAGCCCGGTGGCACTGAGCTAGGCGAAGCGGTTCGTGGCTTGTTTCTGGGCCGCTCAATGAGTCCGCATACTGAGGCGTTGCTGGTGTTTGCCGCCCGTCGCGAGCATCTTGAAAAGGTTGTCTGGCCCGCGTTGGATCGCGGCGATTGGGTGCTCTGTGATCGCTTTACGGACGCCACATTTGCCTACCAGGGCGGTGGTCGCGAGTTGGGTTTTGAGCGCATTGCGTCGCTCGCGAAATGGGTGCATCCGGATTTCACGCCTGACCTGACGCTGTTGTTTGATTTATCGCCAGACGCAGCGCATGACCGCGTCGCACGTCGCGGAGAGTTGGATCGAATCGAGTCTGAAGCGGCTGAATTTCATCGTCGTGTACGCGACGCTTATCTGCAACGCGCGCAGCACGAGCCAGAGCGGATCAAAGTTCTGTCTAGCGAGCAATCGAAGGATACGGTGCGTTCGCGCGTGCTCGTGTGTGCGCAGCAGTTGCTCGCGAACGAGGCGTAAGCAATGGATTTCACGCCGCTTCCTTGGCACACAACATGGCTTGTCAAGGCGCGTGCGCTGACGGCTGAGCATCACCACGCTTGGTTGGTCGTGGGTCGAACTGGCGACGGTGTGGCGCATGCGGCGTCGGCGCTGGCGGCGTCTTTACTATGTCATCAACCGCGCGATTCTGTTGCCTGTGGTCAGTGCCCAAGCTGCCGTTGGCTGGCGGGTGACGTGCATCCAGATTTCAGAAAACTTGCGCCCGATTTAGGAGACGGCGAGACGGTCAAATTGCCCACGATCAAGGTGGATGCGGTGCGCGAAGCGCTCGATTTCATGCAGCTATCAGCAGCGGGCGAGCAGGGCCGGGTGCTGTTGGTTGACCCGGCCACTGCGCTGCCACGAGAAAGCGCCAACGCGTTGCTTAAAGCGCTGGAAGAGCCGCCGCCCAACACGCGCTGGCTGCTGGTTGCGGCCCAGCCTGAACGGTTGTTGCCGACCATTCGTAGCCGCGCGTTAAAGATGACGGTGCCGGGTCCAACGCACGCTGACGCGCTGGCGTGGCTGCGCGAGCAGGGGGTGAGTTCACCAGAAACGCTGTTGCAGCAGTCGCGCGGTGAACCGCTCTCAGCGCTCGCCGCATCGCTTTCAGAAAGCGGCAGCGCTCGCGAAGAATTTGTGCGTGATTTGTTGCGTCCCGGGCAGTTGCCGACGCTCAAATGGGGCGCTTGGGTCGAAGCGGGGCCGAAGGCCGAGCGGCGTCAGCGGTTCGCCGCATTGTTGCGCGCGTTGCTTGACTGGACGTCGGATTGGGCGCGCGTTCGCACTCAACTGGCGCCCCAAGTTTTCGTCACCGAAGGTGTTGGGTTGTCGGCACTGGGGTCGGGCTTGCCGTTGTCGGAGGCGCTCCGCTATCATCGTGGTCTGCTTCGCAAACTTAATTTGCCGGACACGACACTGTCGGCACGGCTGCAGTTTGAATCCTTGTTACTCGACTATCGAGCGCTGTTTTCACGCTGACGCGTTACAAAAAAAAGGTAGATCGGCTGCATCATGAGTGATTCCGGCGGTTTGGATACTCCTACGGGTATGGGCGTACCTGGCACTCAGCGAGGCGTGCCGGGCATGCGCTCAGGCGTGCTTTCGCTCAATATTCGTGAGCGCACCGCGCTATACGCGGCCTACATTCCGTGGATCGAAGGCGGCGGCATTTTTATTCCAACCACGCGTGCCTACAAACTCACCGATGAAGTGTTCATGCTGCTCACGTTGATGGACGACCCTAACCGAATTGCGGTGCAGGGCAAAGTGGTGTGGATTACGCCGCCCGGCATTCAAGGCGCGCGGGCGCAGGGTATTGGCGTGCAGTTCACCAAAGACGACACCGGGCGCGCCGCTAAGGGCCGTATTGAGGGCATCCTTGGCGCTTTGCTTGCGTCATCGCGGCCCACCCATACGATGTAGCGTTGGCCTTTGGGCCAATGAGGATCGCCTGTGTTTGTAGATTCCCACTGTCACATTAATTTTCCGGATTTCGCCGAGGATTCCGATGCGGTCGTTGCGCGCATGGCGGCGGCGAACGTGACGCATGCGATGTGCATCAGCGTGACTTATCCAGAATGGCCTTCGGTGATCGCCTTGGCCGAACGCCATGCCAATATTTACGCCACGGCCGGGGTGCATCCCGACTACGAAGATATTGACGAGCCGACGGTCGCCTCGTTGCTGGAACGAGCGCAGCATCCCAAGGTGCAAGCGATCGGCGAGACCGGGCTCGACTATTACCGCTTAAAAGGCGATTTGGAATGGCAGCGCGAGCGCTTTCGCACCCATATTCGCGCCGCGCGTGAATGCGGTAAACCGCTGGTGATTCACACCCGCAGCGCTTCCGAGGACACGCTGCGCATCATGCGTGAAGAGCGGGCAGACGAGGTGGGCGGTGTGATGCATTGTTTCACCGAAACGTGGGATGTCGCGAGCGCATCTATCGACATGGGATTTCACATTTCGTTCTCGGGCATTGTGAGTTTTAAAACGGCGGCTGATTTGCGCGACGTGGCGAAAAAAGTGCCGCTAGAGCGCATGCTGATTGAGACCGATTCGCCCTATTTGGCACCGGTGCCGTATCGCGGTCGGCGCAACGAGCCGTCGTACGTGCCGCATGTCGCCGCGGCTATTGCTGCCGTTCGCGAGACCGATGCGGAAACGATTGGTCGCGCGACCGGTCAAAATTTCTTTTCCCTGTTTCGAGTGGCCCCATGATTTCTTACTTACGATCTGCGGCCGTTGTGGTCGCCGCGCTTATTGCGAATCTCACTGCCTCGCCGGTGTTCGCGCAGAAGGCCGCAGATTTGATGAAGATGATCGAAATCGAGCGTCCCGCCGAGGTGCGCGCGCAGCTGCGTCGTGGCGTGTCACCGGATTCAACGGACGAGCGGGGCGACAGCGCATTGGTGGTCGCCGCGCGTTCCGGCCAGCTCGATGTGACACAAATCTTGGTCGAAGGCGGAGCGAAGGTCAATCTGCGCAACAAGTGGGGCGACACCGCGTTGATGGTGGCAGCCCTCAACGGTCGCGACAAGATCGTTCGGTACTTGCGAGCAAAAGGGGGTGACATCAACAGCACTGGGTGGACAGCCCTGCATTACGCCGCCGTCAATGGACACGCCGACGTTGCCAAATATCTGCTGGATCAAGGCGCGAATCCGTTGGCCGCTTCGCCCAACGGCGTGACGCCGCTGATGATGGCCGCACGCGAGAACAAGACCGACGTGGTGAAAGTGCTTTTGGAATACGGCGCTGACATCACCCAGAAGAACGACAAGGGCGAAACGGCGTACGACTGGGCCGTGCGTGAAGAGCACAAATCAGCCATTGACTTGCTGAAAAACGCCCGCTAGCGGCGGGCGACGGCGAACTTAATCGACTAAAAGTTCGGCGATGTTCGCGGCAGAAAAGTGGAGGGTTCTGCCAGCTGTGGCGGCGTTGCTAACGCCGCAGCGTTTGGCGATATCGCCTCAGTCGGCGCTCTGGGCGTAGCCGCATGCGCTGTCGATATGATCGTGCTTATGTCGGGCATGCCGCTCACAATACGGCGCGCGCCGTTAAACGCTTTTTGCCAATACGCATTGTCCAAGCTCACCACCTGCACCGCACCACCGGAGCTCGGTGCGTGGATGAAGCGGTTGTCGCCGATGTACAAGCCTACATGCGAAAACTGGAAGCGGCGGGTGTTGAAAAACACCAGATCGCCAGGTTGCAGTTGATCTTTGCTGACTGATTCACCCACGCGCGCCTGCTCGCGCGCGCTGCGCGGCAACGATAAGCCTGTGGCTTGCTGAAACACGTAACGAATCAGGCCACTGCAATCGAGCCCTGAATCTGGCGTGTTACCGCCGAAGCGATAGTCAACACCTATTAATGACAACGCGTAAGTCGTGATGTCGGAGGCAGTGTCTTTCGCCTTGCCACCGAGATCGCGCAAACTCTTTTCGGCACGCAACATTGCGCTTGAGCCATCTTTTTCTTTTTCTTTGGGTGCCGCGTCGGCGGGGAGCACGAATAACGCGCATGCGACGCAGGTTGCGACAACGAACGCATACCGCGTTCGCGATTCAACTTTTGTCACTCGACCGAGACTCGTGTTTTGCCGCATGACCGGAGTTTAGTGCATGCACAGCGAAGGTGCAAAGCCCGTCTACGTGCTGCGTTAACATTCAAGGTTACCTGATGCTTTCTGTATGCCCATGACCCGTGCCAGCGCTACTCCAACTCAAGGCAGTTTAGTTGCTATCGTGACGCCGATGCAGGCGGACGGTAGCCTTGATTTGGCAGCGCTCAAACGCTTGATCGACTGGCATGTGGAGTCCGGCACGGCAGCCATCGTGATCGTTGGCACCACCGGCGAATCGCCAACCGTCGACGTCGATGAGCATGCGCTGCTGATAAAGACCACGGTCAATCACGCCGCGAGCCGCATCAAGGTGATTGCGGGCACCGGTGCCAACTCAACCCAAGAAGCGATCAGCCTGAGCCGTTACGCCAAGAGCGTCGGCGCTGATGCCACGCTCTCGGTTGTGCCGTACTACAACAAGCCCACGCAAGAGGGCTTGTATCAACACTTCAAAGCGATTGCTGAAGCCGTTGATGTGCCGATGATTTTGTATAACGTGCCCGGTCGCACCGTGGCCGATATGGCGACCGTTACCACGCTGCGTCTAGCGGAAATTCCCGGCATTGTTGGCATCAAAGACGCAACAGGCGACATCGCCCGCGGCAGTCTTTTGATTCGCAAATTGCGGAACGTGCGGCCCACGTTCGCGGTCTACAGCGGCAACGACGATTCGGCGCTGGCGTTGTTGGCAATGGGTAGTGATGGCGTAATTTCAGTGACGGCGAACGTGGCACCGAAGGCAGTGGCCGACATGTGCCGCTTTGCGCTCGCCGGTGACTTCGCCAAAGCGCGCACCATCAACGATCAGCTGTTGCTGTTGCACTTTGATCTGTTTGTTGAGGCCAATCCCATTCCCGTGAAGTGGGTGTTGGCTCGCATGGGACGTTGTGGCGCGACGGCGCGCTTACCGATGACGCCGCTGTCGCCCAAGTTTGAACCGGTGCTAGTGCAGGCTATGCAGCACGCGGCCTTACAGTAAACAGTAGAAAAATATTTTCAGGATCAGGTACCCGGAATGAAATTACTCAGAACCTCTGCGCTCACAACCATCGCCATGGTCGCCGCGGCGCTCGCGGGCTGCAACACGCTTCAAGATTTGAGCCCCTTCGAGTCGAAGCGGGTCGAATACAAGGCCGCGCAATCGGGCCCATCGCTTGAGATTCCTCCCGATCTAACGCCGCCCAAATTTGATGACCGCTACCGGGCGGGCACGGCAACATTGTCGGGCGTTAATGCGGCCAACCGCTCGGCGGTGTTGTCCGGTGCGGGTGGCGTGCTGCCTGCGGTGTCGGGCATGAGGATTGAGCGCGCGGGCACCGAGCGCTGGCTGGTCGTCCCCGGCACGGCAGAGGCTAACTTTCCGCGAATTCGCGAGTTTTGGTCCACCATGAATATGAATCTGGTGCTCGACGATTCGCGCATTGGCCTGATGGAAACCGACTGGCAGGAAAACCGCGCGCGCATTAACGACGATATCGTGCGCCGCACCATTGGCAAAGTGTTTGACAATTTTTATTCGAGCGGCACCCGCGACAAATATCGCACCCGCATTGAGCGCGGAGCTGCTAGCACCACCGAGATATACGTCAGCCATCGTGGCCTTGAAGAGCAAAACGTGGGCAGCACAGCCTCGCCTGTGTTTCGTTGGGAATTTCGTAAACCTGAGCCTGAATACGAAGCCGAGATTTTGAATCGCATGATGCAATACTTGGGCGCACCGCGCGAAGAAGCGTCACAAATTGTCAAGACGGCCTTGGCACCAGCGGTCGCTGCGGCGCGTGTGAATCAAGCGGAAATTGTGAAGGCTGGCAACGTGAGCTCGCTGTCGATGAACGACAGCTTTGACCGCTCATGGCGTCGCGTAGGATTGGCACTGGATCGCGTTGGCTTTACTGTGGTTGATCGTGATCGTACGGCAGGCACGTATTTCGTGCGTTACGCTGACCCTGACGTAATGGCCAAAAACGAGCCGGGCATTTTGGACAAGTTGAAGTTCTGGAACACCGACACCAAGGACATTGTTGAGCAATATCGCATCACGGTGAAAGAGACGGGCGGCAAAACAGCCGTGGCGGTGCTCGATAAGTCTGGTGCCGCAGATTCGACGCCGGTGGGCACGCGTATCGTGACGTTACTTTACGAGCAACTGCGCTAGCCGCCAAGCGCTTTCAAAGTGCGCTTCGCGAGTCTCGGAAGCGGCAGTGAAGGCAACGCGCTCGTCGTTCAGGCGGGCGCGAGCACCCTCATGATTGACTGTGGTTTCGGCATTAACGAAACCATCAGCCGCTGCGCTCGTCTCGGTCTCGCGCCCGAGGCGATCGACGCCATCGTTATCACCCACGAACACGGCGACCATGTTGGTGGCGCGCCTCGTTTCGCGCGTCGATTCAAAATTCCGGTGTGGCTCACGTTCGGCACGCTGTCTGCGACCGAATCGCGCTGGGACGGCTGCACCTTGCGCGGCTTTGATTCTCATGATGCGTTCGTCGTCGGCGAGCTGGAAGTGCAGCCTTTCCCGGTGCCACACGATGCCCGCGAACCAGCGCAGATGACGGTGAATGACGGCACCCGCAAGCTCGGTGTGCTGACCGACGTGGGCGAAACGACAGCCCACATCGAGGCGTCACTCGCCGATTGTGACGCGCTGTTTCTGGAGGCCAATCACTGCGAGGATTTGCTTGCGCAGTCGGCGTATCCTCCCAGTCTGAAGGCGCGAATTTCTGGGCGTTATGGTCATTTGTCGAATCGCGCTTCGGCGGAATTGCTGGCACGCATTGCCGGTGATCGATTGCAGCGGGTCGTCGCCGCGCATTTGAGTCGCCAGAACAACCGAGCTGATTTAGCGCAAGCGGCGTTCGCTGCGGCATTGGGCGGTGAGTTGGATGATATTTTTATTGCTTCGCAGGATCACGGTATCGGCTGGGTTTCGCTACTTTGAACCTGTTTTGTAGGAGAGCGTTCCGACGCTTCTGCGCAATACAGCTTTTCACTGAAACCCCTGATTGACTAGGGCTTGGGCACCCTTTATGCTAATAGTCGACTCCTGATTAGCAAGCTGGCTCCGGAAGCCGTATCTGGGATAGCGGATGAGGCTTGGAGGCGACGGCAGCATGGAGCAATCTCGGC
>JAYSRA010000121.1:0-8078 GCA_043721275.1 Burkholderiales bacterium
CGGTTCATGGGCATGACGGTGCTCCAATGCTTGAAATGCGTAACTGTACGCAAATACAGCATTACCGTCAATACTTCCTGAGCCAGCTTGCTAATCAGGAGTCGATAATAGTGGTATTGCAGTTTTAGCCCCGCTTCACTGGGGTTTTCCACAAAAAGCTGATACTCAAAAATCATACCCGGGCTTGCTGTGCTTTTATCAATTTCAAGGGTGATAAGGCCGCATTTGAGGCCTGCGATTTCTCGGACGCGCCGCGCACCACAGCGCTACTTTTTTTGCTGGAATGACGGCAGGCGGGCCTTGTAAAGGTTTGTGCGGCGGCCATCCCGCCGCTTCGTAAAATCTATAAATGCCCGCTCCGTCTTTTGTCCATCTCCGCCTGCACACCGAGTTCTCGATTGTGGATTCGACGTTGCGTGTGGGCGACACGGTGGCGCTCGCTGCGGCAGACGATCAGGCGGCGTTGGCGATTACGGATTTGAGCAATCTGTTTGGCTTTGTGAAGTTCTACAAAGCGGCGCGCGCCAAAGGCATCAAACCGATTTGCGGCGTTGATGCGTGGATCGAGGCGACAGACCCTGCGCAAGAGCCGGCGCGCGTAATTTTGCTCGCCGAATCGCATGCCGGTTACCTGAAACTGTGCGATTGGTTGACGCGCGCATTTCGTGACAATCAGGCGCGCGGTCGGGCGATGATTAAGCGCGAGTGGATCGCGGACGCAGCACTGACTGAAGGCGTTTTTTGTTTGTCCGGTGGCTGGTTCGGCGACACCGGATTTGCGTTGCGTAACGGGCAAACTGCTACTGCTGAGCGCGCGGTGAAATTTTGGACGACGGCGTTTCCCGGTCGTTTTGCGATGGAGATTCATCGCGCTGGGTTCGAGAACGAGCATCGATTTATTGAAGACAGCGTTGCGCTCGCGACGCAGTTTGGCATTCCGTTGGTTGCCACGCATCCGATGCAATTTGCGACCGTGGACGATTACAAAGCGCACGAGGCGCGCGTGTGCATTGCCGAGGGCTACACGCTGGGTGACACGCGGCGTCCGAAGGCGTTTACCGAGAAGCAGCGTTTTGTCACGCAGGCTGAAATGGTGACGAAATTTGCCGATTTTCCGCAGGCGATTGCCAACACGATTGCCGTTGCGAAACGCTGCAATCTGGCACTGACGCTGGGCAAAAATTTCTTGCCGAATTTCCCACTTCCAGACGTGCCGGGTGTGACCATCGAGTCGCACTTGCATCACGAGGTGATGACGGGGCTGGAGAAGCGCTTGCTTGTGCTGTATCCCACTACGGAAGCGCGTGACGCCGAGCGTGCGCGTTACGTGGCACGCTGCGACTTCGAGATCGGCGTGATCTTGAAGATGGGCTTTCCCGGCTACTTTTTGATCGTGGCCGATTTCATTGCGTGGGCGAAAAATAACGGCGTGCCGGTCGGGCCAGGGCGCGGTTCGGGCGCAGGTTCGCTGGTGGCGTATTCGCTCGGCATCACCGACCTTGATCCGTTGAAATACAACCTGCTGTTTGAGCGTTTTTTGAATCCTGAACGCGTATCGATGCCCGACTTCGATATTGATTTTTGTCAGGAAGGCCGTGATCGGGTGATCGATTACGTGCGCAAAAAATACGGCACCGATAGCGTCGGCCAGATTGCGACCTTCGGCACGATGGCGGCGAAGGCGGCGGTGCGTGATTGTGGGCGCGTGCTCGACATGCCGTACACGTTTGTGGACGGCGTGGCGAAGCTGATTCCGTTTGCGCCGGGCAAATGGATCACGCTGACGCGGCCCGAAGGCAAGCTCGATGCGAACACGATTGTCGCCCGCGACGCCGAGCCGTTGCTCGTTGAGCGCGAGAAAAACGAAGAAGATGTGGCCGCACTTTTGGAGCTGGCTGAACAGGTGGAAGGCTTGCCGCGAAATGTGGGCATGCATGCAGGTGGCGTGCTGATTGCGCCGGGCAAATTGACTGATTTTTGCCCGATGTATTCGCAGGACGAAGGCTCGCCGATGGTGAGCCAATTCGACAAGGATGATGTCGAAGCGATTGGGCTCGTTAAGTTCGACTTTTTGGGGCTCACGACGCTGACTATCCTTGACTGGACAGTTCGTTTTTGCAAGCGACTTGATCCAACGTTTGAGATTGATTTGCAGACGTTGCCGCTTGATGACGCGTCGGTGTATCAGCTGTTTCGTGAGGCGAACACCATCGCGATTTTTCAGTTTGAATCGTCCGGCATGAAGGACTTGTTGACCAAGTCAAAGCCGCAGCGGCTGGAAGATTTGACGGCGCTCAACGCGTTGTATCGACCGGGCCCGATGGATCTAATTCCGGACTACATCGCGCGCCGTAACGGCACACAAACGGCGGAGTTCTACGATGATCGCCTGAGGCCGATGCTTGAGGAAACGCTCGGCATCATGGTGTATCAGGAACAGGTGATGCAGGCCGCACAGATCATCGGCGGCTACTCGCTCGGTGGAGCGGATTTGCTGCGTCGCGCGATGGGCAAAAAGAAGCCTGAGGAGATGGCCGCACATCGCGTCACCTTCAACGCGGGCGCGGCAAAAAACGGGCTCAATGAAAAGCAGAGTAACGTGCTTTTCAGCGATATGGAAAAGTTTGCGGGCTACGGCTTTAACAAGTCTCACTCGGCAGCCTACGCCCTACTCGCCTATCAAACCGCGTACTTCAAAAAGCATCATGCAGCGGCCTTTATGGCGGCCAACATGAGTGCGGTGATGAACGACACCGACAAGCTGCGGCAACTGCTGGAGGACTCACGAACCGTCTGCGCGCTGCGTTTTGATCCGCCGGACGTGAACCTCGGCGAGTATCGATTTGTGCCGACCGATCACAAAACAATTCGCTACGGTTTGGGTGCGGTGAAGGGCACTGGTGAAGGCGCTGTGATCGAGATTCTGCGCGCGCGTGCCGACGGTGGGCCGTTCGTTGATTTGTTTGATTTTTGCCGTCGCGTCAACACGCAAACGGTGAATCGACGCACGGTCGAAGCGTTGATCAAAGGTGGTGCGTTTGACCGGTTACATGACAACCGCGCGAGTGCATTTGCGAGCGTTGCGGCGGCGTTGTCGGAGGCCGAACGCGCGCAGGCGAACATCTCGCAGAACAGCTTATTTGGCGACGATTCAGGCGTGCATCATGTGCCGCTGGTGGATGCGCGGCCCTGGGAATTGCTGGAGTCGCTGGCGTTTGAGAAGGCCGCACTCGGCCTGTATCTCAGCGGCCATCCGTACGATGCGTATCGAGCACATTTGCAGCCGGTGACTACGATGTCGCTCTCGCGCATCGAGCCGAGTGACAACAAGCAGCGGTTGTCGGGCATTGTCAACGCGGTGCGCATGATCAATTCGCGCAACGGGCGCATGTGTTTTATCGAGCTGGATGATCGTACCGCCGTGCGTGAATTGATGCTGCCCGCAGCGATATTCGAGATGCATCGGCACTGGATCAAGGAAGACATTCCGATTGTGATCGAGGCGCGCGTGACCAACGGTCGTGATGGCGGCACGCGAGTGATTGCCGACGCGATTTACGACATCGAAAAAGCACGCGAGCAGTTCAGTCGGCGGCTTATCGTCACACTTAATGGAACCAGTGCTGCGTCGGAGGCGACCGCGTTACTGGCAACGCTCAAAGCGTACCGGCCCGGTCGCACGCCGGTGTTCATTAAGGTGAACAAAAAGGGCTACAGCGGAGCGATCGCGTTGGGCGAAGAGTGGTGCGTGCGGCCGCATTCAGACTTGTTGGCAAAGCTTAAGGCGGAGCTGGAGTTTTGATCTTGCTTGCGGCGTCAGAGCGTGATGTCAGGGCAGCGCGCCGCGACGGCTTCGCGCCAATGCGCCGTCCATTCGGGCAACGTTCCGGGCGCCCAATACCGTAGGTCTTCGAGCGACTGTTTGCTTGAATTGAAGCAAAAATATCGCGTTACTTTGGCTGGCGCAGTGGCGCGTCGGGTGAGCTTGGTTACGACATCTTCTTGCGCCAACAGAAACCATTCTGGCAGCTGCGGCGGCGTGAAAATTATGAAAAAATTGCGCGCAGTGTTAGTTCCGTCGCTGATCGCCGTCAACGCGCCCTGAGCGTTACGCGCCAGCGGCACGTGACCCATGATGTCGGGCAGCAGCACTAGGCCAAACTCACCGGGATCAAGCGTCGCCGCCGCGTCAGTCATTGCGCGCGAAGCGCTAGCAACGGTGCGCGACGCATGCGTCCATTCGGCCGCAACGCGCGATTGCCAGACTGCGAGCGCGGTTATGCACACGACAAGTAACGCGACCGACAATGTGTCGGCCTTTTTGAACGACGCGGCCACTATCAGTGCGAGTCCAACGGTTGCCAAGTAGTAGAGTCGGTAGCCGTCACCGGTGCCTGCTGGATTAGCAAAATAGATTGCGACGGCGACCACCACCGACACGGTCATGACGCATCCAACGAGTGCTACCGATGGCTGGGCTTTGCGCAGTACAACCAGCATGAGCAACACACACATTGCGACCACCGTTGCCGCGATTGGAGCAAGCGGGGCGAGCGCAGCGGGAAAAGCGAGATGCGCCAGCACGCGCGCCATCAGCGGTAGCACGCGATACTCAGGCGCGCTCGCATAAACGGCAATGGCTTGCCCTGAAAACAGATAACTCCGCCACACTAAATAGGCTGCGGCGAGCAGCCAGTGGCTGATGATCAGCAAGCCGCTTGAGTGACTTGCAATCAGCGCAGTAGAGCGGAAACGATCTGCTTGCGGCGTGTTGATTACGAACGCGCGCAGGCCGACTGCAAGCACAATCCACAATGGCAGGATCAATGCGCTCTCCTTGCTCGCGTAGGCGGCGATGGCCGCCGCTAGGCTCAACGCACACCAGCGGTCTGCGCCACGACTTTTCAGCGCCGCCCACAGAGAAACGGCGATGGCAAACGTCGCCCAACCGTCAAAACGACCGACCAACCAAAGTGTCACCTCGGGTGCCCACGGCGCGAGCAATACGGTGGCAAACGCGGCGGCACCCGCCAGTCGCACTGCGGTCAATCTCGTAGCAACCAGCCCGACGACTGTCGCAACACCGAGATGCAGCAGCAAGTTCGTGATCCGCCACAAACCGGGCGCATGGCCCCAAAGCGCCGCGTCGAAAGCAAAACTTGAATATGCCAGCGGTCGCCACATGGTTGATCCGGGCCACAGTGGGCCAAGCCATTTAGCGAACACGTCGGCGAGCAGCGTGCCTTGCTCGGCGCGTTGCGGCAACTCAGCGAGCAAACCCACATCATCGGCGAAACCGCCCAGTTGCAGCGCGTGGCGGTGCGTCCAGCAAAACAACAAAAGCGCAAGGGCAACGACAAAACGCCAAGCGCGGTTGTGCTCGCTTCGCACCAATGCCGTCATGCAGGCGCTGGCCGAGCGGACAACTTGTTGATGACCGCTGTAAGCCCTTTCAGGATGAAGCGGATCAGCACCACCAACGCCATCACAAAAATCAGCAGCATCACCAGAAAGATGATCGGGTTGGCAATTGCCAGCGCGAGGCCGCCGGCAACCATGGTGTCCTCGGCGAGCGACAGGCCGATGTTGGTGAAGGGTTCAGGCGAGGTGTTGGCAACAGCGCGGGTGCCTGCCTTGCCGAAGTGCGTGCCAGCCGTCAACGTGCCGCCGATGAGCGCCGCAGCCATTGCCACACCTTCACCGCTGTCACCGAGCATGCCAGCGGCAAGCGCTGCGCCTGCCGGGATGCGCAGAAAGGTGTGAACGGCGTCCCATGCGCTGTCGAGCCACGGGATTTTGTCGGCGAAGAATTCGATGAACGCCATGAAGCCTGCGGCACCAAGCACCAGGGGATTCATCAGTAGTTTCAAGGTGTCCGGCAACGGCACGTAGCCGAGCTTGCCGAGCAGGCCGACGACGAACACGACGAGATATAGCCGCAGCCCGGCACCCCACGCCATGGCTGCGGACATTGCGAGTTCAGGTAGATGGTTTTGTAGCCAGTTCACTTTCTTTTCCCCTGTCAACGGCTAACGCGTTGCTTGCCATTTGCGACCACGCCAACCGCGTAGCCACAACGCGGGCAAACCCTCGTTGGTGTACAGTGCGCGCTGTAACAACACAGAGGTTAGTATGGATTACATTGTTTTGGCGCTGGTGGGGCTGGTGGTGGGCGCGTTGGCGAAATTTTTGATACCGGGGAAGCAAGGCGGTGGAATCATCGTAACAGCCCTTTTGGGCGTCATAGGCTCGTTGCTGGGCACGCTGGGTGGGCAGCAGCTTGGCATCGTCTCTATGGCCGCTGGCACGCACTGGATTGCGTCTATAGTCGGCGCAGTAGTCGTTGTGTTTGTTTACAGCCTAATCACGCGGAAATCGGATGCGAGTTGAGATATAGCTTTTAGTGACAACGGCCAATTGACTTGGGCTAACGGCTGATTTAGTTGAATATTGACTTTTGCGACTATTCGCCCTTAGTCCTAAAGAAACAAGGCTTTTAACGAAAAGCTGATGAATCGAGAAATACAAAAAAGCCGGGCAAGCCCGGCTTTTTCACGACCGATGAACCGGACTATTCTGGTTTTGCTTCGTCAGCCGAAACCGCCGTTGCCGGACGATCCATCAGTTGCACGAGAGCCATCGGAGCGTTGTCACCCTGACGAAAGCCGAACTTGAGGATTTGTACGTAGCCGCCGTTCCTGGCTGCGTAGCGCGGGCCGAGCTCGTTGAACACTTTGCCGACGATGTCGCGATCGCGGGTGCGATCAAAGGCAAGGCGACGATTCGCAAGCGATGGCTTTTTGCCGAGCGTGATGAGTGGCTCAACAACGCGACGAAGCTCTTTAGCCTTCGGGAGCGTGGTTTTGATCACTTCATAGCGCAGCAGTGCGACTGAAAGATTACGAAGCAGTGCCTGACGATGGGCGCTGGTCCGGTTTAATTTGCGTAGTCCGTTACCGTGACGCATAGTGGTTCTCCTAACCCTTCTTTGTACTCTGTGCTCTGCGCGCTTACATGCCGCCGCGATCTAGACCAGCGGGAGGCCAGTTGTCGATCTTGGTGCCGAGCGCGAGACCGCGCTGCGAGAGGACTTCTTTGATTTCGTTAAGCGATTTGCGGCCCAGGTTCGGAGTCTTCAGAAGCTCCGTTTCGCTGCGCTGCACCAGATCGCCGATGTAGTGAATGTTTTCTGCTTTGAGGCAGTTGGCCGAACGAACGGTGAGTTCAAGATCGTCCACAGGCTTCAGCAATACTGGATCGAACGACGCCGTAGCGCGCTCAAGGGCTGGCATGTCGGTGCCTTTAAGATCAGCAAACGCGGAGAGTTGATCCACGAGAATGCTGGCCGCATAGCGAACCGCGCCTTCAGGCTCAATCGCGCCGTTGGTCTCGATGTCGAGCACGAGCTTGTCCAGATCAGTACGCTGCTCAACGCGAGCGGACTCAACCAAGTAGCTCACGCGCTTGACCGGGCTAAACGAGGCGTCAAGCAGGATCGAGCCTACCTTACGGTTGCCCGTTTGACCGGCGGCGGTACGCACCGTTGCTGGCACATAACCACGACCACGCTCAACCTTAATTTCGAGCTCAAGCTTGCCGCCTTGGGTCAAGTTGGCAATCACGTGTTCCGGATTGACGATCTCAACTTCGTGCGACGACTCGATGTCGGCGGCGGTCACGGGACCCGCGCCTTCTTTTTTCAGCGTCAATACCGCGTTGTCACGGTTGTGCAGCTTAATGACTACGCCTTTGAGATTCAAAAGCAGATCAACCACGTCTTCCTGCACGCCTTCCAGCGCAGAGTATTCGTGGACAACACCGCTGATAGAAACTTCAGTCGGTGCATAGCCCGGCATCGACGACAGCAACACGCGGCGAAGCGCATTGCCCAGTGTGTGGCCGTAGCCACGCTCAAAGGGCTCCATCACCACACGAGCGGATGATGGGCTGGTGGCATGTACCTCAATGTTGCGCGGTTTCAAAAAAGCAGTACTTTGCATACGCGTCCTTTACAGTGAGGGAATCGATTACTTGGAGTACAACTCGACGACCAAGCTTTCGTTGATGTCGTTTGCAAA
>JAYSRA010000122.1:0-24138 GCA_043721275.1 Burkholderiales bacterium
GTTTTAAGCAAATCGAGCGGCGTATCCACGTCAGACGGTGCCAGCAACATTCGTGTCACGTTGATGTTGCGGCGCTTGGCCTCTTCCAGCATCGGATCCACGCGCATGCGGGGTGCTGCGGCCAGCTCTACCGTGCAGGTGCCTGCGGAGAGGTTGCGCTGCCGGACACGGAAGTCGTAATAAAGCTCGCTGGGTCTGAGCGGCGTCAGGCGATCCAGCTCGTACCCCAAAACCTGTTGCAACCGATCCTGCACGGCGAGCGGCATTTCCAGTTCGCGACGAAAACCGTTGCTTTCACCGATGACCAACGCAGCAGCACCGCCACGTTGTGCAAGCGCCGAATTCAAAAACGGGTTCGACTGCGTCAGCCCTTCAGCAGCAGACCACACGCGATCATCTGCGGGCGACCACATGGCGGGGCGGCGAGCCTGCGCGAGTTTGTTGCGCAAGCCGAGCGGCACGCATTCTTTAAGCTGCTGCTGCCACCATGACAGGAAGTGACTGAAGCTCTGGGCCGCGCTTGACGGGGTGGCGTGCATCTCAGCCATTGACTGCCCCCGACGGGTTTACGGTGTTGGCTGCGGGCATCGGTTGCGCGTCCGCTGGCAAGCCTTTTTGCCACAAAAAGAACTGGGGGCGGCCACGCGCAACGCCACCTAAACGAAGGCTCGCCTCACGCGACGATTTAATGCCTGACGCCGTCACGGCATCGGCACGAATGCGAACCGCGCCTTGACCGCCCGCAAAGTAAGGGCTGCTGAACGGGATCGGGGGGGGCGGCACGCCGTCACGCAACGCCTGATCGCGCTGCTCGACCCATGCTTGCGCCTGAGATGCGTCGATACCGGGCACCAGACCCAAGATCAATGCCGACGCCGCTTGCGGGTCAACGCCCGGTGAGCGTCCATGCACAGTCAATAGCGGCGCAACGGCGTTGTAGAGTTTCGGCGTCATGCCCATCACGTTTTGGAGTTCCTCGATTGCCACGAAAAAGTCATTCGATGGCAGCACTTTTTTTCCGGCGGTTTTGTAGTCGTCTGCCTCTGCCCCGTTAGGGCGCTTGAGGTTATCAGCGTCCGTCCAGTCTTTGACGGCGGAAACGGTGCCGTCCGCTTCTTCGTCCGTTGCCCCCCCAAATGTGAACACTCGTTTGAGCAGTGCCTCTGCGGCAAAGTTCAAATCGATTTTAGCAGTCTCACTTTTGGCTGAAACGGCTATCTGCATGCCGTTTTCAACCCAGCTATGCACCAATCCATCAGCTTTCCACTGCTTCAGCGCAATTTGGGCGTCGGCTGAGCGCGCGCGGCTCAACTCATAAACCATGCGATTGACGGCCCCGTCGGCCGCGGCCTGGCTGGTCGCCGAACCCAGCGTGTTGGCGGCAACCTGCGTGCTGACGCGCTGACTTTCCGAAAACGGCAACGCGATCAGCGTCAGAAAAATCACGAGGCCCAGCACCATGATCAGCGCGATACCTGACTGCTGTCGTCTATTGCGAGCCGTGCGATTCATCGCGTCACCGTGCCCTGAATGATGCAGCGCTGGCGTTGAAAATCGAAATTGCAGCCGAGCGCCTGCGACAGTTTGAGTGGCACCGTCAAATCGGGCCACTTGCGATTGCCCGCCTCAGTCACGCGAAGGGTAACGAGCGTCGGCATGCGCGAGTTTTCGTCCCAAGTGTCCACCCAGACACCCGCATCCGGGTTCGTGAGTGGATCATCACCTGGATCGAAATACGAGATGGTGAGCGTTTCGATGTTGTCCGCGAGCACGATGGCCTCGCTGCTCGCGAGATCGGGCACCGCTTTTTCATCCGGCACCACGGGCAACCGGCGCAACACGAGTTGACTGCCTTTGCTCGGGCTTGACGACTTCGCCACGGCAAGTTGCCACCACATCACGCCCCCCTCGGCAATCTGCGATGTAACCGGCGCGAAATAGGTCAAGGTGCCTTGTTGGCCGTTAAATTTGAGCGGCTGGTTCACTTCGCGCCGCCAGCGCAGCGGCAACGCGCCGCCAATGTGATCGCGCAAAAACGCCTGCGTCCGCGCATATTGCTCGGTGCGCTCCACGACGTCCGTCGCGGCAGTGGTGCTGCGTTCTGCGCCGCGCACGGTGCCCATGAGGATCGCCGCAAGCAGGGCAAGCAGCGTGATCGCTGCGATCAGTTCGATCAGCGTGAAGCCTTGCTGCTTGTTCGTTCTCACGGCGCTTGCCTTGGCACGGCGAGCAGCGTAACCAGTTCAACTGTGCGGCCACGATTACCGGGCGTGTCGTTGGTGCTACCCGCAACGACACGGGCGATCACTCGCTTGAGTTCCAGCGGCGGCTTAATCGGATTCTCGGCCTCGTCGGTGGGCTCGGGCGAAATGGTCACTGTCCATGTCAAACGACCGTCGCTCGACGTGCCGGATTCGCTGCCATCGGAGGTTGCTTTTTCAACGCCGACGCCTGCGAGCAACGACTGCGCGAGCGTCATCGCGCGCATGTAATCGCTGGACGTTCCAGCGGCACGAACGCCCGTGGCGAACACCTGCGACAGCGCCGCCAAGCACAGCGCCGCGATGACCACGGCGACGATGACTTCAAGCAGCGTAAAGCCTTGCTGCGTCCGCGCAATCAATCTCACGATTCGTCAATCGCGACGCGGCCATTGAGCCAGCCGATGTCGATGCGGTATTCGCGCTCTTTGACCTTCAACGTCACGCGGCCACCGGTTGAGCCGCCATCGGAATAAAAGCGCACGTAAGCATGCTTCGGATCAACGGTTTCTGCGGCGGTGGTGGTCAGTTCGAGCTGGATAGTCTCCGGCCATTTACCGCGTTTCTTTCCACCGGGGAGTTGGTAAGTGCGGTCTTCGAGATTAAATTCGACGCCGACGTCGGTGCGGTTAGCGATGGCCTCGCTGCGGGCAAAACGCAATGTTTGAGCTACAGAGCGGGCGACGGCGCGTTGCTCGGCGGCGGTCACGCCTGCAGAAAACAGCGGCGGGGAAAGCGCAAGCACGATGCCGATGATCACGATAACGATCATCAGTTCGACGAGCGTGAAACCGCAGGCGAAATGCCGCGTTGTAGGAGCGGCTTGCCGCGACGCGCGTGCCGACCTGAGGTCGCGGCAAGCCGCTCCCGCAGGGCGCGCTGGGAGCAACCGACGCATCACGTTCAATTTGTTCAAGAAGGCGGACGCCGACTAGCCCTTGGTGATGTCCGTGTTCGCGCCGTCGCCACCTTCTTTGCCGTCCGCACCGAGGGATTTGAGTTCAAACGGCGTGTTGCTCGGGCCGGGTGTGGTGTACTTGTAGTCGTTCGTCCACGGGTCTTTGATATTGTCTTTGCGCAGATACGGGCCGTTCCAGTTAGGCATTCCGCCTGGGTTTTTGATTAAGCCTTCAAGGCCTTCTTGCGACGACGGATAGCGTCCGATTTCGAGCTTGAACAGGTCGAGCGCCTGCACCATTTGGCTCATTTCAGCTTTGGCAACACCCGCTTTTGCGCCTTCGGTTTGGCCGAGAAAACGGCTGCCGATCGTGGCGGCCAGCACGCCAATGATGACGATGACGGCGAGCAGTTCCATCAGGGTGAAGCCGCTCTGCGCTTGTTTTTTTGCTTTGTAATTTTTCATGTTCGCTTTCAGTTTTCCAATTCGGTACTGCGGCAGCACCGGTCAAACTATTGACTGTTTTGCTGCCGAAAAATTCAATAACTTTGCCACGGAACGTCTATTTAACTGGGGCCAGCGGCTTATTTATCGGTTTATCGACTACATGGCAAATAACGCACTAAGCCCAAGTGCAGTGGCCGTTTCAGCAAAAAGCTGTATCGGCAAAGGGCACAGCGAAACCCGTAACCGGGCTCACTACGACCGCCCGCTACACGTTAAATTCCGTCAATCCCAACAGTGCGCTCATCAAGGCGAAGATGATGCCGCCGACGACGACCGCCAGCGTCAAAATCAAAATCGGCTCCATCAGGCCCAACGCACGTTTCAGCGCGGTGTTCACTTCAAGGTCGTAAACCTGCGCCACCTTCAAAAGCATCGCATCCAGCCGCCCGGTTTCTTCTCCTACGGCGACCATATGAACGGCGAGTTTGGGGTACAAACCGGTTTCCATCAGCGGTCGGGCAAAGCCCTGCCCGGCCTTCAGACGAACCAGCACGCCTTCCAGCGAGTTGGCCAGCGCCCGGTTATCTACGGTATCTTTGACGATAGTGAGCGCTGGCAGCAGGCTCACGCCGTTGCCGAGCAAGGTGCCCAGCGTACGCGCCAAACGAGCCACTTCGATCTTGCTGAATAGGTCGCCGAGCACCGGCAATTTGAGCTTGCGCCGATGCCACGCCAGCAACCCCTGCGGCGAACGCAAGCGGCCACGAATCAGGATGAAAATCGCCGCTGCGCCAATCAGCAGCATCCAGCCGTCGTCCTTCATCCAGTGCGACAGCGCCAGCAAATTCTCGGTCGCGGGCGGCAGCGCCTTGCCGAATTGACGGAACGTTGCCTCAAATTTAGGCACCACAAAAAAGATCATGGTGAACACAGCGACCACTGCGACGCCGACCAACACCATCGGATAGATCAGCGCCGATTGCACGCTGGATCGCAGCTCGGCGCTGCGCTCCTGAAACTCAGAAATGCGCTCCAGCACCGGGCCCAAAGTGCCGCTGGCTTCGCCCGCACGCACCATGTTCACGAACAATCGGTCAAACTGTTTCGGGTGCTCAATCAACGCTTGCGATAACGATTTACCGCCCCGCACGCGATCACGCAAGTCTTGCAACAGCGAAGCCATCGGCCCCGTATCGGCCAAACTCACCAGCAACTCAAACGCTCGATCCAGCGGCAGCCCAGCGCCAATGAGGTTCGCCAAATCACGCGTGAACGCGATGATTTGGCCACGCGTCACTTTGCGCGGCGCGAGCAAACGCGCGAAGAAACTTTTGTTTTGCGTGTGCGACGAAAACGCAGCGGCGGACGCGGTTTGAATGCGAAGCAGAATCAAGCCCTGCTCGCGAACCCGTTCGACGGCGTCGGCCTCAGAAGCCGCTTCAACCTGAGCAGAAACCGGGTCGCCCGACTGGCGGACTGCGTCGAATGCGTAGAGTGCCAAGGTGGTGAGCCCCTAGCCTTCGCGCGTAGCGCGCAGGACTTCTTCGATGGTCGTGCTGCCCGCGATCACCTTCCGCAAACCATCGTCGTACATTGGCAGCATGCCCTCACCGAGTGCGGCGCGACGCAAATCGCCCGCGTTGGCTTTTTGCATGATTAGGCGACGAATCGGCTCGGTTAACGGCATCATTTCAGCGATACACATGCGGCCCGTGAAGCCGGTGTTGCTGCATTCTTTGCAACCCATCGCCTTGTACACAACGGGCTGCGGATCCGCGCTCACGCGACCAAAACCCATTTCTTTAGCCACCTCAGCATCCATGCGATGCGGCTCGCGGCAGTGGGTACACAGCGTGCGCACGAGGCGCTGTGCGAGCACACCGACCAGCGTACTGGTGAGCAAATAATCGTCAACGCCCATGTCCATCAGGCGATTGATGGTGGCGGGCGCGTCGTTGGTGTGCAACGTGGAGAGCACCAAGTGACCAGTGAGCGCGGCTTGGACTGCGATTTCCGCGGTCTCCAGATCGCGAATTTCGCCGATCATGATGATGTCGGGGTCTTGCCGCACGATAGAGCGCAGCGCGCTGGCAAAGGTCAGCTCAATCTGCGGTTTGACCTGAATCTGATTGATGCCGGCCATCTGATATTCGACCGGGTCTTCGACGGTGAGAATCTTCACGTCGGGCTGATTCAGCTCATCGAGCGCGGTGTACAGCGTCGTCGTTTTGCCGCTACCGGTCGGGCCTGTCACCAGCAAAATGCCGTTCGGCTGGGCCAGCGCTTCCTTAAATTTTGCGAGGATATCGGGCGCGAAACCGAGCTTTTCAAAGTTAAGCTGCACGCCGCCTTTGTCGAGAATACGCATCACCACGCTCTCGCCGTGCATGGTCGGCACGGTGGAAACGCGAAGGTCAATATCCTTGCCCTGAATGCGCAAGCGGATGCGTCCGTCCTGCGGCAGACGGCGTTCGGCGATGTCTAAGTTCGCCATGATTTTGATGCGTGAAATCACAGCGGCGGCTTGACGCTTGGGCGGCGACTCGATCTCGTGCAGCACGCCGTCAATGCGGTAGCGCACGATCAGTCGGTTCTCGAACGGCTCGATGTGAATGTCTGACGCGCGGGTTTCGAGCGCGTTGGTGATGATGAGGCTGACCAGCCGAATCACCGGCGCTTCGGAGGCTAGGTCTTTCAATTGCTGGATATCGTCGCCAAGTGCGTCAGCATCGATGCGCGCTTCCAGATCACCGTCGGTAAGCGAGCCTACCGCCGTGCGACCACCACCATAGAGCCGCTCAATCGCGGTGTCAATATCGGTGCCGACAGCCACGACGCAGTGCACTTTACGGTTTGACACCAACTCAAACGAATGGCGAACGAAGTCGTTGAATGGATCGGCCACCGCTAGCGTTAACGTGTCTTCGTCCTCCTCAACCGGAAGCGCCCGGGAGTCGCGCAAAAACCGGGCAGAAATTCGCTCCTCAAGAATCGGCATTTCGGGGAAAGCGGACGTTTCGACGTAGGGCAAATCAGCCTGCGCTGCGAGCGCTTGAGCAATGTCGCGCGCCGAAACAACGCCGAGCGTGGTGAGCAAGCTACCGAGCTTTTCCGGGCGGGTGGAGGCTGCCTGAAGGCGCAGCACGCGATCCAGTTCGTCCTCAGAGACCTTGCCGCGCGCAAGCAAAATCGCTCCGAGCTTCAGGCGCTTGCCCGTGGCGGCCTGTGTCGCAGCGTGCGTATCCATAACGGCTGTTTCCACCCACGTCACCTATTCGTCGTTATTGTTGTGCTGAACGTTGGATTCTAATGAGCGCGATAGGTTCACGACTGGTGAACGCTAGCAGTCACCTACAATTTGGCGGTTTGATTGCTAAACCCCAAGTGCGAGTTTTATGAAAAAGTACATGTGCCTGATCTGCGGCTGGATCTATGACGAAGAAACGGGCTGGCCGGAAGACGGCATCAAGGCGGGCACCTTGTGGAACGATGTGCCAATGAACTGGACGTGCCCTGAATGCGGCGCGCGCAAGGACGATTTTGAAATGGTTGAGATCTAAAGGCAGCGCTACAAAAGGTAGTGATCTGCCAACAGCGCACCAAACAGCAGCGACAGATACGTGAGCGAGTAACGAAACACCGCGCGTGACTTTTGATCGCTGTAGTTTTTGCGCAGCTGCATCACCAGTTGCACAAAGCGCAGCCCCAACACGAGCGCGGCCACTGCGTAAAGCCAACTATTCATGCGAATGGCGAATGGCAGCAGCGACACCGCCAGCATTAGCCAAGTGTAGAGCAGCATGTGCAGCAGCGTGAAGTCACGGCCGTGCGTCACCGGCAACATCGGTAAACCGGATTTTTCGTAATCCTCTTGCCGATACAACGCCAGTGCCCAAAAGTGCGGCGGCGTCCACGCAAAGATAATTAGAAATAGCAGCAACGGCGCGGCTGA
The DNA here is from genome assembly GCA_043721275.1 of Burkholderiales bacterium. Classification (GTDB taxonomy): domain Bacteria; phylum Pseudomonadota; class Gammaproteobacteria; order Burkholderiales; family Casimicrobiaceae; genus Casimicrobium. The sequence continues at coordinate 7,559 of JAYSRA010000122.1, forward strand.
TACGTCATTGGCCACCGCTGCCCAGCCGAGAACGGGAGGCATCGCGCCTGCGGCACCGCCGATCACGATGTTCTGCGGCGTGTTGGGCTTCAAATACAACGTGTAGATAAACGAGTAGCCAAAGAACGTCGCCAGCGTAAGCGCCCACGTGAGGACATTGGTCGTGGCGATCAGCACCGCGCTGCCCAGCGCGCCGAGGATCAGCGCGAATACGACGATTTGCGTGGTCGTCAACGTGCCTTGAGCGGATGGACGTTTGTCGGTGCGCTTCATCTTGGCATCAACCGCTGCCTCCAGCAGGCAGTTCATCGCGAAACTCGCGCCCGCAATCAACCAGATGCCGAGATTGCCGCCAATCAACACGGTCATTGATGGCAATGATTTGTCGACCAGCAGCATGCCGATGAATGCGGTGAACACGGCCAGCAGCGTCACGCGCGGTTTGGTGACGATCCAGTAATCTCGCCAACGCTCACCAGTGCGGTTCCAGTTGCTCACCTCGTCACGCCTAGCCGATCCGCGAGGCGCGCAGCAGGCGGGCCAAGTCTTGATTCAATTTTTTGATGTCGGGATTTTTGGGCCATAGGATGACCTGATTGCCCAACGGATCGACCAGCAACATACCGCGATTAAGCGTGGCGCGCCACGCCTCGGGCAGGGCTGCCGGCGACTCAATCACCACCAGATCTGGGTTTTCGGCGGTGAGCGGCGCGGTAAGTGCGCGCGGAGTCAACACTACACGAATCAATCGTTCGCGTTCACGACCCAACATCGTGCGTGCTTGCCGCGTGGCATACAAACCTTCGACGCACTCGGCCGCGCACTCGTCCGGCGAGAGCATGACCAAGCGCCACTTGCCTTTCCATTTTTCCGCGTCTTCAGCCGACACAGCAAGCGGCACGAGCGGGCGCGTCTCAAGCAATTCGCCGTAGCTTTTGCCTGCGTTCGGTTGGATGACGTAATACGCCACCCAAGCCGAAACAAACGGTGCGGCACACACCAGCGCCACCAGCGCAATCATTTTTGTAGAGGATTTCAAACGCAACCCAATTTATGCTTTACGAAAACTAAGTACTAAAAATATAACGACCGCCATGGCGGCGAAGGCATACCACTGTAGCTGATAACCGCGATTTTTTGCGAAGCTGGCGCCGGGTAAAGATCGCGCAACATCTATCAAACCGGGGCCGATGGATTGCTCAAGAATGAACGGCTCGACGCTGCGCTTCAGACGCGTCGATAGCTCCGGCACGTTAACGTAGTTCAAGCGCTGACCGCCATCATTATCAAAGGTGCCGAGGTTGCGCGACGGCGGCGTGTTGATGCGCCCGCTGATGGTGACGATTCCTGACGGTGTGTCGATCACCGGCAGCCATGCGCGATTGCCCGACGCCTTCATCCAGCCACGATCCACAAGCACCGTACGGCTCGCCCCCACCGTCGATTCGACGCGAAAGCTTTGTAACAAGCCGTAGCCTGCCTTGGCGTCGACAATGCGGTTGTCGGCGTAAAACAATTCGTCGGCCACGAAAGTACCCGTGAGCGAAAGGCTGCGATAACGCAACGCAATGCCCGTATCGGCGTTCGGCGGAAGATCCTCAAACTTGAGCGGCGACGCGGCCATTGCGGCGTCTAACTGGGCCTGCTGGCCGATTTTGTATTCGGCCCGCTCGCCTTGCCAGTTGCCCAGCCGGACATTAGCGGCAACGAAGGCAATCGTCAGAATCATCGCCCACAGCTTGGGGCGAAACCTGCGGCGCTGAGTGGCTGATGAATCTATCTGAGTGGGCACGCACTTCTCACTAAAATTGCCGAATGAGATGGCTTGTAATTTTCTGTTTGGTAGCAATTGTGGTGTCGATGGCCTCAGCGTTGCTGTATTTATTTCGCGGCGGAGAAGGAGGCTCATCAAAAATGCTGCGTGCGCTGACCCTACGAGTCGCCATTTCTGTGGGGCTGTTTGTGTTTCTCATGGTGAGCTACAAATTAGGCTGGATTGGCTCGCAAGGGCTCCGCTGATAGCGGTGCGCTGCAAAGACAAAGGCGGCATCAAAGCCGCCTTTTTCATTGGGCAACCGGTTGATGTGTCTAGAGCATGTAGACGATGACGAACAGACCCAACCAGACCACGTCAACAAAGTGCCAATACCAAGCGGCCGCTTCGAAAGCGAAATGATGTTTGTCGTCAAAGTGGCCGCGAATCGAGCGCACCAAAATCACTGTCAGCATGATCGCGCCGATGGTCACGTGAAAGCCGTGAAAACCAGTCAACATAAAGAACGTCGAGCCGAAAATTCCGCTGGTGAGTTTGAGGTTGAGTTCACTGTAAGCGTGAACGTATTCGTATACCTGTAACGTCAAAAATATCACGCCGAGAATGATCGTTGCGGCGAGCCACAAGATCAATTTGCTGCGTTGATTAACGAGCATCGCATGATGCGCAATCGTCAACGTGATACCGGAAGTGAGCAGCAACGCCGTGTTGATCGCTGGAATGCCCCATGCGCCCATCGGCGAAAACGCGTCTTTGATGTACGGCCCGGTGGTGGGCCATGTCGCAGCGAATTCTGGCCACAGATTCTTTGAATCGATTGAACCGAGATCAGGCACCGACAGCACCCGCGCATAAAACAGCGCGCCGAAGAATGCCGCGAAAAACATTACCTCCGAGAAGATGAACCAGCTCATGCTCCAGCGGAACGAGGTGTCGACGTTTTTGCCATACAACCGGCCTTCGCTCTCCTTGATGACGACGCCAAACCAGCCGAACAACATGTAGAACAAAATCAAAAAGCCCGCGCCGAGCAGGTACACGCCAATATCGACGCTGTTCATACTGAACACCGCACCGAAGGCGAGCGTCAACAGCGCGATGCTGCCAACAATGGGCCAATGTGACGGCTGCGGCACAAAATATTTGCCGACGCCGGAACTGGCCAAGGTGGCGGAGGTGGCGGAGGGTGCGCTCATGAGCAGGACTCGCTAAATGTGTCGAATGATTGGAATGTATGGATTAACCGGGCAGTGGCTTACCCAACGCCTGCGCCTCTAACTTGCCCACGGGTGTTTTAGTTGCTGGCGGAACAGCCGCGCCGGGGACTTCGAAAAAAGTGTACGATAACGTGATGGTGTTGATGTCTTTCGGCAACGCGGAGTCAACCACGAAAACAACTGGCATCTGCCGCGTCTCTTGCGCAACAAACGTCTGCTTGGCGAAACAAAAACATTCTAGTTTTTTGAAATGCTCAGCAGCTTGCGTTGGGCCGTAACTCGGGATCGCTTGCCCGATCATATCGCGCGACGTCGTGTTGTGAACCTCATACATCACCGTGGTGAGTTCACCCGGATGCACCGTCAACGTCGAAAACTCGGGCTTGAAACTCCACGGCAAGTTGCGTGTGTTGGCGTCAAATTCAATCTTGATACGTCGCGATAAATCAACCTGCGAATTCTTCAACTGCTCCGGCTTCATGAAGTCGTTAACACCGGTGACTTCGCAGATTTTTTTATAAATCGGAACCAGCGCGAAGCCGAACACAAACATCACCGCCACGAAGACGATAAGTTTGCGCAACATGTCGCGGTTCAAAAGAAAGAGCATGGACTGGTGCTGCCTCTATCCGAGCTTGGAATACCAAATGGACAGCGCGAGGCATAGCGCGACACCGCCCAAAAACCAGCCTGTGCGGAGGTTTCGGCGGCGAAGCGCAGCAGCAGCATCGCGATGACCGGTGTCAATTGCCATTTATTTGAACGCTGGAGGTGTCTCGAACGTGTGATAGGGCGCGGGCGATGGCACTGTCCACTCCAATCCCTCCGCGCCGTCCCAAGGCTTGGCCGCAGCACGAATCCCGCTCTTGCCCTTAATCATGCGGATGACCACAATGATGAAGAAAATCTGCGCGGTACCGAAGGCGAACGAGCCAATCGACGAGACCATATTCCACTCGGCAAATTGCATGTTGTAGTCTGGGATACGGCGTGGCATACCGGCAAGACCCAGGAAATGCTGCGGGAAGAAGGTGACGTTAAACGCTATGAGCGACCACCAGAAGTGAATCTTGCCGAGTTTTTCTTCGTACATCCAGCCGGTCCATTTCGGGCCCCAGTAGTAAACGGCTGCGAACGCGGAGAACAACGCGCCAGCGACCATCACGTAGTGGAAGTGGGCGACGACGTAGTACGTGTCATGCAGCTGAATATCTACTGGCGTCAACGACAGAACCAAGCCCGTGAACCCGCCGAGCGTGAACAAGAACAAGAAGCCCAGACAGAACAACATGGGTGTTTCCAGCGTGATGGAGCCGCGCCACATCGTTGCCAACCAATTGAAAATTTTGGCGGCGGTTGGCACTGCAATCAGCATCGTTGCAAACATGAAATACAGCTGACCGGCCATTGGCAAACCGGTGGTGTACATGTGGTGCGCCCACACGATGAACGACAAAATCGCAATGGAGGCGGTGGCGTAAACCATCGACGCGTAACCGAACAGTGGCTTGCGCGAGAAGGTCGGGATGATTTGCGATACGACACCAAAAGCAGGCAGCGCGATGATGTACACCTCGGGATGACCAAAGAACCAGAAAATATGCTGGAACATCACCGGGTCTCCCCCGCCGGCAGCATTAAAGAACGTGGTGCCGAAGTGGCGGTCTGTCAGCAGCATTGTGACTGCGCCTGCGAGCACAGGCATCGTCGCGATCAGTAGGAAGGCGGTAATGAGCCATGTCCACGCAAACATCGGCATCTTCATCATGGTCATGCCGGGAGTGCGCAGGTTCAAGATAGTGGTGATGATGTTGATCGAGCCCATGATGGATGACGCGCCCATGATGTGAATGGCAAAGATCATCATGTCCATACCCATACCGGCCTGAATCGACAGCGGCGGATACAACGTCCAACCGCCGGCGGCTGCTCCACCGGGAACAGCAAGCGAGCCTAGCAAAAGGATTGCGGCCGGTGGCAACAACCAGAACGACCAGTTGTTCATACGCGCAAACGCCATGTCCGGCGCGCCCAGTTGCAGCGGCAGCATCCAGTTGGCAAAGCCCACGAATGCTGGCATGATGGCACCGAAAATCATCACAATGCCATGCAGCGTGGTCATTTGATTGAAGCGCTCCGGCTCCAAAATTTGTAAGCCCGGCTGAAACAGCTCAGCACGAATCAGCATCGCCATAATACCGCCGGAAATAAACATGGCAAAACTAAACCACATATACATCGAGCCGATGTCCTTGTGGTTAGTCGTTGTTACATAGCGCATGAATCCCGTTGGGACGTGATGATGATCATCATGTCCAGCATGATCGTGCCCGGTATCCGTGCCGTGGGTGCCGTGAGAGGCGTCGTGTGGAACGCTTGCCATGATGTACTGCTCCTGAACTTATCGCTACTGACTATTACTTAATCTACTGACCGCCGTCGAACGTGCAGTCAGTCAAGCACCCGCGTTGACTTGAACGCGACTTGCTTCCTTCGAATCTTTTCTTTGAACAACGGCTTTGAACTTGGCGGGCAAACCCGTTTCAGTCTTTGCAGCCGCATCAGATGCAGCAGTCGGACCGGGTGTTGAGCCGGCGTCTTTAGCCACCGTACCAGCCGGCGACACGCCACCATTTCTCGCTTTGGCAAAGTCGGCGGGCTGCGCAAACTCAGCCGCCTTGTTCGACCAACTGCTTCGCGTGAACGCCATGACGCCCGCTAAATCTTTATCGCTCAAGTGTTTGAACGACGCCATCGCCGTGCCTGCTTTACCGTTCAGCAAAAGCGATATCTGATCGAGCTTCGGCCCGTTAACAACCTTCGAGCCATCAAGCGCAGCAAATTGCCCCGGTACCCCTTTGCCTGTGGGCTGATGGCATCCTTGACAACCGCCGCCGCCTTCGTAAACGGTCTTGCCGTGGGCAACCAATTCGTCACGCGTGTATGTCTTGGTGTCGACGACGGCGATCGCAGCGGTCGTTTTTCCAACGCCGTATTTGTCTTTTTGTGCAGCGAGCCACGTGTCGTAATCAGCTTGCGTTTTCACTTCCACCACGATGGGCATGAACCCATGTTCTTTGCCGCACAATTCGGCACAGTTGCCGCGGTGGATGCCGGGGCGATCCGCACGGAACCATGCGTCGCGAATGAAGCCGGGAATCGCGTCTTGTTTGACGCCAAGGGCCGGCACCCACCAAGCGTGCAGCACATCGTTGGCCGTAATCAGAACTCGAACTTTTTTGCCGACCGGAACCACCAGCGGGTTGTCAACTTCGAGCAAATAGTTCTCGCCTCGCGTTTCGCTGCCTTTAATTTGTGCCAGCGGCGTTGCGAGCGTAGAAACATAACCAAATCCATCATGGATGTAGTCGTAGCCCCACTTCCACTGGTAGCCCGTCACCTTAATGGTCATTTCTGGCGCGGAGGTGTCGCGCATATCGAGCACTGCTTTGGTGGCTGGGAAGGCCATCGCCAACAGAATAAAGAATGGGATGATCGTCCACAACGCTTCAACGGTCGCGCTTTCATGGAATTGTGACGCTTTGCGACCGCTACTCTTACGGTGGGCGTACAGCGAGTAAAACATGACGCCAAACACGGCAAAGAAAATGACTACGCAGACCACGGTGATCAGCGTATGCAGATCAAACATCTGCTGTGCAATAGCCGAGTTTGGCGGCTGCAAATTCATCTTCCAGTCGGCCGACGCGGACAACGACAGAAAGCTCGCGCCAGCGGACACGCTCGCACCGACGGTTTTCATTAAATGCTTAATCATGATGTTCAATTCGATTTTATTTCGCACAACTCAAACTCCAAACTCGTCCTGATAATGCGTTAGCGCGATAACAGCGCTGAGCGCAAGTCACGCAACGCTCGGTGCTGCTCAGACACCGGTAAAAATTCCAACAGCTCGACGCTGCGTCCTGATTGCCGTAACGTTACCCCGTGCAATCCGCCCATCCTATCTCGCTTGAGTTCGGTCGATAACCAACCGCGATTAAATTCGAACTGCTGCGCCCTTAGACGTCGAATGCGAGCGATCTTCACACGGCTATCGGTTACCTCGATGCAGTCTCGATCGTCTGCTGCGAGTTCCAGCCAACCAAAAGCAACACCAACGCAAGCAACCTCCAAGCCTGCAAACGGCAGGATCATCCAAATGCCGGCAAACCACCAAAGGAAAAGTGCGAATGAAATTGAAATCGTAGCTACCGCGCCGAGAACCGCCATTCGGACTTGACGAGAGGTAGCAAATTGGCGTCGCCATTCGAGGTTGACCGTATCCATACTGCAATTACGATCCAGCTATGCTGATTGAGGCTTTGAAAACACTGAAAGTTTATCAAATCCTCGCACCATGGCTACGTTGCAGGCGACACGATGCGTGCTAAAGCACACGATGCGATGCGACTGAACTGCGAATCTGCTCGGCTAGTTAGAACGATCGGAACGAGGGCACCCTGAACAAGTCCAGCGCATTCGCCGCCGCCAACATAGACAAAACTTTTGTAGAGCATATTGCCTGAATTTAGATCAGGAACCACAATCAAGTCCGGGTCGCCAGCGACGGCAGAGGCGATACCTTTGGCTGACGCCGCGAGGGATGAAATCGCGTTGTCGAATCCAAACGGCCCTTCAACTATGGCCGACCCAAATCGTCCGCCTCTTGCGAGGGCAACCAGCTCCGCTGCATCGAGCGTGGCGGGAATGTTGGCGTTCACCGTCTCAATTGCGGCAACGATGGCCACTTTTGGCGCGTGTACGCCTAAGCTTTTGAGCAACTGCAACGCATTAGTAATCGCCTCTGATTTGATGCGCACGTCGGGGGCAATGTTGATAACGGCATCGGTAACTGCAAGCAGCTTGTGATACCGCGGCAAGTCAAACACAAAGGTATGTGTGATGCGTCCGGAACCGCGTATTGACGAGCCTCGCGCAACGACAGGTGCCAACAATTCATCGGAGTGCAGGCTGCCTTTCATGAGCGCTTGTACCCGACCTGCACCGGCATCGGCAACAGCCGCGCGCGCGGCGTCGGTAGCAAATTCACCGGTTTCGTTAAACAGCCCTGGAATCGACAAGCTCGGCCCGGCAAGGGCACGTATGCGCGCCTCGGAGCCATATAACACGGGATTGATCAATCCCGCTAGACTTGCGTCAATAGCAGCGCGCAACGATGCAGCGTCATGTGGAAACACGACCGCCGTGGTCAGCGGCGGTAAACGCTGAGCGCGCTCGACCAACGCAAAAAGCCTAGGGTGCGTAGCGCGATACTCTCCCGCCAAAACACTTCCCCAGTCGCTACCAGTCAAGTGTCTGGCCAATTTGTTCAGCCGCCTCTTTTAACGTGGGAAGAAATTCCATGGCCTGCGAAACAGTCATGCGCGATACCGGGCCGTGTACAGCTACCGCAGCGACCACGCGTTCCTGATCGTTGAGCACCGGTACCGCCAAGCAGCAAATGCCCGACAGATATTCCTCGTTGTCCACGGCAAAACCGCTTCGCCGTACTTTGGTGAATTCCAGCTCCAATTGACGCAGCGTCGTTAGCGTGTTTTTTGTGTGCGCAATGAGCGGCGCGCTGGTCAGCAAGCGATCCCGCATGCGCTTGGGTGAATGCGCAAGAAACAGCTTACCGCTGGCACTGGCGTATAGCGGCACTTTCGAGCCGGCGTGCAAATTGATGCGCAGCGGCCATGACGATTCGACGCGGTCAAGATACATCACGTGATGACCGTTAGGAATAGTTAAGTTGCAGGTCTCGCCCACCTTCTCCACAAGCTCTTCGAGGATCGCCCGACGCGCGGAGCGATGCGGCGAATGCAACAGCACATTGGCCGCCAGATTGGTTAAGCGCTCCCCCGGCACGTATCGCTTAGCGTCCGGCTCTCGCAACAAGATGCCCGCCTCTTCGAGCGTGGTCAAAATTCGAAACACAGTCGGCTTTGGCAGGCCCACTGCCTGCATGATTTCGGTCAGGCTGACTGAGCGCTCACTATTTGCCACAAACTCCATCACCGTCAGCGAGCGCAGCGCCGCCGATCCGGCCTCTCGGCCCTCTTTGTGTTCCTCGTCATGACCGCTCAACATCCTATCCTCCTCAGTTAGTCATGCCCGCATTATGCACAATTCACCACAACATGCAAAAAATGAAACCCACTGATTCGTTTTTTTGCATTTCCGAATGCCGCAGGCGATGTCGCCCAGCACACTTAGCAACAGTTTCATCATTTACGAGGTAGCCATGGCAGTCAAACCATCAAAAAAGACAACCGAAATCGCAAAGATTGCGAAAACCGCAGCAAAGCATGCTGCGAAGGTTGATCGCCGCGTCACCAAAGGAAAAGTCAAGATGACGCCATCGGAGGCATTCGTCGAAACGCTCGTTTCGCAGGGCGTCACCGACATCTTTGGCATTGTCGGCTCCGCCTACATGGACGCGCTCGATTTGTTTGACACTGCGGGCATTCGCTTTATTTCGGTCGCGCACGAGCAGGGTGCTGGGCACATGGCCGACGGCTTCTCACGTGTGTCCGGTCGCCATGGCGTGTGCATCGGACAAAACGGCCCTGGCATCACCAACTTTGTAACCCCAACTGCCGCTGCATACTGGGCGCACTCACCGGTCGTGGTCATCACGCCAGAAACCGGCTCCATGACCCTCGGTCTGGGCGCCTTCCAAGAGACCGATCAATTGCCGATTTTCTCCAAGATCACCAAGTTTCAAGCGCATGTGAACAACAAAGCGCGCATGGCCGAAATGACAGCGCGCGCCTTTGACCGCGCCCACATCGAACTGGGCCCAACGCAGCTCAACATTCCGCGCGACTTTTTCTACGGCGAAGGCGAATACGAAATCCCGGCGCCCATCATCATCGAGCGTGGTGCGGGTGGCGACGGCGCGCTGAATGCGGCTGCGGAGCTCCTGGCAAATGCGAAATTCCCGGTCATTTTGTCCGGCGGCGGCGTCATCATGGGCGACGGTATTGACGCAGCAATCAAGCTCGCGGAACTGCTCGATGCGCCGGTGTGCAACAGCTATCTGCACAACGACAGCTTTCCAGCAAACCATCGTCTGTGGTGCGGCCCGCTGGGTTATCAAGGCTCAAAAGCGGCCATGAAATTGATTGCCAAAGCTGACGTCGTGGTGGCTCTTGGAACGCGTCTCGGCCCGTTCGGCACGCTGCCGCAGCATGGCATTGACTACTGGCCAAAAAACGCGAAGATTATTCAGATTGATGCCGACGCAAAAATGTTGGGATTGGTCAAGAAAATCTCCGTTGGTATTTGCGGCGATGCGCGTGCTGCGGCGCTGGCGCTGGTTGCTCGGCTCAAAGGCAAATCGCTGGTTTGTCACGCCAACCGCGATGCACGCCTTGCAACAGTGGCCAAAGAACGTAAAGCCTGGGAAAAAGAACTCGACGGCTGGACACACGAGACGGATGCGTATTCCCTCGAAGTCGCCAAAGCGTCCAAATACATGCATCCGCGACAAGTGCTGCGCGAACTCGAAAAAGCGCTGCCCGCCCGGGCGATGGTGTCGACCGACATTGGCAACATCTGTTCGGTATCAAACAGCTATCTGCGCTTCGACGAGCCGCGCTCCATGTTTGCTGCGATGAGTTTTGGCAATTGTGGCTACGCCTTCCCAACCATCATCGGAGCCAAGCTCGCAGCACCTGATCGCCCCGCGATTGCCTACGTCGGCGACGGCGCTTGGGGCATCAGCTTCAACGAAGTGCAAACCTGCGTTCGCGAAAACATTCCGGTCACGGCGATTGTGTTCAACAACGGCCAGTGGGGTGCCGAGAAAAAGAACCACGTTGATTTCTACAACCGTCGCTATCTCGGCGTGGCGCTCGACAACCAACCGCACTGGGCGAATGTTGCCATCGCGATGGGCGCAGAAGGGTTGCGCATTGATCAGTTAGCAGACGTTGGCCCGGCATTGACTGAGGCGTGCGATGCGCAAAAGCGCGGCAGAACCACGATCCTTGAAATCATGGTCACCAAAGAGCTGGGCGACCCGTTCCGTCGCGATGCACTCGCGCTGCCGACACGCTTTTTGAGTAAGTACAAACATACCGAAATCAAGCGCTAGAGTTCGCTACTATGCTGCGTTGTTGCGCGCGTTAGAGCGTGCGCCAGAGTAATTATGTGTGCTCAATTTCGTTAGCATAAGGAGGCATTCATGCAGTCAGTGTTTCGTTTACTGAAAACCGGATTGGCCATCACCCTGGCGAGCCTCGCCGTGGTTTCTGCCAGCTACGCGCAGACGTGGCCAGCAAAGCCGGTTCGTTTGATCAACCCGTTTCCGGCGGGCGGCGGCACCGACACCTTCGCGCGTCCGCTTTCGGCGCAATTGACGAAGCTGACGGGCCAGCAATTCATCGTCGAGAACATTGGCGGTGCGGGTGGAACCGTGGGGGCCGCCGTGGCCGCACGAGCCGCTCCTGACGGCTACACGTTTCTGATTGGCGCGGTGCATCACACGATTGCGCCGTCAATTTATCCAAAGCTAACGTATGATATTGAGAAGGACTTCGTTCCGGTCACGTTGCTGGCAATCATGCCCTTTGTGGTCGTGGTGCAACCGAGCAAATTGCCAGACGTGAAGACGGTCAAGGATCTGATTGATCATGCGCGCGCCAACCCCGGCAAGCTCAATTTTGGCTCCGCTGGAACGGGTACCTCGCAGCACCTCACCGGCGAGCTATTCAAAGTTAATCAGGGCCTGAGCCTTATTCACGTGCCGTACAAAGGCATGGGCCCTGCAATGCAGGATTTTCTCGGCGGCTCGCTCGATGTGTTGTTTGACGGCATGAGTGCCTCAGCCGCGCAGATTCGTTCTGGCAAGGCGCGTCCGCTGGGCCTGATGGCAGCGCAGCGCTCGCCGCAATACCCAGACATTCCAACGCTTGCCGAGCAGGGTTTTGCCAACAGTGAGGCGTCGCAGTGGTACGCCATCTGGGCGCTCAAAGGCACGCCGCCCGAGATCATCGACAAAATGTATCGCGAAACGGTGAAAGCGCTGGAAGACCCGATGGTCAAGGCCAACTGGGCGGCCGCTGCCGCCGACGCGGGCGGCATGCCCCCGGCGGAGTTCGGCAAATTTGTCCGCGCTGAAATCGAGCGTTGGGCAAAGGTGACCAAGGCCTCAGGTGCCAAGCTCGATAACTAATGCGCAGTCACGCTTCGTATGAGTGAAGTCGCGACTATTGCGATCTTGATCGAGCGCGCGCGTGCTGCGCAGGCGGTTGCCGAAACCTACAGTCAGGCGCACGTTGATCGGGTGTGTGCCGCCGCTGCATGGGCGATCATGGAGCCGTCGCGCAATCATGCGCTCGCAGCGCTTGCCGTCCGCGATACTGGCCTCGGTAACGTGGCCGACAAGATACAAAAAAATCATCGCAAAACACTCGGCTTGATGCGCGACTTGCATGGCGCGAAGTCAGTCGGCGTAATCACTGAAAACAAGGCGACGGGTATTACAGAAATTGCGCGCGCGGCGGGTGTGGTCGGCGCGATCACGCCATCAACCAACCCCGGCGCCACGCCCGCGAACATGATCATTAACGCGATGAAAGGTCGCAACGCCATCATCTTGGCACCCTCGCCGAAAGGCGCGTCCACTGCCGAATTGCTATTGCAATATGTGTACGCGGAATTTGATCGCATCGACGCACCGCATGATCTGGTGCAGGTGTTGGCATTCCCCGTGAGCAAGGCGCTGACCTACGAGTTGCTGCAACAGGTTGATTTGATCGTTGCCACCGGTTCGCAAGCGAATATTCGTGCGGCTTATTCAAGTGGAAAACCTGCCTTCGGTGTGGGCGCAGGCAACGTTGCCGTTATCGTGGACGCGAGCGCGGATTTAGCCAACACAGCCGAGCGCATTGTGCGCTCCAAAGTGTTCGATAACGCGACCAGCTGTTCGAGTGAAAACAGCGTGGTTATCGTGGACGCTGTGTACGACGCGATGATTGCAGCGCTTGAAGTTCAAGGCTGCATGCTGCTGACCGCTGACGAAAAAATGCGGCTGCAAAACGTTATGTTTCCTTCCGGGAAATTGTCTTCTGCGGTCACGGCGAAAACAGCTACGGAGATTGCGGCAATTGCAGGCGTGAACCGAGCTGTTGAAGCGCGCGTTTTAATGGTGGCTGAAACGGGCATCGGCGAAGGCTTTCCGTTCTCGGGCGAAAAACTGTCGCCCGTGATGACCATCTACCGCGCGGCAAATTTCGATTCGGCGGCACGCATCGTGAACGACATCTACGCGTATCAAGGCGCTGGCCATTCGGTCGGAATTCACGCCTCGCCTGAAATCGCGGACCAGCTCGCATTGCAACTCGGGCTGACGCTTCCGGTCGCCCGCGTGATCGTGAATCAGGCGCACTGCATTGCCACGGGCGGCAGCTTCGACAACGGTTTGCCATTTTCGCTGTCGATGGGTTGTGGCACGTGGGGTGGCAACAGTTTCAGCGACAATTTGACGTATCGAAACTTTCTGAACATCACGCGAATCGCCCGACCGATTGCGCAAAACATGCCAGAGGAATCGGCATTGTTTGCTGATTACTTTGCTCACATTAATCGATGACGGTCGCTGCCACGCTACGCGACGTTCTCTTCGCGCATGAGCGAGCGCAGCCGGATGCAGCACTGCTGATATCACCGGAAACGGGCGAAACGCTGAGCTACGCGAAGTTCGCACAAGAAGTGCGGCAACTTGCTGCGCGTTACGCTGCGTACGGCCTCAGGCCCGGCGATCATGTCGGTTTTTTGCTACATAACGGGTATCAGACCACGACTATTTTTCTTGGCACGATGGCTGCCGGCTTCGTCGTCACGCCGCTTAATTTGCTCGCTCACGGCGCGCAGCTTGCCTACGTGCTCGACCACAGCGACGTCAAGCTGGTGTTCACGTCGACGCACTACGAAGCGCAGTTGCGCACTGCATTGTCGATGACGTCCACAGAACGAACCATTCGCGTAGAAGTAATCGATTCGGATGCGCCCAACGCACATGCAAGTTACGGCGAAATCGAAATCGATCAATCGGCACACCGCGAATCGCCCGCGTTGCTGATGTACACATCCGGCACGACGGGCCAACCCAAAGGCGCGCTGCTCACGCACGCCAACGTGCTGCACGCCGGTCGCTCGGTGTGCGACTGGCACGGCCTGACCCGCGCAGATCGTGTGTTGTCGTCGTTGCCGCTGTATCACATCAACGGGCAATGCATCGCCACCATCGCGCCGTTTGTGAGCGGTGGCAGCATCGTTGCGCCGCATAAATTTTCGGCGAGCGCGTGGTGGGGCTGGGTTGAGCGCTACCAGCCGACCTGGCTTAATTTGGTGCCCACGATCATTGCGTATTTGTTGAACGCCGCCAACGCCAGCACGCGGCTTTGGCCGACCATTCGTTTTGCGCGTTCCGCCTCCGCGCCGCTGCCGCCCGATCAACATCGCGCGTTTGAAGCGACGTTCGGCATTGGCGTGATCGAGGCGATGGGCATGACTGAATGCGCCTCCGTCGTGTTCTGCAATCCGCAGCAAACAAGCATGCGCAAATACGGCACGCCGGGCTTGCCGTGTGGCGTTGAAACGCGCGTCGTATCGACCGAGACAAGTGCCGTGTTGGCCGAAGGCGTCACCGGCGAATTGCAACTGCGCGGCGACAACGTAATGCTCGGTTACTACGACGCGCCGGAGAAAACGGCTGACGCGATGACACCCGATGGTTGGCTGCGCACGGGAGACCTTGGGCATCGCGACACCGATGGTTTTTACTTCGTGACTGGGCGCATCAAAGAGCTCATCATCAAGGGCGGCGAGAACATTGCACCGCGTGAAATTGATGAGGCGCTGCTGACCCATCCTGCGGTTCTGGAGGCCGCCGCCGTTGGCATTCCTGACGCGGATTACGGGCAGGAAATTCTCGCGGCCATCGTGCTCAAACCGGGCGTGCAATGCGACGAAACGAGTCTGCGTGAACACTGCATGCACACGCTCGGGCGCTACAAAACGCCCAAGGTTTTTCGCTTCGTTGACGAGCTGCCGAAAGGGCCGTCGGGCAAAGTGCAGCGACTCAAGTTGCTCGACTGATGGGTGCCTCTACAAATCCGTTTTTCGGGCGAATTGCTGCGTTGCGCAGTGCTCGCAATCCTCATGTACCTTTAAGTACATTCCGGTTGCTCCGCGCCGCGCGCCTTGCACTTCATCCCGAAAAACGGATTTATAGAGGCACCCATATGTGCATCGCTACTTTTGCGTGGAACCCCGACCGCGACACGCCTCTGCTGCTCGCCGCCAATCGCGATGAGTTCTTTGCGCGGCCAACCGACGCTATGCACTGGTGGCCGGATTCACCCGTGCTCGCAGGGCGCGATCTCAAGGCAAATGGAGCTTGGCTGGGCATCACGCGGCACGGTCGATTTGCGCTGTTGACCAATATTCGCAATCCTGCGCTGCGACGAGACGGTGCGCCATCACGTGGCGACATCGTGAAGAATTTCCTTGAGTCATCGATTGTGACTTCAACGTGTGTCAATGCGCTGGCGTCCATCACGCCGCGCTACGAGGGCTTTAATTTTGTGTGCGGCCAAGTAAACCATGACACGCGCGAATTGTGGTTTCTCAACTCCGCTGAGCGCGTCGCTAGACACTTGAATCCGGGCCTGTACGCCCTATCGAACGCGTCGCTAGACACGGATTGGCCGAAACTATCGCGCGCTAAGCAAGGGCTGCGTCACGCGCTCGCTGAACGCGATGGCGCTGCGCAAACCGAGCGCTTGCTGCGGCTGTTGCGCAACACCACGCCAACGTCCGAGCGGCAATTGCCGAGCACCGGCGTGCCTCTTGAATGGGAGCGAGCGCTAGGCTCGATCTTCATCAATCGCGATGGTTACGGCACGCGGGCGTCCACTGTGTTGCGTGTCGGCAACCAACGCGCCACCGTTAGCGAAATCAACTATGAGGCTGACGCAACCATCAGTCAGCGCAACGATTTTTTATTCGAAATTGTGTCGACGGCGACTTAACATTTCGCTTCAGCTTTTAGCTGCGAGCCTTATTTTGCTTGGTCTATAAGCTACTTAGCTGCGTTTAAGTACGAACTGTCGGCGAGCGCGGTGGAGCGAAGTGTATTTCGTACGGAGTCAAGCCATTGAAGATTTTGCGAGGTCTGCGGTTGATGATGTCCTGAACCTCGGCAACGTAGGCATCGGTGTAGTCATCCATGGACGTGCCTCGCGGGAAGAACTCACGTAGCCAGCGATTGACGTTTTCGCAGGAACCGCGCTCATCGGCCCGGTAGGCGTGGCAGACAAAGAGCTTGTCTTTAAAAAACTGCGGGAGGCGAGCGAATTCACTGTGGAGTTGACCCGCTTTCACGGACACATTATTGTCCGAGAAGAAGGAGTCAGAAATGAGTCAACGTGTTTACAAGGCGGCGTATGCGCCTGAGTTTTGCCAGCAACTGGTGGAGCTTGTAGCGGCGGGTCGTCGACCCAGCGAGCTTGCTCAGGAGTTTGGTTGTCACGAAACGAGTATTTCGACGTGGGTGAGGCAGGCGCGAGTGGCCA
>JAYSRA010000123.1:0-23949 GCA_043721275.1 Burkholderiales bacterium
ATGCTGCCGAGATTGCTCCATGCTGCCGTCGCCTCCAAGCCTCATCCGCTATCCCAGATAAGGCTTCCGGAGCCAGCTTGCTAATCAGGTATCGACTTATGTGAATTTATCGCATCTAGCCCAAGCGAAATGGCGGTTTTAGACGAAAGCTGTTAGCGATTACAAGTAGGTCAGCGCTTCTGAAACACCACGCGCTCGTCTACTGCATACAGTTGGCAACGGGCGTTTGCTTTGCGCTCACATCGCTCAATTGCGCGCTCGGCGGACTTAACGTCGTTTGCGTTCCATGCCCAGTTTTTTCCGTTGGTTGACATGGCAAAGGCGCGCGGCAAGCGGCTCGCGATGAACTGCGCATAGTCGTTGCGTAGCGCGGCGGATGCGCGCGGTAGTTTGCCGCTGTCGGTGAGCGCGGCGAAGGTTGTGGATGGATATTTCGCTTCCCGTTTTTTGAACGGTAACGATGCCGCATCGACACTTGAATAGCGCTGATCCGTGGTCACAATGCCTTGCGCCAAAGCGGTGGTGCCGAGCCGCTCGCAACGCGTGGGCTTTGACGACTCGGTGCCATCACACAAAAAGCTCGCGTCTTTCCAAAATGCCGTTACTGACGCCGGATAAAACCGCGCATCGCCCGCGCGTCGCTCGATGGCACTCCAGCGCTGCAACAGCTTTGGGTCAACCTTGCCGTCGGTGTATTTGATCGTCCAAAGCGCTAAATCATCTTTGACCACCGCTTGCGTATTGAGCTTGTCAAAATCGTAGTGACCGTGAAAGCCAACGAACGTAAGGCTTGCCGGATAGTCATCGGTAAACATGCGTTGTTTGCCGCCCAGAAACAGCCGCGAGCACGACGAAATGCAATGCCCGGACACGGCAGTGGTTACGCCGTTTTCACGGAATAATTCGCCGAGTCGATAGCCCGTCCAGCTGTTGCCGCCCATCGAATTGCGCAACACCACGTGGGTAATTGCAGGTGCCATTTTGAATTCGGCTTTGACGCGATCAAGATCGCGGAAAACGACTTCGCCAGAAAGAATCAACGTGCTGTCGATGCGCTTGAATTCCATCGCACTCGCGGCGGGTGCCAGCACGAGCGCCGTAAGCATTGCGCAATGCGCGCGCATGCTAATGAAAGAACAAATAAGCCACGGCCACCGCTGCAATCACGCCAGAAAATTCAGCAATCAATCCATAGGTAATCGCATAGCGTATTTTGGCGATGCCGACCGATCCGAAGTACAGCGCCACGATGTAGAACGTGGTGTCGGCCGAGCCTTGAAAAATGCAGGCGAGACGGCCCACGAACGAGTCAACGCCGTAGGTTTTCATCGCGTCAATCATCATCGCGCGCGAGCCGCTGCCGCTGATCGGCTTCATCAACGCCGTGGGCAAGGCGGGCGTGAAATCGGTGTTCAAACCCATCTGCGCAAACACCCACGTGAAGCCGCGCACTACAAAATCCAGCACGCCGGAGTTGCGCAACACGCTGATCGCCACCAGCATGCCAACGAGATAGGGAATGATCATGAGCGAGGTTTGAATGCCGCCCTTCGCGCCGTCGATAAACGCTTCGTACACGTTGATTTTTTTACGCAGCCCAGCGACGATGAAGACCACGATAATCGACAGCAACAGCAGGTTGCTCACCACTTTCGATACCAACGAAATTTCATCCTTGGTCAGGCATTGGCTGAGATACCAGACCATGCCGACGATGGCTGCGGTCATGCCGCCGAGCCAGCTGACGATCACGCGATCCCACAGATTGATTCGCTGCTTCAAGGCCACCGCGAGCAGCCCGGTGAGCGTGGCCACGTAGGTCGCGATCATGCACGGTATGAAAATGTCCGACGGGTCACGCGCGCCGAGCACTGCGCGCTGCGCCATGATCGAGAGCGGAATCAACGTGAGCCCGGATGCGTGCAGCACTAAGAACATGATCTGCGCGTCGGTGGCTTCTTCTTTTTTGGGGTTGAGCGTTTGCAGGCTCTCCATCGCCTTCAAACCGAACGGTGTGGCGGCGTTGTCAAGGCCCAAAAAATTCGCCGAAAAATTCATCACCATGTGGCCGGTGGCCGGATGATCTTTGGGCACTTGCGGAAAGATGCGCGAGAAAAATGGAGCGATTAATCTTGAGACAAAGGCGATGGCACCAGCGCGTTCGCCAATGCTCAGAATACCCAGCCACAATGTCATTACCCCGGCCAGCGGGAGTGCGATCTCCATCACCGCCACTTTGGCTGAATCGAAGGTGCCGTCGATGATGCGCTTGAACACGGTGTCGTCGCCAAACACCAGCCATTGCACCAGCGCGGCGGCAAAACCCACCAGAAAAAATCCGGCCCAGATGTAGGTAAGTGTCATGCTTTTCTAAGTTTTGGCGGCGTGACTCGAGTCGGTAAGCGGCACATATTGGTGAATCACCATCACTCGCAATTCTGTCTCATCTCGAATGCGCTCGTGATGTTGAAATCGCATAGCGCGGCGCAAGCGTCAATGATAAAAATAGTACATGACTCATTGTGAAGGCCACATCCTAACGCCGCAAGGATTTTTGAACGGACGCATTGAGTTTGCCGCAGGCCGCATTTGCAAGATTGTGGGCGTTGCAGGAACCGAAATTGCGGTTCGCGATTGCGCACTGCCGATCATCATTCCAGGCTTTATTGATCTGCACGTGCATGGCGGCGGGGGCTCTGACATCATGGATGGTGACGCTGCCGCAGCGACCGTCGCGCTGACCCACGCGAGGTTCGGCACCACCTCTCTGTTAGCAACGACAATGACCGCTCCGCACGACGATTTAGTCGCTGCGTTTGCTGGGCTCGCCTCAGTTCGCGCGAACCCGGTGCGCCCCACTGCGCATATTCTCGGCGTGCATCTGGAGGGCCCATACATCAGCGCCCTGCGCTTAGGCGCACAACCCGATTTTGCGCGGCGTTTACAGTTTGCTGAACTTGACGCGTTAAATGCCCTGACGCCAATTCGCTTAATTACGTTAGCACCAGAAGTTGACGGTAATCTGGAGACGATTCCCGCGCTGATTGCTGCTGGCTACAAAATAAATCTCGGTCATTCAACGGCAACTTATGAACAAACCTGTGCCGCGCTCGACGCCGGTGCGCACGGTTTCACCCATCTGTACAACGCGATGAGCGGCTTTCATCATCGTGCCCCTGGCATGGTGGGCGCGGCGCTCGCGCACGCACAGAACGCCGAGTTGATTCCTGACTTGTTACACGTGCATCCGGGCGCAATTCGTGCCGCGCTGCGCTCAATTGCGGGGCTGTATTGCGTTACTGATTCCACGGCGGCAGCAGGCATGCCGGATGGGCAATATCGTCTTGGCCGGCAAATGGTGACGCGCTGCATGGGCGGCGTGCGGCTAGCCGATGGCACGCTCGCGGGCTCAGTGCTCACGATGGATCAGGCGTTCAAAAATTTAGTGACCGTGATGCAACTAAGTCTTGCCGAAGCGTCTCGTCGCACGTCAACACTTGCAGCAGATTTTATCTGCGCTCCAGATCGTGGGCGACTGGTTGTTGGATGTCACGCCGACGTGGTCGTGCTCGATAGCGACTTGAACATTACCCACGTTTTCACCGAAGGCCGCGCCGTTGATCTCGCCCACTGAATCGTTAATGCGCATCGAGACTGCGGCTGCGCCGTCGGTCGCACGCGACGTGTTGGTTGCGAGCGGTGCAGCGATTGATGCGCTGGCCCACGCATTGCGAGCAGCAGCAGTGCGCACGGTGGTGACCGTTGCGCGCGGCAGCTCCGATCATGCGGCGAGCCATTTTGCGTATCTGTTGTTGACGCGCCTGGGCGTGCTAGTGAGTTCCATGCCGCCGTCGGCCATCACGCTGCACAATGCACCGATTGATGCAGTCGGCGTCGCGGCGATCTCGTTTTCGCAATCGGGCCAGAGCCCCGATTTGGTGGCGGCAATGGCGGGCCTTCGCGATAGAGGTGCGTTAACAGCCGCGTTGGTCAACGATGTGAAATCTCCGCTGGCACTGGGCGTAGCGCATTGCATTGATCTGTCTGCAGGCCCCGAGAAAAGCATCGCAGCCACCAAGAGTTTTATTGCGCAGCTGGTCGCGGGCACCGCGCTGGTTGCGGCGTGGGCGCGCGATACGGCGCTGCATGATGCGTTGAAGCTTCTGCCCGATACGCTGAACCGTGCGCTCGCATCAGATTGGTCGCCGGCTATCGCGCCACTGCTTGACGCAGACCGGTTGCTGGTGATTGCGCGCGGCGCGAGCCTTGCCGTTGCCTTTGAGATGGCGCTCAAATTTAAGGAGGTGTGCGGGATTCAGGCTGAAGCGTTTTCAGCGGCTGAGGTTAAACACGGACCGATGGCGTTGATCGGCACGGGCTACCGGTTGCTGGTGCTTGCGCCGCGCGGGCCGGAGCAGGCAGAGGTGTTGGCGTTTGCCGCCGACATGAAGCGTCAAGGTGCCAACGTGCTAATTGCCGCACCAAACGGGCATCCTGACGCTCAATTGCCGATCGCCGTGGGTCCGCATGAGGTGCTTGACGGCGTGGCGGCGGTGCAAAGCTTTTACGTGATGGTGGAAGCGCTGGCGCGTGCCCGCGGCCTTGATCCTGATCAGCCGCCGCGACTTAAAAAAGTGACGCTCACTCGGTAAGCGGTCAGTAATATTGCAATGAAAAAAGCCGTACTCACCACCGAGCGCCCTAGTCTTTTGCATACGCAACTCGATGAGTATTCAATCAACGAATTGGTGAACGCGTTGGTGAGCGATCAGGCCAATGCGGCTACCGCCGTGGCGCGCGCCAGTGCCGATATCGCCCGGGCTGTTGAAGCGGCGGTGCCACGCATCAAGCGCGGTGGGCGGTTAATTTATGTCGGTGCGGGCACCTCGGGGCGGCTGGGCTTGCTCGATAGCGTGGAGCTCTACCCTACCTTCGCGTGGCCGTCTGAGCGGGCGCTGGCCCTCTTAGCAGGCGGTGCCGGCGCGATCTACCGTGCGGTGGAGGGCGCTGAAGATAACGACCCACAAGGCGTCGCCGACATCGGCAAGTTGCTGGTGATGCGTGACGATGTGGTGATCCTGCTCGCCGCGTCGGGCACCACGCCCTATGTGCTGGGTGCCATGCGCGCGGCGCGTGCAAGTGGCGCGCTCACGATCGGCATGGCCAATAACCCCGAGGCGCCAGTGATCTCGCAAGCAGAAATTGGCATCACGCTCGACACCGGCTCAGAGCTTGTGTCGGGCAGCACGCGACTCAAAGCGGGCACCGCGCAGAAGATCGCGTTAAATACGTTGTCCACCGCAATCATGGTGCGGCTGCACAAGGTGTACGGCAACCTGATGGTGGATTTAGTGCCGACCAACGCGAAATTGTTGACACGCGCCATCCGATTGACAGCGCTGGCGAGCGGTGCCGACGAGGTCGCGGCAGAGCACGCTTTGAAAGCATGTCGCTTTCGCGTGAAAGTGGCGATTGTCATGCTCATGAAAAATATTGACGGCACTGCGGCACAGCAGCGTATTGATGCGGCTGATGGCAACGTGCGTGCGGCGTTAGCGGATTGAATATGACGGCTGATGCGTCACGCCAACGTCTGCGCTCGCTCGACGTGTTTCGCGGCTTCACCATCGCGAGCATGGTGCTGGTCAACAACCCCGGTGACTGGGCGCATATCTATGCACCACTGCGTCATGCGGCATGGCATGGATGGACATTCACTGACTGGATATTTCCGTTTTTTCTGTTCATCGTCGGTGTTTCGCTGACGATTTCAAGCACGCGCTCGCTTGCTTCTTCCGCCACAAAAGTATCGATCTTGTTGCAGTTGTGGCGACGCGCGGGTGTCATCATTTTGATTGGTTTGACTCTCAATTTCATCCCGTTATTCAGCATCGATTCGCTGCGTTATCCCGGCGTGTTGCAGCGCATTGGTCTGTGCATCGTGATTGCCGCACCAATGGTATTGTGGTGTCGCGCGCGCGGGCTGGTTGCTTGGGCCATCGCGCTCATGGCGGTTTACGCGGCAATCGAGTTGTTGGTTCCGGTTCCGGACGCGAATGGCGTGTTTGCCACCGCGCTGCTCGAACCCGGTCGCGATGTGGGTGCCTACATTGATCGCGCGTTGATGAGCGGCCATCTTTGGGCTCAGGCTAAAACATGGGATCCGGAGGGCTTACTCAGCACACTGCCCGCCGTGAGCAGTTTGCTTTTTGGCGCGTTGACCGGCCACTGGTTGCAGTCGTCGCACACGTCCGCCGCCAAATCTGCGTGGATGATGGTTGCGGGACTGGCGTTGCTGTGGCTTGGCGTGATTCTTGACGCGGCGCTGATGCCGATCAACAAGTCGTTATGGACGCCGTCGTACACCGTCTTCATGACCGGCTGGGCGCTGCTGCTATTTGCGGTGTGTTACTGGCTGATTGACGCGTGCGACTCAGCGCGTGTGCGTGCGCGGGCTGCGTGGTTGGCAAAGCCGTTCGAAATGTACGGCGTGAACGCCTTGTTCATTTTTGCTTTTTCAGGGTTAGTGGCAAAGGCTATGGGCTACTTCAAAGTGCCGAGCGACGTTGGCACGGTGATTTCTGTCAAGGCAGCGTTGTTTGCGGCCATCAGCCAATTACCACTTACGCCGGTCAACGTGTCACTGTTGTTTGCGGTGCTGTTTAACGCGTTGATGTTGCTGGTTGCGTGGGCGCTATGGCGCAACAAAATTTTCATCAAGGTGTAGCGCAATGTTGATGCCGCACACGTCAACGCCTATTTTTATTCGCCTTGGCTGTGTGCTCGCCGCGTGGCTCCTCAATTCGTGTGCCTCCGTGATTGCACCATCGACGCGCCTCGACGCGCCGTTGCCGCCCGCCGCGCCGCGCGAGTTTCGCGCGATGTGGGTGGCCACCGTTGCCAACATCGATTGGCCGAGTCGCTCCGCTTTGTCGAGTGCTGACCAGCAGCAAGAAATCAAGAAGATGGTCGCCACCGCCAAGCGACTCAAGATGAACGCATTGATTCTTCAGATACGGCCTGCTGCAGACGCGATCTACACGTCGTCCATCGAGCCATGGTCCGAATACTTGTCGGGCGTTCAGGGCCAAGCGCCGCAGCCGTTTTACGACCCGCTCGCGCTGTGGATCAGCGAGGCGCACGGCAGTGGCCTTGAGTTGCACGCGTGGCTAAACCCCTACCGCGCGCGGCATTCCGCCGCAAAGTCGCCGCCCGCGGCCAACCACCTCATCAACACCCGACCTGACTTGGTAAAAACCTACGGCGAACAGCGCTGGATTGATCCGGGCGAGCCAGCTGGCGCTCAGCGTTTGCTTGATGTGGTGCGCGATGTCGTGCGCCGCTACGAGCTCGATGGAATCCACATTGACGACTACTTTTATCCCTATCCCATCAAGACCGCAGCCGATCAACCAGACGTTGATTTTCCGGATGAGCCGTCATGGAAACGCTACGTGGCGACTGGTGGAAAGCTGGCCCGCGCGGACTGGCGTCGCGACAACGTCAATCGCTTGGTGCAATCGATGTATGCCATCGTTCATGCCGAAAAAGCATGGGTGAAATTTGGTATCAGCCCGTTCGGGTTACCGCGTGCTGATCGGCGGCCTGAGGGCATCACCGGATTTAGTCAATACGACAAACTGTTCGCCGACGTTGAGTTGTGGTGGAACCAAGGTTGGCTCGATTACTTGGCACCGCAACTGTACTGGCCCATCGCGCAAACAGCGCAGGCGTTTCCGGTGCTGCTCGACTATTGGTCGCGCGCCAATGCAAAAAAGCGGCATTTGTGGCCCGGTGTATTCACGAGCAAAATTGATGAGTCGGATGCGTCGTGGCGGCCTGAAGAAATCAAGCAGCAGATGGATGTGTTGCGCAAAGATAAGGGCGCCACGGGTCACATTCATTTCAGCGCCGTCGCGTTGACGCAGAACCGACAAGGCATCGCGGATATGTTGGCGCGAGACGCGTATGCGACGGAGGCGCTGGTGCCCGCCACACCTTGGCTGCGTCCGAGCAATGCGGCGTTGTTAGGCGCGCCGACAGCGACGCTTCGCTGCGACATAAATGCTGATGCACGATTGCCCGGGACGTGTCGGGTTGATGTGGCCAGCGGCACCAAAAAAGACAATCTTTTGTGGCCGATTTGGGCCCAATACGGCTCCACTTGGCAGTTCTCGATTGCCACCAACGCCAGCACCCTCTTGCCGGAGCAATCGGCTGGTCAAGCGCTGCGCCAAGTGGTGATTTCGCGCGTCGATCAATACGGGGTTGAGGGCGCGCGAAGCATGCTTACCCGACCATGACCAACGTTTTACAACTAGACCGCGACGCATCGGCAGAGCCGTGCTTTCTTGGCATGGATGTTGGCGGCACGCAGACCCGTTGGGCGCTGGCAACGCGCGTCGGTGAGCTGATTGCTGAGGGCGTCGCGGACGGGTTTTCAGGCGTTGCCCTGGCGTCCGAGGGCGAAAGCGAAATCGTTCGAAATCGATTGAATGCGATTGCGGCAATGGTGCGTCGCACATTACAAAATCGTCGCCTTTCCGGCCTGCATGCGGGTGTGACAGGCATCGGTGCAGACGCACAGCGATTGGTTGCGATGATCGTTCAAGCGTTTGATTTAACCGACGATCAAGTGACGGTGACCAGCGACGCCGAGCTTATTTTTCATGCGCTGCTTGCACCCGGCGAAGGCTACTTGGTCTACGCGGGCACCGGCTCGATTGCAGCCTTTGTTGACGTGGCGGGCGAGCTGCGCCGCGCGGGCGGACGCGGCGTGATGCTTGATGACGCAGGCGGTGGCCACTGGATCGCGCGCGAGGCATTGCGTCGCATCTGGAGACGTGAAGATGAACAACCTGGCGCGTGGCGCGACTCGCCGATGGCATGCGCATTGTTTGCGGCGGTCGGCGGTGATTCGTCTATTTTTTCCGCGCGTTTCTTGATGGAAAAAGAGCGTGGTGAAATCGGCATGCTTGCGCGCGTTGTTGCGCAGCATGCGCATGAAGACGCGTTAGCGCTAGAAATTTTGCGTGATGCGGGATTGGAATTGGCGCGATTGGCGCATGCGATGACGCAACGCTATGGTGAGCGCAGAATCGTGGTTGCAGGCCGCGCGTCACTGCTGCATCCGGTGATTGAATCGGTGATGCGGCAGGCGATCCCCGGCGCTGTGAAGCTTGAGTTTTTGCAGGTGCAAGCGCACGTTGCTGCGGCGCGAATTGCGGCGAAGAAATATTTGGCGGGTGACGCATAGCCGCGTCGTCTCAAGTCTTGAATGAATTGATTGCGTAGGAAAATAATGATGAACGTAAAGCGAAGCGCCGCGTGTGTGATGATGGTCGCAGCAGTGCTGCTCGGCGGTTGCGCCACCGGTCTGAAAATAGACACGACGTACACCGCGACCAGCCAAGACAGTCGCGTGCAGTTTTTGATTATTCACTTCACCACGGTTGACTTGCCGCGATCACTGAACACGCTCACGCAGGGGCCCGTCAGTAGTCATTATTTGGTGAGTGAGCGACAGGGGAGCGTGCCGGCAACTGTGTATCAGCTGGTTGACGAAAATCGTCGTGCCTATCATGCTGGCGTGAGCTCGTGGAAGGGTGCAACTGCGCTTAACGCGAGTTCCATCGGCATCGAAATCGTTAACCTCGGCGGGCAAAAAGCGGCGAACGGGTTGGGCTTGAATTTTCAGGATTTTGAGCCGGAACAGATTGATCGGGTGGTGGAGTTGGTCAAACAAATCGTTGTGCGGCATCAGATCAAACCAGAGCGAATCTTGGGTCACAGTGACATCGCGCCCACTCGTAAGAACGATCCGGGCCCTAAATTTCCGTGGAAGCGGTTGGCAGACGAAGGGTTGATTCCGTGGCCCGACGCGAAGGCTGTTGCTGAGCGAAAAGCGGCGTACGAACTGGCGTTGCCGAGCCTCACTTGGTTACAGGAAAAGCTTGTGAAACATGGCTTCACGTTGCCCGCCACCGGTGAGCAGGACAAGCTCACCACCGACATCATTTCGGCGTTTCAGCAGAAATATCGGCCCGCTCGTTTTGATGGTTTGCCGGACGCGGAAACAGCAGCGATATTGGAGGTGCTCACGTCCGCCGCGTCAACACCCAGCGCGCAACCCGCGGTGGTGCAAGCCGATCCGCTGGATGAACATCAGCATTGATCATGCACATCATGAACTTTAAATTGACTCGTTTTCGGTTGTTTTTTATTACCGCCGTTGGCATTTTTTGTAGCAGCGCGTGCACCATGAAATCTGACCCGATACCTTCAATGAACACCACCGCTATAGCTGTCGTTGCGTCTCCAACGAACGTGGTGTCGGACGCAGCAAAGGCGCAGCTTGACGCCGAGTTGCGCGGCATCGTGAACGATCCCCGCTACCCGCTTGCGAGCTTGGCCACACTCGTGGTGCGCGATGGCCGCGTGGCCTATGCGGGACAGGTTGGAGGCAAATTTATTGACAGCGCAGCGCCGCAAAAAAACGTCGCGGTGAGCGCCGACACGATGTATCGCATTGCCTCCATCTCAAAGCTCATCACCACGCTCGGCGTCATGCGCTTGGTGGAGGAGGGCAGGCTCACGCTGGACGCGGATGTGAGCACCTATCTGGGCTGGTCGCTGCGCAATCCAAATTTTCTTGATGCGCCCATCACGATGCGCATGTTGCTCACGCATCGAGCATCCATTCGTGACGACGCAGGCTATTCGTGGGAGGACAAATTAAACGTGAATCTGAAGGACGTTTTCACACCGGGTGGCTTGCATTATGGCAAGGGCGACATGTGGGCAAAAAACGCGAAACCCGGTGACTATTTCAGCTACGGAAATTTGAATTGGGGCGTGATCGGCACGGTGATGGAGCGGGTGAGCGGCGAGCGATTTGATCGCTTGATGCGGCGTGTGCTGTTCGACCCAATGAGCATTCGCGGAGGATTCAATCCAGCGGATATGAGTGCTGCGGACGTTGCCCATATTGCAACGCTTTACCGGAAGCGCACCGAGGTGAACGGCAAAGAAATCTGGAACAGCAACGGGCCGTGGGTGGCGCAGGTTGACGATTACAGCCAGGTGCCACCGGTGTCGCGCGCCGGGCCAAATTACGTTGTTGGAACTAACGGAACGCTGTTCGGGCCACAAGGCGCGTGTCGGTTGTCAGCGGCTGATTTGGGGCGCGTGATGTTGTTGCTGATGAACGAAGGCGTGCATGACGGCAAACGCGTGCTGAGCGCGGCATCGGTGCGCGAGATGCTGCGCGAGCAGTGGCGCACGCACCCCAATGGGTTGGGCAAAAACGGCGACGTGAACTCAGGCGGCGGCAAGCAGTTGATGAACGCGTGGGGCTTGGGCAATCAGCATTTTCTTGACATCAGTGGCGTCGCATTGGGTGACCGGTTGGTTGACGGCGGCGGCTTCAAAGCGATGGGGCATTTGGGCGATGCGTGGGGCTTGACCTCGGCCATGGTGTTCGATCCGAAAAGCAAAAACGGCATGATCTTTTTAAGCGGCGGTGTGGGCTTTGATCCGGAGACAACGCCGGGCAATTACTCCGCGTTTCATCGCTACGAAGAGCGGATCTTGAGCGCGCTTCATGGCCATGTCTTGCGCTAAAGAGCGGCGCACGTTTGCGCTATAGCTTTGTGCTGTGAGCCATGTTTCATCTGGGCATAAGGCTGTTTTGCATCTAAGTCGATATACAGCGATAACCACGCTTAGCCTACAGTAAATGGCGCTTGCAGCATAAAGCTGTTAGCAGTTTTTCCGTTCGCGTGTTTCGCGTAGTGCGCTTACGAAACCGCCGATTCCAGCAACGTCAGCGTTTTTGCATCCGCATCAAATTTTGCGCGTATGCCAATCGGCAACACCCATTGCGACGCGATGTGGCCGAACGATAAACCGTATGCGCTCGGTATCGGTCGCGGCGCAAAATGATCGTTGAGCGCTTGCGACAACACGAGCGATTCTTCACCCGCTGCGGGCTCGCATTTCACGAACACGCCGAGCAGTGCGCCGCGTAATTGGCCGAGCACTCCGCTCTGCGCTAGCTGCGTCAGCATGCGGTCGATGCGGTACGGCGCTTCGCTAATTTCCTCCAAAAACAGCAGCGCATTTCGCGTGTCGGGCAAATACGGCGTGCCGACCAGCGAGGTCAGCACCGAGAGATTTCCGCCGAGTAACGTGCCCTCGGCGCTGCCACTTTTGAGCGTGCGTTGCACAAAGTTCGGCTCGTCAATCGCGCGTTTTTTGTGTTCGTCCGCCGTGCTCATGACGTGCGTTGCGCGGCCTTCGATCAGCGTTGCTTCTAGATGTGAAACGGTGAACGGCGTGAAGCCGGATGACGCGACTGGCCCATGAAAAGTAACGAGGCCAGTCTTAGCGTGCAGCGCGAGTAGCAGCGAGGTTAAGTCGGAGTATCCGATCACAATTTTCGGATTGCGAGCCACCAATCCGTAGTCAATGTAGGGCAGTAGTTGCGCCGTGCCTGAGCCGCCGCGTGCGGCCCACAACGCGCGAACTTCGCGATTAGCAAATAGCGTGTGCAGGTCCGTCAAACGCTGACCAATCGTGCCCGCCGTGTTACCTCGCGACGCGCGCAAATGCGCCGCCTGCAGCACCCGAAAACCGAGCGTTTCAAGGTTCACGGTGGCACGTTGAATCAGTGCGTCGTCCGCAAATCCACTGGGGTTGAATAGCGCTACCAAATCACCGCGTTTGAGGGCGGGTGGTTTGATCTTTTTCGAACGCGTGCCTGCCGCGCGCGGTGCCGCACTGGCCCGAGTTGAAGCCAGCGCGACGCTCGCTGCCAGCACACCCAACCATCGCCGTCGATTCAAGTTTTTCAGCATCTATAGTGCACGGTTTGTGGTTCGCGTTTACGTGCGCGCAGTGATCGCGACCTCACCAGTATGGCACTCAGCAAAAAAAAGGGCGCGAAAATTCGCGCCCGTTTTTCAACCGCAACCGCGGACTACTTGAACTTGTAGTTCACGTTCAAGGTATACGCACGACCACGTGGGTCGGCAACGCGTGGGTCCCATCCGGCACCGCCGACAAAGTCATAGTTATGCGCGGTGAACGGCGGATCCGTGTTCAACACATTTTTAACGCCGGCGGTGATGACCGTGTTGCGCAAGCCCGAGTAGCTGGCCGACAGGTTGTAGATGACGTAGGCTTTGACATTGGGGTTGTATCCCGACGGCAGTGGGCCGTAAGGAAGCTCGTCTTTGTAGCCTGCGGTGAACTGCTGGCCGATGGTGGTTGACCAAGGGCCTTGCTCGTAGGTGACCTGCGCGGTGTGCTTCCAGCGCACGTACAAATCGCGCGTGGTCCACTGACCGGCAAACTCGGTGTACGGCGTATTGGAGAACACCCGTGAGCGGAAGCTGTCGATGTAGGTGCCATCAAGGCTCGCCGTCCACTTGGCACCCGCTGCCAGTGTGGAGGCGCGCACCGACACGTCAATGCCGCGCGTGATGTCGCCATCAGCGTTCACAAAGCCCGCGCGGATATAGCCGCCGGGGCCGTCTAGACGCCCATCGGTGCCGCGCACTAGGTTTTCTGGGAACGTGGTGTAGTTGGCGATCACTTGTTGCGGCGTCAGCTCGTAAATACGGCTTGAGCGCTTGATTTCCCACAAGTCAACCGATCCGCTTAGCCATTTAGTCGGCGAAAATACCGCGCCCAACGTCCACTGCTTTGACGTTTCGGGTTGCAGATTCGGATTGCCACCTTGACGAGCGTTGGGTCGAATCGCGCAGACGGTCGGGTCGGTCACACCGGGCCCGCAAAGCACCGGATCCTTGATGTTGCCAGGAATTTGCGAGTCGCCGGTGGCGCCGTAAAGCTGGAAGAAACTCGGTGCACGGAAGCCGGTGTTGTACGAGCCGCGGAACAGCACCTGCTCGACAGGATTCCAGCGGAACGAAATTTTCGGATTGGTGGTGCCACCGAAGTCGCTGTACTGGTCATGGCGAATCGCGCCGGTAATCTCCAAACCGTTGACGATCGGCACCAGAATCTCGGCATACGCGGCGACTACGTTGCGTGAAACTTTTGGAAACTCTGCGTCATACGGCACGTTAAAGATGGGCAGTGAACCCTTCGATCCGTCGGCAAATTTGTAGCCCTCGCGACGCAAGTCAAAGCCTGCGGCAACGCTGACCGCACCGGCGGGCAACTGCCACACCTCGCCTGTAATCGAGCCGTCAGCCTGCACAAGGGTTGATTCGCCGCCGAACAAAACGGCACCGCGCGCCTTGGCCGATTCCATCAGCGCGATGGCCTCTGCCGTCTGCGTTTGACCGGGCAACAGGAATGGATTGACTTTGCCGCTGGCCAGCGCCGCAATCAGCGGTGCTTGATACAGAAAGCCGTTGCCGAGCACTGAATCGGCTTTGCTGCCGGCAGCAGAAATACCGAATTTGTAGTCCCACTTGCCCGCGAATGTGCCGTCAAGGCCCGCGAGCAAACGGTAGCTGTCGGACGTGGTTTCAATTTCACGTGGGCCGCAAATCTCGCAACGCCAGCGGTATGCAATCGGCTTTGTCGCATCGAACGCTGGAATGTACGCCGACAAATTTTGATAATACGCGCCGCCCACCGGATAACGTGCGCCGAGCAGCGTGCCGGTGGTGGTTAACTGTAGCGGCTCAAACTGCTTTTTGGCCACCGAGCGTGAACCGATGGCCTCAACAAATCCGGTTGTTTCGCTGTTGATTTTGAAGGTGCCGCGCGACACAAAGTTGATGCGCTCATTAGGCTGCTGCAGGATGGCGGTGCTGCCGGTGTCGAAGGTGCAGCCGTAGCGCGCTGCAAGAAAGTCGTTCAGCACGTATTCGTACTGCGCCATGCCAGGCACGGTGTTGCATTTGCCTTGGAAGCTCAGCAGGTTGGCGCGCGTGTAGGAGGTGGTGTCGCCCGGCACCTTAAAGCTTGATCCGAGGGCTGAGCCTGCGTTACCGGTTTGCGTGGCAAAGGGTGTGCCCGTGGTGTCGGTCGACAGGCCACGATTGGGCTGGTTGCCGTTGGAGAACGGACGTTTGCTGGCGGACAGCATTTCTTGTTTGTCCAGCGTAATGCTTGCCAGCACGTTGTAGCCGTCTTTGGTGATGTCACCCCAGCCGCCGAGTAGCGAGCCGCGGAAAATACTGCCGCCGCCATCGTGCGTCAAATCGGCAAAGCCGGTGATCTCTGCGCCTTGATAATCCTTGCGCAGAATGAAGTTGATTACACCGCCGATAGCGTCGGTGCCGTAGATAGCGGACGCGCCGTCTTTAAGAATTTCAACTCGCTCAACTGCGGCCAGCGGGATCGAATTAAGGTCAACCGCGTTGCCCTTCGCGCCGTGCGTTGACACGCGCCGACCGTTGAGCAAAACGAGGGTGCTTGACGCGCCAAGGCCACGCAAGTTGGCGCTGGAGTTGCCGTTGTTGTTACGGTCGGTGGTGCCGAGCTGAATGCCAACGTTGGACGCGAGATTGTCAGTGCCGGTTCCGTTGGCCGAAATGCGCGCCACCAGCTGCTCGGCGCTGGTGATGCCGGAGCGGGTCAGCTCTTCGCGGGTGATGATTTGCACCGGCAGCGAGCCTTCGTCCGCAGCGCGCTTGACGTTGGATCCGGTGATCTCGACGCGTTCCACTTTTTGTGGCGCGGGCGGTGCGGTTTGGGCGAACAACGGCCCGGCAATCACGGCTATTGACATGCAATAGGCCAATTTTTTTAGTTTCATGGAATGCTCTCCTGGATGACGCTTGAATTCAGGGTGACCTGTGTGGCCAAATGATGACTGGCCATGCCTCGGTTCGCGTCCCCTCAAACGCCTGTTAAACCGAACCTTAGGGTACGAGCAATTATTACTTCGTACACTGCGAATGTGGCAATTTGATGTATGCAATTTCGACATCGCGCGCGGCGTGTTGGCAAAATTGCTACGTAATAATGAACCGTACTGGTGGCGCGCGGCAATCGTTAAGGGCAAACCCGCCCGAGGCTACTCACTGCGCTATTTTTAACTGCAAAAGGAACCTGTGTTGACGAATTCTCGCCTTGGCTTTGTCGCGCTGTTGCTGCCATTGCTGGCGGCGTGCGCGCACTTGCCGTTGTCCAGCACCACCGTACGCGCACCCGTACCCGCCCGGGCGGTTGCACTGCCAGATGGCATCATCGCGCTGCTTAGCGAGGCTCGGCTGCCACAGGACGCGCTGGGCGTCGTCGTGTTGCGCGCCTCCGACGGCGCGACCGTGGTGGCGCATCGCGCCAGTGCGCCGATGCAACCCGCGTCCACGCTAAAAGCGTTGACTTCAATCGTGGCGCTGGAGCGGCTCGGGCCCGCGCATCGAGGCACGACTGAGCTGCGCAGCGCAGCCGACGTTAAGTCGGGCACATTGACGGGCGAGGTGGTGTTGCGCGGTCTGGGGGATCCTGATTTCGATTGGCGGGCGCTGCAAACGATGCTGCAAACGTTGCGCTTCAGTGGCGTGAATGCGATTGTGGGCGACCTGATTGTGGATCGGTCTTATTTCAAGCCGGCGCGGTTAGACCAGGGTGCGCCACCGTTTGATGAGTCGCCAGAATTTCGCTACAACGTGATCCCGGATGCGCTGTTGCTGAACAGTAATTTAATGCAGCTTGAGCTGCGCTCCGACAACACGGATGTGCGCGTCGGCATGACGCCAGCGCTTGACCGCGTGAGCATCGATTCAGAGATGAAAATTGTTGACAAACCGTGCGCCGATTGGGAAGATTTCTGGAAGCTGCCGGACGTTAAAAAGGCAGACGACGGGCAAATACTAGTGACGTTAAAGGGAGAATTTCCGCGCAATTGTCCGGTGACCACCGAGATCAATGTGCTCGATCGCGTGGACTTTGCGGATCGCTTGTTTCGCGCGCTGTGGACCAGCGCGGGCGGCGCGTGGACGGGTGTGGCGCGCGACGGCACTGGCACCGCTGACGCGCGTGTGCTGGCAACGCATCAATCGCGAACGCTCACTGAATTCAATCGCGATATTTTGAAGCGATCCGACAATCCGATCACGCGGCTGATGTTTTTAACGCTGGGCGCGGAAAACCAAGTTGCCGCTGATGCTTCACTGTCCACCGGCGCGCGCGGCGAGCAAGTGGTGCGGCAATGGTTGCAAGAAAAAACGATTGATGCGACGGGTATGGTGCTTGAAAACGGATCTGGTTTGTCGCGCACCGAGCGCATCTCTGCCGTCACGTTAGCGGGCGTATTGCGAGCGGCGAAAGACAGCCGCTGGGCTCCAGAATTTTTGTCGGGGTTGCCAATTGTGGGCGTGGATGGCGGCATGCGCAAGCGCCTGGCCGATAGTGCTGCGGCGGGGGTGGCGCGCATCAAAACGGGCGGGCTGCGCAACGTGGTTTCAGTCGCGGGTTACGTGCCGGATGTGAACGGAGACATGTGTGTGGTGGTCGCGATGTTGAATCATGACGATGCTAAATACGCCGTTGGAAGACCCATTGTGGACGCCGTTTTGGAATGGGTGACGCGCGTTGATTCGCGTGCAGTTGTATTGCAAAAGTAAGCTACGTAAGCTACGTAAGCTACAAAACACGCGCGTACGTAGCGCGCACCAGCGCCCGATCGCCGCAATCAAAATGCCACCACTCGGTGCCGATGCCGTGAAAGCCGCCGCGACGCATCGCCTCGCGCAGCAAGTGGCGATTACTGACCTGGTGATCATCAAGTGCACCGGCTTGTAAAAACGCGGCTTCCAGCGTCGGATGCGAAAGCTCGGTCATGTCGTCAAACGAGGTGCCCATGTCGAATTCTTGTCCGTCTGCATCAAGCAGCGTCGCATCAATGGCCATGCCGAACGAATGAATCGATCCGCGCTCGGGCAAGGCGAGATACTGCGTTAGTGGCGTGCCTTCAAGCGCTGCCCACATGGCCTCTTGCACGCGCTGCGGGCGCAGCGCGTCGAGCACACACAAATGCGCGTCACGGCGTTGCCGAGCAAGCCAGGCCATCGCCTGACGCAGCCCGTTGATCGCGTCGCGATGCGCCCACGCGCAATCGAGCGGCGAATACATGTCGCGGCCCATGAAATTAGCTGCCGTTGCATAGCGCAAATCCACTCGCAAATGCGCAACGCTTGCCAACGCAATAAAGTCTGGATGCGTGGTGATGTGTTCGCAGGAAATGGGCGGAGTCATGCGCTGGAAAATGGCACGGTGAATGAACAAACTGCATTATTGCGTGATTGCGTGATTGCATAATTGCTCTGAGCGAACTGTGCAGGTGCATTGCATCAGTCGGGCGTCGCCTTTTGTATCCAACAACTGGGCTTGGACGCCGCACGTGGCGAACGCAAAAACTGCGATACAGCTTTTTGTTGAAATGTCCGTTATGCTTGGGCTAACCGATGATTATCCACAAACTCGACTATGCGCAAAAAAATACGGTAGCCCAAGCGAATTGGCGCTTACAGCGAAAAGGTGTTGCGAGTTGTGCGACTAGAAAAACACACAAACTGCGTTCAACACGCGTTGCTAGCAAGCGGCACACGTTAAGATCATCATTGCCAAAGCGCGCTGTCTCGATTTGCAGGAGGCCTCGGCACTGATTTTGCTGACCTATCTTTATCAGCGGGCGTCGAGCGTTTTAATACCAGTGCGCCGTCGACATCAAGTCGCTCCACTTAACTTTACAAGCAGGTAATTTTCGGCAGTGACTAACGATGGTTTCATCGAAGATGTTTCGCCTAACCGTGACGGTGCGCCTGCGTTTGCCGCAGCGATCACGCCGACTGTTACCGCGACTGCGGAAATCGCCTTGCTGAATCTGGCGTCAACCGGTGCCGGGTGGCAGCTATATCTGTCGCGGCCCGAGCAAGCCTACGCGCTTGCCAATGAGCGTATTTTAAGCGAGGCGGAGCAGGCGAAACACGCTTGCAGCGGCGAGCTCGGGTGAGCCTATTTGACGCGCGCATTTGCGCAATGTCGCTTGATCGGGCAAACCCCTGTAGGCGAAAAAATCGCCGCTGATTTCGCTGCCGCCGCACATAATTTTCGCGCTGTAAACGATAAACGTGGCCTTCGCCTGACTCGCCTCGGCGCTGCGGCCATCGCTATGCGCATGGGCCACTGGCCTGTCGCGCTGCAGGAGTTTGAGGCGCTGATCGGTCACTTTGACTTAAACACGCTCGATGCCGACAACTTCTATTTGTGCTTCGGACTGTCCACCGCATACGTCTACGAAGGGCGGCTGGAGGAGAGCCTGCGCTTCGGGTACGCCGCGCTGCACTTGGCCAAGCAACTGGATTTATTTGCCGAATTCGCGACCGCGGCGCTGCCCTTGGGCGTGGCGCTCATGGCCGCAAAAGACCCGGCGGAGGCTGACACTGTGTTGTTAGCCGCCATCAACGTGGCCGTGCAGGCGGACAGCCCAATGCTCGGCAAAGCACTGCGCAACAATCGGGCGGTAGCGCTGCGGCGCATGGGGCGGTTTGACGACGCGCTCGCGCTCGTGGAGAAAGTGTTGAGCGATGATGCGCCGATGGTCGGTGGCCAGCATTTTGTGCACTACAACGCGGCCGAGTTGCACCTTAAACGCGGTGAGCTTGCGTTGGCAAAAAAGCATTTTGAAATCGCGCAAACGCTTCTCGCCGCACAAGGCGCTTTGGGCCTTGATCTGATTAAACTGCGGCACATTGAAGGCGCGATTGCTAGCCGAGAAGAGCGGCTTGCTGACGCGATTGCGGCGTTTCAACACGTTGATGAAATGCTGCCGGAAATCTCCGCACTTCGTTTCAATGATCGTGCTGAGTTCTATGATGAATTAGCTGACGTGCTCGCTCGTGCCGGGCAACCTGAAGCAGCATTTATCGCGCAGCGAAAATCATCAACGCAGTATCAGCAAAGCCTTGCGGTGGTGAATCGGGTGCGCCGATTTTCGATGCAGGTGCGCGAAGAAATTCAGCAAGTCAGCAAAGATTTGCAGCAGGAATCCATGGAGCGCCGAAAGCTTCAGGCGATCAATTTGCAACTGCGCGAGCAAGTGGACGTCACGCTGTCAGAGGCCACGCGGCTGCGTGATCAGGTGAGTCACGACAGCTTGACCGGCGTGTTTAATCGTCATTATCTGGACGCGGCGCTGCCGAGTTTGCTGCAACTCAGTCGCCAATCAGCCACGCCGTTTTCGATGGTGATGATTGACCTTGATCATTTCAAAAATGTCAACGACCAACACGGCCATGCGGTGGGCGACGCAGTCTTGGTCAACTTCTGCGAGCTCGCACGCGGCTGCCTGCGCGGCTCGGACATTGTTGGTCGATATGGTGGCGAAGAGTTTTATTTTGCGCTGGTGGGCTGCGGCACCGCTGCCGCGCTGCAACGCATCGAATCGCTGCTCGCTGAGTTCCGCGAGTCAAACGTTGCCGCAGCCTCGATTGATCTCGGCGGACTGACGTTTTCAGCGGGCATCGCCGTGTACCCCGAAGACGGCATCGACGTGCGCACGCTAGTCGCCTGCGCGGATCGCCGCCTGCTACTGGCCAAAGCCCAAGGACGAGCGCGCATTGTCTGCCGCGAAATGCTGATGACGCACTAGCGGCAAGGGCATGCAGCGACAGCGGAAACGTAGGCGTGGAGTACGCTTACTTTCAGCTACTGCGAAGACCAAACTGAAAGGCGTCCATGCTTCATCCCAGCCATTTTCAAATTAACGATGCTTGGGTTGTGTTCAAGTTAAACGACACGCCCATTCGCACTGCGGTAGACGGCGAGCTCAATTTCATTGCGCTCATGGACGCAGCAAGTTGCTACATCGTGGGCTCAGAGGTGATCGCCGCAAGCGCGGTCAAGCTGCCAAAAATAGAGGCCAAACGCCTCCTGAAAAAAGGCCAAACTCAGGCGCAGCGATTTCCCAACACGCTCTACATTCCGCACGAGCTGCCCGCAGAATTTTTGGCCAAAGAAGCAGATCGGCTCGGCATCACAGTCGTCAGCATCGCCGAGGAGAAGTTGATGGTCTTTATCGGCGAGGCCAGAGAAGGTTTTAACGAGCGTTTTGGGGGTGCGGCTGCTGGTTGACCGGCGGGTTTCGTAGGGTGGGCAGCCTCTGCCCACCGAGCCGTTGCCAGGCAGTGATTTCCGTAATGCGAATCTTGTCTGGGCGTGGGCCCCCACTCTACCTAACTGCTTAGCTTCGCCCACCCATCATGTGGATCAAGCGCCGTGCGCCGACCGCACTTCGCGAATTGAATGTCGAGCGATGCAATTGCAATCGAGCGGGTGGCTACATGCGGCGCGAGTTTAGGCAACCAGACATGCTCTTTCTCGATCTGACCCACCGCGCTCGCTCTTGTCGGAAGTCGAACAAGCATTTCGTCACCTAACCGGAATAGCGCGTGGTCGGTACCGCCACTATCTTGTCGCGCGATAGACAAATCGTTCCATTGGGGAAACTGCGTCGCCACGAGCGTTCGAACCAGCGCAGTGTCAATCCGCACGTCGTTTGACTGCATAAATGTCGTTCTTATATCGGCTTGTGTATGCGAGTTACACCGATTAGTTCGGCGCGCATAGCGTGTGCATCTCTGCTGTCAATCACAACGATTACGATTGTTTGTAGGAGGGGTGGCCTGCGCGCACCAAGCGATGGCCGACGAACGCATTTTCTTCAACGCTGTAAGGGCGGGCAGGGGTTGCCCACCCTACGAACCCAGAAGCGCTAAACCTCGGGCTTAATCACCAGAGGCTTTGATAGGTTGAATCCAGACCTCTTTTGCGCCCGCTGCAAGATAGAGCGAAGCGTTCATGTGCGTCTCGGCCCACGTGTTGCTGGGCGACATGATTTCTACGCAGATGTCTGGGGCGGTTGGGTACGGGGTCTCCTCGCCGAACGCTTTGTACTGGGCCGTGGTGAGCCACGCGACGTCTGCGACGCGCACGCCGTTGGTGGTTTGGATGCTGCATTCTGCGATCACCACACCGCTTCGTCGCTTGTCCAGTTCTCTTGAAATTTCGATTTGAACTTTTCCCCGCAAGTTGCTCGCTGGGCTCATTTCAATTTTTCCGGCGCGGTTGAGTTCGATCTTGAATGGCAGGTCTTTGAGGTAGGGGTTGGTGCGAACTTCGCTCCACAGCACGATGTTTTCCTTGCCGATTGATTGCAGGGCAACGTGAGCAGACCGTGCCCACGCTTGTAGCGGAACCGATTATGCAGCGACCGTATCCGCCTTCTCGTTGAACTCTGCCATTTCGTTGAAGTTCATGTACTTGTAGATCTCGGCACTGGCTTTTGTGAGCGCGCCCATGTCGGCCAAATATTCGGCTTTGGTTGGGATGCGGCCAAGCTTTGAGCAGATGGCGGCTAGCTCTGCGCTCCCTAAGTAAACGTTACTGTTTTTGCCCAGCCGGTTCGGGAAGTTGCGGGTGCTGGTAGACATCACCGTGGCGCCTTCCTTTACCTGCGCCTGGTTGCCCATGCACAGCGAGCAGCCCGGCATTTCCATCCTTGCGCCAGCACTGCCCAGCACACCGTAATGGCCTTCTTCGCTTAACTGCTTGGCATCCATCTTGGTGGGCGGCGCCATCCAGAGTTTGACCGGGATGTCGCGCTTGCCTTCGAGCAGTTTCGATGCCGCCCGAAAGTGGCCGATGTTCGTCATGCAACTGCCGATAAACACCTCGTCAATCACCGCACCGGAGACGTCGCTCAAGGTTTTTACATCGTCCGGGTCGTTCGGGCAGGCAACGATGGGTTCGTGGATGTCGGCCAAGTCGATTTCAATCACAGCGGCATATTCCGCATCCGCATCGGCTTTCATCAGCACCGGGTTGGCCAGCCAGGCTTGCATGGCGGCAATGCGGCGGCGGATGGTGCGCGCGTCCTGGTAGCCGGTGGCAATCATCCATTGCAGCATGGTGATGTT
The DNA here is from genome assembly GCA_043721275.1 of Burkholderiales bacterium. Taxonomy (GTDB): domain Bacteria; phylum Pseudomonadota; class Gammaproteobacteria; order Burkholderiales; family Casimicrobiaceae; genus Casimicrobium. The sequence goes on from JAYSRA010000123.1 coordinate 22,905, forward strand.
GCTGGTGAGGTATTCAATGATGGGTTCTTTGTTCAAATGCACCGTGCAGCCACCGGCCGAACGCTCGGCAGATGCGTCGCTCAGTTCAAAAGCTTGCTCGACTTTCAAGTCAGGCAAGCCTTCAATTTCCAGAATTCGACCCGAGAAAACATTGACTTTGCCCTGCTTGGCAACGGTGAGCAAACCCGCCTTGATGGCGTATAGCGGAATCGCGTTGACCAAGTCACGCAGCGTAATGCCACTCTGCAACTCACCTTTAAAACGCACCAGCACCGACTCGGGCATGTCAAGTGGCATGACGCCAGTCGCTGCGCCAAAAGCCACCAGGCCAGAGCCTGCCGGAAAGCTGATGCCAATCGGGAAACGGGTATGGCTGTCGCCGCCCGTGCCTACGGTGTCAGGCAACAACATGCGGTTCAACCAGCTGTGAATAATGCCGTCACCGGGGCGCAATGGAATGCCGCCGCGTGTGCTCATGAAGTCTGGCAACTCGTGGTGCATCTTGACGTCAACTGGCTTGGGATACGCGGCTGTGTGACAAAACGATTGCATGACCAGATCGGCGCTAAAACCCAAACAGGCCAGGTCTTTCAGCTCGTCGCGCGTCATTGGCCCGGTGGTGTCTTGCGAGCCGACCGATGTCATTTTGGGTTCGCAGTAAGGGCCCGGGCGAACGCCTTGGCCTTCAGGCAAACCAACCGCACGGCCGACCATTTTTTGCGCCAGCGTAAACCCACGACCGTTGTCCAGTGGGTCTTGTGGCAGGCGGAACTGGGTAGATGCAGGCAGGCCGAGTGCAAAACGTGCCTTGGCCGTCAGGCCGCGGCCAACGATGAGGGGAATGCGGCCACCGGCACGAACTTCGTCAAACAGCACCTCGCTTTTGAGTTTGAATTCGGCGATGACCTTGCCATCTTTCAGTGCCTTGCCGTCATAAGGGCGGAGTTCAATCACATCGCCCATTGCCATCTGGCTCACATCCAGCTCAATCGGCAACGCGCCTGAATCTTCCATCGTGTTGTAGAAAATTGGCGCGATTTTGGAG
>JAYSRA010000124.1:0-23869 GCA_043721275.1 Burkholderiales bacterium
ACGCAAATAACGCTATAGCGCCTCAGAAGCAAAATCCGCCAGTCTGGAACGCTCGCCCCGGCGCAAAGTCACGTGCCCGCTGTGCGGCCAGGTTTTAAAACGATCCACAACATAAGTCAGGCCGCTGGTGGTTTCGGTCAAATACGGCGTGTCGATTTGCTCGACATTGCCTAAACACACGATCTTGGTGCCAGGACCCGCGCGGGTGATCAGGGTTTTCATTTGCTTCGGCGTCAAGTTTTGCGCCTCGTCGATGATCAGCAATTTGTTCAAAAACGTGCGACCGCGCATGAAGTTCAAGCTCTTCACTTTTACGCGGGAGCGGATCAAATCGTTGCTCGCTGCGCGGCCCCATTCACCGGCGTCGCCACCGCCGCCCGCAGCACCCATCAGCACTTCAAGATTGTCTTCAAGCGCGCCCATCCACGGCGTCATCTTTTCTTCTTCGGTGCCTGGTAAAAAACCAATGTCTTCACCGACTGGCACCGTCACGCGGGTCATGATGATTTCGTTGTAAATCTTTTGATCGAGCGTCAATTGCAGGCCCGCTGCGAGCGTGAGCAGCGTTTTGCCGGTGCCCGCTTGCCCGAGCAGCGTGACGAAATCAATGTCCGGATTCATCAGCAAATTCAACGCAAAATTTTGCTCACGATTACGTGCGGTGATGCCCCACACGGCGTTCTTGTGATGGCCGAAATCACGCAGCGTTTGCAGCGTCGCGCTCTTGCCTTCAATCGTTATTACGCGTGCATAAAACGGCGTGTCCACCTCGGTGAAAACCAGCTGATTGACCAGCAGTTTCGGCACGATGGGCCCGATGATTTTGTAGAACGTTGCGCCGCCCTGCTGCCAGCTCTCCACACCCTTGCCGTGCTTCTCCCAGAAGTCAGCGGGTAGCTCCTGCATGCCGGTGTAGAGCAGGTCGGAATCCTCAAGCACCTTGTCGTTGAAATAGTCCTCAGCATCTACATCCAACGCGCGCGCTTTGATGCGCATGTTGATGTCTTTGGACACCAGCGTCACCACACGCTTCGGCTCTTTTTTCTTCAGATGCAAACACACCGCGATGATTTCGTTGTCGGCTTTTCCGTGCGCGAATGAGGTCGGCAACTGCACGCTGTTCGGCTCGGTTTGCAAAAACAAACGACCGGTTGCCGCACCGTGTGACGCTTTGGTGAGCGGTATGCCTTCTTTGATGCCGTTCTCAAAAGCGCCGACCAGATCATCTAAAAATCGTGACGTTTGCCGCGCGTTGCGATTGACCTCCAGCGTGCCTTTTTTATTGTTGTCGAGTTCTTCCAACGTGCAAATAGGAAGAAAAATGTCGTGCTCTTCAAATCGATATAGTGACGTCGGATCATGCATCATCACATTGGTGTCGAGCACGAACAGCTTGCCGGGTGCGCGCGTTTTTGTGGCGCGCGAATTGATGGACACGACACGCGACTTGGATTGCGTCATGAATTTCCTAAACGAAAAAGAGGGAATGAGGAGGAGAGCCCACGTGTTACACGCGGCGCAGCACTGTTGCCGTGTTGACGCGAAACGCTTGCAGCGTGAATCAAGCGCGTGCCTTGGTGGCGGCACGGAGCGAAAAAAGGACGGAAGAGGCTCAAAAAATGGCGGCGTTTATCAGTGCATTGGGCGAGGTGCTTGCCCCTAATGTAGCGATGTTTGGCGGCAGCACAAGACGGGTTTGTCTGACCGCTCGGCAAGCGCCGAAAACCGTTGGGTTTTCGCGACACACGACCTAACAGCTTTTCGCTATAACGCCCACTATATTGGGGCTAAACGGTGAAAAGCGTGTAAATCGAGTTTAGGCCACATTTTAAACTAGCCCAAGCAAATAGAGACGTTCATGCGCTTTATGCCTAAAGCTGTTGGCCTCGCAACGGCGAAAAATGGAAAAAAAGGGCGAATTTCCTTGTCAAAACCATGCCATCGGCATAAATTCGTGTCATGAAAAAATATTGCTTTTTGTTGCGCCAGCTCAGCGCAACATTCTCGGTGGCCGCTCTGTCGTTCGCAGCCGCGTTGGTTTCTGCGCAACCGGTGCTACCCGCCAATTTTGTTGACTCAGTCGTGACCGCCGTGAACGCGCCCACCGCTACCGCTTTTACGCCCGATGGTCGAATGCTGATTACCTCGCAGGGCGGCAGTTTGCGGGTGTTCAAAAACGGCGCGCTGGTCGCCACGCCAGCACTCAGCTTCAATGCCACCGCCACAGACGCTGGCCCCAAGATTTGTCAGGGTGGCGAGCAGGGTTTGCTGGGCGTTGCGGTTGACCCCGCGTTCGCCAGCAATCGCTACGTTTATCTGTACTACACCGCCAGAAACGGCTCTGACTGCGGCGCGCCGAACTACACCGCGGCTAACGCGGGCGACGGCACGTTGGACGGCACCTATTCCGCGTTCAATCGCAAAGCCAACCGCGTGTCGCGCTTTGTGCTTGGCACCACCGCTAACGCCGACGTGGTCGACCCGGCCACCGAGGTGGTGCTGATCGACCGCATGCCCGCGCGCGGCACCAACCACAACGCGGGCGACGTGCATTTCGGCAAAGACGGATTTCTGTACGTCAGCATTGGCGATGGCGGCACCGATTACAACGGCACCAGCCCCGGTTCAGGCGGCGGCAACGACGCTGCACGCGACAAGCACGTGTTGACCGGCAAAATTTTGCGCATCACTCGCGACGGTGCGGTGCCACCGAGCAACCCGTTCTATGCCAACGGCGCACGTCGCTGCAATGTCACCGGTGCCACCACGGTCGGTCAACACTGCGAAGAAACCTTTGCCTGGGGTTTGCGCAATCCATTCCGCTTCGCTATGGACCCTAACGCCCCCACCACGCGCTTCTATATCAATGACGTAGGGCAGGGCGCCTATGAGGAGGTGAACGAGAGCCAGGCGGGCGCTGACTACGGCTGGAACTGCCGCGAAGGTCGCCACGATAACAACACCGGTGGCCCGTGCTCGCCGCGTCCCTCCGGCATGGTCGACCCGGTGTACGAATACAACCATAGTGGAGCTGTGCCTGGCACGAGCGTTGCGGGCTGTGCGTCAATCACCGGCGGCGCATTTGTGCCCAACGGCGTATGGCCTGCGGCGTACGACGGCACGTATTTACTTGCTGATTACGTGTGCGGTGCGCTGTTCAGAATTCCCACTAACGGCACGCCCACCAGCGCGCTGCCCAATGCGTTCGCATTCGCCAGCGGCCTGGGCAACAGTAGCGCCACCTCGCTCGCGTTTGGCCCCGACGGTGGCGGTCAAGCGTTGTACTACACGACGTACTCCGGGGGCGGACAGATCAAGAAGATTAGGTACTCGACCAGCGGTAACGCTGCTCCTGTGGTGTCATCGTTTACTGCCAACCCGGCAACTGGCGCGCTGCCGCTCTCCGTGACCTTCACCGCAGTGGCGACCGACGCCAACGGTGACGCGTTGACCTTTCTTTGGGACTACGGTGACGGCACCACCGCAAGCACTACATCCGCGACCAGCAGCAAGACCTACACGGTTGCCGGGCCCTTCACTGCATCGGTTCGAGCACGCGACAGCAACTTCGCATTTTCGGCCATCGCCACAACGATCGTGCGCCCCGGCAATGCATCGCCCACCGCGACTATCACCGCCCCAAGCAGCAGCTTTTTATTCAGCGTGGGCGACGTGATCACACTTTCCGCCACCGCGACCGACCCGGAAGACGGCGCGCTGCCGGCCAGCAGCTTGTCATGGCAAGTGCGTTTGCATCACGACGTTCACACCCACCCGCTGCTCTCCTCGACCGTCGGCAACAACATCGTGTTCACCGCACCTGCGCCCGAAGATCTCGCCGCCGCCGCCACCAGTTATCTTGAAATCATTCTCACCGTCACCGACAGCGGCGGGGCAACCACGGTCGTGTCGCAAAGCATCATGCCGCGCAAGGTCGCGCTCACTTTTGCCGCCGCGCCGCAACCGGCGGCGAGTGCCGCGCGCATTGTCGTCAATGGCGGCACGACGCTCGTCGCAGGCGCGGCTGGCAACACGGTGACTGCGTGGGCCGGTTGGCAACTGCCGGTGACCGTACGCGATCAAAACCGTGGCACCGGCGGACTGCGCTTTAGCAGCTGGTCGGACGCTGGCGCACGCACCCACAGCTACGTTGTGCCCAACAGCAACGCCACGCTCACTGCAAGCTTCACCACTGGCGCGTTCGTGCCGAGCATTGACATCGACAACGACGGGACTTTTTCCGCCGCAACCGACGGCGTGTTGCTGCTGCGGCACCTGTTCGGCATACGCGACGCCACGCTCACCAATTCAGCGGTGGGTGCTAACGCCGAGCGCAACGCCGCAGCGATTAGCAGCTACGTTGCAGCCCTTGGTAACGCGCTGGACATTGATGGCGACAACGCCGTGAACGCAACCACCGATGGCCTGCTGGTGCTGCGCTATCTGCTCGGGTTGCGCGGCACGGCGCTGACTAATGGCGCAGTCAATCCAAGCACCGTGTTGCCGGATACGGTGGTCAACAAACTGTTGACGTTGTTGCCGTAGCAACGAAGCGCGGGGAGCCTTTTGCGAAATCCCCGCGCAATCCCCGCGCAATCCCGTTACGGCGCGGGCACGCAAAAGTTCACGCCTTCGCCGTCCCAACCTTGCGCTACAAACGCGTTGTAAATGGCTACGTCCGAAGTGAAGCGATGATTCGGATCATCGGGGAATCGGGTGCCGCCGCGAAACATTCGGTAGATCGGCAGTTGCCCGCTTGCGCATGAGCCACCCACACCGGACACCACCGGCAAAAACGCCCACGAATCGATGCCTTCGTTGTACGGCAAACGCGGCGTTTGCGCGTTGCCCGGATTGAGCGCCGCAAGCGCTGTTTTGTCGCCGTCAAGCAGCGTATAAAAGTGGCTGCCACGCGATCCGGCAACCGCTATTTTGTCAAAGTAAAAACGCGAAATGGCTTGCGCGTTGCCAGTCTGCGTTGCATACACCGCAAAGCTCAAACCGGTGCGCTGAAACGCGGCGATGGCGTCGAGCGCTGCCTTGTCATCCTCACGCGAGGTGACGAAAAAATAGTTAAGCGGCACGTAAACATATTCCACCATCGTTTTCAGATTGGATGCGGCTGGCGCAACGCCCGTCCCCGACAACCTGGCCGTCGCAGGGCTTGCGCTCGCGTTGTGGCTGATGCTCAGCGTCCCGCTCTGCGGGCCGGCCACTGTTGGCTGAAAGCGCGCCGACACCGTACAACTGCTGCCTGCCGCAATCGGCACGGCCACCGCGCAACTGCCGCTGCTGGACAAGCCGGTGAAGCCATTGCCGATGAATATGATCGCGCTCAGCGTCAACGGCGCGTTGCCAGTGTTCGCCACGCTCACAACTTGCGCGCCGGAAAACGAGCCCACCGTAATCGAGCCGAAGGCTAGGGACGCTGGCGAAACGGCGATTCCCGGAGCAAGCGCCACCGGTGCACTCGCCGTGCCGGACACGCTCACAGAGCTCGTGCCACCGACTGCGTTATGACTCACCGTGATCGTGCCGCTAACCGCACCTGCCGCGTTCGGCGCGAAGCCCACAGACACGTCGCAACTACCCGCCACGGCAATGCTGCCGCAACTGCTCACCACCGAAAAATCCGGGTTGCTGCTGCTGACGCCGCTGACCACCAGCGGAGCGGTGCCGCTGTTGTTAATAGTCACCGTTTGCAATGCGGCGCTGGTGCCGACAACCGTGGAGGCAAAGGTGATTGAGGTCGGCGTCAGTTGCGCGATGGGGCTACCCACACCCGAGGGGTTGCCAAGGTAGGCGGCCAGATCCGCAAACTTGGTGGCGGTCAGCCTGCCTCTTAAAAACGACATTTGTTGGACTACGTTGGTCGCGAGCCCAATGGCGCCGGGGTCGTTCGCGCCCTTTAATATCCGTCTTATGTTGTCGCTCGGAATCGGTGTATGGCAGCTCGAGTCACTGCAACTTTTTTGTCCGCCCACTTGCGGGGTGGTGTACACGATGCGACCCGCAATCGGGTCGCCATTCTGCGCGCTCCCCACCGACGGCGCTAGCGTCGTGAGCGCGCCTAAAACAAAAAACGCGTTCTTACAACTCAACATCCTGAACAACCTCGTCAAGCCATAAACCCGATGTCATAGCCGCTCGCGTGAGCTTGGGCTACTTTAGGAAACACACTATTCAAGTCCGCAGCAGGTACGCCAAACCACTTGGCAATGGTTGCGACCACAGCATCGCTTGAGGTGGTGGGAAGCAGGTCGCCACGCGATAGCGAGTGGTTGAGCCCGTTGCAACGGCTACCGGGCGCGCTAGCGGTCGAGTTCGGCGGCGGCAGGCCGATGCGCGGCACCGCACCGGCGGTTAAGTCGCTGCGCGCGGTGGCGCTACCGAGATACGGTGAAGTGTCCGACGGCGCAAGCGTCACGTTGTGATCTTGCCCGTAAATTTTGCCGCCTTTCACCGCGCCACCGAGCACAAATTGATGGCTACCCCACCCGTGATCGGAGCCAAGGCCGTTCGAGTCGAGCGTGCGACCAAACTCAGACATCGTGAACAACGTAACGCGGTCGCGCGCGGTCTCGCCGACCCCACCACCAACTACGGCAACGTTGCCCATCGCAGTCCAGAACGCGCTGATCGCTTTACTGATTTGACTATTAAGTTTTGGATTGTCGGCCCAGAATTCTTTGCCATGGGTGTCAAAGCCCCCTATGCCGACAAAGAAAACCTGTCGCTTCATGGGCCCGCCGTTCACGCCCAATTGGTTGCTGGCGCGGATAAGTGCCGCCACCATACGCAGTTGCGCCGCTAGGAAGTTATACGTTGGGCCGGTGCCGACGACGGACAAAAACGGCGCAACAATATCTTCCGACGGTGGGCTGTTGATGAATGAGTCGGCAATCACCGCTTGCGTGTCAATCGACTGGCGCATGATTTGCCGCCATTGATCGCTGTATACGGAGCTGTTTTCGCTCGTTGCATTGGCGCGAGCAAGCACTACATCCTTAAGCTTTGGGGTGCTGTTGAAGCCGCCGCTCAATGCAATAGGACCGCCCAACACACAGTACGGCACGGTCGGGTTACTTGCGATGTAGGTCGTATCAGCATTGCAAATGGTGGGCGCGGGAGACGTTTGCAATCGTCCAATCGCGCCCGTACCAAGCTGGTAGGCTATTGCTGAGGGCGACGCACCATCAGGTGCCAGCATGAATGTATTTGATCCGTACACCGAGATTTGCGTCGCAACCCTGGCCCCTGCATTCAGCGATGCGATGAAGATGTTGTTGGCGATTCGTCCGCCAATGCCAACTGCCGGATTGCTCTTGTCGGCGGTGCCGCTCATCCAGCCTTTTTGCTGGCTGTCGTGGGAGAACAAGCTGACCGGCCTTGCCCCGCCCGTGTTGGTGTACCACTGTGCTCGGTTGATCGGCGCGATGAGCGGGCCGACGTTGGCAATCACCGCCAGCTTGCCGCTGTCGTAAATCGCTTTTAGCTCTGCATAGCTCGGATGCAGCGCAAAACTGCGACCGTAGGTGTTGGTCGTCCAGCCACCGGGTGTAGTTGTGCTGTTGGTGGTGGTTGCTGGCAGCGCGGTGGCGGCAAGTGAGCTGCGCTTGTAAGCAAGATTACCGGTGCCCGGCAGCTCCGTGGGCGTGTCGCCCGCTGGAATGCTTGCGCTGAAGTTAGAGCGAGCTTGAGCGTAGCGATCATATTCTGCATTGGTGCTGGCCACGCCATCGCCTGCTGCATTGCCGTCTTGATACGGAATCAGCAGATTGGAATGATCCTGGCCGCCGTAAAAGAATACGCAGACGATGGCTTTGTAATCGCCGCCGACTTGCGATACGCCAGTGCCGCCCGCGGCAAGCGCCACATTGTTAAGCGCATCAAGCGTGGGCACACCGGTGACCACGGCTGCGCTGCCAAGCGTTTTTAGAAAGTCGCGGCGTTGCGTGAAGGATTTGAAGTTCATGGTCGTCGCGCCTATCGTTGAATTTGGAATTCAGGCGTGTGCACCACAAGCCAAAGCGCGCCCTTCACTCGATTGCGCTTTCGCACCTGCCACGAAATAAGCGCCGCGTTATACGCGGCTATTTGCGCGCTGGTAGGCGGATTGGGTGCCGTGCTCGCCAGCACCGGTGCGGCGGCGATAACGGGAAAGGCCGCGTCGAGTGCGGTGACGAGTGCGGCCTTGTTGGCGCTATTGAGCGTACCGCCCATCATCACCAGATTTAAGTAATCAAGAATGGCATTGCTGTCGGTGTGCATCGCAAACAATTCAGAGAGATCACCAAACACACAATGTTGACGCAATTTTGCGTCGGGGTCGCCGCTACTTAGGGTGTCGGTGTCGCATGAATACCCGCCGAGCAGGCTGTTGGTAAAAGATAAATTGCTACCACCTTCGCTGCTCGAAACCAGCGCGCCGAAGTAGTTTTGCGTGGCCGCAATCGCCGTGGTGGTGGTAATTTCAAACTCAGGGCCATTGGCGTTGTTATTGGCAATGGGGCCAGGTGGCGCAAACTCTGGATGAAAATAGTTGAACACGGTGGCCGATTGCAGCGGCGCCTGACTGATGCCGCTCTCAACTCGGTCGAGGTTGTAGCGAATTTGATAGCGCCCGGAACTTGATCGCGCATTGAACGCCCGAAGGATTGCGCTCAGGCGCAACATAGGCTCTTTAAGTTTGCCGAATTTCATGTCGGCGGTGGCGCTCGGCTGCTGTGCCTCAGCGTCGAGCAGTATTGCCCGCAGTACCGCCTGCATATCGCCACGAATGCTCGCGCCGTTGTTGTTAAACACGGCAGCCACGCGCGCCACATACGCAGGTGTCGGTGTCGAAGTAACGAAGAAACGAATGAGATGTTCGCCCATAAACGGAGCGACGTTAGGATGACAAAAAATGTTGTCGATGGCGGCGTTGATCGAGGCCATGGCCTGAGCTTCGGTGACCCGAGTGCCCGCGCGTCCGCTCGGCGGCGTGACGAACTGCGAAAAGTCGGTGATAGCGGGCAGCAAACCGGGCTCGCTCGCTCTTGATGCAATTGTTAGGGCCGCAGTGCATGCAGGCACGGGGTTCGCGTAGCTGTAGGTTAACAATTGTTTGGCCAACGGGCTCGCACGCCCCGCGTACGGCACCATAGGCTTTGCCCAGCCGTTCACAATCGGCGGAAACAGCTCGCCGCCCACGTTCGCAGGAATATCGGTGCGGTCAGGCGTCCAGTTCCAGTCGGGATGGATTGAGCTGTAGCCGTCCCGGCAGTTCACGCGCGCAATCGAATAACCCGCATCATTTTGTTTGCAATACGGGTCGTCAAACGATAGGCCGGTGAACACGCGGGCAAAGCCTTTCACGGTGTTTTCATCGTAGGTGGGCACCGGCGCGCCGCCGACCAAAATCGGCACGCCGTCGGGCCCCAACATCTGCAAACCGACGCTGAACAATTGCATAATTTCGCGTGCAAAATTTTCGTTTGGATTGGTGTTGCCGCCGTCGTTTCTGAGGTGGCTCAGGTAACGACCCATGGCAGGGGACATCGCGACTTTGTAGAGCAAATCACGGAAGTTGCCGAAGCCGTTGTCGGCGAGCAGATCGAGATACGCGGCCAACTCGTGCGGATTGTTCGACCCGCCATTGGACGACACCACCAGAATCTCGGACAACGCGAATGCAAGCCGCTGCCGCAGTTGATCGGGACTGGTCAACGCTTGACCCCAGAACGCCTCGCGCGTCAAATCGTTGTTATAGCCTTTGCCTGCCGCCTCGTATTCGGCCTTACGAGTTAGTAAATATTGAAAATGCGTTTGCGCGCGCGGCATTGCGCTTTGTGCGGCGATCCATGCTGATGCTTTGGCAGATTGGTCGCCGCCGGGAAGCGTTAAAAATGCCGCTATGTCGGCGCGGCTAGGGCCGAAGGTCGATTGAATCAGGAAGCGCGACGCAGCGATTTGCTCCGCAGTTGGCGCGCTGACCACCGGTGGCAAGCAACCGGCGTCGACAAACGCTTTGAGCTTGGCCGTGCTGGTGCGCGTGGCATACGCCCCGGCCTTGCCATCAGGCAACCAGGCAGTGGTGTTAAAGCCGAACACTTGGCGCGCGATGATCGCCGCGTCATCGCTATCGAAAACGCCGTTGCCGTTGACATCAAGCTGATTGGTGTCCCGCACAATGTTGGCCTCGACCGTGGCGGCCGTGAAACTCGTGCCCGTGCCCGCGACCAGCGCCGCGCCGCGTAAACCTTTTGCGTAGCGCACCAGCAGCACGCCGTCTCGCATCGAATCAGCGGTTGCGTTGCCCGCCACGTTAAACGGACAGGCGGCGAACGCGGCAGTGTTGACCAACAGGCCCGCCGATGCGGCGGTGACGTACCAAGCTTTAAACAGCATGAGCGAAACTTTCAATAGAAATTTTCAATGGAGATCGCAAAATCAGAGCAGCCGGGAGTTTATGTCATTGGCATAGGGCGACATAGGATTTTTAAGCGAAAAATGAGCCAAGCGGGCGTGCAGCGTTGTACTCGCGTCGATTCACGTCGCGCTGCTTAGGCAAAGGGCGTCGCGTTGGCCTTTTTTTTCCGGTTGCTTGGCGACGTTACGGCGGCCGTTAATCGGCACGTGAGCGCGCACTCGTGCCCACCACGGTCGCGTCGATTTGACCTTGCTTTAAGCGAATGCTCAGCGCGGTGCCAGGCGGTGCGGCCAGCGCATCGGTGATCGGCACGCCCGCATCGTCGAATACCAAGGCGTACCCGCGCTCAAGCACGTTAAGCGGATTAAGTAGCAGCAGCGCTTGTGCATTGCTTTGCAAGCGCGTGCGTTGCTGCGCCAGAACGCCGGCCAACGCGGCGTCGAGTCTGGGCCGCAATTGCCCCACGCGGTGCTGCGTGGCTCGCGTTTGCATTGTCAATTGCAGCAGCCGTTGCCGCACGGTATTCAGGCGAGCGCGCTGTGCCGGTGGTAGCGACAGCAGCGCGCGTTGCAACCGACCCTGCGTGCGCAGCAGCGCCTCGCGCCACGGCGCGAGCAGCGCGCGCGCGCCGAGCAGGCGTGAGGCCGTGCGGTCGAGCCGCTCGCCGAGCTGATCGAGTCGCCGCCGCAGACTGGCGCTGATGGCGTCCTGAATATTGCCCAAGTACGCGAGCAGATCCTGCCTTGATGGCGTGACCAGCACTGCCGCAGCCGTTGGGGTTGCCGCGCGGACGTCAGCCGCAAAGTCGCACAGTGAAAAATCAGTTTCATGGCCGACCGCGCTTACGATCGGAATGGCTGACGCGGCCACCGCACGCGTCAACGCTTCGTCATTGAATGCCCACAAATCCTCGATGCTGCCGCCGCCGCGCCCGATGATGAGCACGTCGCATTCGGCGCGGGTGTTGGCAGCCTTGAGCGCTGCCAGCAGTTCGCTAGGCGCGTTCGTGCCCTGCACCGTGGCGGGGTATACGATCACCTGAGCGAGTGGCCAGCGGTCGCGCAGCACGCGCAGCATGTCGGCGAGCGCTGCCGCCTGCGTCGAGGTAACGAGGCCGATGCGCTTGGGGAAGGCGGGCAGTGGGCGTTTTAAATCATCAGAAAAAACGCCCTCCGCGTCAAGCTTTGCCTTTAAGCGTAAGAACGCTTCATACAAACGCCCCACGCCCGCGAGTCGCGCTTGTTCCACCGCAAATTGCAAGCTACCGCGCGGCTCGTAGATCGCGGGGCGCACACGCAATTCCACCTGCGCGCCGTCCTTCAATTCAAAGCCCACCAGCGCGGCGCGGTTGCGGTACAGCACGCAGGCAATCTGCGCCGCGTCGTCTTTCAAATCGAAATAGCAGTGGCCCGAGGTGGCGCGTTTAAAGCCGGAAATTTCGCCGTTGACCCAGCACAACGGCAGCGCGCGTTCGAGCGCGGTCTTGGCTCGATTGATGAGTGCGCTGACCGAAATGGCGTCGCTCGCGACGAGATTTTCTGAAGGTTCTGTCCAAGACATATTGGGTGGCGTGGAGGAGGGAAAAGTCCTAACGGTAGACCATTGGCATCACCCGCAAACGCAACGCGCGTGGCGCAAGTGGTTGATCGAGTTTACTTTTTTAGGGGCTAGCAAGCGAGCAAAAAACGAGAGCACGAGTGCATGCGGGTTTGCAGCGTGTTGCTCGACTTATTAGCAGAGTTATCCACAATCGTTGTGGGCAACTCTTGTCGTTGCCGGATGCCCATGCAGCCGTGCGTGGCCGCGAGCGGCGCGTTGCAAATCACCGCAGGACGGGCGCTAAAGGCAGGCAAAACGCACCGCTACAATGCTGCAACTGCACAAACTGACATTGCGAGACATTGTCCAATCATTCATGGGTTCTGTGACCAAGGGCGCGACGATTTTGAGTGACGCTAAAGCGCCCGCAGCGCCGTCGAACTTTATTCGGCAGGTCATTGATGCTGACAACGCCAGCGGCAAGCACGGCGGCAAAGTGGTCACGCGTTTTCCGCCGGAGCCGAACGGCTACCTGCACATTGGTCACGCCAAATCCATATGCCTTAACTTCGGTTTGGCCAACGATTACGGTGGCGTGTGCCATTTGCGATTTGACGACACCAACCCGGTCAAAGAAGACGTTGAATACGAAGAGTCGATCAAAGAAATGGTCGAATGGCTGGGTTTTTCGTTCGAGAAAAATCTGTACTACGCGAGTGATTATTTCGCCACGCTTTACGCCTTTGCGCAGCACTTTATTGAGCGCGGTTTGGCCTATGTCGACAGTCAATCGGCCGACGAAATTCGTGCCCATCGCGGCACGCTCACCGAGCCCGGAACAAACTCGCCGTTCCGTGACCGCTCAGTCTCCGAAAACCTGCGCTTGTTCGACGAAATGAAGCGTGGTTTGCACGCCGACGGCTCGCAGATTTTGCGCCTGAAGCTCGACATGGCTTCACCCAACATCAACCTTCGCGACCCGGCGATTTATCGCATTCGTCACACCGAACATCATCGCACTGGCAACGCGTGGTGCGTGTACCCGATGTATGACTACACGCACGCCATCAGCGACGCGATTGAGCGCATCACGCATTCGCTGTGTACGCTCGAATTTGAGGCGCACCGCCCGCTGTACGACTGGGTGTTGGCCGAGCTGGTCAACGCGGGCAAACTGCCGAGCCCGAGCCCGCAGCAGATCGAGTTTTCGCGACTTAATTTGAGCTACACCGTGATGAGTAAACGGAAGCTTTTAGAGCTGGTGGAAACGGGTTTGGTGAACGGTTGGGACGACCCGCGCATGATGACGTTGGCGGGGCTGCGGCGACGCGGTTTTACGCCCGGAGCAATTCGCCTTTTTGCCGAGCGCGTCGGCGTGTCAAAGGCGCATCAGTGGATCGATATGGCGGACTTGGAGCGTGCGCTGCGGGACAATCTTGATGCGACCGCGATGCGTGCGATGGCGGTGCTTGACCCGGTGCATGTGGTCATCGAAAACTATCCTAAAGATACGTTTGAGGCATGCTCCGCAAAGGTCAATCCGCATGATGACGCGGCGGGTGAGCGGCACTTCAAATTTGCGCGTGATGTGTTCATCGAACGCCAAGATTTCATGGAGAACCCGGTGAAAGGTTTCTTCCGTCTGGTGCCCGGCGGTGAAGTGCGTTTGCGGCACGGTTTCATCATCAAATGTGAGCGCATTGAGAAGGATGCGGCGGGCAATGTGACGACGATTTTTGCGACTTACGACCCGGCCACCAAAAGCGGCAGTGGCGGACGCAACGTCAAAGGCGCCATTCATTGGGTGGCGAAGGTCGATGGCATTCAGGCCGAAGTGCGTTTGTACGACCGGCTGTTCAACATCGAAAATCCGGATTCGGGCGAGGGCGATTACCGCGATTATTTGAATCCGAAATCACTGCAAATGGTGACCGCTTGGGTTGAGCCGTCGCTTGCCAACGCGAAGGCGGACGCGAGCTATCAGTTTGAGCGCAACGGTTATTTCACGGCCGATCGCATCGATTCAAAACCGGGCGCACTGGTGTTTAATCGCGCGGTGACATTGAAGGACGGCTGGAAGCCGGGATAGGCGTTTTTTGCTGTGCTTTTGATGGCCGTTGAAACTGGAAACTGTGCTAACAGCTTATCGCTACAACGCCCATTTAACGAGGGCTATGCGACGATTTTAGCGTTTATCGACTTAACGCGTTTTATGCGGCCAGCCCTACTCAAATAGGGCGTTCACATAAAAGTTGATCGCTAAAATCAGCCGTGACGAAGCACAGCCGCTCGGTCCGGCGCACCCATCCGTCCGCCGAACACCTCACACTTGAGACTGGCCGCCACGCATGCGAAACGGGCCGCTGCGTGCGCTGCCATGCCCTCAGCCAGTGCCAGTGCAAATGCGCCATGAAACACGTCTCCCGCCCCGAGCGTATCCACCGCTGTGACCGACACGCCCGCCGCGTGTTGCACGTGACCGCCGTCAAGCCAGAAGAACCCTTCTGCGCCGCGCGTGACGCCGACCAATGCGTTGGGCAACGCCGCTTGCGCGCGAGTGAGTTGGGTGCGCGCATCCGCGTCGCCCATGTGCGCGGCGAGGCCTGTTTCGCTGTACAGCACGTGGCTGGCTCGGCGCGCTAAATCGTCGAGCACACCGGCTGCGCCCACCTCGGCGTCGAGGATCGCGGGGATGCCTGCGGCGCGTGCCGCATCGAGCGCGGCTGCGGCACCCTCGGGCCAGCGCACCTCCGTGAGCACCGCCGAGAAGTCGCCGCGCGAGATGCGATCAACCGGCAACCACGACGCATCAACCGGCAGCGCAGGATCGTGACGCGGGATGACGATGCGCTCGCCCGCGCCATCAATCACCACCGAACAAAACGAGCCCTTCACGCCGCCGACGTAGCGCACGTTCGAGCAGTCGAGCCCTGCTTCGGTGAGTGACGCAACCGCTGCGCGTCCGTTGGCGTCATCCCCCACGCGCGCCCAAAATTCAGCGCGATCTCCGAGTTTGACAATCGCGCAGCCAGCGGACGCGCTCATGCCGTCACCGATTTGAATGGCTTCCTTCGGGATGATCTTGGCTGAGCTTTGCGGCAGGTGAGCGACGCGAAAAATCGTTGTCCATGCGCACGCACCCACGCAAAGGATGGGTTTTGTGTGCTCCCTCTCCGATTGCGGGAGAGGGTGGGGGTGAGGGGTATGCATGAGCGAATTAGTCCATTTTTAGGTATGCCTCGCGCCCCCTCACCCTAGCCCTCTCCCGCGAGGGGAGAGGGGACAGGTCGCGCGTTTGCACGAATAGCCTTCCAGATCAAACTGACCCAAATCAGCACCGTAATCGCCGCCAATGTCGCCGCAATCGGCCGTTCAAAAAACGCCATCAAGCGCCCGTCACTTTGCATCATGCTGGTGAGGAATTTTTTCTCCAACATGTCGCCGAGCACAATGCCTAAGATCGCGGGCGCGATAGGAATATTGTTCGCCTCGATGAACCACGCGACCACACCCATGCCGAGCATCACCCATATCGCAAATGAGTTGTTGTTGATCGCAAAACTGCCCACCACGCAGAACAACAAGATCAACGGCAGCAACACCGCGCGTTGAATCACCAACACTTTTGCGGCGACGCGAATAGCCGCGATGCCGAGCGGAATCATGATGATGTTGGCGAGGATGAAGGCGATGAAGAGGGCTGCCATCTCCACTGGTTTTTCAGTAAAAATATCTGGCCCCGGCTGAATGTTTTTCATCTGCAACATGCCGATCACTACCGCCGTCACGCTGTCGCCCGGAATGCCGAACACCAGCGCGGGCACCCATGCGCCAGCAATCGCGGAGTTGTTCGCCGCCCCCGCATCGACCAATCCTTCTTCCGATCCCTTGCCAAACATTTCAGGATTCTTCGAGAATTTTTTGCCGACCGAATAACTGATCCATGCCGCAATATCCGCACCCGCGCCGGGCAAAATTCCAATGGCGGTGCCGATGATGTTGCCGCGCCAAATGTTGAACTGAAACTTGCGCAGCACCGGCCACAAGCCCGTAAAAAAGCTCTTGAATTTCGTCTGCGCAAAGTCCGCTTCGCCCTCGGTTTCGGTCACCCGGCGCATGAGCTCTGACACTGCAAACATCCCGACCATCGCTGGAATGAAATCGATGCCGGACAACAGCTCTTTCACACCAAACGTATATCGCGGATGGCCTGACGTTACGTCTTGCCCCACGCAGGCCACCGCTAAGCCAATCAACAATCCGATCATGCCGCGCAGCAAATCATTGCCGGTTACAAACACTGCGCAAGTGAGCCCCAACGCCACCAACCAAAAGTATTCAAACATCGAAAATTTCAACGCGAAATCAGCCAACGGCGGTGCCAACAAAATCAAAATGATGGTGCCAAAAATTCCGCCAATGGCGGAGGTCACTAGGCAAATTCCCAGCGCCAATTCGCCCTTGCCTTGCTTGGTCAATAAATACGCATCATCGGCATAGGCCGCACTCGCCGGCGTGCCCGGTATGCGCAGCAGCGCGCCGGGAATGTCCCCCGCAAAAATCGCCATCGAGGTGCTCATGACAATGGCCACTAGCGCAGGGACGGGTGGAATGAAAAACGTGACCGGAATCAACAGCGCCACAGCCATGGTTGCCGTGAGCCCTGGCATCGCGCCAACGAACAAGCCAAAGACGGTGGCCACCAGCGCAACGCCCAACGTATACGGGTCGAACACCAGCGCCATCGCTTGTGGAAATGCATCGATAAGTGCGCCCATACGCTACCTCACGATTCCGTTAAGCAAGCCCCAAGTGCCATTGGGCAACGGCACGCGCAACCAGTACGCGAACATGATGTAGGTCAATGCGGTGCCGAGGAAGGACGCGAACAAGGTGGCGCGCCATGACGCACCCAGTCGCTTCATGAGTAGCACGAGTAATGCGAATGTGGTGAGCACGTAACCAGCGCGTTCAACCAGCAACGTGTACGCCACGATACTGCCCAGCAGGATCGCCAAGTTGCCGCGCCGCCCCGGCTCGTTCCACCACTCCGGGCGCACGATGCTGATGTTGATTGTTTTCGCTTTGATTGCGCGCATGATGAGTGCGAAGGCGCAGAGTGCGAAGCCCGCGGCCACGATGTTCGGAAATAATTTTGGTCCAAACGCCTGCCCCGGCATGGGCGGAAAGCTTAGTGCGCCCACTGCCATTGCTAATGCGAGCGCAAGCAACACCAACGCCAACGTAGAGTCAGAAACTTTCAATGCGTTCTCCCCTTTTGTGGGGCAACTTTAACCGAAGCTACTGCGTTGCCGCTACTTTCGGGCTCGCGCCATCCACACGCGGCTTCGCGTTTTTCACATACTTTTCCATCCACATATTGGTTTCATAAAGCATGTGTGAGATAGATTCGCGGGCGCGGTAGCCATGGCTTTCGTTCGGCAACATCACCAGTCGTGCCGTGCCGCCCAAGCCTTTGATTGCCTGAAACAAGCGTTCACTTTGTACCGGATACGTACCAGGATTGTTGTCCTGCTCGCCGTGGATGAGCAGCAGCGCATCCTTTATTTTGTCGGCATAGTTGAATGGCGACATCGCGTTATACGTGCTCTGCGCCTTCCAGAAATTGCGCTCTTCCGACTGAAAACCAAACGGCGTGAGCGTGCGGTTGTACGCACCGGAGCGCGCGATGCCTGCGCGGAATAAGCGCGTGTGCGCGAGCAAGTTTGCCGTCATGAACGCACCGTACGAATGGCCGCCAATCGCAATGCGATCACGGTCGGCGACACCGCGTTTCACCACCTCGTTAACGGCCGCTTCAGCACTCGCGATGAGCTGCGGCAGGTAGGTATCGTTGGCCTCTTTGCCACCTTCGCCAACGATGGGCATTGATGGGTCGTCAAGCACCGCGTAGCCCATCGACAGTAGCGCTTGTGGTCGCCAATAGCTGATGCTGTTGAAGCGGAACGGGGAACCTGTGACTTGGCTCGCCGCGCTGGCGCTGGTGAATTCCTGCGGATAGGCCCACATCAACATCGGCAGCGGGCCGTCACGTTTCGCGTCATAGTTCGGTGGCAAATAAAGCGTAGCCGTCAGGTCAACACCGTCGGCACGCTTGTAGCGAATTTGCTCTTTGCTGACGTTTTCTAATTGCGGTGTGGGATGCGAAAATTGCGTCAATTGCGTGAGTTGCGCGTCCTTCGCTTTAGTCAAATCACGTACAAAAAAGTTGGACGGTTCGGTCGGCGATTCACGCGTGGAAAGCAGGCGTTTGCCTTCGTTGTCAAGCAGCGCGATCACGTCTTCAAACACCGGCGCTTCGGAGCGAAACAGCCGATCTTTCTTTTTGCTCACGAGATTCAAGCGATCAATAAATGGACGGTCGCCTTCCGCCGAAGCGCCCGCGCCGTCAAGAAAAATTGACTCGTTGTCGGGTGCGATCAGCAGGTGCGTATGGCCCGATGCATCCATCATTGTTTGCGGTGTGCCGGGATCGTTGTAGCGATCCTCAGACGAATAACTTGCAATCATTTCGGCGGGCGTTGCGGCTGCATCAGGCGCGATTCGCCACGTTTTAACAGCGCGCGTTTTCCACCAATACTCAGAAATCAAAGCGAGGTCACCGCGCGCCCACAGCGCACCTTGAAAGCGCGTAGCAAGCTTCATTAACTCGCGGGGCTTGTCGGTGAATGGTGCGGCTTGCGTGAGCACCACATCGCGAATGTCCGCTGGCTTTGCCGCATCGCCGCCATCTTGCGCTTCAGCCCACACGAGCGTCGCAGGCTGATCCGCGCGCCACGAAATGTCGCGCACGCCCGTACCTACCGAATCGTTGCCCGGTGGTAGGCCTTCTTCAAGCGGCAACTTGGCAACGGTATGCAACACCGCGCCCGACACATTGCGCACCTCGACGCGGCGCGGAAAAGATCGCGACGACACCACGTACGAATACGGGCGCTCAATGGCTTGCGTCAACAGATGCTTGCCATCCGGCGCGGCGCTGATACCCAAAAAGCGATCCGGTGCACCGATCAGAGTGGTTTTTCCGCTCAACTCAACGACCGCTGCTTGCACCAACGTGTAGTGATCAAACACGGCCGCGTCGCTCTCGTTTTTGAGCAAATCCTGCAACGTGACGACCTGCCGCACACCACCGCCGGGAATTGCGTCCTGACTGTTCGGTCCGGCAGGAACGAGGGTCACGGCGGGCGCTGCGCCATGCGCTGCCGGACGCAGGCGCACTAGCAGCGAGCGGCTGTCCGGCAGCCACGAAAAGCCGCGACCGTAGACCGTGTTCAGCGGCGCTGCAGAAATTTTGCGCGCAGATTTTGCCGCGATGTCGACCGCCCACAACTCAACGCTCGCGTCCGCTACATGCGTGAACGCCAGCGAGCGCTGATCCGGCGACCACGCCATGTCGGCGAGCCTAAGGTTCTGCGGTAGCCCTGTCAGGCGAATTTCCTTGCGCGTTGCAATGTCGAACAGCCACAAATCTTCGCCAAACGAAAAGCGGCTTTGGCTGTAATTGCGCGGATTGATGCGAAGGCCCGCGAGCTTTAACTCCGGCTGCGCCACTTCGCGAATGCTTGGCAGCGTTGGCGTTTTCACCATCGCCGCCAGATCGCGACGCGGGCTCAGGTTCACCGACGGTGCGCGCAATTGTTCGACGATGGCCTGCAACGGCGCGGGTGGCGTTTTGTATGTTGCGGCGTCTTGCGCAGCGGCGGCTGTGTTCAACACGGTTGTGCCTAGAACGGTCGCAGTCAGCGCCATTGCGAAACGTGGCGAAAGGTACTCAAACGACATATGAATTTTCCTGAAAAAATGGAAAGTTTCCGGTTACCGCACAAACGCGTCAACGCGTACAAGCACAGACGGATTAGTGATGATTTCACTGCCAAGACTTGCGATATTTAAGCGCGTGCATCGCGTGCCAGCACGCCGCGATGCGCCGCCGGAATGCCCGAGGCAAACACCACGCCACCGCTCACCAGCAACGCTGAAATTCCAAACGGCACGACAGCCGCGCCAAACGCCAGTGGCACGACGACCGAACAGCTATTGCTCAACACCGAGCGCAGGCCCACCGCCTCGCCACCGCGCCCGATAGGTGCTGCGGCGTGTAATAGCGACAACATGTTCGGCTGGCTCATGCCTACTGCGCACCCGAACAAGAGCCCCAGCGCCATCAGGCTCGGCGCAACGCTCGCCCACGGCAACGAGCAAAAAACCAGCACCACCACGCAGGCCGATGCGCGCAGAATTTGCCATTCGTTCGCGCGTCGCGACAACCACGGCATCGCGGCCCGCGCGGCAAACGTACCCAAAGCAAACAGCGAAAAAACGGTGCCAATCACGGACGCCGAATAACCCAATCGCGTGCCCAGCACCGGCAGCATCACAATGAACAAATCCCAGCTTGAGGCCATGATCATGTTCACCCAATAAATGCGTCGCATTTCGGGGGTGGACAGCAGATCAAGCACACGTGGCTTCGTTTGCACTTCCCGAGTCGCGTTTTCTTCGTTGATTGCTACCTCTGCTTCTGGGTCGGCGTAAGGTCTCGGAAGCTTGCGCGCTTTGCTTAGCACTATCAAAGCAGCAATACAGGCAAACACAGCAAGCGTGGCAAACGCCGCACGAAAACTCAGCGCGTCAATCAACAATCCGGCAATGAACGGCCCCAGCGTGCTCGATGCCGAATGGCCCAGCGCAAACCAACCGAAATTGGCCAGCCGCTCGGACGAGCTCGCAGTCGCCACCAAATGCCCCACCGTGTGCTGCGCCGCGACCGAAAGAATGTTGAAGCCGCAGCCGATGGTTACTGCCGTCATCAGCAGTGTCGGCACCGTCAGATTGACCACCGGCAACCATGCGCCCAGAACGATCATAGCCACGCCCAGCCGCATCACGCGGCCCGCGCCGACGCGATCTACCCAACGGCCGATTGACAGCGACGTCAACACCGGAATGATCGAGAAAAGCGCCATGAATACGCCGACTAAATACTCTGCGCCGGTCGTTTTAAGGATGTAGAGCGACCCAGTAAGGCGACCGCCTGACAGCGCCATGTGGCCGGTCAGGTTGATAAAGATAAGCGGCAGCAGAAAAGGCGGAAGTCGGGAGAACACCTAGCGAGCGTACCAACAACCGTGTGTTACGCGTGGCTATTGGTCGCAAATGCCTGCACAAGTGTCTCGCCAAGTGGTGTTCCCGTCGTTGCGAGACGCACAGGAAACTTGCCCTTACTTAACGCCCGGAAGCTTGATCGGAGGCAAGCCGCCTTTGGTCGTGGTTGCGCCGGTCGCCGGCGTCTTTGCTGCTTTCGGTTTCTTCTTCTCTTTGTTGCTGCGTATCTGGCCTTTGGACATGATGATTTCCTTTGTGGTGAGTGACTGAAATTTGCTGTGGCGTTTATACCATTTCGCGACATTCACGCAGCTGCAAACCGCCCTGTGGGAGCGATGCCATTGCGACGGCCCCCACCTCGTTCGCCGGTCGCGGTGACACCGCTCCTACAATGGCTCCAGCTCCCACCTCGTGTCGACACCGTGCCCCAACCCACCGCGCTACAAGTTCTCAACACCACCTTCGGCTACCCGAGCTTTCGCGGCCCACAGGCTGACATCATCGAGCACATCGAGTCGGGTAACGACGCGCTGGTGCTCATGCCCACCGGCGGTGGCAAATCGTTGTGCTACCAAATCCCGGCGTTGACGAGAAACGGCGTCGGCATCGTCGTGTCACCGCTCATCGCGCTGATGCAGGATCAGGTGGATGCGCTGCACACGCTGGGCGTAACGGCTGCATTCTTGAATTCATCGCTCACCGGCCAGCAAGCCAATGACACTGAACGCCGCGTGAGGAACGGCGAGATCAAGCTGCTCTACGTCGCGCCAGAGCGCCTGCTAACGGAACGCTTTCTTGAGCTGTTAGACGAGCTCAAAGAAAAAAATCAAGTAGCGCTGTTCGCCATTGACGAGGCGCACTGTGTATCGCAATGGGGCCACGATTTTCGCTCGGATTATTTGGCGCTTGCCGTGCTCGCTGAGCGCTTTCCCGGCGTGCCGCGCATCGCGCTCACGGCCACGGCAGACGCGCTCACCCGCACCGAAATCCGTCAGCAGTTGCGCATGCAAGACGCGCGCGAATTCGTCTCCAGTTTTGATCGCCCGAACATTCGCTACCTCATCAACGAGCGCGGCGACGAGCGCGAGCAGTTGCGCGCTTTCCTACGTGAGCACGCGGGCGAGGCGGGCATTGTCTATTGCCTGTCGCGCAAAAAGGTAGACGCCACCGCCGAATGGCTTAACGCCGAAATGACCAAAGCGCTGCCGTATCACGCGGGCATGGATCAGGACGTGCGCCGACGAAACCAGTCACGCTTTTTGCGCGAAGAGGGCATCGTGATGGTCGCCACCATCGCCTTCGGCATGGGCATCGACAAGCCCGACGTGCGCTTCGTGGTTCATCTCGATCTGCCAAAAAGTGTTGAAGGTTATTACCAAGAAACCGGCCGCGCTGGACGAGATGGCGACGACTCCGAAGCGATGATGATTTATGGCCTGACCGACGTGGTGCAACAGCGCCGCTTCATCGAGATGAGCGACGCCAATGACGACTTCAAACGCGCGGGCCGCGCAAAATTGGAGGCGCTGCTCGGGCTGTGTGAGACCACCGCTTGCCGTCGCGGGCGACTGCTCTCCTACTTTGGTGAATTGCAACCGGAGGGCTACACCTGCGGCAACTGCTGCGCTTCATTGAGGCCGAGCACGACGGCGAGGCCGGCATTGTGTATTGCCAGTCGCGCAAACGCGTGGAAGAAATTGCCGATACGCTGGCTGGCGCCGGTATCAAGGCGCTGGCCTACCACGCGGGGCTTGACTCGGGCCTGCGCCAGCGGCGGCAAGACCGGTTTTTGCGCGAAGACGGCATCGTGATGGTGGCGACGATTGCGTTCGGCATGGGCATCGACAAGCCCGACGTGCGCTTTGTGGCGCACCTCGACATGCCAAAAAACATCGAAGGCTACTACCAGGAAACCGGTCGCGCCGGCCGCGACGGGCAAAGCGCCGACGCCTGGATGGCCTATGGCTTGCAAGACGTGGTGAATCAGCGCCGCATGATAGACACCAGCGACACCGCCAGCGAAGAGTTCAAGGCCGTGATGCGCGGCAAGCTCGATGCGCTTTTGAATCTGGCCGAAGACACGCATTGCCGCCGCGTTAGTCTGCTGCATTACTTCGGTGAGGAAAGTCAGCGCTGCGGCAATTGCGATAACTGCATCAGCCCACCGGCAGTTTGGGACGCAACAGACGCCGCGCGAAAAATGCTCAGCTGCATCTACCGCGTGCAGCAGGCCAGCGGCATCAGCTTTGGTGCGGGTCACCTGATGGATATCTTGCGCGGCAAGGCGACTGAAAAAGTCGTGCAGTATGGTCACGACCAGCTCAGCACCTTTGGCATAGGCGCTGACCTGGGTGAGGCGCAATGGCGCAGTGTGCTGCGCCAGCTGATCGCGAAAAACATGGTCTGGGTTGATGCCGAGGCCTTCAGCACCTTGAAGCTCTTGCCCGACGCGCGCCAGGTGCTCAAGGGCGAAGTCGGCGTGATGCTGCGCGAGCAAACCGCTGCGGCCAAAGGTGACCGCCGCAAGCGCGTCACCAAAACATCGGTCAAAGGCCTGGCCGAAGCCGCACTGAATGCGGGCGCACTGGAACGGCTGGCCAGCCTGAAAGCCTGGCGCGCCGAAGTGGCGCGCGAACACAACCTTCCGGCGTTTGTGATTTTTCATGACGCGACGCTGCGCGCCATCGCCGAGCGGGCGCCGCAAAGCCTCGGCGATCTGGATGGCATCAGCGGCATCGGGGCCAAAAAGCTGGAAGCCTACGGCGCCGACGTGGTGCGGGTTTGCCGGTC
>JAYSRA010000125.1:0-3060 GCA_043721275.1 Burkholderiales bacterium
TTGACGATGCTGGTGTTCTTGGTTGTCGTCACTTACTGGCCACCGCTGTCGTTGTGGTTGCCGAGACAATTGGGGATGATGTAAACGTTGCGATAAACCCTCCCTTTGAAGGCTGATCTTTACCCACATCTTTTCGGAGCACAAGGGATGGTAGTGTATTCGGGGTGGAATTGCATGTCGGTCGTTTCGTGTTTTTTAAAGGGTTGAGTCGCTAATGGTAGAGTTCGTAGGCAAGTCCGATATCGGCCAAGCGTGTCATCCCGCGCCAGAGGACCTCCGTGCCGGGATGACCGTCGCCGGTTCGTCCGAGGTGCCCGCCCAGTTGACCGAGCAAACGCACGGCTTCATTCAAACTCGGGGGCAACGCAGGCGGCGTCTTGGTCTGGCTGACGAAGGTACACAGGGCTTTCCATTCCGAATCGGTGAAATAGATCGTACAAGGCACCGCCGGGGTGTGCTCGCCGAGCGCGGTCAGATGATAAATACGCCACGCCACGATGAGATCGATCGCCAGGCAGTTGAGCAAGCGATGCGCTTGTTCCAACTGCCGCGCCTCGCTCCGGCAACCGCTCTTGAGGATACGGTGATAGACCTCGATGCCCCAGCGGCGCGCATACCAATTCAGGCGCTCGAAGGCGTCCTCCTTGCACGTGACCGGGACGCTGGTGAGCAACATCCATTCCAGGGCTTCGACCTTAAGCGGCGGGTTGACCTCTTGCGCCAACACCGCCCACACGTCCACCGGCGCAAGCTCGGGGCTGCGCCGCGGCGGCTTCAAGCGCACCGGCGCGCTACGCACTTCCAAGGTGGCTTGACGTGCCGCGCGTTTCTCGCTCGGCGGAATCAGAATCTCGCGGCTGCCCAGCACGGGTTGTTGGGTCAGCCTCTGCCACAGCGAAGCCTGGCTCATCGCCTCGCCCACGACTTGGCGGTTACGCGAACGCTCGGCGCGAATCAACAACTGCGCACCGTGAGGGGTGTTGGCCTGGGCGGCGAACACCTCGTGAATGTCGGCTTCGCGGTCGGCCATCACCACCATCTGGGTGTTGGGCGCGCGCCGCTGCACGGCCGACACCGCTTGATAGCTCTGGATCCATTTGAAGCTTTCCTTGTCCTCGATGGGCTTGCTGTGGCGCTCAGCGCGCGAGCCGATGCCCTCGCGCGCCCGGCACTGCAAGTCCAGCAGCCCCAAGGGGACGCCCTGCGCGGTGAAGGCCAGGGTGTCGTGCACCATCAAGCCACGCACCGCCTCGCTTTGGGTGCCGATCGGACCCAGGCCTTGGGTATGGGGATGGCTGCTGTAGTTAAGCGTGGTGGTGTCTTGCGCCACCAGCACCAGGGGGTGCTCCTGCACCCGCGCTGCGGTGGCGGCATAGTGCGGCTCGAGAATCGCTTGCCACTTGATCTTCTCATTGTCCAGAAAGCGGTACGCGGCTTTGGCCGCCTTCGCCGAACCGCAGGCTTGCGGAATGTTCGCCGTGGGCTTGGCGTAGAACATTCCGGTCATCTCCAGCAAGCGTGCCGTCAATCGCGCATCACCCATGTTCGCTCCTCCGAGTTCGGCTTCGATCCAATCGCGTGGCGCACGGCTGAGGCGCGGCGAGCGCGTGCGTGCTTGACCGTTAGCTTCGCGGCACAAGCGCGCTTGCCAATCCCGCGACACTGGCAGCACGTACACGTCCTTGATGCTGGCCCCATGGCCTTGGCGCCCGCGCCCACGCGTGTTGCCCACATACCGCCAGTTCGCCGCACGGTAACACGTGCCCGCGAAGCGGCCCCGCTCTACATACGTCTCCAGCAGCAGCGGACGATACCGGTACACCGCCTCCCAGTCATCGGCCAAGCGCGCCTGCGCCCGCGCCAACACCCACGAGGCCAAGCATTTCACCCGCACCGTGGGGGCGATCAGAAAGCGGCTGTTGTTCACCACCGAAGGATGGTTGTGCTCGCGCGCCTCATCGGACCAGCCGATCCACTCATCCCGGCATGCTACCCGCCAAGCGCAGGCGCTGTAGCTCAGTCCCCCGAGCCAGCCATACCGTTCGCTTTGCACCAAGTAGCGCAGTTGCGCTCCACACAGCGGTCCGCTCTTCAAGTAGTGGTGCGTATCGAGCAAGCCGCGCCACACTCGCGACAACTCATTGGAGGTGACGCGCATCAGCACCACCTCGCCCAACTCGGCCAGCGTGCAAGAGACGTGCGCCACCGGCGGGCACGCTACCGGCATTCTCGCCTCCTGGAACGCGTAACGCTGCTTGAGCGCGGGCAACTCGATCAGCCCGCGCCGCTGCAATGCCAGCAACGCCTTGCGGCAACTCATCTCCTGTACCCGCCCCGCCGCGTTGCGCCAATTCATCCATTCGCACACCCGCAACGACAGTTGGCGCCGCGAGATCCCGGGTTCGGCCCGCACGAGCCCAGTCACGCGATCCAAGAGGTCCTGCGAAAATAAACGCCCGCCCATGCTGACCATGACCGCACAGTACAATAGATGGAACGTTGTGTCCAGTCATTTTTGTGGGTAATCCTCAGCCCAGAGGGAGAGGGTAGGGATGAGGCGCGACGCAACTTATCCCAGGCTCAACAATTTAATTTTCACTATTATCAACGCCATGACAATGAAACGTATTTGCATGATCGGCGGCACCGGCTTTGTCGGCCGTCACATCGCCCATCAATTAGTGGAACGCGGCTACGATGTTCGCATATTGACGCGTGATCGCGAACGGGCGAAGCATTTGCTGGTCCTGCCTTCCGCCGAAGTCATTCAGGCAAACGTTTACGATCCCCTTGAGTTAGCGCAGCAATTTGCCGGCATGGATGCAGTAATCAACCTTGTCGGCATATTGCACGAAACCCGCAAACAATCGTTCGACACCGCCCACGTTCAACTCACGCAGAAAGTGCTCGACGCCTGCCGCGCGGCGGGCGTGAAGCGCGTGTTGCATATGAGCGCACTCGTCGCCACGGCGGATGCACCGAGTGCCTATTTACGCAGCAAAGCCGAAGCAGAAAAACGCGTGCTCGCCTTTCAGCAAGCGGGCTTAGGCGAGACGACGA
>JAYSRA010000126.1:0-23534 GCA_043721275.1 Burkholderiales bacterium
GACCCGCTTGCGTAAGTCCTCGCTGTAGGCCATGTCCACACGCCTCATCACTTTCGATGGCGTCAGTTTATCGTGTAATTATATTTGGCGATAGCTATATATGACAATGTATCTTGCATGAAGTACGGTCATTTGCAATTTAACGGTTGCTGCGGGGCCCGATCCACGCATCCGCATCGAGCGTTGCACAAAACGACGCTAACCGTGTGGCGAGACCAACGCAGGTGTGACATGACCCTCCGTTTACTCTGCCAACACCCCCGGGCGTGTGTGCACGCGCTGCCGCGGCTTATTTTTTGTTGCCCG
Organism: Burkholderiales bacterium; assembly: GCA_043721275.1. Taxonomy (GTDB): domain Bacteria; phylum Pseudomonadota; class Gammaproteobacteria; order Burkholderiales; family Casimicrobiaceae; genus Casimicrobium. The sequence goes on from JAYSRA010000126.1 coordinate 307, forward strand.
ATTTCATTTGAACTTGTGTGAACACTGAGTCGCCACGACTACGATCACCCGTCCAAGATCACGCCAGGTCGTAGCGATCTAAATTCATCACCTTGTTCCAGGCCGCCACGAAGTCATGCACAAACACTACCTGCGCGTCGCTGCATGCATACACCTCCGCGATGGCGCGGAGCTGCGAGTTTGAACCAAACACCAGATCGACAACCGTTGCCGTCCACTTGACCTCATTCGACACTCGATCACGCCCTTCCAGCACGCCCTCCATCGTCGCCGCCTTCTGCCACTTGGTACTCATGTCGAGCAGATTGACGAAGAAATCATTGCTCAATGTTTCAGGACGCTTGGTGAAAACACCATGCTGAGTTTGGCCCACATTGGCGTTCAGCGCGCGCATGCCGCCGAGCAACACCGTCATCTCGGGCGCGGTCAGCTTCATCAGATTGGCACGATCAATCAGCAGCTCAGCGGCTGGCGTGGAATGCCCCGGCTTGATGAAATTACGGAAGCCGTCGGCGGACGGCTCCAGCGGGGCAAACGAGTGCACATCGGTCTGCTCTTGCGACGCATCCATGCGCCCCGGCGTGAACGGAACCATCACGTCGTGGCCCGCCTTCTTCGCCGCTGCTTCAACCGCAGCGCAACCACCGAGCACGATCAAGTCAGCCAGCGAGATTTTCTTGTTGCCCGTCTGTGCGCCGTTAAAGGCCTTCTGGATGCCGTCCAGCGTTTGCAGGATTAACGCCAGTTGAGCGGGCTGGTTAGCTTCCCAATCCTTTTGGGGTTCCAGACGAATACGTGCCCCGTTGGCCCCACCGCGCTTGTCGCTGCCACGGAAGGTTGCCGCCGACGCCCACGCCGTTGTAACGAGTTGCGAAATCGACAAACCAGACGCCAAAACCTTGGCCTTCAATGCGCTGATTTCCTGCGCACTGACCAACTCATGATCGACTGAAGGAATCGGGTCTTGCCAGATCAATTGACCCTTCGGCACCAACGGGCCCAAGTAGCGCGTGATCGGCCCCATGTCGCGATGGGTCAGCTTGTACCAAGCCGCTGCATACGCCTCCGCGAACTCTTGCGGGTTTTGGTGAAAGTGCTGAGAAATCTTCTCATACGCCGGATCCGCCCGCAGCGAGATGTCGGTGGTAGCCATAAAGGGCGCATGCCGTTTTGACGGATCATGCGCATCCGGCACCGTGCCCGCACCAGCGCCATCTTTCGGCTTCCACTGATGAGCGCCGGCAGGGCTCAAGGTCTGCTCCCATTCGTACCCGAACAGGGTGTCGAAGTAGCTGTTGTCCCACGTGATCGGTGTGGGCGTCCATGCGCCTTCCAGCCCGCTGCTGATGGTGTCGACGCCTTTTCCCGTGCCAAAACCGCTGGTCCAGCCGAAGCCTTGCTCGGTGATTTCAGCTCCCTCGGGATCCGTGCCCTTGTGCTCTTCAGAATCTGCGCCGTGAGTTTTGCCGAAGGTGTGTCCACCCGCGCACAGCGCAACCGTTTCATAGTCGTTCATCGCCATTCGGGCGAAGGTTTCGCGAATGTCGCGCGCCGCAGCAACCGGGTCAGGGTTGCCGTCCGGCCCTTGCGGATTGACATAGATCAAGCCCATTTGAACGGCCCCAAGTGGCTGTTCGAGTTCGCGGTCACCGGTGTAGCGCTCGTTGCCGAGCCATGTGGCCTCGGGGCCCCAGTAAATCTCTTCGCCTGGCTCCCACACGTCTTCGCGTCCGCCCGCGAAGCCGACCATTTTGAGTCCCATGGATTCCAAAGCAACGTTCCCGGTCAACACCATCAGGTCGGCCCAGGAAATTTTGCGACCGTACCTCTGCTTGATCGGCCACAGCAGGCGGCGTGCCTTGTCCAGATTCACGTTGTCCGGCCAGCTGTTGAGTGGCGCGAATCGCTGCGTTCCAAAACCCGCGCCACCGCGACCGTCGCCGATGCGATAGGTGCCCGCGCTATGCCACGCCATGCGAACAAAAAATGGGCCGTAGTGGCCGTAATCCGCAGGCCACCAGTCCTGCGAATCGGTCATCAGCGCGTGCAGGTCTTTAACCACGGCGTGCAAGTCAAGGCTCTTAAATTCTTCGGCGTAATTGAACGCCTTGCCCATCGGGTTTGAGAGCTCAGAATGCTGCTGCAATAGCTTCAGGTTCAGTTGATTCGGCCACCAGTCCGCGTTGTTTCGACCGCCAGCTACCGTCGGCTTAAGCATGGCATGCGGGAAGGGGCACTTAGTTGCGTTTGATGCTTCGATTGACATGGATTTCACCTTGATTCTGATTCAATTAAGTAATCAGTATAGGCTCTTAAACATCACATATTCACGACTATTTCCACTTACGCTGACCGTGCGGCAAATCACCGCAGGACGCCACTCTACTCACTTGTGCTGCGCGAGAAGGCAGCTTACCGCCACCGAAAAGTCAGAATCGCGTCCAGACTGGAATCTTCTTTTCCTGCTTGGGCGCGCAGCGTCACGCGTTGCGACAGCCGGTACACCAATTGCACCGTGCCGGCCGCGCCAGCGAGGCCCTGCTCGTAGCCCACGTACACCTTGTCAGAAATCTGCTTGCCAACAGTAATCACCACATCTTTGGTGGTGCTGCTGCCGCTGTTGGCTTGCCGAACGGACAGCGTGTCGAGGCCAAGCTTGCTGCTGAAACTGCCGCCACGTTCGCCTGACAATAACGCAAGCGCTGCGGTTTGAATTAGCGCGGTTTCGTCGCGCCCCAGTTCGTCAAAATTGCGGCCCAGCACCAACATCGCCAGCTTGTCAGTGTCACTGCGCTCGGGCACCGCGTACAGCTTGATGCGCGGCTGCATTGCCGTGCCGGTGATCGACACGCCAACGCGATCATCACCGGAACGATTAGGACGCAGCGCCAGGATATCGAGAATCGGATTGTTCAGCGGCCCGACAAAACGCACCACGCCGCGCTCAACGTCGAGCATCTGGCCATACGCTTCGTAGCGGCCACCCTCAGCACGAATATTCCCCACCGCAGTCAATGCGCCGGACGGCGTGGTGAGCGTCAAGTCGCCCGCCAATCGCGTCTCAATGCCACGACCTTTCAGGCGCAAGTCCGTGCCCAAATCAACCACCAGATTCATCACCACTTTGGGTGCCGTGTTCGCTGAAGCAGCACGCGGCGAGTCACTTTTACGCAGCACCACCACGTCGTCCGACAGCGTTGGCGCACCCAGCTGTGTAATGTCGATCAGGCCACGATCCACCGTCAACTTGCCGTTGATCAACACCTGTTTTGCCGCTAGCGACACGCTGCTTTGGCCGCTGATTTCAACACGCCGATCCAAACGCGTCAGCACCGCAAATTGCTCGAAAACAGCGTTCATCAAAAACGGCGTTTTTCCATCAACCGGCCCCTGACCATTGACGCGAACGCTACCCGTCCCAGCCTGTGCGCTGACGTTTTCCAAGCGCAAGATGTTGCCATCAAACGCCACGCGGCCCAGCCCGCGCGTGATGTCGACACCTTCGAGCGCATTGCGCAAACTGGCGTTGGCGAGGGTCAGCGCACCGCTTGCCGTGGGCGCGCCGAGCGTGCCGCCGAGACTCGCGCTGCCATTAACGCCGCCAGCCACGCGCCAACCGGTCGGCAACACGCTGTTCCACACCGACAGGTCATCCATTCGCGCCTGCACGTTGCCAGTCAACGCGGATGCCGCGCTCGGCACGCCACCCGTTTCCGCCGTGCGAACGCTCGCATTGGCCTCCGCGCGACCCAGCCGCTGGCCGTCGCCGACGAACGCAATTTGCCATAAATTTGCGTCGGCCTTGAAGTTGAACGATAGCTCACGCAGACCCAGCGGCAGCGCGCCCTCCGCATCCCCCGCCCGCAGGTCGCCGCTCACGCGGGCAAGCTCAATCTGCGCCGCAAACGCAGGCGCGCCCGAAGCGCCACCCACCTTGAATTGCCCCTGCATTTGCAGGTCTCCACTCAGGTTGTCATCGCCTAATCGTCGCGCCAGTTCGGCTAATGAAAACGATTCAATGCGACCTGCAAAATCGAGCTGTGACGAGCCGATGTCAGCCAACGATTTCGCGTAGCGCGCGCGATCCCATGCGAGGGTGACGCCCGCCAGCGTGGCGCTGCCCGGTGCCATGCTGATCGTTTGCGCCTGCCCATCGCCGCCACGTTGCCAGCGCAACTCAAGAGTTGAAACCGTGACCCAGTTTTGTTTGCCCGACGCCGCGACTGTCGTTGAAACATCTTCATCGACTTTCAATGGCTGCACCGTCGCTTGCCAACCGTTCGGCGCGCCTGTTCGATCAAAAACAACTGTACCGATCAACGCACTATCCAACACGAACTTGCGCGCTTTCTGGCGCAGCGTCGCCTGCGTGGTGATGCGATGGTTGGCAAGCGTGCCGCGACCCTGCAGCGTCACGTCAACCTCGGGCGGTGGCGCTTCACCAGCAGCAACCGCAGCGGCGCGATACGGTCGCGCGCGCTGCGCCGTAACGTCGAACACGAGCGGCGCGTCGGGCTGCAAAGCAGCCTGAATAGCGCCCTTTACGAGCGTTACGGCGGTGCCGGACGCTACGATGTCAACGCCCTCAAAATTCGCTTTGATCGCTGGCGTTTTCCAGCCACCCGTCACTTGCCCGTCGGCCGTCAAACGCCCTTGCAGAGCAGCACTTTCTACCTTGGCGGTGGCTAACAAATCGTTTAGCGCAGGCGCATCAAGCCTCCACTGCAACGCGTCGTTTGTGGCCCCAATGCGTCCCGTCCAGTTGACGTTGTTAGCGCCGAGTTGCGCTTGTCCGTTGCTCTCTACACGCGGCGGGTTGCCCTCGCCAGTGAACGCTTCAAGCAAACGCGCATCGAACTTGCCGGTGAGCGTTTGACCGGCCCAACGACTGTCCACCAACAACGCCTGTACGTTGAGCGTTTGCACTTTCTGCAACGCGTTGGCTGGCAGCGTAGTGATTGCTTTCAGCGAGCCGTTGAGTTGCGCGCTTTGCGTTGACGGCGCAGTTGACCACAAGAACGGATTGACCCGCGACCATCGTGCGTCACTGTCAATCTGCCACAGTTTGCTGTCGGCCTTGCCTTGCAATTGTGCTCTGCCGGTCGCGCTCAATTGCGCGTCACCGATGTTCAGTTTCAGCTGTTTCAGATCAATTTTTTCGGTAAGTAATTGCGCATCAAGTTCGCCGACAAAACCTTTACGCAACGCGACCGGCATAGAGCGAACATCGCCCAATGCTGTGCCGTTCAAACGGGCCTTCAGCGCGATAGGTTGCTTTGCGAAATCAATGCCTCGGCCCTCAGCGCGGACATCAACATTAAGCTCCAGCGCGGGCAATGTGGTTTGCAATTCCTGCACACGCACGCCACGCGCATCGAACGTGATCGCCCATGGCCCGTCCTGCCACGCGCCGCTGCCAGTGATCGTGCCTGCCGCTGCCCGCCCTTGCAAACGCGCGTTGAATGCGTTGATCGTCCACTGCTTCGGTTGATTCACCACGCCGTTGGCGCGCACGGTCAATTCGGCCACCGGCAAGCGCCCGCCGTCGATGCTGCCGGGCAGTGAGTTGACCGCGCTGATTTCTACTTGCAGCGGCGCTTTATCGAGCGCGATGATGGCCTTGCCGGTGAGCGCGGTTTGCGGCATTGAGGCTTTCAACTTGCGCAAGTCGAAGCGATCAAAAGCAGCGTTCAGTGTGGTCACAGGCACGCTTGCAAACGGGCGAATAGTGGCTTGCGCGGTTAAGGTTTGATCGGCCGCAACAACGGCTCCGTTCAGCTTGATCTCGTTCAACGCACCGCCCAATTTTGCGTTCGCCGACCATTGCAGTCCCGCTGCCTGGCCCCGACCCTCTCCCCCGGCGAGAGGGAGCAGAACGGCGGCCTCTCGCGCGTCGATCTGCCCCCGAAGCGGCATCGGCGCGGCCACGCCCACCTCAACATTGCCGCAAATTTGCAGCGCATCCAACGTCGCAGTGGTGACTTTGATGGTGTGCTTGTCGTTCTCCAACGCGAGCTGTCCACGAATGCTTTCAACGACCGTGCCCGCTTTCTCCGCAGCGAGATTTTCCGGTCGCACCACCAGCTTGCCAACGTCAAGCGCATCAACGCGCAGCACTAACGGCAACTTCAAGTTTTCTGGCACGATCGCAGGTTCGTCGGTGGGTCGCGTGGTCACCGTCACCGCATCGGCAACCACCGTGGTGAAATGAAACAACGCGGGGCGCAGCGCGTAATCACGCAGCTCGTAGCGCAGGCCGTCAATCACTATGTCGGCGTTGTTGAGCTGAATGCGCACCTGCTTCGCGCTGAAGTTAGTGCGCAGATCACCTGACGGCTCAATCACCTGCACTGCGTCCGAGCTGAGCCCCGGCAACCATGACAGCAACTGCTGTTGACCGTTCAGGCTGCGCAGCAACCAAAACGCGCCGCCGATCACAAGCACAATAAGCGCGACGATCAACGCAGCAACTGTGAGCGAGCTCCATAACAACCAGCGTTTTTTGCGTACCGCAACGGGCACCGCCACACTCAAAACGTCACTCCGACCGACACATCGAGCCGGAATTTTTTCACCTGCTGACCATACGAAATATCGGCCTTCAGCGGGCCCACCGGACTGCGCCAGCGCACGCCTACGCCGTAGCCGAACTTCGCGCTCCAGTCGCTTAACTGCCGTGACGCATCGCCCGCATCAACAAACACCGCGCCGTACCAAGTGGGGAATATTTCGCGCGCGACTTCAGCGCTGCCAGTCATCAAAAAACGTCCGCCCGCGGCATAGCCCGGCCCGTCAATGCCGAGACTTTGGCGACTGTAGCCACGCACTGACTCAACGCCACCGGCGCGAAACAAAAGCGTCTGCGGCATGCCTTCCGGCTTGTTCGCGATCACTTGCCCCGCCTCAAAGCGCAACTGCGATAGCCACAGCCCACCAAGCGGCTGATACAGGTTGAAACGGCCGGTCGCGCGCAAAAATGGTTGCCCACGGTTGGTCTCGCCAAAGCGCACGCCGCCACCAGCCTGCGCGGTCACCGCGTAGCCGCGCGTCGGAAAAAGCGGGCTGTCGACGCTCAAATAACGCCACTCGTAGTTGTATAAAAGCGCATTGCCACTGAGCGGTTCGATGCTGTCGGTCGTGTCGGCAATGGCTGCCAAATAGTAGAGCCGTGTGATGCGATCCGCGTCATAGCGACGGCCCACGCGCAGCTGCTGCTGATTGATCACCAACCCGCCGGCCTCTAGCCGCGAAATGCTCGCGGCGAATAAATTGCGGTAAAAATTCGGCAGCGGATAGGACAAAAATTCGGTGGCAAAACTGCGGTCATCGCGCCCGAGTTTGGCAGTGGTTTTCACCTGCCAGTCAAAGTCAAACACGCGCAGCAAGCTGTGCTCGATGGTTGCGCGCGGACCGGACAACGTGCTGTAGCCCAAGCCCACCACCAGCGTTTGCATGGCCCGCTCACGGAGCCTGATTTGCACCGGCACCGCCTCGGCCAGCGCCGGATCGGGCTCGATTTGAACCGTCGCTGAATCAAACAATCCACTACCGAGCAGCCGATCCTGAAAGTCGAGCATTTGCTTTTGCACATACGGCTGACCGGGCCGCAGACTCGATAAATTATTGACCACCGAGCGCGGCAGTTTCGCCAGCCCACTGATCTGCGTTTCGCCATACAAAAACAGCGGGCCGCTGTCGTAATCCACCTGCAGCCGCGCGAGATTGGCATCGGCATCAATGGTGGCCTGACTATTCAGCAGCCGCGCCGCCGGATAGCGATCCACCCACAGCGAGGTCAACAGCGTGTTCTTTGCAGCGCTCCAACTGGCCTGCTTAAACGGCGCGCCCTTCGATAGCGACCACTGTTGTGCAATGCGCTCGATACGATTGCCGCTCGCTTTATCCACCACGTGCAGGATCGCGCCCGTCGGGTTCAGCTCAACGGCATCAATGCGCGCCTGCGGCCCCGCGTCGATGATGACGCGCAGTTGCGGCACGGCACCGAGCACGGACGCTGCTCGCTCTACGCGAATCACCGGATTGAAGTAGCCCTCAGTGGCAAACAGCTTGCCCAACTGCGCGGGAGCTTCGGCAATCAGCCGCGTCAGCTCGCTCGCCGACACATCCGCTTGCGACTGAAATCGCGCGAGCTCGGAATGTTGTTCGGCAAGCGCACACAGCGCGCTGGGCCCTTCAAACTTGACGGAATAGGCGTCAGCAGCCGCGACCACCGAGCTGGCGCACATCGCGCAGGCAAGCATCAACGCCGACGCAACACAGCGCGCATGAATGAGTGAGTAGAAACGGGACAATGCCGCGCATTTCTGGATCATCGGGTCGGCGCAGAGGTCATACAGTCGGCGAGCTAAATTTTAGGTCGACGCTTTGGCGCCGCACGTTCGTAGGGCCGTTCACGAGAGATTTGGTTTCATCGTGGCGTTCACGCTAGCCCAGCAAATTGATTGTCGGCGACCGTGCCCACGCGGCCCGTAGGACAACGGCGGGACATTGCCCGCAGCAGCGATTAGCGATTGCGGACAACGATTTTGCGCACCGAGCGTTATGGGTTGCGTGCCGCTTAGCCGCTTAGACGCATTGGCATGCGGGTTGCAATCCGCAGTTCCGCTAGACTCTCGCCCACAAATTTCCAGGACTCGCCCATGAAAAAGATAGCGTTAATCGTTGCCGCAGCCGTCACCCCGCTGGCCTTCGTCAACATCGCCCACGCCGACCTCGCGCTCGCCGCAAGCAAAGGCTGCACCGCCTGTCATCAGGTTGATAAAAAAGTGCTCGGCCCGGCGTACAACGCGGTGGCCGCCTGCTATGCCAACAAAGACGCAACCAAACTCGCCGCCAACAAAGCCACGCTCGCCAAGCACGTTAAAGCAGGCGTTGCGGGCAATTGGGGCCCGATCCCGATGCCCGGCCACCCCGCCGTCGCCGACGCCGATCTAACCAAATTGGTTGATTGGGTGATGGCGCTGCCCGAGGGCACCTGTCCGCCTGAATTCAAAGGCAAACTGTAGTTTCGCTACCGCACGCACAGCCGTTCTCGCAAAACCCGCTGCGACGCCCTGTAATCGGGCAAACAGCGGGTTTTGTTTGGCTTGAACAACGGACTACAGAAAACTACAAGCGGCTCGGTTTTTAGGCTTTTAAGTCAGCGCAACGCGTAACAACTTTTGGCTAGAACGTCTATTAGGCTGGGGCTAACGCTGCATTTAGCGATAAGTTGACTTGGTATGTAATAGCCTGCTAGCCCAAGCAAAACAAAGCGTTCAGCCTAAAGTTATTACTTTCACTATGGCGCTTTAACGGGCAATCAGTGAATTGCATCCGCCCATGCCGAAAGCGCATAAGTCTTTCATGTAGCCGTCCGTAGCCTTCGCCTAAAATTGGGCGTGGTGTCACTGCGCTCAACCAGCCCGGCACCGGCACAAATCTCGCGGCTCACCCGGCCGGCCATTTGTGGCCACTCCGCATCGTTTGCGCTGATCGCAACTCCAGCAACGCCAGCCGCCCATTTTCGCCATCGCCATTTGCTCATGAACCAGCCAGAAACGCTCGCCACACTACAAGCCTCCGTCCTCGCCCCCACCTACGTTCGCAACATTCCGCTGCTTGCCTGGGTTCGTGAAATGGCCGCGCTAATGCAGCCCGCACACATCAGTTGGTGCGACGGCTCGGAGGCGCAGTACCACCAGCAATGCGCCGACTTGGTGAAGGCCGGCGTGTTCAAAAAATTAAACGAGGCCAAGCGCCCCAATTCGTATCTCGCGTGCAGCGACCCGTCAGACGTTGCCCGCGTGGAAGACCGCACTTTCATTTGCTGCGACAAAAAAGAAGACGCTGGCCCGACCAATAACTGGATGGCCCCGGCCGAAATGCGCGCCACCTTGCAACCGTTGTTTACTGGCGCGATGCGTGGTCGCACCATGTATGTGGTGCCGTTTTCAATGGGCCCGTTGGGTTCCGAGATTGCGCATATTGGCGTTGAGTTAAGCGACTCGGCGTACGTCGCCGTGAACATGAAAATCATGACGCGCATGGGCCGCGGTGCCATTGATGTGCTCGGCGAATCGGGCGATTTTGTGCCTTGTGTGCACACCGTCGGCGCTCCGCTATCACTGGGCAAACAAGACGTCACGTGGCCGTGCAATAAAACCAAATACATCGTTCACTATCCCGAGACGCGCGAAATCTGGAGCTACGGTTCCGGCTACGGCGGCAACGCGCTGCTGGGTAAAAAGTGCTTCGCACTGCGCATCGCGTCGAACATGGGAAAACGTGACGGTTGGTTGGCCGAACACATGCTGATCCTCGGCGTCACCAATCCGCAAGGCAAAAAATATCACGTGGCGGCGGCCTTTCCGTCAGCGTGCGGCAAAACCAACTTCGCGATGCTGATTCCGCCCAAGGGCTTCGAGGGCTGGAAGGTCACCACCATCGGCGACGACATCGCTTGGATCAAACCGGGCAAGGATGGTCGCCTGTACGCGATCAACCCCGAGGCCGGTTACTTCGGCGTCGCGCCCGGCACCAACGAAAAATCCAATCTCAATTGCCTCACCTCAATTGCGCGCGACACCATCTTCACCAACGTCGCACTGACCGACGATGGCGACGTGTGGTGGGAGGGCCTCACCGACGCGCCGCCCGCGCATTTGATCGACTGGCGAGGCAACGATTGGACACCCGCGATTGCGAAAGCCACCGGTGCCAAAGCCGCGCATCCGAATTCACGTTTCACCGTGCCCGCCACCAACAATCCTGCACTCGACCCTGATTGGGACAACCCCGCAGGCGTGCCGATTGACGCGTTTGTGTTCGGCGGTCGCCGCAGCACCACCGTGCCGCTGGTCACCGAAGCGCGCGACTGGGTGGAGGGCGTGTACATGGCCGCCACACTCGGCTCCGAGACCACCGCCGCGATCGTCGGTCAAGTGGGCGTGGTCCGCCGCGATCCATTCGCGATGATCGCGTTTGCGGGCTACAACATGAGCGACTATTTTGCGCACTGGTTGAACCTCGGCAAACAGCTCGCTGATTCGGGCGCAAAGCTGCCCAAAATCTTCACCGTCAACTGGTTTCGCAAAGACGGCAACGGCAAATTCGTGTGGCCTGGTTTCGGCGACAACATGCGCGTGTTGTCGTGGATGCTGGAACGTGTTGACGGCGCGAACACGGGCGTTGAACATGCGTTTGGTACGACCCCTAGCTACGCCGATTTGAACTGGAGCGGCAGCGATTTCTCGGAGACGCAATACCAAAGCGTCACCCACATGGACCGTGATGCGTGGACGGTCGAGATGCAACTGCACGACGCCCTTTTCACGCAACTTGCGCACCATTTGCCGCCTGAATTACCGGCAACCAAAGCAAAGATTGAAGCTCGGTTGGCCGCGTAACTTGCTACGGCGGCGCGGCGGCGCGCGCACGCTGATGGTCACCGCAAGTTACGTTTTGTAACACGAAACATCAGGCAAAATGGGGATGAACGTATCAATTGACGTTAACGTTTCTCTGTCAGCCAAGCAACACAATCGCCTCAGGTAGTAAAGGTTTTTCGCATGACTTCACGCACCCCGCAGCCCACGTTTTTCGCGGCCCTGATGACAGCGCTTACGCTCACCGCGGTCAGCACCTTTCCCTACACTGCCAGCGCGCAAAGCGTAGCCAACGGCCGAACGCTCTACATCACGCCGCAGGTGAGTGGCCGTTTGAGTTGCGGCAACGCGCAGTGCCACAGCAATGATCCCAGCACCAATCAAAGTAGCATCCGCAACGGCGCGAACAATCCCACCGCCATTTCGAATGCAATCAATGGTGGCGTGTCGACCATGGGGTTTTTACGCGGCACATTGAGCACCTCGCAGCTCGCGGATTTGGCTGCCTACATTGCCAACCCGAGCGCCACCAACACTGCGCCGGTGGCGACGCTGTCAAGCACCACGCTAGGCTTTGGCTCGGTCAACACCGGCACCACCAGCAGCGCGCAAACCATCACGCTAAGCAACACCGGAGCAGCACCGCTGCAACTCTCGGCCATCACCCTGAGCAATGCCGAGTTCGCGCGCGTAGGCGGCAGCTGCACGCCTTCCAGCACACTCGCCGTGTCCGCCAACTGCACACTAAATCTCACCTTCACGCCCGCGGCCAGCGGCGTGCGCTCGGCCACGCTCACCGTCACTCACAACGCCACGGTCAGCACCAGCACGGTGTCGCTCGCGGGCACTGGCGTCGCGGGCGCGGGCGCCACCACCACCACACTGGTCGAGTACTACTTTGCCGCGCTTGATTACTACTTCATCACCTCGCGCGCTGCCGACATTGCATTGCTCGACACGCTCGCCGCATGGCAGCGCACCGGCAAATCGTTCAAGGCGTACACCGATAGTCAGCCCGGATCGAGCGGCATCAACCGTTATTACTTTGATCGGGTCGCGGTGAACAACTCGCGCGGCTCGCATTTCTACACACTGGTGCAGGGCGAAAAAGACGCGCTCGCGAGCTTGAACCCCACCAACGGCCAGACCCCGCGCCTGCCGTACAACGAAGGCGTTGATGCGCACGCCTTTGCGCCGGTAGTCGAGGGCGTCGGCGGCTCATGCGCCGCGGGCTTGGCACCAGTGTTTCGCATCTTTCGCGGACAGGCGCGATTCCCCGACAACCCCAACCACCGCTTCACCACCGACCCGGCGATTTACAACGCATTCGTCGCGCTTGGATGGGACGGCGAGGGCGTGAAGTTCTGCGTGCCGCTGTAACGCGTTGCCGCTCGACCACCGCGTTCAATTTGTCGCCATGGCGAGCGACTGCGAGGTGCGTCTGGCGGGCATTTCGGCGCAACGTGCGCAGGCGCTGGCGGCGCTGGCAATCGCCGAAGTACGACGCATCGAGACCAAGTATTCGCGCTACCGGGCGGACAGTGTGGTGTCGCGAATCAATGCCGCTGCGGGCTCCGGTGAGGCGATCAGCATCGACGCTGAAACCGCGCAATTACTTGCCTTTGCCACACAACTGTTTGCGCTGAGCGACGGCTTGTTCGATGCCACTTCCGGCGTGTTGCGTCAGGTGTGGGACTTCAAAACGGGGCGCAAACCGAGCGCGCAACAATTGGCCGACGTGCTGCCGCACATCGGCTGGCAGCATGTGCAATGGAACGAGCAAACGGCGCAACTTGCGCTGCCCGAAATGGAGCTAGATTTCGGTGGATTCGGCAAAGAATACGCGGCAGATCGCGCGGCAATGCTGCTGGCAAACGAAGGCGCGCAACACGGGCTCGTAAATCTCGGTGGCGATATTCGCGTGGTCGGGCCGCAGGCTGATGGCTCGCCGTGGTCGATGGGCATTCGCCATCCACGCGCCGCACGGCAAGATGACGCAGTGATCGCGAGCATCCCCATTAGCTCAGGCGCGCTTGCCACCAGCGGTGATTACGAGCGCTTTTTTATGGATAACGAGCAGCGTTTTTGCCACATCCTCAATCCAAAAACCGGCTGGCCTGCGCAGCACTGGCAATCGATCAGCGTGGTCGCACCTATGTGCGTAGCGGCAGGCGCGATGGCAACCACTGCGATACTCAAAGGGCCGGACGCTGTCGCGTTTTTAGCAGGTCAAGGCGTTGCCTATTTGTTGGTGGATGCGCATGGCCAAGTGCTGAAGTCCACGTGAAACTACAGCGCTGCCAGCGCCGCAAAATCCACGCCGGCAACCACCAAGTCACCCTTTGCAACCACAGGCCGCTTGATGGTGCTCGAATGGGCCAGCATCACGGCAATCGCTGACACATCATCAACCACGCTCGCCTTGACGAGCTCATCCAAACCGCGCCACGTGGTGCCTTTGCGATTAAGCACAATTTGCCAGCCTTTCAATGCAACCCAACGCCGCAAGTGCAACTCAGGCACGCCGTGTTTTTTGTAGTCGTGAAAGGTGTACACCACTGCATGCTGGTCGAGCCATGCGCGAACCTTTTTAACGCTGTCGCAGTTGGGAATTCCGTAAACGATGACATCCATCAAATCACGCGTTTGCGAATCTGCGTGACGATGGTTTCAATCAAAATCACCACCACAAAAATGGTGAACAAAACGAGTGATACGCGATCCCATTGAATCAGATCAATAGCCGCGTTTAGCGCCATGCCGATACCGCCCGCGCCGACCAAGCCGAGCACCACCGACTCACGCACGTTGATGTCCCAGCGGAACAGGGCGACCGACCAAAAAGTGGGCAGCACCATCGGCCAGTAGCCCATCAAAATCAACTGCATGCGCGTCGCGCCCACCGCTTGCAGCGCCTCAATCGAACCACGGTTTGCCTCCTCCACACCTTCAGAAAACATCTTGCCGATGAAGCCGATGGAGTGGAAAGCAATCGCCAAAGCGCCCGATAGTGGGCCGGGGCCAAACATCGCAACGAAAAATAGCGCCCAGATCAACGTCGAGATGGATCGTGTGGCCACCAAAATGAACTTGGCAGTCGCGTTCAACCACCACAACGGCGTCGCGTTTTTTGCCGCTAAAAACCCGACCGGAATGCCCATGATCAAGCCCAGAATCGTGGCCATCGCAGCGATGTGCATCGTCTCGACCAGCGCAGGCCAGACTACCGGCCAAAAGTGCGCCCAATCGATGGGCCACATTCGGCGGCCCATGTCGACCACCTGTTCAGGCGCGTCGTACAAAAATTCGGGAATGATCTCGATGGTTTTGAGCGCCCAGACCACAGCAGCGACCAGCAAAAAAAACACAGCGAATCGTGACAGCCGCTGCGCCGGCGTGAAGCGAATCCACGTCTGCATTTCATGAGTAGCCGAGTTTGCCAACGTGTTCATCGGAACACCCGCTTCACATAAATCTGCAACACCTCACCGATCATCACCAGACCGATGATGCACACGATAATGCCCGCCACGAAATCGTAATCAAAGCGCTGAAACGCCGAGAACAGCGTGCCGCCAATACCGCCAGCACCCACCACGCCCACCATCGTCGAATTGCGCAGATTGCTGTCGGTTTCGTAGGCAACGAAACCGATGAACCGATTCATCACCTGCGGCACCACGCCAAACGCGATCACATTCATGAACGACGCGCCGGTCGCGCGGATCGCCTCAATCTGCTTCAAAGAAATTTCTTCAATCGCCTCGGACAGTAGCTTGCCGACGAAGCCTACGCTGGCAAAGGTCAGCGCAATGATGCCCGCTAGCGCACCGAAACCCACGGCCTTGACCGCAATGATCGCGACGATCACCGGATGAAACGAGCGGCAAAAAATAATCACCAACCGCGCCGCCCAGCTCACCCACGGCGGCATCAAATTGCGCGCCGCCAACACCGCAATCGGGATCGCAAGCGCGGTGCCAAATAATGACGAAAGAAACGCGATTTGCAACGACTCCAGCAAGCCGGGCAGGATGTCAGTCTGAGTGAAATTTGGCGGGAAAAATCCGGCAAGAAACCGCACGCCGTGACCAATGCCCTGCTGGATGCGCTCAACCGACAAACCTAGCGTCGCGGCGGCGTAAACAAGATAAGCCAGCACGCCGACATAAGCGAGGCGCTTGGCGATTGACGGCGCAAAAAAGTCAGCGCGGGAGACCGGTGCAATCACGTCGCTAACCAATCCTGACCACCATAAATCCGCTTCAAAATATCCGCATCCAAACCATCCGGCGCGCCGTCGTACACCACCAGACCACCGCTCATGCCTATGATGCGTTGCGCGAAACGCTTGCCCAGCTCCACCTGATGAATGTTGATCATCACCGGAATGCTGTTTTCAGCAGCGAGATCGCGCATGACTTCCATAATTTCAACGGAGGTTTTTGGATCGAGTGACGAGGTCGGTTCATCCGCCAGCAGCAACCCCGGCGACTGCATCACCGCACGCGCGATACCCACGCGCTGCCGCTGCCCACCAGAGAGTTCGTCAGCACGGCGATTGGCAAAATCGGCGAGCCCCACGCGTGTTAACAACGCAAACGCCTTTTGAATATCCGCTTCCGCAAACTTGCGTCGCCACGCGGTCCACGCGTTAACGTAACCCAAGCGCCCCGAAAGCACGTTCTCCATCACCGTCAGACGTTCAACCAAGTTGTATTCCTGAAACACCATGCCGATGCGGCGACGTGCTTCACGCAGCGGCGTTCCCGAGAGCTTCGCGAGGTCTTGCCCCTCAAACAAAATCTCGCCCGAGGTCGGGTTGATCAGTCGATTGATGCAGCGAATCAGCGTCGATTTGCCGGTGCCAGAGGGGCCGATGATGGCCGTGATGCCGCGGCCTTCGATGTCAAGCGAGATGTCTTTAAGCACCGGCTTGCCGGGCACGTATTCTTTGACCAGATGCTTGATGCTCAATGCGCTCATCGTGAACTTATCGGCTACTTTTTCTTAGCCGCCGCCTCACGCTCGGCCTCTTTCACGTACGCCGCTTTGCCGAAGCTCTCACCACCTGCTGCGGCCACCGCGCGCACCGGCTCCCACGTGGTTTTGTAGTTGATCGGAAAGAAACGATCCGAGCCGTCAAACGCTTTCACCATCTCTGCGGTGAAGCGATAGTCGTAAAAACACGAGAGCAATTTGTCGGCCAGTTTCGGCTCCAAATCATGTGCGTACGCAAAGCTTGACGTGGGAAATTTTTTGCTGCGATAGACGACGCGGAAGTCGCTCTCTTTGATTTGCCCGCGATTGGCCATGCGCTCAAACACGTCGGAGGCAACCGGGGCGGCGTCATAGTCGCCCTTCATCACGCCGAGAATCGACGAGTCATGTTTGCCAGAGTAGACCACCGTGTAATCCTTCTCCGGCGTCACACCCTCTGCCGGGAACAGCGCACGCGGTGCCATGTTGCCAGAGTTGGAAGACGGCGAGGTGTGGGCGACCTTCTTGCCCTTCAAATCAGTAAGCTTCTGAATCGGGCCGCTCGCCTTGGTGACAACGATTAAGTTGTAGCCCTGAAACTCCTTTGCGTTGCCCTTAACCGCGAACGGAATGGCGCCTGCCACGTTCACTGCAAACGCCGTTGGGCCGGTGGAAAAGCCGGCCACGTGCAGTCGCCCCGAGCGCATCGCTTCGATTTCGGCAGCGTTGCTTTGCACTTGAAAGAACACCACTTTTTTGCCGGTGCAGGCAGCGAGATGCTGCGTAAACTGCGAGAATATTTTTTCGTAAACGGCAGGATCTTCTACCGGTGTGTACGCCCATACCAGCGTTGACGGGTTCTTCCAGCGCTTTTGATCTTTCGGCAGATCGGCCACCAGATCGCCATTTTCGTCGCAGTAATTCACGTCGAGTTCACCGCGACTTTTGCAGGCGTCGGCAGACCAAGCGGGGGCGGCAAAGAGTAATGATGCGCCGATAGTTAGAAGTATTTTTTTCACAGATGCCTCTTAATGTATGTTGTCATTGTCGCGAAGCTTCGCGCCTGGCTTGTAGGAGCGGCTCTGCCGCGACCCAAGGCGACGAACGCAAACCTTGGTCGCGACAGAGCCGCTCGTCCGCCGCCCAACGCCGTCACTTTTTCTTGCTCTCTTTATCGAACTGTGCCTTGTTATACGGCGTGCCTGATGCTACGGCCACCGCGCGTACCAGTTCCCAATCCTTCTTGTAATCAACCGGTAAAAACCGGTCATCACCGAGAAATTCTTTTTGCATCTCTGTTGAAAATTTGTAATCGAAAAAGCACTTTTTAATCTTCTCCGCCAGCGGCGGCGCCAGGTCGTGTGCGTACGCGAACGAGGATGTCGGAAAGGTGCCCGAGCGATAGATGATGCGCGTGTCGTCGGCCTTCATCTGGCCGCGCATGATCCAGCGGTCGTAAATGTCGCTCGTGATGGGGGCGGCTTCGTAGTCGCCCTTGAGCACGCCCGCGAGCGATTGATCGTGCTTGCCGGAGAACAAAATCGCGTAATCCTTGCCCGGTATTACGCCTTCTTTGGGGAACAACGCGAGCGGCGCAAGATGGCCTGAATTGGACGACGGCGCGGTGTGCGCAACCTTGCGCCCCTTCAGATCAGCCAGCGTCTTAATCGTGCTTTCCTTCATCACCACCACCACTTGTCGATACAGCCGCGGGCCGTCTTTATTGCCCTTGATCGCGAACGGCACCGCACCGGCCAAATTCACTGCAAAGCCCGTTTCGCCCGAGGCGAGACCGGCCACATGCAAGCGCCCCGAGCGCATCGCCTCGATCTGTGCGGCGTTGCTTTGCACGGTGTAGTAAACGATTTTTTTCTGCGTGCAAGCGCCTAAATATTCAGTGAAGCCTTTGAACAAATTGGCGTACACCGCCGGGTCTTCAATCGGCGTGTAAGCGAAAACGAGGGTTGATGGATCTTTCCATTTCGCTTGATTTTTCGGCGGCTCGGCGACGAGGTTTTTGTCCTCATCGCAATAGTTGCTGTCAAGCTCGCCGCGGTTGCTGCAATCGTCGGCGGCGGACGCTGCGGTTGATGCAAACACCATGCACGCGGACACAACGCTGGCTAAATAGATGGTGCGCATTTCAATCTGATTCCAAAAACAGTATCGTCCTATTGTAGGAAGCTGCCATGACGCGCGCCTCCGTAGAATCCCTGCACTGCACACACCACTGTAATAGACGCCCGTTATGCAAACAAACCTCTCGGTCATCGTTCTCGCCGCTGGCAAAGGCACGCGCATGAAGTCGCAATTGCCGAAAGTGTTGCAACCGCTCGCCGGGCGACCTTTGCTCGCGCATTCGTTGGCGAGTGTGGCGGCGTTGCAGCCGGCAACCACGGTGATCGTGATCGGGCATGAAGCGGCGCAGGTGAAAGCGGCATTCGCTGATCGCACCGATCTGCTGTGGGTGTTGCAAAGCCCGCAAAATGGCACGGGACATGCGGCGGCGGTGGGCCTTGCGCCCATTACCGATGACGGCGTCACGCTACTGGTCACCGGCGACACGCCGCTGATTCGCGCTGAAACATTGGCGGCGCTGGTCGCGCTGGTCAATGAAAAAACTTTTGCACTGCTTACCTGCAACATGAATGATGCAACCGGCTACGGCCGCATTGTGCGTAACACGGCGGGCGATGTGCTGAAAATTGTTGAACACAAAGACGCGTTGGCAGCGGGCGATTTGGCTACGTTGGAAATAACCGAGATCAACAGCGGCGTCATGGCCGCACCCACCGCGTGGCTGCGCGCCGCGCTCGCCAGGCTCACGCCGCACAACGCGCAGGGCGAGCTGTATTTGACCGACGTGATCGCGATGGCAAGCGTGGACGGTTTGCAGATCGCCACCGCGCAGCCTGCAAGCGAAGTTGAAATTGCAGGCGTCAACGACAAGCTGCAACTCGCAGCCCTTGAGTGTGCGTTTCAGCACGCTGAGGCAGAGAAATTGATGACCGCGGGTGTCACCCTCGCTGATCCGCATCGCATCGATGTACGCGGCACGCTCATTTGCGGCAGCGACGTATTTATCGACGTTGGCTGCGTGTTCTTCGGGGTCGTCACGCTGTGCAACAACGTAACAATCGGCCCCAATTGCGTGCTGAAAGACGCGACCATTGGCAACAACACCACTGTGCATGCGATGAGCCATCTCGACGGCTGCGCGGTGGGCGAGGGCGCGTCCATCGGCCCATTCGCACGGCTACGTCCCGGTGCGCAACTGGGCGATGAGGTGCACATCGGCAACTTCGTCGAAGTCAAAAATTCAACGCTCGCGAATGGCGCAAAAGCGAATCACTTGGCGTACCTCGGTGACGCCACGGTCGGCGAACGCGTCAACTACGGCGCGGGCAGCATTACCGCCAATTACGACGGCGCGAATAAGCACCGCACGGTGATCGAAGACGACGTTCATATCGGCTCGAACTGCGTGCTCGTCGCGCCCGTCACCATCGGCCGCGGCGGCACCGTCGGCGGCGGCAGCACCATCACCAAAGACGCGCCTGCCGGGGCGCTGAGCGTTGCTCGCGGCAAGCAAGTGAACATCGCAAACTACCGGCGTCCAGCGAAGAAAATCCAGTAACAACTTTTAGTTGTAACCGCCATTGCGCTTGGGCTAGCAACCATTTACGCAAATAGTCGACTTTTCACTAATTAGCCGCTTAGCCCAAGTAAAATATACGTTTCACGTAAAAGCTGATAGCGTGAGAATCGCCCAGTTGACCCGCTAGCAACACGTCGTATAGTTTCGCCTCCACCCCATCACAACACTGCAAAGAAGGCCTCCATGTCCGATTGGCAACCCAGCAACCGCTACCCCGATCCTGCCGTGGTCAGCATTGATCCGTCGTTTGATCGCTACCGAATCGCCCCGGCAAAAGTGGAGCGTATCGCACACGGTTTTCGTTGGGCGGAAGGCCCCGTATGGCTGGGCGACAGCCGCATGCTGGTGTGGAGTGATGTGCCCGGCAACTGCATGTACAGCTGGCATGAAGCAACCGGGGCGGTGAGCGCGTTTCGCCAGCCGTCCAACAACGGCAACGGCAACACGCGCGACCGTCAAGGCCGCCTCATCACTTGCGAGCACCTCACGCGCCGAGTGACCCGCACCGAGCATGATGGGCGCATTGTGGTACTCGCTGATTCGTTTGAAGGCAAGCCGCTCAACTCGCCCAATGATGTGGTGGTGAAGTCCGACGGCTCGGTGTGGTTCACCGATCCTTCGTTCGGCATCCTCGGTTTTTATGAGGGCGTGAAGGCCGAGCCGCAACTGCCGACGAACGTGTATCGGATCGACGCCGATGGATCAATCAGCGTGGCCGCCGAGGGCATCAATTTTCCGAACGGCCTGATGTTTTCACCTGATGAATCGCTGCTCTACATCGTTGAATCTCGCGGCACGCCGCGAAAAATTTTGGCGTGTGATGTCATTGATGGCCGCACGCTCGCTAACCGACGAATCTTGATCGAAGCCGGGCCGGGCACGCCCGACGGTTTTCGCTGCGACATGGATGGCAATTTATGGTGCGGCTGGGGCATGGGCAGCGCGGGGCTCGACGGCGTGCACGTGTTCAACCCGCAAGGCAAATTGATTGGCCGTATTGACCTGCCCGAACGCTGCGCCAACGTGTGTTTTGGCGGTATTCATCGCAACCGATTGTTCATGGCGGCGAGCACCTCGGTGTACGCGCTGTTTGTCAACACGCAGGGCGTGGGTTATGCGTAGCGAGACTCCCCTCTCCCCCCGAGGGAGAGGGAACAAAACCGACTAGCGCGTCGACGGTGTGACCGGTTGCGGCACCGACGAGCGACCCAGCGAAATCATCGCAACACCGCCGAGCACCAGCGCCGCGCCGACGAGCTGCAACGCAGAGATGTGTTCACCCAAAAATGCAGCGCCTAAAAAGATGGTGAGCACCGGCCCGACGCTACCAATCATTGACGCGTCGGCAGCTCCTATACGCTTCAACGCCTCGGCCATCATCCACACCGGCACCGCCGTTGAAAACACCGCCAAGCACAGGCCGTAAACATAAATTTTCACCGGCAAATCAAGCGCCGATAACGGTCGCATGATCAAGAACTGCGCCAACACAAACACCGTGGCCACCAGCATCATGTACGCGGTAAATCGCATGCTGCCAATGCGCCTCGTCAGCCCTGTGCCAACCACCATGTACACGGCGTAGCACACAGCCGCCGCAAACACGAGCAGCGTGCCGCCGACCAACGCACTGGTGTCGTCCGTTAACACCAGATCATGCCAATACGCCAAGCCTAACCCCGCGTAGGAAACAAGCAGCGCCAGCGCCACCCGCCGCGTGATCGGTCGCGCCATGAACAGCGCAGAAATTACCACCACGATGGTTGGATTGGTGAACAAAATCAGCCGCTCCAGACCAGCGCTGATGTATTGCAAACCCCAAAAATCAAGAAAGCTCGACAGGTAATAACCGATGAACGCGAGCAACAGCACGTAGCCCCAATCGCTACGCGTCAACGGCACTGGTGCCGCACCGTTACTCTCGCGCCGCGCCCACCAAGTCATGAGCATAAAGAACGGCAATGAAAAAATCATGCGCAACGCCAGCAGCGTCACCGCATCAAGCCCCGGATGCGCGGCGTAGGCAAGCTTGATGAAGATCGCCTTTGCTGCAAAGCCAAATTGCGCAGCGGCGGCCAATAACGCGCCCGCGGTCACTACGTTTTTTATAGATGTCACCTATGCATTCTAGGCCGCGTGAATTGCACGCTGCTGTCACGGCGTTGCCCCGATAATCAGAGCGATGCACTTTTCAAAACGCACCATTGGCATCGCCTGCGCGATCATTACCGTGGCGATCTGGTCGGGCTTCATCGTCATTGCGCGAGCGATGGCGCAAAAGACGCTCACCTCGTTTGACATCGGCTTCATGCGCTTCATTGGCGCGGCGATTGTGATGATTCCGTGGGGTTACTGGTGGGTGCGCAAACAGCGACGGACGAACCCAAATTACGAGAGCTGGCTTGGCTTGTCGCCGTACGGATTTCGCTTCACCGCAATGATCGGCATGATCGCTGGCGTGATGTATGCCACGCTCGCCTACAGCGGATTTTTGTTCGCACCAGCGGCGCACGCTTCGGTGTTGATGCCCGGCTCGTTGCCGTTGTGGACGACACTTTTCGCCTTCATCATCATCGGTACACCAATCACGCGCGCGCGCTGGTTGGGCTTGGTGCTCATCATGAGCGGCGGATTGTTGGTCGGCGGCGCGAGCTTGCTCAAAGCATTCGAGGGGGGTGACGTGTGGCGTGGCGACGTTCTGTTTATCCTGTCGGGCATTACGTGGTCGTGCTACACCGTGATCGCGCGCAAGTTTTCGCTCGCGGCAATTCCGGCCACCATTGCAGTCTCGGTGTTCTGCGCATTTACCTACGTGCCGGTGTACGGCGCGCTCGCGTATTTCGGTGCGATTGAAAGTCATTTGAGCATCGCGCCGTGGAGCGAATTGCTCACGCAGGCGTTGGTGCAGGGCATCGGTTCGGTAGTGATTTCGGGCATCACATTTGTGCGCATGATCGAGACCTTCGGCCCCGTCCGCTCGACCATGATCACTGCGGTCGTGCCGAGTCTTTCCGCAATCGGTGCGGTGCTGTTTTTAGGTGAGCCACTGTACTGGAATTTGCTACTCGGGCTGGCGCTGGTGACCATTGGCATTGTGTTTGGCGTGAAGCCGGTGATGGCGCGGTGACACCGCAAACCGCGACTCGCTGAGTCGACGACCTACTCACCCACTGCCGTCATCCTCGCCGCAGGCGGGGATCCAG
>JAYSRA010000127.1:0-7844 GCA_043721275.1 Burkholderiales bacterium
ATGCTGCCGAGATTGCTCCATGCTGCCGTCGCCTCCAAGCCTCATCCGCTATCCCAGATACGGCTTCCGGAGCCAGCTTGCTAATCAGGAGTCGATATATGGCTAAAAGTCCGCTTAGCCCATGTGAAATTGCGGTTTTACGAAAAAGCTGATAGTCAGATCGCGCCGCGAAATATTGCCAAACGTAAGCGCAGCTAGCTACACTTTGGCCATGAAAACAAACATCGCTTTATCTTCGCTGCCCACGTGGCTTGGCCTTGAAGTGGCCGTGTCCGATTGGGTCACCATCACCCAAGAACGCATCAATTTGTTTGCCGAGGCAACCGGCGATCATCAGTGGATTCACGTTGACGTGGAACGCGCAGCCAAAGAGTCGCCGTTCGGCACCACCATCGCGCACGGCTTCTTGACGCTGTCGATGGTGCCGTATCTAAAAGAAACGTGCATGGAATACAGCGGCGTAAAAATGGGTGTGAATTACGGCACCAACCGCGTGCGCTTTATGGCGCCGGTGAAAGTGGATTCGCGATTGCGTGGCCGCTTCAAACTGGCAGCGTTTGAGGCGATTAAAGGCGGCATGCAAATGGCGTGGGAATGCACGCTAGAGATGGAAGGACACGCCAAACCCGCGTGTGTAGCCGAGCTCGTGACGCGCGCGTACACGTAACTCGGTACGCGCACGTACACCTAGTTTTTTAACAGCGCCAGATCATCGGCCGTCAACCACCGCCACTGCCCTTCGCGCAAATTTGCGTCTAGCGCGAGGCCACCCACTTGCTGCCGGTGCAGCGCTTCTACGCGATGGCCGACCGCCGCCAGCATGCGTTTCACCTGATGATATTTGCCCTCAGTTAACGTGAGTTCGATGACACGTTCAGCGACGCGAATGCAGGCCAGCGCAACCACCGGTTCAGGATCATCGTTAAGCACCACGCCGCGCAGCAGCGAGCCGATCGCCGCATCATCAACGGCCTGAACGGTGGTCACCACATACATTTTCGGCACGTGATGTTTTGGCGAAGCCATGCGGTGAATGAACTGGCCGTCGTCGGAGAAAATTAGCAAGCCTGTGGTGTCCTGGTCGAGCCGCCCGACGGCCTGCACACCGTTCACTGAGAACCTTGCGGGCCGCGTGAGAAGCGGCGCCGGCAGCAATTCATAAACGCTCGGCCACGCGGTGGGCTTGTGTGAGCACTCGAAACCTGCGGGCTTGTTGAGCATGAGATATGCCTGCGCATGAAACGGCCATGGCTCGTTATTCACGGTGATGGTGAGGCCGTCAATCGCAATCTCAGCCTCGGCACGACGTTGCACTTCACCGCCAATGACCACCGCGCCGCGCTCGATGAGTGCGGCGCATTCGCGGCGCGTGCCGAAGCCTTGCGAGTAGAGAATCTGCTGAAGTTTCAAGGCGTCATCCCGAGATCAAACAGCCACTATTCTGCAGCTTGCGTCATCGTTGCCAGCGTGCAACTCAGGCCAGCGCCTGCAGCTCGACGCGTGTGGCGGATTCAATCACCATGTGGCCCGCCGCCATATCAAAATGTTTGAGCAAAATGCTGCGCGTTTGCAGCGCTGATTTCGGACGCATCAAGAAATAGCCCTGCACCTCATCACAGCCAATGCCGAGCAGGTAGTCAAATTGCTGTTCGGTTTCTACACCTTCCGCCACCGTTTTTTTGCCCAGCCGACGACATAAATCAAGCGTACTTTCAACAATCACGCGTGACCGCTCGTCGTCCGGTAAGCCCTGCACAAAGGCCTTGTCGATCTTGACAATCGAGATCGGCAGTTCATGCAAATAACGCAGCGATGAGTAGCCGGAACCAAAGTCGTCGAGCAGCATTTGCACGCCTAACGCTTCGAGCTTTTTAAGATTACTGGCAACCACTGCGTCACCGTCAATCAGCATCGTTTCGGTGAGCTCCAGTTCAATCTGCGATGGGTCGACATGAAACGCGTGCAGCGTTGCGCGAAATTTTTCGACGTAATCGGCTTGCTGCAGGGTGCGCGCCGAAACGTTCACCGCCACCGGCACCTTGATGCCCTCGCGCACCAGCGATCCGGTCCACGCCGCCACGCGTCGCAGCATCTGCTCGTCAACATTCACGATCAGCGCTGAGCGCTCGGCAATGGCGATCAATTCCTGATTGTCATGGCCCTGCAGGTCGTTAGATTTCCAGCGCACGAACGCTTCAAACCCACTCACTCGCCCGCTCGCAGCATCCACGCGCGGCTGAAAAAATGGCTCGATCAAATCGTGATCGAGCGCGTAGCGAATCGCATCTTCGAGCGACTCGCGAGTCAGCGAGTTGAGTAAATACACAGGCTTAAATCGCACCGTGGAGCCCAGCGTGCGCACGTTCGACGCCTCACTCATCGCGAGCGGCGCGAAACGCATCAGCTCTTCGCCACTGGCCGCATCATCGGGGAACAGCGCGTAGCCGATGCGCAGCTTCAAATGCAGCGTTGCGCCGCCGTGCAAAAACGGGCTTTCCTCAGCGAATCGCAATTGATCCACCACGGCCTCCATCTTTTGCGTATCGCCTTCAACCAGCACCGCAAAGTCCGGCCCACCGAGATGAAACAGCTCGCTAAATTGCGGCGTGGTTTCTTCAAGACGATCCGCTGCAAATTGCACCAACAACGCGCCGACATCAAAACCGAACGCCTCATTGGCATGCTCAAGCTTGGTCACGTGGCACATAAAAATCGCCACCGACCGTCCCGGCGACGGCGATTCGGCGCACATCGAATGCACCCGTTCAATCAACGCTGCGCGATTGGGCAAGCGCGTTTCTGAGCTGGTGTAGGCGAGCGTTTGCAGCTGTTTGGCTTGTGCGGCGATGTCGTGCGCACGCGCGGTCAGCTCGTCGTTCAAGCTGCGCGCTTTGGCCTGATGCGCTTGGTCACGACCACTCACCACGTCAAGAAATTGATTCACCGTTTTTTCAAACGCGAAAGTTTCTTTCGGGCCCGCGTGCGTCATGCGGTATTCGAAATTGCCGGCCACGGTGACCTGCTCGGCCAATTGCGTGATGGCGTCAACCGGCGCGCGCAGCGCCACGCTCACGCGACGCGCGAGGCTCGTTGCAAGCCATGTCAATGCAAAAAACGCGACCACCATGCTCGCCAGCATCAGGCCAATCATCGCCGCAAAACCGGGATTGTCGCTGACCAATTCCAGCTGCCCCACCGGCTTGCCCTCATGCAGCAAATTTACCGAATGGGTGCTCTGCATAAGGCGCTGCGGCAGCAAAAAGCGCAAGCGATTGGCCCAGTGCGCCGACGTGCTCGCGCCGCGATCAGTCACTGCGCTGACCGTGGCTGCGCTGCCTACGTTCACAGTGGCACCCGACAACGCATACGTGTCGACAAAACGCGCGAGTGTTTTCTCCAACTCAGGCGCTTGACCGCTGGCCACAGCCAACGCTGCCGCTGGCGCGATTACGGTGGCCGCGCGCTGCAACCGCTGCATACCCTCACGCGTTTCGAACGTGGCAAGCAGCGCGATCTGCGTTGAAAAAATCAACACCGCTGCCACGCCAAACCAGATCAATTTCGACCGAAACCCGTCGGCCATTGATCGTTCGCTGCTGCCCGCAGCCGCGCTCAAACCGAACCACGTATTTGCCTGCGCCTCAGCCATGGAGCGGCCTCGCTGCGGCACTGTGTCGCGCCAAACCTGAGCGACGCGCGCACCACGCGTGGTCGCGAAACGCCGCGCTGGACGCCTCGCTCGCTGCATTGAAAAACCACATAGACCCGCCTCGTAGCAATACTTATTTTTGAACACGCTTCCGTGATTGTATGACGATAACATATTCCATCGTCATGATGTTCGTAAATTCGCAGGCTGTCAAAATTCGGGCGTAAGCGGTCATTTTTTTGCGGCACATGGCTCGCGTTTTTACGCGAGGCGTGCGACGCCGCGCATCACTTGGGCGCCATACGGATCGCGCCGTCCAGCCGTATCACCTCGCCGTTCAACATCAAGTTGTCGAAAATATGCATCGCCAGTGAGGCAAATTCCGGCGGACGGCCCAAGCGCGGCGGAAACGGCACCATTTGGCCCAAACTTGCCTGCACGTCCGGCGGCAAACCGTCCATCATCGGCGTCTCAAAAATGCCCGGCGCGATGGTCATTACGCGAATGCCGCTCTTCGCCAATTCGCGCGCAATCGGCAGCGTCATGCCGACAATGCCCGCCTTCGACGCGGCGTATGCCGCTTGGCCAATTTGCCCGTCAAACGCGGCGACGGATGCGGTGTTGATCACCACGCCGCGCTCACCGTCTTCGGTGGCGCTTTGCGACTGCATCGCGGCGGCCACCTGATTGATCATGTTGTAGGTGCCGACTAAATTGATTTGCACCGTGAGCGCAAATTTTTTGATGCCGCTCGCGCCGTCGCGACCGACCACCTTTTCGCCGGTCGCAATGCCTGCGCAACTCACCAGTCCGCGCAGTTCACCGAGCGTTAACGCTGCCGCGACCACCGCTTTCGCGTCGGCTTCGGACGTGACATCGCATTTGACGAATTTGCCCCCGAGCGCTAGCGCAAGCGCCTCTCCGTCCGCCTCACGAATATCAGCAATCACCACCTTCGCGCCTTTCGCTGCCGCGGCGCGCGCCGTGGCAGCACCCAGTCCCGATGCGCCGCCGGTGATGATGACGACGCGATTTTTGATGTCCATGATGAATATGCCTTGCGTTGGGAAAGTGTGCGTTGAATGTGTCAGTCTGGCTACCGCAGGCGAGGTGCCTGGCGCGATGCAGCGCGAATTTTTTAATTATGCGTCGTAACGTACACGGCAACGCGCTGCGCAAAACATCACGCGCATTTCTGCTCAACTCATTGCTGAGCGCGCGGTCGACTGTTTGCAGCAGGCAAATTCTTAGTTGAAGCACACATCGGCCAGCCTGGTGGCGCAGTAAAACCACACACCGATTGCCATTTGAGGCTGCGTAAAGACATAATTTAGCGGCGCGCAACCCGCAGCAAATGCTGCCTGCTCATTCCGCTTTCCTCCTCGATTCACTTATTGCAAACTCATGAAGAAACTCATCACCTACGCCACACTGCTTTGTTTCACTGTGGGCTTAAACCACGCGGCCCACGCTGAATCAAAAACGCGTTATGCCGACCCACGCTCGTGGCGCGAAACCACCAAAAATCCGGGCACAAAAGAGATGCTTGATCAACTGTTAACGATCTACGACAAGCTGTCGAAGGTGAGTAAAACTAAAGCAAAACTCTACATTTCTGACAGTCCGGGTTTGAATGCATTTGCCACCCAAACCAAGTCGAGCGAAGCCGTGATTGTGCTCAATATGGGCGCCATTGAAGCGCTCAGCAAAGATCAAGACGCAATGGCCGCGCTGCTTGCCCATGAGCTTGGCCACGTTGCCAAATCGCATGTGACTGATTCGCAAACCACGGCCGATGCACTGAGCTTTCTTGGTGCTATCGCGGGGGCAGTCATCAACTACAAACTAGGCACCCGTGGCGTCAATTTGGGCAGCACGGCGGGCGACATGACCGGCTTTGCCGCCAGTGTGGTTGGGCGAAAATTTGATCGCGACCAAGAGCGTGAAGCCGACGCGTTGGCGCTGCAATGGATGACCGCAGCCGGGTATTCGCCGATGGGTTCGGTGCGCTTGCAAAAGGCGTTGCACGACGGTGACGACACGAGCGCGACTTCGCTGCTATCAACCCATCCCGGCGGCGACGAGCGCATTGTTGCGGCTGAAAAATTCGTTGCGGAAACGCCCGCCGCGCAGGCGCTTAAAGACAAGCCGTTGCTCGCGTTTGCCAAGCCTTCCGACTCGGGCACGTCAGGCGATGTTGCGGAAAAACAAGTCGCTCGGCGAAGCGCCGAAAACGTCGATTTTTTGCTCAACCCCGACGCTTCGTGCGATTGGTTTGGTGAATCCGGCATGAAGGCGATGGTGGCTTGGCGCAAGTTCACCGCTGCCGACAACCGCGGTTACGTGTGCCAATATGTGTCGACCGAGGCAGACGAAGATGGCGTGTTGACCTACGGCCGGGTGAGTATCGATGCCAGCAAAAACGAGGTTTATGTCAGCCTCAGCGCACAGGCCTACCGCCACAAACGCAAAGAGGCCAATGAAATCCTCACCAAAGGCGATCTGGAAAATTTCGCCACCCGCGACGAGACGCGCTACACGCTCATGCAGCTCACCAGCGAGTGGTTAGAGGCGCAGGGCCAAGGCATGCCCGCGAGGCTGACTGAGGTGCTCTCCAGCGACAAGAGTCAGCGCTTTAACGCCGGTGGTGTGTTGATCGAATATGGTGACGATGAAAAGTGGAAATCGCAACGCATGTTGAGCATCAGCATGACCTTGCCGGTGTGGAGCCCACGACATAAAGCTTTGATTGCAGCGCTCGATCAACCGAGCAACGCAGAGCCTTCCGCCGCCACCGCTACCAAAACATCAGGTGACGCTAAAGACAACGCTAAAGCAGCAACGGCCAAGCCTTAAAACGTCCTGATTTGTGGCGCGCGCAGCGTGTTCTGCCGCGCTACTCCATTCGGTTATTTTTGAAAGTAGACACTTATGATTTTTCGTTTTTCCCGCACCGCAACGTTGGCGCTTGCACCGTTTCTTGCGGTGTGGTTTTCGTTGTCGTTTTCTGCGGCTATCTTTGCTGACGAAACCTGTGATTTCATTTCACTCGCTAGCGTCACCAGCAAATTTCCGGCGTCTGCGCCGTGGCGTGTGACCAACGGTGGCACCGGCGCGTGCGCCTTTGAAGGTCAGCAACGTGAGGGCAGCACCATTCGCAGCGTTATTTTGAAATTCACGCAGCAGGTGCAAGATTCACCCGAAGAAGCGCTGGAAATGATTGGCACCATGAAAACCGCGTTTGCTGCGGACTACGACCTGCAACTCAATCCGAAGTTAGGCAGCGCTGGCTTTTTTATGCTGCAAAAAGGCCAACCGCTTGCCGACACTATTTCATGGTGGTCGCATCGTGGACGCATGGTGTTGTCGGGATTGATGCTCACGCCCGGTGGGGCTCGCATCAGCACCGCCGACCGCGATAATTTGACTGACTTGCTGGGTCAAACATTGGCGCGCACCGCCACTCCCAGCGCGCGCGCGAAGACCGCGCAGTGCCCCTATTTTGATGACGCTATCTTGAAAACGTTGCTGCCCGGCACCAAACAAAAGGTTCAGCAATTCGGAAATAATTCGTGCTTGGCGGAGGGCGACAATGAGGCCGTTATCATCTTGTCGCGGCTAGAAGCGCGCGACAAGAACACCTTCGTTCAGCAAATAAGAAACGAGGCGAAAGCCTGCGCTGTCGAACAACCCACCGGCATGGGGGACGCCGCCTTCCTGGTGTTTGCGTGCAAAAGCGGCGGCAACCCGAGCGCGGTCATCAAATTTTTAAAAGGCACCGACGCGTTCGATGTGTCGTTGCTACCCGGCAAAGAACCGACCGCAGCGCAACGTGCTGATTTAACGACTTTGGGACGACATATTTACGGCTTGAAATAGCCGAATCCGTGCGGTCAACAAAACATCCAACGACCGGCAATCGTTTGCTCTAAACGCACGAATAGCGCGCAAAGAATCGGCGGCAACCCGGTGCGCGTTGGCCGCTGCTCTGCGACCCATTCGCGCAGCGGCGAAACTATCGCCAAAGCCTCGATCAGCTTTATGTTGAACGCGTCGTTTTACTTGGGGTTAGACACCTTTTTATCTATAAGTCGATACCTGATTAGCAAGCTGGCTCAGGAAGTATTGACGGTAGTGCTGTATTTGCGTACAGTTACGCATTTCAAGCATTGGAGCACCGTCATGCCCATGAACC
>JAYSRA010000128.1:0-7818 GCA_043721275.1 Burkholderiales bacterium
AACCGCAGACCTCGCAGAATCTTCAATGGCTTGACTCCGTACGAAATACACTTCGCTCCACCGCGCTCGCCGACAGTTCGTACTTAAACGCAGCTTTTATCGAATATCGATAAAGTGCCAAATATGTGCTTCAGGCTCGGTAAAACGGCGCTTTTCGGTTAAAGCTGTATTGTGAAAAGGCGCTTGCAGAATCTCGCACCCAGCGAACGGCGTTGGTTCGGCTTTTTTCTAAATGGGGTGATTTAGCACGCCCCCTACGAGACGATTCTGATAGGCTCGCTGTACAAAAAATAAGGGGGTTGAGTTTTATGTACACAATTGTTAGAAACACGCTGGTGGCCGTTGCCGCGTTCGCGGTGTTCACGGGGTTGTCCAGCCGAGAAAGCGATGCCGCGATCACCGCGACGGTGACGCTAGACGCAAACTCGCCAACGAAAACGGGGCAGCGGGTGTTTCGCAACGGAGTACCGTCAATCTGCAGCCCACAGAAAGTTTTTCCAACCGTTGCGGGTGCAGTCGGCGCGCGGCGCTATGCATTGACAACCATTGCTCGGCCTGCCACCGCACCAGCCGCATGCGCCACTGTCACCTTCAGTCGCGCTGCATCTTGCTTGGCGACGGATAACATCATGTCGGTCGCGTACAGCCCAGCGTTTGATTCGACCAATATCGCCACTAACTACGTGGGCGATGGCGGTCTGTCTACGGGAGATACTGTCGCGCCACCCCTACCAACGCTGACGTACTCCGTGCCCGTTGCTGCCGGACAGCCTCTGGTGATTGAAACCTCCGACGTTACTGAGGCCCAATCCTACGTATGTCAGGTCAACCTAACAATTACGGGCCTAGCTTTCGTAGTGATCACTGCGGCCAATCCGGTGGTGACGACCGAAGCGGGCGGCACGGGTGCGTTCACCGTGGTGTTAAGCGAGCAACCCACGGCAGACGTGACGATCACTCCATCGAGCAGCAATATTGCCGAAGGCACGGTATCGCCCGCCGCGCTCACCTTTACGCCATTTAACTGGAATCTGGCTCAGACAGTCACCATTACAGGCGTTGCTGATGCGGTGGTGGACGGCGATGTGGCCTACACAATTAGCTCAACGGTGACCAGTACCGATCCGCAATTTGCGGGAATCACCGCGCCTACTGTTAACGCGCTCAATATCGCGGGTGCGCAAGCGATTACGTTCGGCGCAGCGCCGAGCATCAACGTTGGCGGCACCGGCAGCGTGAGCGCCACTTCAAGCGCTGGCCTGACGCCGGTAACCTTTACCAGCACCACGCTGGGTGTGTGTACGGTCGCCGGTAGCACCGTAACGGCGGTCACGGCAGGCACCTGCACGATCAAAGCCGATCAGGCAGGTAACGCAAACTACAACGCGGCGAGTAACACGCAAACTTTCGTCATCGGCCTCGGCACCCAAATCATTACCTTCGGCGCGGCACCCGTTATCAACTTTGGCGGCGGCACTGGTTCGGTTAGCGCAACTTCAAGCGCGGGATTAACGCCAGTGACGTTCACCAGCACCACGTTAGGCGTGTGCACGGTCGCGAGCAACACGGTAACGGCGGTCACGGCAGGCACCTGCACGATCAAAGCCGATCAAGCGGGTAGTGCAAACTACAACGCGGCGAGCAGCACGCAAACCATCACTATAGGCGCGGGCACACAAACGATTACTTTCGCAGCGGCACCGAGCATTACCGTCGGCGGCACCGGCAGCGTTAGCGCCACTTCAAGCGCGGGATTAACGCCAGTGACGTTCACCAGCACCACGTTAGGCGTGTGCACGGTCGCGAGCAACACCGTAACGGCGGTCACGGTAGGCACCTGCACGATCAAAGCCGATCAAGCGGGTAGTGCAAACTACAACGCGGCGAGCAGCACGCAAACCATCACGATAGGCGCGGGCACACAAACGATTACTTTCGCAGCGGCACCGAGCATTACCGTCGGCGCGGTCACCGGAACCGTGAGCGCTACGTCGAGCGCTGGCCTGACGCCAGTGATCTTCACCAGCACCACCACTGGCGTGTGCACCGTAAGTGGCGACACCGTTACAGCGGTGTCGGCCGGCAGCTGCGTGATCCGGGGCGACCAAGCGGGCAACGGGAGCTTTAACGCTGCCAGCAACACGCTGACTTTCAGCATTTCGCCGTTAACTACTTTCAGCGGTGTGACTGCAACCGGCAGCGGTGTGGCCAGCGCGACGTTTAGTACGGTGAACGGCGGCGCACGATGCTCCTTTGACCCGGCCAATACAGCGTTTGTTGTTGCACCGGCAGCGTATCCAGTGGTGGGCAGCACTGCGCCGCATGGTTTTTTCAAATTTAAGTTGATCGATTGCACCATCGGCACCGTAGCGCGTGTGAATGTGACCTGGCCGAGTCTGGCGGGCATGGCGTACTTCAAATTCGGCAAGGCCGCACAGACGGCAACCGTTGCGGACGGTTTTTACTTGCCGCAGAACATCGCGGTTTCTAGTAATACGGCCAGCTTTGATGTCACCGATGGCGCTTGGGGCGATAACGATTTGCAACGTAACGGCGAAATCGTTGACCCGAACGGGCCTATTTTGATTGCAGCGGCGCAAGATATTCCGGTGCCGACGCTGAGCGCCGCCATGCTGCTGCTGCTCGTAGCGGCGATGGCGTTGGTAGCGGCGGGATGGCAGGAGCGTCGCGCTCCGCTGCACGGAGCACGGCGTAAATGAGCTCTGTTGCCGGAGAGTTGGGACGCAGCTTAACCACGGCAATTGTGTAGCCCAACGCGGTACACGTTGAGGTTTTAAAAAAACGCAAACTTACTTGGCTCACGTGCGCTTCGCTGCAATTTGGGAGGGTGCCATACCAATGCCGTGTGCGCTCAATCTGCGCTGTGCCGGTGGCGATAAATTGGCTATCAGATTGTTGCTAAAACCGTGATCTAGGTTGGGCAAGCAGTCAGTTTTTACTGAATGTTGAAGTAGTTATTTGGCCGTTTCCAGCACGAAAAAGGAGACGAACTGCGGAGGGGGGCTGTGTCTTAGGGGCACCTTACCCCCATCGAGTTAGCGTACCTCGACCCAACGCGCTGTCCCGCTTCGTGCTGGAAACCGCCTTTTTGCGCTACAGCCTAAGCCAAATAAGGCTTGCAGTTAAGAGCTGTATTTGGCACGGGGTGTGAAAAATTGAGTCACCTCAGTTTACTGCGCGTGCGCCGAAATTCGGCACCTCTGGCAACCCATTCGCCGCCCCGCGAATGCAAGTTGCGTCACCGCGTTCGCCGGGCTAAATCACGCCTTCCGCGCGCAATTGCGCGATGTGTTCGGCGCTGAAGCCGAGTTGCGTCAACACCTCATCGGTGTGCTCGCCCAGTAGCGGCGAGCGCGTCACATCCGTTGCGCTATCGGACATTTTGATCGGGTTGCCGACGGTCAAATATTTGCCGCGCGTGGGGTGATCGACTTCAACAATGGTGCCGGTTTCGCGCAGGGCGGGTTCCTCCGAAATTTCTTTCATCGAAAGAATAGGGCCGCACGGAATGTCGAATTTATTCAAAATGTCCATCGCCTCAAACTTGGTCTTGGTCATCGTCCATTGTTCTATGCGGGCAAAGATGGGTTTCAGGTGCAGCAAGCGCGCTGATGGCTTCGCGTAGGCCTCGTCGGTGACCCACGTTTCCTCACCAATCACCTTGCAGATAGCAGGCCACACCGCCGCCTGGGTGATGAAATAAATGTAGGCGTTCGGGTCGGTTTCCCAGCCTTTGCATTTGAGGATCGAGCCCGGTTGGCCGCCGCCGGATGCGTTGGCCGCGCGCGGCACCGCGTCACCAAATTTGCCGTCGGGATATTGCGGATATTCGTGCATGGTGCCGGTGCGATCCAAGCGCTGTTGGTCGCGCAGCTTCACGCGGCATAGGTTCAACACCGCGTCTTGCATCGGGGCTAACACCTTCTGGCCACGACCGGTAGTGTTTCTTTGATAGAGCGCCGCGACGATGCCGAGGGCCAAGTGCAAACCGGTGCCGCTGTCACCAATCTGCGCGCCGGTGACCAGCGGCGGGCCGTCATCAAAACCGGTGGTGGAGGCCGCGCCGCCGGCACACTGCGCGACGTTTTCGTACACCTTGCAATCTTCGTACGGGCCTGGGCCAAAGCCTTTCACAGACGCCACAATCATGCGTGGGTTCAACGATTGAATGTGCTCCCAAGTCACGCCCATTCGATCCAGCGCGCCGGGGGCGAAGTTTTCAACCAGCACGTCGCAGCTCTTGATGAGCGTGTCGAGCACCTCTTTGCCCTTGGGGTTCTTGGTGTCGAGTGTGATCGAGCGTTTGTTGTGATTGAGCATCGTGAAATACAAGCTGTCCACGCCTGGAATGTCGCGCAGCTGGCCGCGCGTGGCGTCGCCCTCACCGGCACGTTCCACCTTGATGACATCTGCGCCAAACCACGCCAGCAATTGGGTACACGTCGGGCCCGACTGCACGTGAGTGAAATCAAGGATGCGAACCCCGTCTAATGCTTTACTCATAAAAATCCTAAGATGTGAACGGCTTAAAAAATTGGCTGGCGCTTGCCTATGCGTGCGCTGAACGCGACACCTAATCGACCGGGCGCTCAGCGGGCAAATTGCTTTTTTGTTTCGGCATCACCATGGCCAGTGCCTTGGCAATAATCGGCCAGAACAGCAGCACAAAGGCAAGCGTGGTAATCGAGCCGACCAGCGGGTTGGCCCACATGATCGACAACTCGCCTTGCGACAACAACATCGCCTGCCGGAACGAATCTTCCGCCTTGTCGCCTAGCACCAGCGCGAGCACCAACGGGGCGAGCGGATAGTTGAGCTTTTTAAACACATAGCCGACCACACCGAAGCCCAGCATCAACCACACGTCAAGCATCGCGTTGTGCACCGTGTAGGCACCAATCGCGCAAATCACGATGATGACCGGCGCGATGATCGAGAACGGAATGCGCAAAATGGAGGCAAACAACGGCACGGTGGTGAGCACCACAATCAAGCCGACGATATTGCCAAGATACATGCTGGCAATCAAGCCCCACACAAAATCTTTTTGTTCAACGAAGAGCAGCGGGCCGGGCTGCAAGCCCCAGATCAAAAGCCCGCCCAACAGCACCGCGGCGGTGGGTGAACCAGGAATACCGAGTGCCAACATTGGCAACAAAGCGCTAGTGCCCGCCGCGTGGGCGGCGGTCTCCGGTGCAATCACGCCCTCCATTTGCCCAGTGCCAAATTTTGCGCCGTCTTTAGACATTTTTTTGGCGATGCCGTAGCCCATGAATGACGCGGGCGTGGCACCACCGGGGGTGATGCCCATCCATATGCCGATGAGCGAGCTGCGCACCGAGGTGGCCCAATATTGCGGCAATTTTTTCCACGTTTGCAGCACCACCTTGGCGTCAAGCTTGGCGCTTTTTCCCTTAAAGGCGAGTCCTTCTTCCATCGAAATCAAAATTTCGCCAATGCCGAATAAACCGATCACGGCGATCAAAAAATCAAAGCCACGCATCAGCTCCATGCTGCCAAAGGTGAGTCGCAATTGACCGGTCACGGTGTCCATGCCGACCGCGGCGAGCGCGAAGCCGAGCGCCATCGACGCGAGTATTTTGAACGGCGAGCCTTTGCCCATGCCGACGAAACTACAGAACGTCAGCAGATACACCGCGAAGTATTCCGGTGGGCCAAATTTAAGCGCGAATTTCGCAACCAACGGTGCCATGAAGGTAATCATCACCACGGCCACCAACGCGCCCACAAATGACGAGGTGAACGCCGCGGTGAGCGCCTCACCGGCACGTCCGTTTTGCGCCATCGGATAACCATCGAAGGTGGTGGCCACCGACCACGGCTCGCCAGGAATGTTGAACAAGATCGACGTGATTGCGCCGCCGAACAGCGCCCCCCAATAAATGCACGACAGCATGATGATGGCCGACGTGGGCGACATCGTAAAGGTAAGCGGCAACAGGATCGCCACACCGTTGGCTCCACCCAAGCCGGGCAGCACGCCGATCAATACGCCAAGCACAATGCCGACCAACATGAGCAGCATGTTCATCGGCGTCAAGATGACCGAAAAGCCGTGAAATAGTGCGTTAATTTCTTCCATGATGCCCCCGAAAAACCCGAGTTATTGTGCGTGAAACGAACGGGGGTTAGTACCCTAAGAAACCCAGTAAATTGATGCTGCCTTTGAACAGGGGCACTTTGAACCACACCTCGAACATCAAGAAGAACAACACGATTACCGACAGTGAAATGATGATGCTTTTTAGCCACGTATATTTGCCAAGAATCACCATGAACAGCGCAATGTAGACCGCTGAGGCCACATAAAGCCCGAGCACTTGAACGGCCCCGACGTAGACCACCGCCGGGATGAAGACAGACACCACGCGCTGCAATTGCTCGCGGTCTACGAATGCCTCGTCGGTTTTGTTTTTTGCCATCAGCGTTTGTGCCAGCACGCCGATACCCGCCACGCAAATCAGCAGTCCCACATAAAACGGAAAGTA
The DNA here is from genome assembly GCA_043721275.1 of Burkholderiales bacterium. Lineage (GTDB taxonomy): Bacteria > Pseudomonadota > Gammaproteobacteria > Burkholderiales > Casimicrobiaceae > Casimicrobium. The sequence goes on from JAYSRA010000128.1 coordinate 6,531, forward strand.
ACCCGCACCGGGCCCGTCTGTGGTCCAGCCAGAGCCGAGTTGATAGCTGCTGTAAGCGATGACCACGCCAAACGCGAGCAGGAGTGCTGCGACCACCAGCTCGACGGTTGATGTTGACACCATGCCCGCATTGTTGTGGTCAGGCGAGGGGCTAGCGTTCATCGGGAACTCCGTTCATAACAAAGCGTGTTGAGTGAGGTGTGACATGTACAGGTACGTGGGTGACACGCGGCGTTGCCTGCGGCTGTGCGGACGCGAGTGGGGGCTTGCCAAGGTAAGCAACGAGCCCCAAGCGCCACGATTATTTGGCGAGAAATCCCGCCTCGGTCATCAGCGTGCGATGCGTCTTCTCCGCTTCTGTCAGCCATTTGGTGTAATCCGCACCGGCCATAAAGGTTTGATTGAACGCACCCTTTTCCATGTAGTCTTTCCACTCGGGCGTGTCGCGGACTTTCTTCATCAGGTCAACGTAGAACGCGGTCTGATCTGCGGTCACGCCGGGGGGCATGAAGATGCCGCGCAGCATCACGTAATCAGTGGGCACACCGGCCTCTTTGCAGGTCGGGATGTCGTTCCACGATTGGGTGGCGGTAATCTTTGCCTTGTACGGCATGCGCTCATCATCAAACACGCACAACGGCCGCAGTTGTCCGGCGCGCCACTGCGCCACCGCTTCAATCGGGTTGTTCACCGTTGAGTCGATGTGTTTGCCCACCAGTTGCACGGCGACCTCACCACCCCCTTTGAACGGTACATAAATGAATTTGGTGCCGGTGGCTTTTTCTAGGCCCACGGTGAGAATTTGATCTTCTTGCTTCGAGCCTGTGCCGCCCATCTTCATCTTGCTTGGCCCTGCGGCTTTCACCGCAGCAAGAAATTCTTTGCCAGCTTTGTACGGCGTTTCGGCATTCACCCACAACACAAACTGATCCAGCGCCATCATCGCCACTGGCGTCATGTCTTTCCAGTTGAACGGCACGCCAGTGGCCATCGGCGTGGTGAACAGGTTCGAAAGCGTCACCACGATTTTGTGCGGGTCGCCCTTCGCGCCCTTGATTTCAAGAAAACCTTCAGCGCCAGCACCCGCTGATTTGTTGACCACAATCATCGGCTCTTTCATCAGCTTGTGCTTGATGACGATGCCTTGAATCAGGCGCGCCATTTGGTCGGCACCGCCGCCGGTGCCTGCGGGCACCACAAACTCGACCGCCTTGGTGGGCTCCCATGCCCAAACCGGGCTGAGCGCCGATATCGCCACTGCGACACACGCAGCGATGGTTTTTTTATG
>JAYSRA010000129.1:0-7787 GCA_043721275.1 Burkholderiales bacterium
GACGTCGAGTATCGACTGCATTTGAATCATATTTTTCTCTTCTCCAACTTACCTCAAAACCTTGATTCACCGCGGTTCTGAGAAGTTTTGGGACCCCCGTATTGACTTGATTTCGTCAGCACGGATGGGGCACAGTGTGTGGTGGAAGCCCGTTTAATGATGCGCCGAAAGCGGATCAAAAAGCTACCAAGCCTCGAAGTATGTCATAGCGACGCGGCCTTGTCAACACGACAAGTGGCGCTGGGGCGTCAGGCTCGACTAATCGTGTCTTTTTTCGATCACAGCTTTTCGCTGAAAGCTATACAAATCATGGGCTAATTGCCATTTTGGCCAATTATCGATATTTGGCCAAATTACGGTTTACGCTCAGGTAAGATGGCGGTTTCACGCGAAAGCTGCTCCTCGCGCACCGCCGTAAAAACGCAAATTCACTGCCCGCCGCGCACGAGGCGGACTTGATTGGCGACGCTGCGGCTGCTAATGGAGGCACCGCCGCCGTCAAAGTCCACGCCCCACGCAAAGGTCGCGCCGCCCCCGGCCCAGGGCGAACCCGACCAGAAAAACGAGGTAGGGGTGTTGCGAAACGCGAACTCATTGATGCTGGGGTTGAACCGACACTCCTCAACCAGACTGCGCAGCTCTCTCAGGTTGGGCAGACGCCGGTCGTTGTAGCCTTTGTAGGTGCCGATGGTCGCCGCCGCGTTTAGCGCGGCTTGCCAGGTGAAGGCGTCGGCCGTGCCGGTGGCACAGCCGACGCCTGACAACCCGCGTGCACAACGATCCCACATCAGCCCAGTGCGGGTGTCGGTAACCGTGCCGTTGGCGCTGTTGACCACGTAAACGCTCGCCGGGTTGCTGGCCTGAATGCCTGCGACGCAGGTTTGTGCCAGCGTCAACGGAGAAAAAAGCACGAGCGAAGCGGATGCGACAAAACGAGACGCTAGCGTGGAGATTTTCACTGAATTGTTCCTGTTAGGACTGCATGAAGAAGAGACGCTCTATTCGTCGCCACCCCGGCGAAGGCCGGGGCCCACGCCCGGCGCAAGTAGTTGATTTGCTGGGGCGTGGATACCGGCCTTCGCCGGTATGGCGAGAAATTTGAATTATTCAGTGTTTCCTTAGCTTCGAAACATATGTCGCGGCGCTTATCCGCGCCTAGCGTGTACTACTTGTAATAGCGCGGAAAGCCGCGAACCGCGACCTCCATTTCAACCGCCAGACGCATCGCATCGCGCCAAATCGGTAAGTCTTTGTAATAGGCCATAAAAAAACAAAAAATCACTGTCCGGCGCGAACGAGTCGAACTTGATAGGCGCTGCTGCGGTTGCCATTGACGGCATTGCCGACGTTGAAGTTCACGCTCCACGCAAGGGACGGGCCTCCGGCAATGGGCGAACCCGACCAGAAAAACGACGCCGGGGTATTGGGGAACCACGTGCCATCGATCGACGGATTGCCCACCCCGAAATGCGCGATGCTTTCGAGCTCCTTCACGTGCGGCATGCGCCAGTCGTTGCGGCCACAGAGCCCGATGAGATTGGTCAGTTGCGCGACCTTTTCGGTATCGCACTGACCCGCATCCCCGCAGGTACCGCCGTTGGCTGGGCCCGTCGCTCCGGCGTTGTTGCTGGCGTCAGTGCTGAACCAGGTGTAGGTGTGAGCGCTGCTGCGCCGTCCGCTGGTGGTCTTGACTTCCCACATGAGGCCGGTGACGTTGTCATAGGTGCATGCCCAATCGTTAGCCGCGCTGCCAAGCGCTGCTGATCTTGGTGAAACTGAAGCCTGCTGCGCCGTCGGCCGCTCCGTTGAGCGACGGGTTGGCGTCGCGGCCATTGCTGCAATCCTGCTGCGCGACGTTGGGATCGCTACTGGTGCAGCCCGCGTTGTTGCCGGATAACGGTTCACCGCCGAAGGTTATCCCGGTGTCGTTCAGGCGGCCCGAGCCCTGACCGACCCAGCCGGCTTGTGCGCAGGGCGTGGACAGGTAGGTCTCAACGTCGGCAGGCAACGAGCGTGAAGCCCCCGCGCCGAGCGCGCCGCTGACCAGCGCGGTGCCACGAATGCCGAGCATGTAACGCATCATCAGCGGGCCGTCGGTTGTGGCGTCGACGCGCCCGTTGCCGTCAATATGCATGCTGCACACGGCGGTGTGGCTGGCGGGCAGGGCGAATAGCGCAAAACAGGCGACTAGCGCCTGGCGGCCAATGAAGCGGTGAAGACGCTGGGTGCGAAATCACTCGAATTGCATCTTCGCAACACTGAGTGTCAGCATCATGAATTCCCTCGGAAAGCTCTGGCTTATTACCTTGGACAGTATCTCGACATATTACAGGAGGCTTCAGTTTGCCGGCGGTCGGGGAGATTCCGCGTTTGCCAGGCAAGAATGACCTACAGCTCTTTTACTAAACTCCCGCTGTGCTTGGGCTAGAGCGTCAAAGCGGTACTTCTCGACTGTATGACATATATCGTCATAGCCCCAATGCGACGGCGGTTTCAGCGCAAAGCTGTAACCCCGACCCTCAAGGTTTCAGTGCTCCTGATTTTGGAACGCATACTGCACTCCATTCTGGATAACTGACTTCACCAGCCAAAGAAAAAGGCAACCGAAGTTGCCTTTTTTTCGTTGATAACCGAGACAGCTTACGCCTTCTCGATCACCCGCGACACAGTCCAGGACTTGGTCTTGGAAAACGGTCGGCACGCTTTGATTTCAACCAAATCACCTTCTTTGGCGATGCTGGTTTCATCGTGGGCGTGGTATTTTTGTGATTTGGTCACGACCTTGCCGTAGAGCGGATGCTTCACGCGACGCTCAACCAATACCGTAACGGTTTTGGTCATTTTGTCGCTAGTAACGCGGCCGGTTTCGCTGGCAATCAGCGGCGCTTTCGCGACTGCTGCTGGGGTTGCGGTAGATGTGCTCATTTTGCTGATGCCTCATGTGCTTTTTGTGTGAGCACCGTCTTGGCCCGAGCGATATCGCGGCGCAGGTTGCCCAGTTGGCTCGTATTGGTGAGCTGCTGGGTTGCCTTTTGCATGCGCAAGCCGAAGTGCGTCTTGTAAAGCTCGGTCAGCTCTTTTTCGAGCTCTGGTGCCGACTTAGCGGTCAAATCTTTAGTTTTCATATGTGTTAGCCCACCAAACGTGCGACGAACGTCGTTGCAATTGGCAGCTTCGCGGCGGCGAGCAGGAATGCTTCGCGTGCCAACGACTCTTCAACGCCGTCCATTTCGTAGAGCACTTTACCCGGCTGAATCTCAGCCACGTAATACTCTGGGTTGCCCTTACCGTTGCCCATGCGGACTTCGGCTGGTTTCTTGGAGATTGGTTTGTCCGGGAAAATACGGATCCAGATACGTCCACCGCGTTTGATGTGACGGCTAATCGCACGACGCGCCGCTTCAATCTGACGCGCGGTCAGACGACCACGGCTCGTAGCCTTCAGGCCGAATTCACCAAAACTGACTTTGTTGCCGCGAGTCGCCAGGCCCTTGTTGCGGCCTTTTTGCTCTTTGCGGTATTTTCTTCTAGCCGGCTGTAGCATTTCTCACTCCTGCTGGGCGACGGGGACGACGTTGCTCACGTGGCTCATCCACCGGGGCACCTGCGGCACCATCAGCAGCGGCCATGCCAAGACTTTCGCCTTTGAACACCCACACTTTGACGCCGATGATTCCGTAGCTGGTTTTAGCTTCGGAGAAACCGTAATCGATGTCAGCGCGTAAGGTGTGAAGCGGCACGCGACCTTCGCGATACCACTCGGTACGCGCGATTTCAGCACCGTTCAAACGACCGGCGCTCATAATCTTGATGCCTTGAGCACCCAAGCGCATGGCGTTCTGCATCGCACGTTTCATGGCGCGACGGAACATGATGCGCTTTTCAAGTTGTTGAGCGATGGAGTCACCTATCAACTGGGCATCGGTTTCGGGCTTGCGAACTTCTTCGATGTTGAGTGCGATTTCGCAGTTCATCATTTTGCGAAGTTGTACACGCAACGCTTCGATATCTTCACCTTTTTTACCAATCACGACACCCGGACGGGCGCTGTAAATGGTGATACGGGCGTTCTTGGCAGGACGCTCGATGATGACTTTGCTGACGTTGGCGTTTTTTAGTTTCTTCAGCAGAAACGTGCGCACTTTGTAGTCTTCATTGAGTTTGCCAGCGAAGTTTTTGCTGTTGGCATACCACTTAGAAGTCCACGCGCGGGAAACCGATAAACGGAATCCGGTGGGGTGAATTTTTTGACCCATGCGTAATCCTAGTTTCCGACGGTCACGTGAATGTGACAGGATTGTTTGAGAATGCGGGCTCCACGCCCCTTGGCGCGCGCCATGAAGCCACGACGAACAGCCGCTTTATCGATGTAGATGGATGTAACCTTCAACTCGTCGATATCAGCGCCGTCGTTGTGCTCGGCGTTTGCAATGGCAGACTCAAGCGCTTTCTTGAGCAACACGGCGGATTTCTTTGGGCTGAACGTGAGCACGTTGAGTGCTTTAGCAACCGAAAGACCGCGAACCTGATCGGCCACCAGCCGGCATTTTTGCGCCGAACCGGGAGCGTCTTTGATGATGGCAATATTTTGCATGACGGCCCCTTATTTCTTAGAGACTTTTTTGTCAGCAGGATGGCCTTTGAATACGCGCGTCAACGCGAATTCGCCTAGCTTGTGGCCCACCATCTGATCAGACACATAAACCGGCATGTGCGCCTTGCCGTTATGCACAGCGATCGTCAAGCCGACGAAATCAGGCGTAACGGTGGAGCGACGTGACCAGGTTTTGATTGGCTTCTTGTCATTTTTTGCGAGGGCCACTTCGACCTTTTTCGCCAGATGCCCGTCGACAAACGGGCCTTTCTTAACGGAACGTGCCATTGTGAATTAACCCTTCTTAGCCGCGTGACGTGAACGCACGATCATGCTGCTGTTACGCTTTTTGTGGCGAGTCTTGAATCCCTTGGCTTTTTGGCCCCAAGGAGACACAGGATGCATACCGCCGTTGGTGCGACCGCCCATTGGGTGATCCACCGGATTCATCGAGATCGCACGTACGGTTGGGCGGATACCGCGCCAACGATTCGCGCCTGCCTTACCGATCACGCGAAGTGAGTGCTCAGCATTGCCCACCTCACCGATGGTTGCACGGCAATCCACGTGGATTTTGCGAACTTCGCCGGAGCGGAGTCGCAACTGCGCGTAGCTACCTTCACGAGCCATCAACTGGGCGGATGTACCGGCTGAACGCGCAATCTGCGCGCCTTTGCCCGGCTGCATTTCGACAGCGTGGATGGTTGTACCGACAGGAATATTACGAATCGGAAGTGCATTGCCCACTTTGATCGGTGCTTCAGCGCCGCTGTGGATCGTGTCACCGGCCGACAAACCTTTAGGTGCCAACACGTAGCGGCGTTCGCCGTCCGAGTAGCAGATCAAGGCGATAAACGCGCTGCGGTTTGGATCGTACTCAAGACGCTCGACCTTGCCCGGCACGCTATCTTTATTGCGACGGAAGTCGACGATGCGATAGTGATGCTTATGGCCGCCACCTTTGTGACGCGTGGTGATGTGGCCGTTGTTGTTGCGACCGGATCCGCGCTTTTGAGCTACGAGCAGTGGTGCATACGGGTCGCCTTTATGGAGATCCGAATTCACCACTTTAATCATCGAGCGACGGCCCGGTGACGTGGGTTTGACTTTAATGAGTGCCATGATTTACGCCTCTCCGCCAAAGTTGATCTCTTGACCGGGCTTGAGCGAAACATATGCGCGGCGGGTGTCTTTACGACGTCCCATGGCACGACCGAAACGCTTGACCTTGCCGGCACGATTGAGCATTTGCACGCTCTCGACCTGCACTTTGAATAGCAACTCAACGGCCGCTTTCACTTCAGGTTTGGTCGCGTCAGGCAACACATCAAATACGACTTGTTCGTTTTTCTCGGCAACGAAGGTGCTCTTCTCGGAGATCACTGGTGCACGCAGAACGGTCATCAAACGATTTTGATTCATTTGTATGACTCCTCAATTTTGGCAATCGCAGCCTTGGTCAACAACACGCGATTGAAAGCAAGCAAGCTCACCGGATCAACGTTGTGTGCTGCAACAACCGCGAGGTGGGGCAGATTGCGGGCAGCAAGGTAGACATTGTTGTCGATGCTGTCCATGACGATCAACACGTCACTCACGCCCATACCCTTCAATGCACCGGCGACCAGCTTGGTCTTTGGCGCATCAATAGCGAACGATTCAACAACATGCAAGCGATCTTCACGAACCAGCTGCGACAGAATCGCCGCCAAACCCGCGCGATACATCTTGCGGTTAACTTTATGCGTAAAGTTTTCGTCAACACGGCTTGCGAAAGCACGTCCACCGCCACGCCAAATAGGGCTGGAAGTCATACCAGCACGAGCATTACCCGTACCTTTTTGCTTCCACGGCTTTTTCGTGGAATGACGCACTTCAGCGCGTGTCTTTTGCGCACGGTTGCCCGCGCGACCGTTGGCTTGATAAGCAACAACAACCTGATGAATCAGCGCTTCGTTGTACTCACGGCCAAAAATCTCGTCGGAGGCCGACATGGTCGTCGTTGACGCGCCCTGCGCATCAATAATTTGCAATTCCATCGTTAGCTCCTAACCGTTGGGCAGACGATGACGTGGCAACCGGCCGAACCTGGAACCGCACCCTTGATGAGCAACAGTCCACGAACGGTGTCGATACGAACCACTTTGAGGCCCTGAACGGTACGTTGTGCGTTGCCGTGCTGACCTGCCATGCGTTTACCGGGGAATACACGACCGGGATCCTGCGCCATGCCGATTGAGCCTGGAGCGCGGGTTGACACCGAGTTACCGTGCGTTTCGCGGTTTGAGCTGAAGTGGTGGCGACGAATCACGCCCGTGAAGCCACGACCTTTAGTCGTACCCGTCACGTCCACCTCTTGGCCGACGGCGAACGTATCTACGCCCACCACGGAACCCGCTGCAATTTCGCTGGCATCCACGCGAAACTCGCGTGTTATCGCACCGGCGAGTACACCCGCTTTAGCGAAATGACCGGCTTTTGCCTTGTTGACCCGTGAGGCGCGCTTGTCGCCAAAGGTCAATTGAAGGCTGCTGTAACCATCGACCGCAGGCGTTTTCACCTGTGATACGCGGTTATTACTGACATCGATAACGGTCACCGGCGTTGCCGATCCGTCATCATTAAAGACGCGAGTCATGCCGACTTTGCGTCCGATGAGTCCTAGACTCATAGTTTCACCTCTTCTTTCTTGCCGAGCTTCTTGCGAAGCCCGGTGCCAGTTTCAATTGACCAGCATTGCTTGGGGTACGGCTCAGTGGTTACTGAACCTTGATTTCGACGTCAACACCGGCTGGCAGATCCAGCTTCATCAGTTGATCGACGGTCTTGTCATTAGGATCCAGAATGTCCATCAAACGGAGATGGGTTCTGATTTCAAATTGGTCGCGCGAGGTCTTGTTAACGTGCGGCGAACGCAGCACGTCAAAACGCTCAATGCGGGTTGGCAACGGCACTGGGCCGCGCACGATAGCGCCTGAGCGCTTGGCAGTTTCGACAATCTCTGCCGCCGATTGGTCGATCAACTTGTAATCGAACGCTTTAAGGCGGATACGTATTTTTTGGTTTTGCACGATATCGCCCTAGATTACTTCAGGATCTTAGACACCACACCGGCACCCACGGTACGACCACCTTCACGAATAGCGAAGCGCAGCTTCTCTTCCATGGCGATCGGGGCGATGAGTGCTACCGT
>JAYSRA010000130.1:0-3011 GCA_043721275.1 Burkholderiales bacterium
GGGGCGGCCGCTCGCGGTTGCGAAAATTGTTCGCGATGATCTTCTTTCGCCGTTCGGTGGTGGCCAAGTTTGGTGAGGCGATTTCGCTCGCGGAGCTCACGAATACGCATGGGGTCAGACACGATAAGCAGTTATTCGCGCGCTGAACGTTTTATGCGTAACCGCAGCGTGCAACTTGATGGTGCGCTTTTTATGCCTAGAGCACTGCGAAGCGCCGAACTATGAGTCTTGCCATCCTAAGCGATGCGAAGGTTCGGGCTGCATTCAAAGTGATCTTTCGCGTCGCTCAGGATGACGGCAGTGTGTGTTTTCTTTGTTGCCGCAGAATCGGTTACGTTTTTCGCGCGTATCGGCAAACGCGCCAACCGCATAAAATTGGGGAATCTGCTCCTTTTTCGTTAAATTGAACATCATGGCTGGCCGCACGCTTTACGACAAATTGTTTGACGCACACATCGTTCGCACCGAAGACGACGGCACGGCGCTGCTCTACGTTGACCGCCATTTGGTGCATGAAGTGACCAGCCCGCAGGCGTTTGAGGGCTTGAAACTGGCGGGGCGTCAGCCGTGGCGCAAGGCGAGCATGATCGCGGTGCCGGATCACAACACGCCGACCACGCCGGGGTTCACCGTGATTCTGGATCCGGTGTCGCGCGTTCAAGTTGAGACGCTCGACGCCAACGCCAAAGAGCACGGTTTGACTTACTTCAAAGTGGGCGACGTGCGTCGCGGCATCGTGCATGTGATCGGGCCGGAGCAGGGCGCAACGCTTCCCGGCATGACGGTAGTTTGTGGTGATTCGCACACGTCCACGCACGGCGCGTTTGCGGCGCTCGCATTCGGCATCGGCACCTCTGAGGTTGAGCACGTGATGGCTACGCAATGCCTGTCGCAAAAGCGCTCAAAATCGATGTTGGTGCGCTGCGATGGCCGTTTGCCGACAGGCGTGACGGCGAAGGATTTGGTGCTTGCGATCATCGGCAAAATCGGCACGGCGGGTGGCACCGGTTACGCCGTTGAATTTGGCGGTGAGGCGATCCGCTCGCTCTCGATGGAAGGCCGCATGAGCGTGTGCAACATGGCCATTGAGGCCGGTGCGCGTGCGGGCATGGTGGCGTATGACGGAGTGACTGAGACGTACCTGAAAGGCCGTCCGTTTGCGCCAAAAACCGATGCGGCTTTGGACGCTGCGACCCAGCATTGGCGCACGTTAACGAGCGATGTGGATGCCCCGTTCGATCACACGGTTGTGCTCAACGCGAGCGAATTGATTCCACAAGTGACCTGGGGCACCTCGCCCGAAATGGTGGTGTCGGTAGAGGGCCGCGTGCCTGATCCGGACAAAGAAAAAGATGCCACTAAACGCGAAGGTATCGCGCGAGCGCTGACCTACATGGGTTTGACGCCGAACACGCTGATGAGCGAGATCAAGATCGACAAGGTCTTCATCGGTTCCTGCACCAATTCGCGCATTGAAGATTTGCGTGCCGCCGCAGCGGTCGTCAAGGGCCGTCGTCGTGCTGACAATGTCAAGCTGGCGATGGTGGTGCCCGGTTCCGGTCTGGTGAAAATGCAGGCCGAGCGCGAAGGACTGGACAAGATTTTTGTGGCGGCAGGATTTGAATGGCGCGAGCCCGGTTGCTCCATGTGTCTGGCCATGAACGATGATCGGCTGGAGCCGGGCGAGCGTTGCGCATCAACGTCAAACCGCAATTTTGAGGGCCGTCAAGGGGCCGGTGGCCGCACTCATCTGGTGAGCCCTGCGATGGCTGCGGCGGCGGGGATTGCTGGCCACTTTGTTGATGTTCGCCGTCTTGGTTGAGCGCCCTCCTATAAATACGTTTTTCGGGCGAATTGCGTCGTTGCGCCGTGCTCGCAATCCTCATGTACCAGGGCGTACATTCCGGTTGCTGCGCGCGCCGCGCCTAGCACTTCATCCCGAAAATTTGAATTTATAGAAGTGCCCTTAAATTTGCTTGTCCTCTAAATTTTTAAAAAAGGAATCCATCATGAAACGAATTCTCAGCGCCGCACTAGTGGCTGCATTTGTTTTGTCGGTTGTCGGCTGCAACACCGTTAAAGGCGTGGGCCAAGACGTGCAAAAGGCCGGCGAAAAAATCGAAGGCGCTGCAAAAAAATAACGCTCTCGGGACGCAAGACTTCATGGATAAATTCGTAACGCACACCGGATTGGTGGCACCGCTGGATCGGGCTAACGTCGACACCGACGCCATCATTCCTAAGCAATTCCTGAAGTCGATCAAGCGCACCGGCTACGGCCCGAATTGCTTTGACGAATGGCGCTACTTTGACGTCGGCCAGCCCGGTGTTGACAATAGCCAACGTCCGCTGAACCCGCAATTTGTGTTGAACGAGACGCGCTATCGGGGCGCATCGATTTTGCTTGCGCGGCAAAATTTTGGCTGCGGTTCGTCGCGTGAACATGCGCCGTGGGCGTTGCAGCAGAACGGTTATCGCGTCATCATCGCGCCCTCGTTCGGCGATATTTTTTATAACAATTCGCTGAACAACGGCTTGTTGGTGATTCGCTTGCAAGACGCGGAAGTGGATCGCCTGTTTCACGATTGCGCGGCCTTCCCCGGCTTTGAGTTGACGATTGATCTGGAGGCGCAGCAGGTGCGCTCGGTTGACGGCAGTTTTGCGTTTGCGTTTGACATTGCGGCGTCGCGTCGCGAGCGCATGATTAACGGCTGGGACGACATCAGTTTGACCTTGCAGCACTCGGCGGTGATCTCGGCGTTTGAAGCGAAGCATCACGCGGCGCAGCCGTGGCTGGCGTAAAGCTCAGTTGCACTTTTTTGGGCTTCGTTACCGCCATCAGCTTTGCGCTGTTACCGCCATTTTGCTTGGGATAGAGCCCGAAAAAGATAAAAGTCGATACCTGATTAGCAAGCTGGCTCAGGAAGTATTGACGGTAATGCTGTATTTGCGTACAGTTACGCATTTGAACGATTGGAGCACCGTCATGCCCATGAACCGTATCCAGTTCC
>JAYSRA010000131.1:0-23097 GCA_043721275.1 Burkholderiales bacterium
ACCGTGCGCGGGCGATCAAGGGAGTCGTAGGTGGTCACGGTGCAGCGCCCCGGGGTCGTGGTCGGCCTTGGCAACGGCGAGGGATCTTCCTCCCCTGACGCGGGCGGGATAGGGTTGCCGGCCTCACGCTTGGCCACCACGTTGCCCATGGCGTTGTAGGTGAATTTCGTGGTGCCGGTGTCGGGACTTTGTTGGGTGATTAAGTTGTTGTGACCGTTGTAGGTGTAGTCGGTGGCCTTGTTTTCAGGGTCGGTGACGCGGGTTAAATTGTTGGCGGTGTCGTAAAGATAGGTAGTGGGTTTGGCGGCACCGTTGTACGGGTCGATGACGGCGGTGAGGCGATTGAGTGCGTCGTAATTGTTGGTCGTGATGCGGTTCAGCGGGTCGGTGGTGGTGGTGACGTTGCCGTTATTGTCGTAGCCGCATTGGGTGATGGCTTGCGTTGGGGCGGTGGCGTACGTGGTGCCGCCGATGTCTTGTTGCAGGCGGTTTAGGCTATCGATGACGCGGGTTTTTGTCTTGGCGAGGCTGCCTGCCGGGTCATAGTTTGACTCCCCGGTGCGGTTGCCCATCGCGTCTAGCGTGTAGACGATTTTGTTGCCGGTGAGGTTGGCTCTTTGCATGCGCAGGCTGCCGTTCGGGGCAAGCGCGGTGCCAGTGGACTGATCACTCATGCCAACCAAGCGATGCGCGTCGTCATAGGCGTAGTTGAGCGTGCTGCCCTCGGGCATCGTCACGCGGGTGAGCTGGCCTACGTTGTCGTAGCTGTAAGTAGTGGTCTCAGTCGTTGCGCCGTTATTCACGGCACGTGAGGTGAGCCAACCGCGCGGGTGGTAGCTCATCGTGGTGACTAGACCGTTGGCGTCTGTCATTTTGAGCAGGCGACCGTTTCGGTCGTACTCGTTGAAGGTGACGACGTGGCCTACGGCATTGGTTACGGTTTGTGCGTCGCCCATCGTGAATTTGGGTGAGACGGATGCGTCAGTGGCGGCGTAATAGGCGGTGGTGGTGGCTTTGTTGAGCGGGTCTTTGCTCGTCAACACTTGGCCGAGCGGGTTGTATGTCCACGTCCAGGTGCGAAGCTCTGTGGCGGCGGTGCCGTCGTTTTTGGGCGCGGTGATTTTTTTGGTGAGGACGTTGCCTGCGGTGTCGTAGGTGAACGCGGTGGTCTTGATGCCCGCCGTACCGCCGACAGCCGCCGCTGCGGCGGGCTCGGTGATGGTGAGCGGCAAGCGATAGGTCGCGTGCCAGGTGGTGGTGGTTTTACGCACGTCGGGGCGGGCGGGTGCGGGTACGGATGCGAGGCTCACGGCGCAATCTTCACCGGCAAGCAGGCCTTCGATGCGGCTGGTTTCAAGGTTTCGCGTGAGGTCGTGGGCGGAGCAAGATTTTTTGTTGTTGAAGTCGGTACGGGAGGCGACGTTGCCATTGGCGTCGTAAGTGGTGGCTTGCGCGTTGCTGCCGCCGCAGGTGGGGCAGGGTTGCGAGACACCGGTGGTTTTTACGACACCGAGAACGGTCTGGAAGTTGTAGGTGCGCTGCGTGCCTAGGGGGTCGGTGACGATGGTTTGGGCGTACGGGCTTGTGTAGTTAAGTTGGTATTTTTCTACACCGCCTGCGTGCTCGGTGGAGATGGCGCGCCCCTGGCTGTCGTATTGGTACGTTGCGAAACGGACACCGTTCTCGTCGGTAATGCCGGTGAGCGCGTTGGGCAGATTGGTGTTGGCGGTGTGGGCTTGTTCGTTGTAGAGATAGGTTTTTACGCCGCCACCGGGGTAGGTGACGGTGGCGAGATTGTTCGCTGCGTCGTAGGTGTAGCTGACGACGTTGCCGAGATGATCGGTCACGGTGGCGATGTTGTTTGCACCGATGGTTGCGGCGGTAGCGTAGTAGGTGAACGTGAGCGTGCGATTGAAGGAATCGGTGACGGTGGTGAGCTGGTTGCTGGCGTTGTAGGCGAGGGTTTGGATGACGCCTGCGCGGGTGGTGATGCTTTGCAGTTGACCGGTGGCGGTGTAGAGCTCAGTGTTCTCGGTGGCGGCTTCGTAGTATTTCCAGCCGGTGCGGGTGCCGCCTGCGTCTTTTTGTTCGGTGAGCACATCGCGAATATCACTGCGTTTCGCTAGCCAATTAACGCCAGCGGCTTGAAACACGAGTTGACCTGCGGCACCTCGACGCGCCCATACCTGTTGCGTTACGTTCGTTTCGAGACTCTTAGAGAACGTATGCCAGCCTCCCGCCCCTAGGCCTTCCGCGCGTCTCCATACCGTACCAAAGGATGAGTACTCAGCGGAAAAGCGCAAATCACCAACGGCCAAATCTGTTACACGCACCGACTTGAGTCCATTAGCAATGGTCACCGGGAACAGCGTTGCCGGACCGCAAGATTGTTGTTGCGGACGGGTGCAATGCCATCCTTCATATTCAATCGGGGTGACGCTGGCGTTGATCACAGGAGCCCGCTGCCACCCACGCGCGCAATACATTACCCGGTTTGAAGATGTGTCGTCACCTTTATTTGCGTATTGTCCGTTCGCGTCAATCACCCGACCAGGGCGTCGGCGAACTTCCGTGAACTCTTCGTCTGTGTAGGCTGCGCTACGCGCGTAAGCGAACACCCATTCCCATGGGCCAAGGTTCTGCCAAGAATGCGGTGCTACGCCAAGCGCTCCTTGACTCACGATGTAGTCAGCGTTACTAACGACCCAATCCTGTGGTTCGTTTTCCGTGTCCCAACCGATCCAATTGGGGAAACGTGAATCTACCTGGTTGCAATATGAATCCGCAGGGCGTGAAGCCACATAACCTCCAGGACGGTAGCACCAATCCGTCCATTGAACGGGACGACATTCGTATCCGTTTGGACACGCGGGCTGGGCTGCATACGCGGGCATCGCAGGTAGCAAAAGCGCTAGCGCACACTGCACGGTAGCTAGCAAGGTCGGGTGCGCATCAAAATGCGCACCACTCGCCGCCAAAGTCGATGATCGCTTGCCTGTCTCTGTCTCGGTGCGCGCTTTGGCGCACACCCTACCGAGCATCGCCTGCGTCCAAAGTAATGACGCGGATGCAACTCGTTGGACTGTGATAATTGTTTGCATAGCTCGGATGAGCAAGGTAGGTTGCGCAACCGAGCGAGCACCGCTCGATGTCCAAGCCAACGTCCGCGTAATCGCTCCACCCACGGTGCGCGCTTTGGCGCACACCCTACGGAACTGACTGTGGCGCAGCACGTAGGCTGGGTTGAGGCGCGAAACCCAGCGCCTCCCACGCACAGGTGTGCTGGGTTTTTCAACCCAGCCTACGGTTCCGAGCTGCTGTCCCAGCGCCCCACCCATAGTGCAAGCTTTGGCACCCACCCTACGCGCTATGTCTTCGCATTGCTCGGCAACGAGTTGAACGAGTCGTGAAACAAAACGCGGAGGTTGCATGCGGCACCGTGATCAATGAATTGATTCCATTGTCATGGCTTCCGTTTGCGCGTGTCAAGTGTGGCGAATTGCGTGCGGCGGGCAACGTCGCGTTGCGCAGGATGCGGCGTTCAAAGGCGGCGGAATTGATTGATGTTCCAGTCTGGATGTCAGCCGCCGCAGAAATTTCAAAGCCATCGCCGCAAATTCAACGCGTCAACGATTGCTTGTGCGTCAGCCGCGAGCACTCTCGTTTTCGACATGGATGACCGACAGAAAGTCAAGCGTGCTCACCGCAGCCCTGCGCTAGACTGACTGCCCCG
Source organism: Burkholderiales bacterium (assembly GCA_043721275.1). Classification (GTDB taxonomy): domain Bacteria; phylum Pseudomonadota; class Gammaproteobacteria; order Burkholderiales; family Casimicrobiaceae; genus Casimicrobium. The sequence goes on from JAYSRA010000131.1 coordinate 3,734, forward strand.
CATCCACACGGAGCATCGACGCGCTGTGTTGTCAGATTTGAGCCCGCACGCATTGGTCCCCGGCACGCAGATTCGTGACTACACGATTGTGTCGGTGATTGGTACGGGTGGTTTTTCTATTGTCTACAAAGCCATCGACAATTCGCTTGATCGGGCGGTGGCGATCAAGGAATATTTTCCCGGTGCGTTCGCGCTGCGCGACAGCGAGGGCAGCGTGCGGCCCCACAGCCGCGATGCCGACACGTTCAGCAAAGGCATCGAGAGTTTTTTGAACGAAGGCAAGCTGCTCGCCGCGTTCGATCATCCGGCGTTGGTGCGCGTGTATCGCTGCTGGGAGGAGCGCGGCACCGCGTATTTGGCGATGCGTTTGTACGAAGGCACCACGCTGCGCGATGCGGTGAAGGCGGGCGATTGGCGCACCGATGCGGCTACGCTGCGTGCGCTGTTGCTGCCGATCTGCAATGCGCTCGACGTGCTGCATGCGGCAAACTGTTACCACCGCGACGTGGCACCGGACAACATCATGTTGGTGGATGCAACGTCACACGCGGGCGCACGATTGGCACCGGTGCTGCTCGATTTTGGCGCGGCGCGCAAGGCCATTGAGAGCACGCAGGTGTTCACCGCGATACTTAAGCCGGGCTACGCGCCGATTGAGCAGTACGGCGACGGCGAGCTGAAGCAGGGGCCGTGGACCGACATTTACGCGCTGGCCGGGGTCGTCCATTTCTCGCTCGCTGGCAACGCGCCGCCGACGGCCATCAGCCGCATGCTCAAAGACGCGATGCCGCGACCGCGCGATGCGTTCGTGGGGCGGCTGCCTGAGCCGTGGCTTGACGCCATTGAAACTGCGCTGGCCGTAAAACCCGAGCTGCGACCGCAGTCGATTGCCGAATTTGTGGCGCTGTTTGGTTGGGACGCAACGGCTGAAGGTATGACCACGGTGGTGGTGCCGCCGATGCGGTCTGTGTCGCCTCCGCTGCCACCGCCACCGCCACCGCCGCCGCCGCCGCCGCCACCAGCATCACCAGCAGCCGCGGGCGTTGCGCCAGAAGAGGCCGTGACGCTGCTGGTGGATGACCGCACGGTGGTGGTTGCGGGCGCAACGCCAGTCACCGTGCCCCCAGCACCCGTAGACGACGAAAGCACGGTGGTGATTCCGCGTCGCCCTGTGGACGCGCAGATCGCAGCGACAACGCCGCTGCCCATGCCTGCGGTGCAGCCGCAATCACAAATCGCGTCAACAGCTCCGATTAGCGCTGCGCACACGAGCCGACGCGGCGCCGTCTGGATTGCCGCGGTGGCGATCCTGCTCGCGCTCGCCTCGTTGGTGTGGAAGCTGACATCAGCGCCCACCGTCGCGCCAATCGCGACACCGAAGGCCGATAGCCAATGGGTCGAGCCAACTGCGAAACCCGCCAATGACATGTCTGGCGACAAAAAAACGTCCCTACCAGTGGAGCCGCCAGCAAAGCCTGTGATCGCAGCGCCGCAGCCCGTTACTCCAGCACCCGTCATCGCCCCGACCACGACCGAAACCGCCGCCCCGCCAAAAACCGCCGTGACTGAATCGCCATCCTCTTCCGCGTCCGCAGCAAAGGCCAAAGCCGCCGCAAAAGAGAAGGCGAAGGCGAGGGCGTCGCGCGCCAACGCAGCCAACGCAGCCAACGCGGACGGCGATGAGGACGGCCCGCCCGCGCGCAGGCGCTTACGGCCGGCGCGGTGCGAGGTGCTGATCGAGCGCTTCCAGCTCGGTGAAACGGCAAGCGCCGCCGACCAACGATTTTTTCAGGAGAGTTGTAAATGAACACTCGCATCCATTCAGTTTCACTTTCACTGCCGCTCGGCACCGTTGCTGCTGTCGCTGCTGTTGCGGCAAGCGCCTGCCTGCTCGCACTCGCCGGTTGCGCCAGCCCGCCCGCGCCGGGTGTCAATTACGCCGCGCCGCCGCCACCGCCGCCTGCGCCGGTGGTGGTCGCGCCGCCGCCTGCACCGGTGCCGCTGGTGCCGGTGCCGTTCGACACGGCGATCGTCAACGCTGCCACCACTTTGTTTAAAAACGCCGGGGTGGACGCCACGCGCGTGGTGGTGATCGACCCGTTGATCGACGGCGTGAGTGGCGAGCAAACCACCGCCAGCCGCTACATCGAAACGAGGCTGCGCGACATCGCGCGCGACCAGTTCCCGAAGTTAGACATCCGCGATTTTTCGTCCGACAACGTGTCGAAAGGCCCGCTGGTTTTGGTCGGCACTTTTACCGGCATCACGCTTGACAACAAGACCGTAGGCAAGCCCGAGGCGTATCGCATTTGCTTGGCACTTGCTGATTTTTCGACTAACAAAATTGTTGCGAAGGGTGTGGCGCGCTCCATGCTCGACGGGGTTAACAGCACGCCCACGCCGTACTTTTCCGACACGCCGGTGTGGGTGAAAGACCAAACGGTGGAGGCGTACATCAAGACCTGTCAGGGCACCAAAGTGGGTGACGCGATTGACCCGATTTATCGCGACAGCATCGCAACCGCGACCGTGATTTCGGACGCGATTGTGGCCTACGAAAAACGCAATTTCCGCGAAGCGCTAGCGCTGTATGCGCGTGCGGTGCAGGCCGCAACCGGCGACCAGTTGCGCGTGCACAGCGGCCTCTATCTCGCCAACTGGAAGCTCGGCAAAAAGGCCGACGCCGAAACCGCGTTCGGCAAAATCGTCGATCACGGACTCGCCGCGCAAAAGCTCTCGGTCAAGTTTTTATTCCAGCCGCGCAGCACCGATTTTTGGTCTGATGCGAACGTCAGCGGCCCCTATCCGATCTGGCTGCGGCAAATCGCCACGCGCGTTTCCAAAGCTGACAGCTGCCTGCAAATCGTCGGCCACACCAGCCGCTCCGGCAGCGAACCGGTTAACGATAAATTAAGCCTAGCCCGCGCACAAAACGTCAAACGCAAAATGGATGCGAGCGTTCCCACACTCGCTTCACGCACCACAGCGTCGGGCGTCGGCTATCGCGAAAACTTGGTCGGCAGCGGTGCCGATGACCTGTCCGATTTGCAAGATCGACGCGTGGAATTTCGCATGGCGAAATGCGCAACGTAGCGAGTTATAGCGTTAACAGCTTTTGGCTGAACGCCATATTTTACGCGGGCTGAGAGCATAAATTCGCGGTTTATCGACTTAAGGCTGAATCGGTGCTCATCCCTATTTAAATGGGGCGTTCAGGAAGAAGCTGTGTAGCAAAATTAGGTCAGTAACCGTCGCGTACGTCATTATGGGCAAGTCACTTTCGGGCAGCGTTGGTCACCGAGCGCGAAACCAATTTGAAGATGTTCGCTTGGTGCAATACCTGCTCAATTGTGTGCCCGTGCTGCGCGGCGGGCCGACGCGGGAGCTGGTGGTTGACGGCGTGTGCGAGCTGCGGACGGTGCGCGCAATCATCGTGTTTCAGCGGGCGCAGCGTGGTTCAACCAGCGCACAAATTACCCCTAATCGGCAGAGCTTCCGCGCGCTTTTAGCGCATGACCCGTATCCGTCGCAGCCGCTGCCGCCGTCCAACTGCGGCGCTAGCAAGCCGTGGTAGCGCGAGCACGGGCGAGACGGCTGGCAGAAGCCACCGCGTTCATCCGCGAAGTCGTACTGCCCGGTGGCCCCGATGCTCGACCCAGGCTGAATCCTGCGGCCTGCAGCGTTGCGCTGCATCACGCGCGCTCACCGATTCATCGCTGGGGCATTTTTGCCAGCGTACCCATTGCCGCAGGGTGCCGCGTGATCGAATACACCGGCGAGCGCGTGTCACCGCAACAAGCCGCCCGACGCTCGCTGCGGTCGCAGCTTTATCTTTTCTATCTAAGTCCAACGCAACAGATCGACGGTGCCGTCGGCGGCAGCGGTGCCGAGTACATCAATCACAGTTGCGAGCCCAACCTGCGCGCAGCGGTGTCACGCAGACGGCTGTATCTGCTCAGTCTGCGCCCCATCGAAACCGGTGAAGAACTGCTGCTCGACTACCGAATAAACAGCGACGGCCCGCGCCTTTCGTGCCACTGCGGGGCGGCAAGTTGTCGTGGTTATTTGAACTCGGAAGGTTGAGCCGTTGCTAAACCTCAGCCAGCAAACGTGAAATCGGCTTAGGTAGCGCGGCCTTCGCCAAGTCACGGCGAGCGATCCACATCGCACCAGGCTGCATGGCGCGTGGCTCAACGCGGTTGACGACCAGATGGGTCACGTGCAGCGTCAAACGAAAGTGCGTGAAGGCGTGCGCGATGGGTGGCAGCGTGATGGCGGTGCCCGATCCGCTGGCTCCGTACCGAATGTGAGCAGTTGCTTCGAAATCTTCATCGTCCGCCATTTCCGGCAAACACCATAGCCCGCCCCAAATGCCGGGGGCTGGTCGTTTCACCAGCAAAATTTGATCGGCGTGCGTCAACAAAAGGTATCGCTGCGCGCGCTGCGGCACCACTTTGCTGGGGCGCGCTGCCGGGATTTGGTTGATACGTCCGCTGATCCGCGCGGCGCAGTCGGCGGCAATCGGGCAGAGCAGGCAGGTGGGCTCAGCGCGCGAGCAAATCGTCGCGCCCAAATCCATCAAGCCTTGGGTGTAGGCAACCATCTCTTCCGGCGAAGTTGGCAGACGCAACTCGGCCTCAAGCCACAGTTTTTTCTCGATGGTGCTGACGCCAGGAAAACCTTCGATGCCAGCATGCCGCGCTAATACGCGTTTTACGTTGCCATCGAGAATGGGTGCCACCACGTCATAGGCAAACGCCGCGATCGCAGCGGCGGTGCTTCGGCCAATGCCGGGCAATTCTGCGAGCAGATTTACGTCGGCCGGAAAGCGCCCGCCGTGCTGCGCCACCACCTGCTGCGCAGCGCGATGCAAGTTGCGCGCGCGGCTGTAGTAGCCGAGCCCCGCCCAATGCGCGAGCACGTCGTCTTCGGGCGCTGTGGCGAGCGAGGTGACGTCAGGGAAACGTTCGAGAAATCGCGCGTAATACGGCAGCACGGTGGCCACTTGCGTCTGCTGCAACATGATTTCTGAGAGCCAGATGCGATAGGCGTCGCGGGTGTTTTGCCACGGCAAATGGTTGCGCCCGTGGACGCGTTGCCAGGTGACAAGTCGCGTGGCGAAAGTGGGGGTTTTGTCGCCGCTAATTTTTTTACTCAAAGCTGCAACCCAACCCCGAATCGCTCTTGTGGGAGCGGCTCTGCCGCGACCTGTCTTCCGACGAGCCCGTGGGTCGCGGCGGAGCCGCTCCTAAAGGTGAAAACTACCGAATACCCAAGCGCTGTTTGGCCTTCACACCGGCCTCGGTTGCGGGGTATTTGCTGGCCACTTCTTGCAGTGTGATGCGGGCCGCTTGAATGTCGCCCAGCTCCGATTGCGCGGACGCGATATTGAGCAACGCATCGGATGCTTTGCTGCTGTCTGGATACTGCGCAATCAACTGCCGCTGAGTGGTGATCGCTCCGCGAAAATCGCGCGTTGCGTAGAGCGAATTCCCGATCCAATATTGCGCTGACGGAACCAAGGTGCTGCGCGGAAAATTGCGCGTGAACAGTTGAAACGCAGTGACCGCCTCAGCAAATCGACCAGCGCGAAAATGCTCAAGGCCTTGGTCGTAGGCACGTTGCTCGGCAACCGGATCGATCACGCTAGGCGGCGGTGCAACCACGGCACCGGGCGGCGAGGCTCGACTTGGATCGGTCGCATTGGCTGGCACCAATCCGGGTACACCTGTTGGGCCGCCCACCACACCCGGCGGCAGGCTCGCCGCTGGTGGCGGCGCGGCAGCGGCAGCCGCCGCTCGTGCAGCCGCAGCGGCCTGTTCCGCCTCTACTTTCCTAAGCCGCCCGTCGAGATCAACATACAGATCGCGTTGCCGCTTCTGCGTGTTTTCCATCTCATTTTGCAGCAGCTCAATCTGCCCGCGCAACTTGGCGAATTCAGATTTAAGTATTTCGACTTGATTGAACAAATCGATGATGCTGCGGTTCTTCGCCTGCGCCTCAAGCTCGCCGACGCGTGCGTCAATCGCACGCTGCGTGTCAGCCATTTGCGTGCGCAGTTGCACGATCTGTTTGCGTGCCTCTTCATCATCAAACAGCCCGGCATGCGCCGACGCAGACAGGAGTAAACCCACCGTCACAGCAAGCAGCGGCTTTCGCAAAAAATGGCGCAGCATCAAACCCAATGCGCTCGCACGCGAACTCGTGCCCGTACTCGCCCCTCGCATTAACTACTCTCCTGCGTAGGCCAGATCGCAACGGCGATTTTCCGAGTACGCAGTCTCGGAGCTGGTGGCATTGCGCGGCTTCTCTTCGCCAAAACTGACGGTGTCGATCTGCGCATCGGCCACACCCAGCAGGGTCAACACGCGCTTCACGCTCTCGCTGCGTTTTTGGCCAAGTGCTAAGTTGTACTCACGGCTGCCACGCTCGTCGGTATTGCCTTCAACTTTGATTCGCGCGTTGCGATTTTGCTTTAAATAATTCGCGTGGGCTTCGAGCAGCGGCTTGTATTCGTCCTTCACCGTGAAGCTATCGTATTCATAAAAAATTTCACGACGCGACAACGGATTGCGCGGATCTTTCAGCGGGTTGCCGGTGGCAGAGGTGCCCGGCATCGTGGTGCCCGCCGCACCGGGCGTGCCACCCACGCCGCTGGTGGACGTGCCAGCGTCTGGCGTAACAGCCGTGGTGCCGGTGCCCGTGCGTGTTTCAACCGGCGCAACGGTCTCAGGCGTTGACGTGCAGCCTGCAAGCGCCGCAGCGGCTGACACGGCGAGAATGAGTTTCCAGATAGATTTCATAGGGTTCCTTTTCGAGGTGTGAACGTTGGATTTTTTTGCTACTTGGCTGTTGGCTGCTTTGTTACATCGCTAACGTGGCAAGGGACCCCAGGCCGGTTCTCGTACATCAGCATTGCTGGCACCGAGTCGTTGCTTCACGCGTCCATCGGCAGATACTGCCGCAAGAATACCTCTTCCGTTATACACCGACGCGTACACGATTAATTTTCCGTTTGGCGCGAACGAAGGCGACTCATCCACCGGCCCTTGCGTCAGTACTTGCACTTGCTTCGACGCAAAATCAAGCATCGCCAGCATGTATCTGCCGCCTTCGCGTTTAACAAAAACCATGCTTTTTCCGTCCGCAGCGACGCGTGGATTGGCGTTGTCGCCGCCCTCGAATGTCACGCGCTCAGCGCTGCCGCCTTCGGGCGAGGTGCGATAAATCTGCGGCGAACCGCCGCGATCACTCATGAAATAAATGCGCCCGTCCGGAGCCCAGTTTGGAGCGGTGTCGATCACGCCGCTGTTGGTCAGGCGACGTCCTGCGGTGCCGTCCGCGTTCACAACAAAAAGCTGCGTGCCACCTGCCTGTGATGACGCGTAAACAATGCGCCCGCCATCCGGCGACCACGCCGGAGCCGACTGATTGCCCGCCGCCTTGACTAGCAGCGCGCGCTCGCCAGTGCCGACGTTTTGCACGTACACGCTGGGTTTGCGACCTTCAAATGAAACATAGGCCAAGCGAATGCCGTCTGGCGACCATGCCGGCGAAATGATCGGCTCCACCGAATTGACCACCGGCACCGCATTAAAGCCGTCACTGTCGGCGACGATTAACTGAAAGCGTCCGGGCGATTTGGCGACATACGCCAAACGCGTGCCGAACACGCCTTTTTCACCCGTGAGACGCTCGTAAACAATATCGGCAATGCGATGCGCTGTTGCCCGCAAATCTTTGGCGGCGACGTTGAACACGAGCCCCGTCAATTGCTCTTGCTTCGGCACGTCAACCAAGCGAAAACTCACCGCAAACTGGCCGTTAGCCCCCGGTACCACCGAGCCCACAACGGTGGCATCTGCGCCGCGGGATTTGAGTTCCGGGAAAGGTACTGCGGTCAACTCGCCGCTCTTCGGCAGACCGGCGCTGTTGATGGTTTTGATTAGCCCGCTGCGGGCGAGGTCGGCCTCAATCACGGAGGACATTTGCTGCGCCTGCGGATCGTTCCCTGCGAAGGCAGCGACCGCCACCGGAATTTGCTGCGCGCCCACGCCCACAATGTCGATGGTCAACTGTGCATGCACGCCGACCGAGACCAGCAACGCGGTGACTAGCGATAGAGTGCGAAGATAGAGTGAGTTCATCGGTCTGGAGTGGATGTGATCGACAGGTTGATTGATAGCACGGACTGCGCGCTATCGCGAGCCTCGGTGGCCGATTCGAGCGTAGGATAAGGCCCCAATCGCACACGATACAGCGAATTGATCTGCTGAACGCGCGGCAGGATGTTGAGTTCAGTGCCCATATGCTGTTGGAACGCCTGAGCGTTGGCAAAGTTTCCGAAAGCACCCAATTGAACAAAATACTCGCGTTGCGCGCCCGGTTGCAGCGGCGGTTGCGGTTCCACTTGCGGCGCGACCTGCACCACGGAGGCAATCGGGGCTGGAAAAGCGGAAGGTCGAGGCGCTGAAGTGATGCCCGAGAACGGTGGCTGCAACAGCTCAAACTCCACCTCGCCACTGCCACCTTGGGCGATGCCCAAACGATGCGCAGCGGCATACGACAAATCAACAATACGACCGGCATGGAATGGCCCACGATCATTGATGCGCACGATCACCGTTTTGCCAGAACGCGCATGGGTCACGCGAGCGAAACTCGGCAGCGGCGCTGTCGGATGCGCGGCGGTCATGGCAAACATATCGTACATCTCACCAATGGCGGTCTTCTGTCCATGAAATTTGCGACCGTACCACGACGCGATGCCGCGTTGGCGCAGCGTGGTGAGTGATGTCAGCGGTTTGTAGTCAACGCCGAACACGTTGTACGGACGGTTGGCAAAGCGGTGCAGCGGTTCGTCGCGCGGTTGGGCGTCGGGCATCTGATCAAGGTCAGACGGCGTCGCTGCGGCAGGCCCGTCGTCCTTGTAATACGCGCCGGGTCGAGCTGCGCCCGATGTGGTTTTGCTGGCCGGTTTGCTGGCACAGCCTGCGAGCAAGCCCATCAGGCCCACGAGAACGATTAACGATGCGGTCGGTAACCGCGTCATGAATTCACCAGTTTCCGGTGACTGGTGACACTCATCATGATGCCCACCGCGATGAACAGCGTCATCAGTGCCGTGCCGCCAAAGCTCATAAACGGCAGCGGCACACCGACCACCGGGAGGATGCCAGTGACCATGCCCATGTTCACGAACGCGTAGGTGAAAAACATCAGCGTCATCGAGCCCGCCATTAAGCGACTAAACAGCGTGGACGCATTGGCCGCGATGATGAAACATCGCCCAATGAACAGCAGGTAAAGCACCACCAACACCACGCCGCCCAGCAAGCCGAACTCTTCGCCGTACACCGCGAAGATGAAGTCGGTGTGCTTCTCGGGAAGGAATTCAAGATGGGTTTGCGTGCCGTTGAGCCAGCCTTTGCCCAGCAGGCCGCCGGAGCCAATGGCGATGGCGGCTTGGGTGGTGTGCCAGCCCGCGTCTTGACCGTCGCCCTCGGGGTTCAGAAACGTCATCACCCGCTGTTTTTGGTAGTCATGAATACCGACTTCGAAGTGCCACATGGCGACAATCAGGCAACCGCCCAACACCGCCGCACCGACAATGATGCGCCAGTCGAGACCCGCGAGATACAGCACGTAAAAACCGCAGGCACCGATGAGCAGCGCGGTGCCCAGATCGGGCTGGCGCACCACCAAGCCAAACGGAATAATGACGAGAATCGCCGCCACCGCAAAATTGCGCCAATTCATCGCGCCCTCATGACGTTCGAAGTACCAGGCGAGGATCAAAGGTAGCGCGATCTTCATGATTTCGGATGGCTGAATATTGCCAACACCAGGAATCTTCAACCAGCGGCGCGCGCCTTTTACGATCTCGCCACCGAGTGCAACGCCGACCAGCAGCACGATGCCAATGACGTACAGCGGCACCGCGAATCGAGCAATGAATTGCGGCGATAAATTTGCTATGAACATCATGATGGCCACCGCTACGATGACCTTCTGCGATTGCGAAGTGACTCGACCAAACGTCTCGTTGGTTGCGCTGTAAAGCACCAGCAAACCGAGTGCGGCAATCATCGTGACAATGGCGAACAGAAACGGATCAAGATGATCGGTGAGCTTGGCCCACATTTGCTGAATCATCGCGCCCGCTTCACTTCCGCAGCAACACCCGCTGCTGCAATCGCTTCGTTGCCGACGATAGGCTTTTTGATGGCCGCGTCGAGTAGCGTTGAATCAAAGTAAGCGTCCATGACTTTCTTGGCGATTGGGGCTGCCGCTTCCGCACCAAAGCCGCCGTTTTCAACAAAAGCGACCAGCGCAATGGTCGGTTTGTCGAGCGGTGCGAGCGCGATGTACCAAGCGTGATCGCGCAGTCTCTCGGCGACTTGGGAGGCAATATAGTTGCCGCCGCGCAAGCCAAATACCTGCGCCGTTCCGGTCTTGCCGCCGCTGGTGTATTTCGCCTTCAGAAACGCCGTGCGACCGGTACCCTCGGTGACCACGCCCGCCATGCCTTTGAGTACCGCGTTGATGTGCGCGTCCTTAAGCGGCACGGTGTACGCGGGTAAGGGCTGTGTCAGCCGGTAAACGCTCGTGCGTGCATCTTGAACGCTTTTCACCAAATGCGGCTTGAACGCGATGCCACGGTTGGCCACTATTGCGGTCGCATAAGCCATCTGCAGCGGCGTAAACGTATTGAAGCCCTGACCAATCCCCAGCGAGACTTGATCGCCTACATGCAGCTTCGGGTCTTTCGGGCGATATTTTGCTTTCCAAGCGCGATCAGGAAGAATTCCAGTCAATTCGCCGTCGATGTCGATCCCAGTTTTTTGTCCGAAACCGAATTGCCGCATGAAGCCTGCCCAATCGTCAATATCGGTCTCCGCTGCCACTTGGTAGTAGTACGTATCGCAGGACACGATGATGGATTTCACTAAGTCCACCGTGCCGTGGCCGCCTACTTTGTCGTCGCGCCAAAAGCCAGCACCCAGACGAAAAAAGCCAGGATCGCTGATTGATTGCTGCGCGGTTCGAATACCGAGTTCCTGGGCCATTAGTGCCATGAACGGTTTGTAGGTCGAACCGGGTGGATAGGTGCCGCGCAGCGGACGATTGAGCAACGGCTTGTCGAGAGACGTGTTGAGCAGATCCCAGTTTTGCGGATCAATGCCGTCAACAAACAGGTTCGGGTCATAGCCCGGTTTGCTGACGAATGCGAGCACGTCGCCAGTGGTCGGCTCGATGGCGACCAGCGCGCCGCGTTTGGTTCCAAACGCCTCTTCAGCGATTTTCTGTAGCCGAATATCGAGCGACAGTTGTAAATTGTTGCCGGTCACCGACGGCTTGCGCGATAGCGTTCGCACCACGCGACGCGATGCATCTACCTCAACCTCTGTCGCCCCCGCAGTGCCATGCAATTCGCGTTCGTACGACAGCTCAATACCAACTTTGCCGATGTAGTCCGAACCCTTGTAATTCGACGTCAACCCCTGGGCTTCGATGCGCTCTTTTTCGCCCTGACTGATGCGCCCTATATATCCGACCACGTGGCTTGCCACCTCGCCAAACGGATACTGGCGGAACAGCCGCGCTTTGATTTCAACGCCGGGCAAGCGATAGCGATTGGCGGCAACCCGTGCGACTTCTTCATCGGTCAACCGCGACTTGAGCGGCAGGCTGTCGTTAGTGCGAAATTCTTCGAGCAGGCGCTTGAAGCGGCGACGGTCACGCGGCGAAATTTCAACGATTTTCGCGATCTCTTCAATAGCCGCATCAAGATCAGGAATTTTTTGCGGATTCAGCTCCAGTGTGTACGCCGAATAATTCGACGCCAGCACCACGCCGTTGCGATCAGTGATGATGCCGCGATTGGGCGCTTCCGGCTGCATGTCGATCCGATTGGCTTCGGCAAGCGTGGCGAAATGCTTGTGCTGCACCACTTGCAGATACACAAAGCGACCGAGCAGCGTTAAAAAACACAGCACCACCAGCACTGCCGCCAACGTCAGCCGACGCTGATACCAGAACAGTTCCTGATCGTAATTTCTGAGTTCAGCAGACATGTTTTTTGTCGCCTAATCCAGCAGCGAGCGCACGCGCTGCGGCCATTGCAACAGCGCGGACACAATCGGCCAGATCAGCGCGCTGCTCACGCTGCCCAAAATAATTGCAGCGGAAGGTAGCGTCGCGCCGCTCATCAAGCGCAACACCAGCACCACGAGCTGCGCAATCAGCAGTAATCCAAGGACGTGCAACGCCTGTTGCCACAGCGGAAAGCGCAACACACGGCGATGAAAATAGCTCGCTGCAAAACCCAGAATGGCGTAGGCCAATGCGTGCTGACCAAACAGATTGGCCTCCACTACATCGGTGAGTAATCCACACGCCCAAGCCACGCCGATGCCGATCCAGCGCGGCTGATGAATCGCCCAATAGAGCAGCACCAGCGCGAAAAAATCAGGCCGCAGCGCTAGCGCGAAACCCGATAGCGGCAGCAGGTTGACGGTGAAGGCAAGCGTGAGGGTGATCACCACAAACCAAGGCTGTGGCGGAAGCAGAATGTCTTCCGGTCTGGCGATCTTAAATAGCGGGGAATCGGGTAGGTGAAACATGCCTATCTGCGCTTTTTGTTGGTTGCTTCCGCGGCTACATCGGGTGCGGGTCGCGGCGCGGGAGCGACGGGTTTGTCGAGTACCAGCACGGTGTCCGCGCCCGCTACCGTGGCGCTCGGTGCGCATTCAATCGAGGCGAATGCACTCTCAGCGGTGCGTTGCACGCTCGTGATGCGGGCAACGCGAACGTTGCTTGGGTAGACGCCGTCAATACTGGAGGTCAGCAGCACATCACCTTCCCTCACGTCGGCATTATTGGCGACGCTGCGCAGCTCCGGCAACTTGCCGGGTCCGCGCCCGTACAGCAAGGCGTGCATGCCGGTGCGCTCAACTTTCACAGGTATGGCGAAGTCTTTTTCAGTCAACAAAGTAATCTCTGCGAATAGCGGATGCAGACGCGTGATTTGGCCGAGCAAGCCTAACTCATCCACCACGGCTGAACCGGGCTCGAACGTTTGCGCCGCGCCTCGATTAATAAAGGCTTTCTGCGAAAACACATCTCGACCCAGATACACCACCTGAGCCGCATGCGCGCGCACGGGGGATGCCTGCACGATTTGCAGTAGCTTCGCCAATCGATCAGCTTCTTGTTTTGATGCAATCTGTGCCTGTTGCGCTTGCGAGGCTTGCAACAGCTCGGATTTAAGGCGAGTGTTGTCGTCGCGCAGTTCGCTGCGTGTGTCGAAAAATTCGCCCATGCTTTTTGCGGCTTGTGCCGGCATCAGCGCGGCTTGTTGCACCGGATAAACCACCGTAGCAATCGCCATACGCACCGTTTCCAGCGTACGAAAGCGAGCGTCAATAAACATCAGCACGAGCGAGATCACACCAAAAAAAGTCAGCCGCGCAATGGGGCTCGGCCCTCGATTGAAGAATCGAGGCGGCTCGGAGGGCAGTGAGGTCACTCTACCGTACATACCAGCTGCCGAAATGCGCAGAGCGAAGCGCGAACCTTCCGCCGACGCTCATCGTGAGAAGGCGCAGGGCGTAGCACGTCGTGCGCCCGAATTTAATCGGTGGTGAAGATCGAGGACAGGCGATCAATATTCTCAAGCGCCTTGCCACAGCCGCGCACCACACAAGTGAGCGGGTCTTCGGCCACCACCACGGGAAGGCCTGTCTCTTCCATCAGCAGGCGGTCTAAATCGCGCAGCAAGGCCCCGCCGCCGGTCAACACCATGCCCTTGTCGGCGATGTCGGAGCCCAGCTCAGGTGGCGTGCGCTCCAGTGCCTGCTTCACCGCGCCAACAATCGCATTCAACGGATCGGTGAGTGCCTCGAGAATTTCGTTTGACGACACGGTGAATGCACGCGGAATGCCTTCGGCCAGATTACGGCCCTTGATTTCCATGTCGCGTACTTCACTGCCGGGAAACGCCGAGCCAATCTTTTTCTTGATCGTCTCAGCGGTTTGCTCGCCGATCAGCATGCCGTAATTACGGCGGATGTAATTGATGATCGCCTCATCGAATTTGTCACCACCGACCCGCACCGAGCCCGCGTACACCATGCCGCCCAACGAGATCACGCCCACCTCGGTCGTGCCGCCACCGATGTCAACGACCATTGAGCCGGTCGCATCCGAAATCGGCAAGTCAGCGCCAATCGCCGCTGCCATCGGCTCTTCGATTAGGAATACTTTCGATGCGCCAGCACCCAGCGCCGATTCACGAATCGCGCGTCGCTCCACCTGCGTCGAACCGCACGGCACACAGATGATGATGCGCGGGCTGGGGCTGAACATTTTGCTGTCGAGCACTTTGCGGATGAACTGCTTCAGCATCTGCTCGGTGACGTTGAAGTCAGCGATCACGCCGTCTTTCATCGGGCGAATGGCTGTGATGTTGCCCGGCGTGCGGCCCAACATCTGCTTGGCCGCTAAGCCCACGTCCTGAATCACACGCTTGCCGTTTGGGCCGCCCTCCTGGCGGATCGCAACAACCGACGGCTCGTCAAGAACGATGCCCCTGCCGCGCACGTAGATCAAAGTATTGGCGGTACCGAGGTCGATCGCGATGTCGGTGGATAGATAACTGGTCAGAAACTTGAACATAAACTCTAGCGGCCTCCCGTGACCGCATCCCGCATGGGCGCTTTCGCGCGATCCACCAAATGCGAATCACACGACACTGCAAATCCCCCGGAAACGTCGTCTGCAAGCCCTTCTTATCAGGCTCGAAGCGTGTTGTATTTAACCCAATATGTTACCCTACCCACCTTCCGAAAATACTCCAATGCTCGCCTTTCGCCGCTGGTTCTGCTACACGGCTTGCTGCGCGGGTTCCTTGTTTCAGACTCATGAGCCTCACTCCCCAAGACATTGAGCGTATCGCGCATTTAGCGCGCATTCGCGTCACGCCCGCCGACGTGGCCGACGTGCAAGCCAAGTTAGATGGCATTTTCAAGCTGATCGACGAGATGCAAGCCGTAAATACGGTGGGTGTTGAGCCGATGTCTCACGGCTTAGACATGGTGTTGCGATTGCGTGACGACGTGGTGACCGAAGTTAATCGTCGTGATGCGTTCTTGAGTAACGCGCCCGATGCGCAGGATGGCTATTTTCTAGTGCCCAGGGTGATCGAATAATTATGGTTTGGAACACCTTCTCCACTGTCGCTGAAACGCTCAGAGCGCTTGACGAAAAAAAGGTCAGCGCCGTTGAATTGGCCACCCACTATCTTGATCGGGCGGACGCGTTGAACCCAACGCTCAACGCCTACATCACCCTTGATCGCGACAAAACGCTGCTTGAAGCCAAAACGGCTGACGCCAAGCGCGCGTCGGGTGAAGCAGCTCCCCTGCTCGGTGTGCCCATCGCGCACAAAGACATCTATCTGATTGAAGGCTGGCGTACCACCTGCGGGTCGAAGATGCTGGAAAACTTCGTCGCGCCGTACAGCTCAACCGTGGTTAAAAACATGGCGAGCGCGGGCATGGTGACGCTCGGCAAATTGAACATGGACGAGTTTGCGATGGGCTCATCGAACGAGACCTCGTACTTCGGCCCGGTGAAAAACCCGTGGGATTTGTCGCGTGTGCCGGGCGGCTCCTCCGGCGGCTCGGCGGCCAGCGTGGCTGCCGGTCTTGCACCCGCGTCAACCGGCACCGATACCGGCGGCTCGATCCGCCAGCCCGCGATGTTTTGCAACCTCACCGGTCTCAAACCGACGTACGGCATCTGCTCACGCTTTGGCATCATCGCCTTCGCCTCGTCGCTGGACCAAGCGGGGCCGTTCGCGCAAACAGCGGAAGACTGCGCATTGCTGCTGACTGCGATGGCCGGATTTGACTTGAACGATGAGACTTCACTAGATCGCCCCAAAGAAAATTACAGCCGCGATTTGAGAAAGCCTTTGAACGGCCTGCGCATTGGGTTACCAAAGGAATTTTTCGGTGACGGCGTAGCGCCCGGTATCGCTACAGCGGTGGATGAAGCGCTTGCGGTGTACCGAAAGCTCGGTGCAACGACAGTTGAAATTGCACTACCGAACGTGAAGTATTCGGTGCCCGCGTATTACGTGATCGCCCCCGCCGAAGCGTCCAGCAACTTGTCGCGATTCGACGGCGTGCGCTACGGCCACCGCGCTGAAAAGTACGACGATTTGATGGATATGTACAAACGCTCCCGCGCCGAAGGCTTTGGTGCCGAGGTGAAGCGGCGTATTTTGATCGGCACCTACGTGTTGTCGCACGGCTATTACGACGCGTACTATTTGCAAGCCGGAAAACTGCGCCGCCTGATCGCTGAGGACTTCAAAAAAGCCTACGAAGTGTGCGATGTAGTGATGGGCCCGACCGCGCCAGAAACGGCGTTCCAGTTTGGCAGCAAGAGCGACGACCCAGTGAAAATGTACTTAAATGACATCTTCACCATCTGCGCCAACTTAACGGGTCAACCGGCAATGAGCCACCCGTGTGGCGTCGATGAAAACGGCCAGCACGTAGGCATGCAAATCATCGGCAACTATCTCGACGAAGCACGCATGCTGAACGTAGCGCATCAGTTTCAATTGGCGACGGATTGGCATAAACGCCACCCGTCAATCTAGAGCACGATCATGGCACAGTGGGAAATCGTCATCGGTCTTGAAACACACACGCAGCTGACCACTGCGTCAAAAATATTCAGCGGCAGCAGCACCGCGTTTGGTGCTGCGCCGAATACGCAAGCCAGCGTGGTCGATTTGGCGATGCCTGGTGCGCTGCCGGTGATGAACAAAGGCGCGGTCGAACGTGCAGTGAAATTTGGTCTGGCCATCGGCGCCAAGATCAATCAGCGCTCGATTTTTGCGCGCAAAAATTACTTCTATCCGGACCTGCCCAAGGGCTATCAAATTTCGCAGTTTGAGACGCCCATTGTTGAAGGCGGCGGGCTCACGATTACGCTCGACGACGGCAGCACCAAGTTCATCGAACTCACCCGCGCTCATCTTGAAGAAGACGCAGGCAAGAGCGTGCACAACGAGTTTGACGGCGCGTCGGGCGTGGACTTAAACCGCGCGGGTACGCCGCTGCTGGAGATCGTCACCGAGCCGGTGATGCGCTCGGCGAAAGAGGCGATTGCGTACGCCAAAACGCTGCACAACCTGGTGCGCTATCTCGATATTTGCGATGGCAACATGCAGGAAGGTTCGTTCCGTTGTGATGTGAACGTGTCCGTGCGCCCGATGGGACAAAAAGAATTCGGCACGCGCCGCGAAATCAAGAATTTGAACAGCTTCAAGTTCATGCAGCAGGCGATTGACTACGAGGTGCGCTGGCAGATTGCCGAGATTGAAGACGGTCGCAAAATTCAGCAGGCCACGGTGCTGTTCAACCCCGACACTGGCGAGACCAAAGCGATGCGCAGCAAGGAAGACGCGATGGACTATCGCTATTTTCCTGATCCGGACTTGCCGCCGCTGGTGGTCAGCGACGAAATGCTGGCGCGCATCAAAGCGAGCATGCCGGAGCTGCCCGAGGCCAAGTGCGCACGGTTTTCGTCGGAATATTTGCTGTCGCATTACGATGCGCTGCTGCTCTCGCAAGACAGCGCTTCGGCGAGCTTTTTTGAGACCGCCGTCAAGGCGGGGGCAGACGCCAAACTTGTCGCGAACTGGATGCTCGGCGAGCTTTCCGCCGCGCTCAATCGCGAAGATAAAACCATCGAGCAGTCGCCTGTCAACGCAGTGCGACTGTCGAATCTCGTCGCCCGCATCAGCGACGGCACCATCAATCACAAGACGGCGAAGACTGTGTTCGAAGCCCTGTGGAGCGGCGACGCGGCGAGTGTGGATGCGGTGATTGAGGCCAAGGGCCTCAAGCAAATCAGCGACAGCAGCGCCATCGAAAAAATCGTAGACGAAGTGCTCGCCAAGAGCGCCGCGCAAATCGCCGACTACAAATCTGGCAAAGAAAAAGCGCTGATGAGCATCGTCGGCATGGTCATGAAGGCCAGCGCGGGCAAGGCCAATCCGGCGCAGGTCAATGAGATTGTGAAACGGAAGTTGGTGTAGCGAGAATGGTTGTTCGTTCGGCGACATTCGCACCCCACTAAAGCATGAACTTGTCATCCTGAGCGCAGCGAAGGATCAGTGGGTCACCTTAACAACGTTATCCCAACACCGGTTTTTGACACCGGATGTTTCGCTTCGCTCAATATGACAATGTGGGTTGTGTTCTCGCGGTCTGTGACGTGAAAAAAAACATGTGACACCATGACTCCCACCGCTTTCTCGCTCGTGATCGTCGCCGCGCTGATCCACGCGAGCTGGAATATTGCCGCGAAAAAAGCCAGCGGTGGCGCGCTGTTTGTGGCGCTGAATGTGTGGGTTTCAACGCTCGTTTATGCGCCCGTATTTGCGGTCTATGTTTACTACTTTCCGCCGTCGCTCGGGTGGGTTGAACTGTTGCTGTTGGCGGCGTCCGGAGCGATTCATTTGGCCTATTCTTTGGCGTTGCAACGCGGCTATCAAAAGTACGATTTGACGGTGGTCTATCCCGTCGCGCGCGGCACCGGGCCGCTGCTGTCGAGCGTGCTCGCGATTGTGCTGTTGCACGAGGCCGTGACGCCGTATTCCGCGCTGGGTATTGCGTGCATTGTGCTGGGCATTTTTGTGCTCGCGGGTGGCCACCGAATATGGCGCACCGCGTCTGCCGCGCACCTGAGCGGTGTGGCCTACGGTGCGCTGACCGGTTTTTTCATCGCGTCGTACACATTGGTTGACGGTTACGGCGTGAAATATTTGCTGATTGCGCCGCTGGTGCTCGACTATGTGTGCAATGTGATGCGCGCCTTGTTTCTGACACCCATGGCATGGCGACGCCGCACGGAGCTTGCCGCCGAGTGGCGAAAAAATCGTCGCTATGCGTTGTACGTGGGCATCGTGGGCCCTGTGGCCTACGTGTTGGTGCTTACCGCCATGCAAACCGCGCCGATAAGCACGGTGGCACCGCTGCGCGAGGTGTCGATGGTGTTCGCCGCATTCTTCGGCGCAAAGCTTTTGGGCGAAGACCATCGTGGCGAACGAATGATCGGTGCAGCGCTGATGGCGCTGGGTGTGTGGGGCTTGATTCACGCTTGATGGCGGCGATTGTGGCTTATCAGCTTTTATCTGAACGCCTGATTCAACTGGGGCTAGACGCCCATAACGGCTATTATCGATATAGCTATTCCTAATAATAATTACACTGTTCGATAAGCTCATCAAGCGAGAGATGGGCATTGTTTCGCCACTGACGCTTCAGATTCGCCCAGAG
>JAYSRA010000132.1:0-22972 GCA_043721275.1 Burkholderiales bacterium
CTCTGACACGCCCCTTCTCGAACCTCACGCCTCAAAATCCGCTAAATCGCCGACTTCACCGAATACGTAAACCTTCTGCCGCGCAGACTCCTAGCCCAAATGAAATGGCGGCTTAAGCAGAAAGTTACTGACCCGTTTTCACGCCGCGGACACCGGCAAAGCGGTCGTAAATTTGATTTGCTCCATCGCGAACGACGAGCTGACGTCAAACAATTCTGCCGAGCGAATCAGTTTTTTGTACACGCGGTCGTACCCTGCGATATCGGCGACGACCACGCGCAGTAAGTAATCGATGTCGCCGCTCATGCGATAGAACTCGACGACCTCAGGGATCGCGCTCACTGACGCTGCAAACTGGTCGAACCATTTTGCGTTGTGCTGCCGCGTTTTGATCGACACGAACACAGTCACGCCAACGTTTAATTTCACCGGATCACACAACGCCACGCGCCGCGTGATGTAGCCGTCCGCCTCTAGCCGCTGCACGCGCCGCCAGCACGGCGTTTGGGTCAGATTGACGTGTTCGGCGAGTGCGGCGAGCGGTAGCGTCGCATCCGCTTGCAGGAGTTCCAGAATCTTACGATCTACGGTGTCTAGCAATTTATTTCTTCAAATTAGATATTTAATAGATTTTATTTCCTATGAACTATCCGCTGCAAGTAAATTTTGCAAAACGCTTCTTTGTTGTGACTTCTATGATTCAGGCACACAACGACCCGACACAAGACCATGCAAAACCGCTCGCTCATCCGCACTGTCAATCGCGCATTCTCCGAACATCCAGCGTCGGTCGGTGAGTCGTATTCAGCGCATTGTGTGACCGCAGCCAGCTTCGGCTGGGCGTTGTTGAAAGCGAGCATCGCGTGCTTTGTGCATGCGCTGTTGCCGTTCGCATTTGAGAAAACCGGCAGCAAAGCGATCACTGAATTGCACGCCAAAATGGTGAGCAATCGTGATCGGCGTCACGCGAAACGGTAAACAAATCGGCTTCGTTGTGGAAGCGGTTTCACCATTCCGTGAATAGATAGCCGCGCAAAGCGTGGAACAATGCGCGCTTGATTAACCCCTTAGTTTCGCATTGAATCCTGCCCTCACCTTGGCGCTGCACAATTGGCCGTTCGCCGTCTGGCTGCGCTCCGCGCCGCTGGTTTATCCGAGCCTTGAGGCGCTGCACATCATCAGTATTGCCATCACCTTCGGCTCGCTGTGGATTGTGGAGATGCGCTTGCTTGGCGTTCGCTTGCTCGACCTCGACAAAATCGATGCCAACGTGCTGGCCAAAGCCACGCTGCCGTGGACATTTCTCGGCTTCACGTTTGCTGCAATTTTCGGCAGCCTGATGTTCCTCGCGCGCGCCAGCGACCTGATCGGCAACAGCGCGTTTTTGGTCAAGATGCTGCTGCTCATGACGGCGGGCACCAACGCCGCTATCCTGCACAGTCGCGGGCCGTTGGACTCTGCAAGTCTTTTCACGCGTGGACAGGCGGTGTTGTCCATCGCATTGTGGATTGCAATTATTTTTTGTGGTCGCTGGATTGCCTACGTCTAAATTTATTCGGGAGCCGTTATGTTGCGCACGCTTTGCTCTTTACTACTCGCGTTCACCGTCGGCACCGCCTCCGCCCATCACGGCTGGAGCAGTTTTGACGAGACCAAACCAATCTATCTGGAGGGCGTCGTTAAAAGTGTGAAGTGGCAAAACCCGCATGCCGAGGTAATGCTTGAAATCAATCGCGTCGAGCCACCCGCTGCGATCACGCGCTTTGCGATACCCAAGCAATCGGCGCCGGTCGACGCCGTGACGATACTCGGCACGGCGAAGGCACCAACGCGTAAAGACGCCGTATGGGAAATCGAATTCGCGCCGATTACGCGCATGGATGCATGGAAAGTCGCACCGATCAAAGCAGGTGAAAAAATAGCCGTGGTCGGATACACGTTCAAAGATGAGAAAGGCGAGGCGACGTTGCGCGTTGAGTTTTTGATTGGCAACGGTAAGGTGACGCCGCTGCGATCGTCGCCGCAATAGGCGCACGGCGGGCGCGTAGGAGCGGCGAAAGCCGCGTAGGCATTGAGTGTGGCAATCGCAGCTTTCGCCGCTCCCACGTGCACGAACATGAATCGCCGCAACGCGCCCGCCTCCTATAATTCGACTCCTCGATTTACCCTTTATCGCGAGAGGCAGCGCCTCCCGTGAGGTGTTGCTTTGTCCGCTATTTCTTTACTGCCCCCGCTTCCTCGCACCGGTGAACGTGCGCAACTGCCACGGCCTGCGGGCAGCGCCACAGCCTTAGCCTTTGTGCGCCTCGCACAGTCGTTGCGCGAGGCTCACCAAGGCAGGCGCACGCTGATCGTAACCTGCGCCGACGCACAGGATGTGCATCACCTGTCGTTAGAGGTCGCCTGGTTTGACCCGACGCTACGCGTGCGTGAATTCTCCGATTGGGAGATGCTGCCGTACGACCATTTTTCGCCACATCCTGATCTGGTGAGTGACCGGCTGAAAGCGCTGTATGCGCTGGCAACCAACACCTGTGACGTGATGATCGTGGCGGCCACCACAGCATCGCAAAAGCTCGCGCCGCGCAGCTTCATCGCGGCGCGAACGTTTCAACTGAAAAAGGGCCAAAAGCTCGACGTGGATCGCCTGCGCCAGCAGATGACGCTCGGTGGCTACACGCACGTCACGCAAGTGGTGTCACAAGGCGAATTCGCCGTACGCGGCGGCATCATCGACATCTATCCTACGGGCGGCACATTGCCGGTGCGTCTAGACCTGTTCGACGACGAAATCGAGTCAATTAAAGCATTCGAGCCGGACACGCAGCGCACGCTGTATCCGGTCAACGAACTCTCGCTGCTACCCGCGCGTGAGTTCCCCACCGACGAGGCCGGTCGCACGCAATTTCGGCAACGCTTTCGTGAGGTGTTTGAAGGCGATCCGTCGAGAGCTGCTGCGTACAAAGATGTCACCAACGGCATTTTTCCCGGTGGCGTTGAGTTCTATTTGCCGTTGTTTTTTGAGGCGGCAGAAACGTTGTTCGATCATGCGCCCACCGACGCGGTTTTTGCGGTGCTTGGGGATGTGCATGCAGTGCTGACGGACTTTGAACGAGAGACCAAAGAGCGCTGGGGTTTGCTGCGTGGCGATAGCGCAAGGCCGTTGCTTGAGCCAGCGGAGTTGTATTTGGGGCGGGATGATTTTTTGCATGCGCTGAAAAACTATTCGCGGTACGAACTGAAGACCGGCAGTTCTGAAATAGCACGCGTAGTCCCGCCGTTAGAAATCGACCGCCGCAAAGAGCGCCCACTCGGCCCGCTCGCCGATTTTCTAGCTCACGCAACGCTCAACAAGGGCCGCGTGCTGCTCTGTGCTGAGAGCGCGGGTCGATTGCAAACGATGCACGAAATGTTTGTTGAGCACGGTCTCACACCGCATCGCGTGGAGGACTTCGCATCCTTCATGGCGGCAACAGAATCGTTCTGCATTACACCCGCACCGCTGTTCGCCGGCACGATTCTCGTGGATGAAAAGCTGAGCTTCGTCACTGAAGCGGAGCTGTATCCAAGCACCACACGAGCCGCGCGAAAAAAGCGCGCGAAGACGAGCAATATTGACTCGATGCTGAAGGACCTGTCCGAGGTCAAAGTGGGCGATCCCGTCGTGCATGAAGAGCACGGCATCGGTCGCTATCGCGGCTTGGTTTCGCTAGATTTTGGCGATGGTCCGAACGAGTTTTTGCATCTTGAATATGCGTCCGAGGCCAAGCTCTACGTGCCGGTTTCAAACCTGCACCTGATCTCGCGTTACAGCGGCACCTCGCCCGAGCATGCGCCGTTGCATACGCTGGGCTCCGGTCATTGGGAAAAAACCAAGAAAAAGGCAGCGCAACAGGCACGTGACACAGCTGCTGAATTGCTGAACATTTATGCGCAGCGCGCAGCCCGGGTAGGCCATGCGTTTAGAGTCGACTGGAGCGATTACGAGAACTTCGCTAGCGGCTTTGGCTTCGAAGAAACGCCCGACCAGAGCGCTGCGATTCAGGCAGTCATCCAAGATTTGGTGGCAGCAAAACCGATGGATCGCTTGGTGTGCGGCGACGTAGGTTTTGGCAAGACGGAAGTGGCGCTGCGCGCAGCGTTTGTTGCGCTGATGGGCGGCAGGCAGGTGGCGGTTCTGGTGCCCACAACGCTGTTGACCGAGCAACACTACAACACCTTCAAAGATCGCTTTGCCGCGTGGCCGATTCGCATCGAAGAGTTGTCGCGTTTCCGTTCAGCCAAAGAGGTGAAAGCCACCGTGGCTGGGCTTGCAGCCGGTACCGTGGACTTGGTCATCGGCACCCACAAACTCATTCAACCCGACGTGAAATTCAAAGACCTCGGGCTTGTCATCATCGACGAAGAGCATCGCTTCGGTGTGCGGCAAAAGGAGCAACTGAAAAAGATGCGCGCTGAGGTCGATGTGCTCACGCTCACCGCCACGCCGATCCCGCGATCGCTTGCGATGAGCCTTGAAGGCATTCGCGATTTCAGCGTGATTGCGACGGCACCGCAAAAGCGGCTGGCCATCAAAACCTTTGTCGCCAAAGGCGGTGACGGCATCATCCGTGAAGCGATTTTGCGCGAGCTGAAACGCGGTGGTCAGATTTATTTTTTGCACAACGAAATCGAGACCATCGAGAACATGCGCGAGCGGCTTGAGGCGCTGGTTCCCGAGGCGCGCGTGCGCGTCGGCCACGGCCAAATGGGCGGCACCGAGCTCGAAGGCGTGATGCGTGACTTCTATCAGCAACGCTTTCAGATTTTGCTGTGCTCGACCATCATCGAAACGGGCATCGACGTGGCCAATGCCAACACCATTCTCATCAATCGCGCTGACAAATTTGGCCTCGCGCAATTGCATCAGCTGCGTGGTCGTGTCGGTCGCTCGCATCATCAGGCGTATGCGTATTTGCTAATTCCCGGCGACGACGCCATCAGCGCCGACGCCAAGAAGCGCCTTGAGGCCATCACGCAATTGGAAGACCTCGGCGCGGGCTTTTATCTGTCGATGCATGACCTTGAAATTCGCGGCGCGGGCGAAGTGCTCGGAGACAATCAGTCGGGCGAAATGCAGGAAATCGGCTTCGCGTTGTATAGCGAAATGCTTAATCAAGCGGTACGCGCACTAAAGGCAGGCCGCGAGCCGGATCTCGACGAACCACTGGGCATTACCACCGAGGTGAACATGCATGTGCCCGCGTTACTGCCTGCTGATTATTGCGCGGGTGTGCATGAGCGATTGGTGATTTACAAACGCCTTGCCAATTGTGAAAGCGACGATGCGCTGGACGACTTGAAAGAAGAGTTGATTGACCGCTTCGGCCTGCTACCCGCGCCTACCGAGTCACTCGTCGCTGCCCACCAATTGCGCATCGCGGGCAAAGCGCTGGGCGTCAAGAAAATCGACAGCGCCCCCGAACGCACCATCATCTCGTTCAAACCTAAACCGAACTTTGAACCGATCAAATTGATTGGGCTCATCCAGAAGGATGGCCGCTACCGGTTGCACGGGCAAGACAAGGTGAAGATCGAGCGACCTGTGCCTTTGCTAGCGGACAGGACGCGGATGGTGCGCGAGTTTTTCTATGCGTTGAAGTAAACACAAGTTGTAGGCGCGGCGCGAGCGGCAAAAATTCACTCGCGGCTTGCGCCGCTCCCACGCAGCATCAGCGCACCGCACTCCCCTCCGCCTCCGGCCACAGCGCCGGAAAATAAAACCGCAGCGCATGCAGCGGCACGCCAAACCGCAGCTTGCCTTTAGGCGAGTCCGAAACGACAAGCCGCAAGTCGAATAACGCTCGTAGCAGCCGCTCGGCGGTACGCGTTTGCAGCCCCGTCATCAGCTTGAAATCGCCGCGCTCCATCTCACCGGTCATGAACATCACACGCAGCGGTTGCAGCGCCTCCATGCGTACCTGCGAGTCTGCGCGATGGCTATAGAACGCGAGGCATGCTGCGATGCGATCTGGCATGGTCTGCATGTCAAGCATCTGCGTCATGAACTGCGCCTGATCGATGCATACGTCGAGAAAAAATTCGATGAACTCGATCAGCCCACTCTCGCTGAGATTGCCGCGCCCGTCGAGCTCGCCCCGTCGTGGTTGATCGGCGTTGGCGAGTCGTGCGTAATATTCCGTTTGGTTGCGTGCGAGCCCTCGAAGCGGCGACCAGATGCCGTTGGTGAGCCCCATCGCGTATAACAGCAGATGTGAGTGCAAGCGCGTGACGCGCCCATTGCCATCTTCAAACGGATGAATCCACGCCAGCCGGTGATGCGCAGCGGCGACGGCCAACACCGAGAGTTCGCCGTCGCGCACGGTGCCGTAAAACTGCGCGAAACGATCCAGAAACGCGGGAATCGTTGGTGCACCCGGCGCGATGTGTTTGCCCACACGCACCGCTCGAGTTCGCAATTGGCCCGGTTGAAACAGGCTCCCGTCCGCAAGCGCGCAATCTTCGGGTGGCAACGATTCGAACAGCGAACGATGCAGCGTCGTAATGGTTTCAGCCGACAGCAAGGCTCGCCAACCCTGCGGCGCAAGCTGCGTTTCCGCCGCCTGTTCGGCCGCTAGATGCGACAGCGCGATGCGCTGTTTGCGCTGCACCTCAAGCTCCGCCGAAAACTCGTGCCGCATCGCCTGCTCAATCTCGATGGGCAACGTGTGCTGCCCTTCAATTTTGTTGGTGTAGTACGAATTCATCGAGCGCAGCAGCGGCGCAAGCGACAGCATCACGCTGTGATCTGCCCGCCCCGCTGCTGACAACGCCAACTTGTGCAGCACATGCGCGCGCTCAAGCAGTGCCTCGCGTTTTTCGCTCGCAGGCAGCAAAGGCTCAAATTGCGACGGATCGCTGTACATGTTTATTTTGGCGAATCTGTAAATACTGATAACTTTTTGAATATAAACAGTAATTATGATTTGTGGCGAACTATTTGTCGCATAGTTTGGCGGATGTTACGAGCGCCTGAAATCGGCTTTTGGGCGAATGGCGATGCGATGCGTATCATCACAGCTTTATTACACAATCGTTGTTGAACAGGGGCCAAGAGCGTTTTTCGCCTTAAGTCGACTTTTAATAAATTCTTAGCCATGCCCATACATAACAGGCGTTTCACGATAAAGCTGTGTCGGCAATTGCCGTCGCAACTGTAGATTATTTCACCGCTGCTTCAATCAACGCGATTTCGTCAGGCGTCAGATCGAACAGCCGATAGACGATTTGATCAATCTCTCGTTCGGCGCGTTTGATTTGAGTGGTCAGCTCGGCAACGCGGGCTGCGCCGGTTTTGAGTTTGGCTTCCCACGCGTTGCGATCATTGAGCGGAATGTCTTGTTTGAAGTGCTTTTTGACCGCTGCCATGAACCCGGCGAAATCGAGCGTGGCCCAGTCCTGCAACACGCCGGGGAGCTTGGACGTCAAGCCGCCGGGCGCGAGGTCGCGAAGCACTTCGTGGCCGAACTGTTTGACTAGATCGCGGCGTTCTTCTGCGGCGGTTTGGCAGATGCGTCCCTGCGCTTCGAGGGTCGCACGATCAGCGTTTGCAATCTCAGGGGTTGGTAGTCGTTCGATGTACTCGCCGCGTTGTTCGCGCCAGCCGTTCCTGATCGACGTTGACAAACCTAGAAAGAAAAACCACAGCGTCTTGGAATTGAACAACGCGATCTCCGCGTGCGCTGCGCCGGGCACAAAGTAGCACTTGTTGCCGCAATAAAACGGCGACGGCTCCATCGAAAATTGTGCCCCTAATGCGAACTCCGGAAAGTACGCTTTGCACGATTCAAACAGCGGCACATACGCCGCTTGCGCCTGCTGTAACTCAAACCACGCCTGCTTGGTCGCGCGCGCTTCGAGCTGCGTTTTGTACTTGGCGAGATGCGCTTTTATTGCCGGAAACGCATCGATGTCGACGCTGTTTTTGGGGAGGTAGATTAGCCACAAGTCTTGCGGCTCTACGCACCAGCGCTGCAAGTCTCTGCCTTCAAGAAAAGGCTTCAGTAATGTGCCACTGTCGGGGTCTGCTGCGACCAGCGCATCACGCGTCGCCGCATCCACGACGAATGCCTCGTTGAGGCCCGTGACGACGCCACGATGAGGCGAACCGTACACTTCTTTCAACGTCTTGCGTCCGGTCAGAAGCTTGGCCCGCAACGCCGACAGCGTGTCCGCCTCCAACTGCCAAGAACCGACGCCCAACTGCGACTGCGGCATGGATTGTCCGTGCTTTTCGAAGTGCGCTGCGAGGCTCAGTGGCAACGTGCCAGCGAGCGCGAGAAAACGAACACGATCCACGGTCTCGTCGCCTTCAGCACACGCACTTTCCGCATCAGGCACTGCGCTTCGTTTGCGCACTGCGATCATCGCTGGATACGTCGTCACGCCCTCAAACACCTGCAAATCGCCAAAGTCGACGACCGTCTCAATCGCAGTTGTTTTCAGCAGGAATTTGCGCAGCGGCTCGCCGGAACCAGTTTTGAAAAACGTGCTCGATGAGATGTAGCCCATACGCCCGCCGGGCCGCAACAGGTTCACGCCCAGCTCGAAAAAGTAGCAGTACAAATCGGCGCGATCACTGGCGACCTCGAAGTGGCGTTCGAGATACGGCTTGATCGGTTTGATGCGCTCCATGCGCACGTACGGCGGGTTACCGATAATCACGTCAAACCCGCCGCGCTCGGTGATGTGCGGGAAGGAGGCGCTCCAGTCAAATGCGCGCGGCGAAAATTCAGCACCACCATTAGCTGCCGCAATCAGGCTGTTACCCACGCGCAGATTGGCTTCCAGACTGTGCAGCGGTTTGCCGCGTTTGGCGGTTTTGAGCCACAGCGAGAGCTTTGAGATTTCGATGCTCTCTTCGTTGATGTCAACGCCGTAGAGATTGCTGTTCAAAATCTCTCGGTCAATGTCGAACAGTTCCATCGTGTGCGTGATGGCACCGATCTGCTCGTTCACCCGTTTGTATTCCGCATCAAGCAGGTCAAACGCAGCCACCAGAAAGGCGCCAGAACCGCACGCCGGGTCGCACACTTTGATGTCGATCAACGCGTTGCGCCACGCGTCCCAGAATAAATATTCGACGATGCGATTGGGTTCGAACTTTTTATAGTTGGCCTTCTCCGTTTTCGTTGCCGCACGAAACGTCCACTCGGTATCGGCAACAGTTGCGCCTGCGGTAAGAAAGTCCGCGAGCACTTCCGCCCGACGCTCGCGTAGATGACGGCCCAGTGTGTGCTCAACGATAAATTCGGTGATGAACGAGGGCGTGAAAACGACACCGTCAAGCTTGCGTTTACCGGACACGTTGTTGCCGCCGCGGGCTGATGCACGCTGCACCTCGGCCTTCAGCGCATCTTCAGTCAACACGCTGGACTCGGCCAGCTCGTTCAACTTTTCAAGGTCTTCAATCGATTGCTCGAAGATATGACCGAGCACGGTGACGGACACATCCGCCGCGTAGTCGTACTCGCCGAATTCGACAAACGTAGCGCAGGCTTGATCGCTGACAATCAGATCGTCAACCGTCGAGTCGAACGCGAACAAGCCGCCGTTGTACGCCGGGATGTTGAGGCGTGGCTTGCCAATGTCCACCGCGCGGAACAGCGCCTGATACTCCTCCCATATCGAACGGTCCGAGAGGCCTGTATTGACATGTGCTTTTTTCAGTAAGCCCTTGTCGAGCAACCCGCGATCTTCGGCGAAGGCGACGAAGAGCACGCGATCCAAGAGCTTTTGTGCCGCGCTGATGAATTGACCGGGTTGCCCGTTATTGCTCTGCGCGAGCGACAGGATTAATTGCGCGCGCCAACGTTTGTAGTCCTTGTAAAGCTTGGCGGTGATGGTGCGCTCTTCAAGCGCAGATTCGGCGAGCAGTGCTGCCGTTTGGCCGCGCAGCAGGTTGTTCGCGCCGAGCAGCAGTTGCAGCTTGTGATATGCCGCCGCGCTGTCTGCGACCTCAAGCAAATCAAAACGCTCGTAAATTTGCCGCGTGTGGCCGACGGCATACAGCCGTATCTCCAGCATGTTGGAGACGACGAGGAATTTGCACCCCGGCGTGTCCATCGCGTATTCCCACACCTGCTGCACCGGGCTTTTGTGACGACCGGGCATGATGGCGTCGAGGTTCCCCGTGTTCGCGCCTTTGAGTTCGAGCGGCGCGATTACCTCGGCCTTGCCACCCGAGAAAAAGCCCAGCGCCTGATCGCACGAGCCCGCGCCGATTTGCTTTTCGTGGGTGATGGTGAATTCAGCATGGGCTGAGCCAAAACCTGTGTAGCCGAGCACCTCAATAAATATTTTCTGGATGAAGTCCGGACGGACTTGCACCTCGCCAAACTTGCGAATCGAGCCATTGCGGATGGTTGCCGCCCAGTTTCGCAGATTGATCGCGTGCGCTTGCGGGATCGCTACGTTGGGCACCCGCTTGTCAATCAGCCGTTTGCTAAATAGGGGTTGGTGGTCGAGCGGTGTCTGGATCATTAGCCTGAGTTTAATGGAGGGCGGCTCATGCGCGGCGCTCGCCGCGCACTCACCATCAGTATCAAGAAACGCGACGTTTGCTGTTACCCTCGTGTTTGTCTTGACGGGCGGTTATCGTCATCTCATTGACATCAAAGACTCGGGTTGAGTCGGGGGAAATATTGTGATTCTTTGGGGCGCAATTTGGGGAGCGATCCTCAGCGTGTTTGTTTCGCGTTGGGGCGAGTATGAGTGGATCGTTGGGGCACTGTTCGGCGCGCTGGCAGGCTGGACTTTACGCAAAGCGGTGCGCAGCGAGGTGGCCCGCGCAGAGCCGCGGCAGACGTTAACGCTCAAGGCGAACCCGCTGGACATGGCGGCGAGCACCGTTGCGACCGCTCAACCGGTATCTGAAACAGCAGTGACCGAAGGCGCAATGCCGCTTGCAGCCGCGTCCGCAGACGCCGTGAGGATGCCAGCAGCGGCAGCGGCGACAGCCGCGACAGCCGCGACAGCCGTGACGGTCACGATAAACGAGGTTGCCAAATCCACCGCGTCCGTCGTTCCCGCGTCAGCGCTCGAACCGCAGCGCGTCGAGCCCGCTGAGCCCAATATTATCGAGGCGCTTATCACTCGCGCGAAAGACTGGTTGCTCGGTGGCAACACGGTGGCGCGCGTCGGCACGGTGGTGTTGTTCATTGGCTTGTCGTTCCTCGCGAAGTGGGCTGCGGACAACGCCCTCTTCCCGCCGGAATTTCGGCTAGCTGCCATCGGTGTGGTGGGTATCGCGCTGCTGGTTCAAGGCTTTCGACTGGCCCGCACACACGTTGACAACGCGACGCGCTCAAACTACGCATTGCTGCTCCAAGGTGCGGGCGTCGCGGTGCTCTACCTGACCGTATTCGCCGCCTACAAACTGTACGCGATGATTCCGCCGCTTGCCGCGTTCTCGCTGATGGCGCTGGTGTGTGCGCTGTCTACCTTGCTTGCGATTTTGGCGAATGCGCAGACCTTGGCATTAGTCGGCTTCGCGGGCGCGTTTGCGACTCCCATTTTGCTATCGACTGGCGAAGGCAGCCACGTGGCGCTGTTCAGTTATTACCTATTGTTGAACGTCGCCATTGGCGTGGTCGCTTGGCTGCGTGCATGGCGTGCGCTTAATTTGCTGGGCTTTCTGTCCACGTTCATTGTGGCGACCGCGTGGGGCGCGCTCAAGTACGTGCCAGAGCAGTATGCATCGACGCAGCCGTTCCTGATTGCGTTCTTCACGATCTACGTGTTGATTGGTTTGTTCTACGCGTTGCGCCATTCGCCCGCCGACTCCGACGCGAACGCGGAGGTGAACGTGAAGGGCCACACGCTTGATGGCATGCTGATTTTCGGCACGCCGATTGTGGCCTTTGCGCTGCAAACGCAACTTGTGGCGCACATCGAATATGGCGCGGCAATTTCGGCGGTGCTGTTGAGCGCGGTGTACATCGTGCTAGCGTTTTCTATGCGTTCACGCACGCATCCGTTGGCGCAATGGCTCACGTTAAGCTACGCGGCGTTGGCATTGATCTTTGCCACGCTCGCCGTGCCGCTTGCGGTGGACGGCAAGCTCACCGCCGCGGTGTGGGCCATTGAAGGCGCGGGCGTTTTCTGGCTCGCAATGAAGCAGAAGCGCTGGATGGGTCAAGCGTTCGGCGCGGCCATGCAGTTGCTTGCGGCGCTCGCCTTCGTGTCGGCGTATGAAAACCACGTTGCGGCGACGCATGCGTTTGCCAACAGCCATTTCATCGGCACGCTCATGCTCGCAATCGGCAGTTTCGCGATTTCGTGGTGGACGTATGCGGCGTCGCGTGAGCAACACGCGCTTAATGCGAACCCAACAAACGACGCGACCGCAGAAGCCGTTCGCCCTAAGCGTAGCGAAGGGTCTGACTTAGGCGCGGCAAACCCTTCGCTTCACTCAGGGCAAACGGGTGCTTTGGCGGACACCACGCTCATCGACTCAGCCAGCGTGCTGTTCTTCCTGGTTGGATTTGCGTGGACGTTGTTCGGCGTGTGGTCTGAGGTGCTGTCCTCCGTACTGGTGATGAATGACGTCACGCGCTTTGGCTGGTTCACATTCGCGTTTGTGGCGCTCACCTTCTGCGCGTTCCTCGCGTGGCGGCGCACCGGTTTACCGAGCGCACGCTACCCGGTGGTGGTCGTGTTGCCCTTCTTGATCGTTTGCGCAGCGCTGCATATCGCCATCAATTCGCGCGCCAGTTTGTACTTTGATTTGCTGTTGTGGCCTGCGTGTTTCGCGTTGCATCTGATCATGTTGCGCGGCGTGGACGCGCTCGCGCCGCAACGCTGGTGGCGCGTCGTGCATGCGGCCAACACGTTGCTGGTGATCTTGCTGATCGGTGGTTTTTTGCATCGCGCGGCCAACGCAGGCGAGGTGCGCTACACCGATTGGGCCGCGGTCATTATGTTGTTCGCCAGCACGCTTACGATGATGGCGCTCGCATCAGGCCGCGTGTGGGTGGATCCTGCGACGGGTTGGCCGCTTGCGCGTTTTCAGCGCGAGTACGCGTTGCATGCGGGGCTCGGTGTCGCAGCGTTGACGCTGATCGGCACGCTCATCGTTGCGAGCACGGCGAGCGGTAACACCACGCCGCTGCCTTACGTGCCACTGCTGAATCCGGTCGACTTGTGCGCCTTTATGGCGGTGGGAAGCGTGGCGCTATGGCTCAAGCGGTTGCGCACATCGACGCTTGTTTCTGACGCCCACGCGCTGCGTGGCCGCATCGCGCTCGGCGTGCTCGGCTTCGTTGCCTTCATCGTGGTCAACACGGTGTGGTTGCGCTTTGCGCATCACTTCAAGGACATCGCGTGGAATGGCGGCGCACTCGCCAGTTCGTTCTTTGTGCAAGCAGGCTATTCAATGTTGTGGACGCTGATGGGCGTTGCCGCTATGGTGTGGGCGCACAAAAAAGTGCAGCGCGCGGTCTGGCAGGCAGGGGCTGCATTGCTGGCGTTAACCGTGGTCAAACTGCTCATGGTGGATCTTGAAAATTCCGGCGGTGGCGAGCGCATTGTGGCGTTCATCGGCGTGGGCGTTTTGATGGTGGTGGTGGGGTATTTCGCGCCCATGCCGCCTGCGGTGGCGAAGGTGGCGAAGGCTACGAAATTAGAGGAGGTAAACGCATGAACACCAGACACGCCGCGCAGCAGAATGTAGGCGCGGCTCGCGCCGTGATACTGGGCTGCATAGACGCTATCGCGGCTTGCGTCGCTCCTACCAAGCGCGCTTGGTGGCGAGCTTCGGTGTGTGCCGCAGCGTTTGTTGCGCCGATAACAGCAGCCCAATCGCCCGCTGATTTCACCGCCCGCGCTGACGTGGTCGCGCCGCCCGGATCGTCTGTCGTGCGCGCTGCGCTGCCCGCCGCATCGATTGCTGCTTTGCGTGGCGCGAACGGTGGCGATTTGCGGGTGTTCAACGCCAGCGGCGTGTCGTTACCGCATGCATTAATTGACGCATCGGCGGAGGCCGCTGCGCGCGCTGATGTGGCCGGTCAACGCGTGGTGGCGATGCCGATTTATGTGAGCACTACGGCAACCAGTTCGGGCGCGCCCACACTGCGAATCGAGGAAGGTGCCAACGGTCGCGTCATCGAATATTCGGCCACCAAGGCCACGGCGAACGGCGAGCGCGAGCCGCGCGGATTGCTGTTCGACACTCGAAAATTAGGCGCGGAGGTGCGCGCTGTGGAGATCGAAGGCGCGTTGCCGAATGCGACGATTTTTAAAATTTCTCTCGACATCAGCGCCGATCTAAAAACTTGGCGCACGTTGATCGTTGATGCGCCCGTGTTTGATTTTGGCAACGACGGGCCGAGCAATCGCCGCATCGAATTGCCCGTGGCGCAGCGCTTCAAAGATCAGTATCTGCGGCTCACGTCAAGCGTGCCTAGCGGCCCGCAAATCGTTGCGTTGAAAACCATTGGCGTGGGCTCAGTTAAGCCTGCGCCCGCCACCAGCATCACGCTCGGCGCGCCAGTGATCACGGCGGACAATGCGGTCGAATGGACGCTGTCGACCGGCTTTCGCGCCGCTGGCCTGCGCTTGCAAACGAGCGCAAACAATGCGTTGATGCCGGTGCGCATCCTCACGCGAGCACGCGCGGGTGACCCGTGGCAACCCGTCGCAAGCACCGTGGTGTTTCGCATCGTCGGCGCGTCCGGCACTGACAGCGTCAACCCATCAATGCCGATCAACGCAGCGCTCGCGTCACAACTGCGCGTGGAAGCATTGCGCGGCTACAGCCTGACCGGCGTGCCACTCACGCTAGCGCTGGAATATCCGCCGATGCAGGTGCTGTTCGTTGCGACAGGTGACGGGCCGTTCTCGATTGCCACCGGAAAAACCGGGCTCGAAAGCGCAGCGTTGCCGGTCGCGACCTTGTTGCCGAATTACGCCACGGGTAGCGAATTCGCCACACCGCTGTTGCAAGCCTTGAGCATCGCCATCGATGCAAAAACACGCACGGCGGGGCAGAGCGCGAAGGACTCGCTGAGCGATCTGTTTGGCCGATCAACGGTGTTGTGGGGCGTGCTGGGGCTGGCCGTTGCGGTGCTGGCAGGCTTGGCGATTTCGCTGCTGCGCTCGCCGGTCAAGCGGTAGTTTTGGCCGATTTTTTGGACACAGCTTTTTGCTGTAACCGCAGCCGCTATTGGGCTAAAAGCAATATATGACATACGTCGACTATTGGTTTTTTTAATGCTTTTCCCCATGATTTACGGGGCTTTGAGCATAAAGCTGATGGCCAGAAAAGCCGCTCACGGCGCGGACGATTCACCTGACGCATAAGTAATACTTGCCAGCGGACTCGCACAGTCAGAATCGGCCAAATAGTCACTTAATCTCGCATCGCCGCAGCGCGCAAACGCATCGTCAAGTCGCCGCCAGTCTTCAGCGCTCAAGCCGCGTTCGGCTTGGGGCAATATCAGGCTATCTGTTCAGAACAGCCCCGTTAGTCACACGTCTTCGCCAACGCCTATGGGTGCGGGCGCGTTCAATACGATATGTGCGAACAACCGCTGGTAAGCAGGATCCGCGGAATACTTACCGAGCAGCGGATCGCGATTACTCTCAAATGCGTCATCAAGTTCCTGCCACTCCTCTGCGCTCAGCCAACGCTGTGCCTCGGGTAGGATGACCGTTTCTTCAAGCTGCATGTGATCCAGATAGAAATTGACGTAGCGCAGGCAGGCACCTTCAAATGAGCCGCGTCGCGTCTCGCCAATCAATTCCCACGCCAGCAACAAGTGCTGAAGCTCGCGCACCGCCGCTTCGCCCCGGGCATGGTCGCGGTCAAGCTTTTGCACGGCCTCAGCGGCCTGCTGCGAGACCGCCGCCACCTTGGGAAACAACAAATCAGTTTCTTTCGGATGATGCAATCGCTCGGGAAACTCATCGACATAAAACAACATCGCGCGCAGCACCGAAAAGAAGCGATCCGCATCCCTCTTGGGTCCGCGCTCCACCATCAATTGCAGTGATCGCAACATCGCCGCCAACGCGGCGTGCTCTTCAAGGATGATGCGTAAACTTTCGCGCGACATGTCAACCTCCCGTGCGGATGCATAACGAATTGGCGCAGAATCGCACGTGTTTGCGGCGTTGATATTGACTTGGGTCAGTGTTTAATAGAATCCTTGAAAATGAATCCAACCAACAACCTACCCGTCAAACTAGCTGACGTGCAAGCCGCCCGCGACCGCATCAGCGGCGCCATTGAGCACACGCCGTGTCTGCATTCAAAAACACTGTCGCGCATTTTTGAGTGCGAAGTGTGGCTTAAGTTTGAGAATTTGCAATTCACCGCGAGCTTTAAAGAGCGTGGTGCGCTTAACAAATTGTTGTTGCTCACCGCAGAGGAAAAATCGCGCGGCGTGATCGCGATGAGTGCCGGCAATCATGCCCAAGGCGTGGCATATCACGCGGGTCGCTTGGGCATTCCGGCCACCATTGTGATGCCCGCCAACACGCCGTTTGTGAAGGTGCGCAACACCGAAGGCCACGGCGCCAAAGTGATTTTGCAAGGCAGCACGCTGGCTGAGGCATCAGAGCATGCGCGCGATTTAGCGGCAAAAAATAACTATACCTTCGTGCATCCGTTTGACGACCCGCACATCATCGCGGGCCAAGGCACGCTGGCGCTTGAGATGCTGGAGACCGCGCCGCATTTGGACACGCTGGTGGTGCCGGTGGGCGGCGGTGGCTTGCTCGCAGGCTGCTCGGTCGCGGCGCGCGCGGTTAAGCCCGACATCGAAATCATCGGCGTCGAATCAACCACCTTTCCCGCAATGGCGCAGCGCTTGCGCGGGCAGGAAGTGCGCGTCGGCACGGAGACGATTGCGGAGGGTTTGGCGGTGCGCGACATCGGTGAAATGCCGTTGACTATTGTGCGTGCGTTGGTCAACGACGTGGTGCTGGTCGACGAGGCAACCATCGAGGAGGCCATCGCGCTGTTGATCGACGTTGAAAAAACCGTGACCGAAGGCGCGGGTGCTGCGGGCATCGCGGCCATGCTGCAACACCGCGCGCGCTTCGTTGGCAAAACGGTCGGCGTGGTGCTGTGCGGCGGCAATATCGACTCGCGAATTTTGGCCAGTATTTTGATGCGGAATCTGGTGCGCGAAGGCAGGTTGGTGCGCATCCGCGTGCGCTTGCCCGACGTCGCAGGGGCGCTAGCGAAGCTCACCAAAGTAGTGGGCGACGCCGGCGCAAACGTCGTGGACGTTGAGCATCAACGCCTGTTCGGCGTATTCAGTGTGAAGTCT
The DNA here is from genome assembly GCA_043721275.1 of Burkholderiales bacterium. GTDB lineage: Bacteria > Pseudomonadota > Gammaproteobacteria > Burkholderiales > Casimicrobiaceae > Casimicrobium. The sequence goes on from JAYSRA010000132.1 coordinate 17,316, forward strand.
ACCGAGGTGGAGTTGACGCTCGAAACTCGGGATCGCAATCACGTGACACAGCTGCTCGCGGAGCTGGAATTGCATGGGTTTGCGGCGAACCTGCTTGGCGCTGCTGATTAGTAACGCGTTTAGTGGAATGGCTTAGTCGCGCGCGAGCGCGCAAAACGGAGCGCCCTCGCCAATAAATCCGAAGTTCTGCAATTCCGAGTAGGTGTCCGCGCTCTGCGTGTATCGATGTGCAATCGACACAGGGTGAAACAATCGGAATACGGGGCTCGCGCCTAGTGGACACGCACCGTTCTTGAGGGAGAGCCCGTAGAACATGGGCGGCGCGCACGCACGCGCGCCCGTCTGTCCAAACCAAGTCTTAAGCAGCTGAACGCACTCCGCGCCAGTCACTGCAAAGTGTCCCTGGAAAGGAGCCGGGTAGCGAAAAAAGTAGACGGGTTCAAACGGCGGCGGCATCAAGGGCGGCGTCGCGGAAGCCGTACCCATTAGCTTAAAGGCGTAGCCATTCTCGCGCGGGCTTCCCACTTCAAGCCACTCGCCGCCACCCGTCAGAGTTTCTCCGTGCTGTAGCCACAGCACAACAGGCCCGCCTCCGCCTTCAGTTGCCGCGAACGGCTTGTAGATTCCATCGCCGAGCACTTTTGCCGAGTAAACATTAACCACGGGAATTTCAGCCCGCTGCGCAACAACGAGGGACGCGGAAGCAAGCTCATTTTCAATCGTGGTGCCGCCAGCGTGTAGGTCAGTAGCGATTGCCGGGCGGAACGACGTCACGCTGACGCGCACCGTGTGTGTACCCGCTGGAAGGCCCGACACCGGCAGTAGACGCTCGGTCACGCACGGGCCCGGTTTCAAATGCGACAACACTAGGCGCAGAACCCCTTTCGTGAAGGAGACGCTCGAATAGACAGGCGAGGTCACGCTGAAACACACCGGCTCTGCGAAAGTTACACGAACGGCAAACGGTTGATACACGCTTGGAGCGGCGGGAACGAAGGCGAGGCTTGGCACCGCAGCTTGCTGCCCATGAGACGAGGCAACGAGCAGCACGCAAAAAACACCCGCAATCACACCACGTGCATAGCGCGATGCCGAACTTATGGAAAAGCACGTGCTCATGGCTGTGTCACCGACGACGCATTAGTAAACGACAGCGACCATACTTCAGATACCGGAATCGGACCTGGCGTCGACACAAAGAACGCTACGCCAGCAGCGCCAAGACCGGAATAACTGTAGCCGGAATAGAGATCAGTGTAAGCCGAATTGGCCGGCGTTCCCCACGCCTGCGCGCTCCAAAAGTAGTTGTTGACCTGCGCAACAGTTGGAAGCATCGTTGGCGTAGGTGAACCATTTGGATAAATCCAATACTGGCTTGCCTGTGATCGATTCGCGCCGACTAAGAAACGATAGCTGCTGACACTACTCAACGAATAACAAGTGTTCGGCGCCGTGAACTGCCCCCAATTTACTTGCTCGTTTGCAACCGGCGGCGCGCCCGCAATGTTACCGATTTGCCAAGTCTCAACCAGCGAACTGTAGTTACCGCCGCAATCACCCGAGACGCCAATGATCATGCCTTTGCCTTGAAAGTCGCTAGTGAAATTCGAATTACTGACCGTCAACAATGTGTTGACGAAATGCGTGCTCAGTGTCGCAGCGGCGAAATTTGATTGAACTACATCGTACTGGACAATATGCGCATTATGCGCGGCAGGCATGCTGCCCGGCACCCAGAAATTTCCCCAAACCGCGCGCCTACACTGGGGCGTCTGCCCCTGCTTACATGCGATGGTTGTGGAGGTCATGATTGTGAAGCTAGTGGGCAATGCCGATTGCGGAATGATCGCCTTGAAACCCTGAGTTTTAGGCCCACTTAACTCAGCGGCAAGTACCGCGATGCTCGTTCCATTTTTACACTCCGCAGCTAGCTCATCCGGCGTGACTTCTATGTGAGCTATCGCGAATCTGCCTTCTTGTGACAAAGTGACATCCATACGAGAAAGTGTGCCGCGTTCGTTACGCGACAAGTAAACCGGCGCCGGATCGTTCTTGCCAGAGCAAAGCAACTGAACCGGCTTCGCCGCCGCTTCAGAAGACGCGGACGCCGCACTACTTGCCGCCGACAAAGCGACGCAAGACGCCGCCCAAAGTGCTCGAACAAAAGCACGCGATTGCCGCCTGCTATCAAAGAGAGAGAGCGAGAGAGAGACATGGTCGTTGCCTTACAAAGCGTTGAAGTGATGGAACACTGGCCTAAAATTTAGAAAGTACCTAAACACCATGACAATAGCATTTTTAGCCCAGATACACCACCGACTTTCAAAATGACATTGCCGCTCGGAATTCATTTTGTACAACGCGACTGGTTGTCCGCTAATCACGTGATGTTTCGTGACGGCGATGGCGCGACGTTGATCGATTCCGGCTACGGCAAATTCAACGATGTCACCGTTCAGAAGGTCGATTCCGTTCTGCGCGGCTGGGATGATGCGTCGCTGAATCGCATCATCAACACCCACATTCACAGCGACCACATCGGTGGCAACGCCGAGCTTCAGCGGCTGCACGCAGGTTGCTCAATCACAGTGCCTGTTGACGAGCAACCGGCTCTTGTCAATTGGGATGCGCCAGAGCAATTTCTTACGTATGCAGATCAAGAGGCCGAGCAATTCGCTTGGGATGATGTCATCGAACCGGGACAGGCGGTGCCGCTCGGTGGCGAGTCGTGGCACGCTATTGCCACGCCGGGCCATGACATGGGCTCGCTGGTGTTTTACTCGCCGAAGTTACGCATCCTGATTTCGGCCGATGCGTTGTGGGAAAACAGCTCGGGCTTTGTGCCACCGCAAGCGATTGATCCGAAGCCGCTCGCTGCGCAACGCGCTACGTTTAAACGATTAGCCGATCTCGATGTGGCGCTGGTAATTCCGGGTCACGGCCCGATGTTTACGGATTTTTCGGGCGCGCTGAAACGGGCGAGCGAGAAGCTGGAATTATTCGCAACCGACGATATGCGCATCGCCAAGAGCGTGGTCAAAGGCATGTTCATTTATTCGATGATGTGGCGCGGTGGTATGCCTGTGGCGGAGCTGCCCGCGTACGTTGCCCGCATTGGTGTGCATCGCGATTACAACGCACAGTTTTTCAAAGTGAGCGACGAGGCATTTGCCGATTGGCTGCTGAATGAAGCGGAGCGTACAGGCAAAGTGCGCGTCGCTGGCGACCAGATCGTCAGCGTTTGATGGCTGCGATTTTTTGCTTGACCGCGAACGGTTGACCCGTCGTGTCAAACTCGTCTCCCTCCTCGTAGGCGACGACGCGAAACGCGTCTCGCACGAGAACCAGCAACTCGTTTGAACGCAGCAGAAAATCAGGTTGTGATGGTTTGCCGTAACGCTCGTTGCCGTCCATAAAAGTTTCATAGAGCAACACGCCACCGGGTTTGATTGTGGCCGATAAGGAGGCGAACGTGGGTCGCCAGAGGTAGTTGCAAACGATGATCGCATCGAACGATGACGAATCGTAAGGCCAAGCATCGCCTTCGAGGTCGCGGCATTCGGTTGCGACGATCTGTGTTGCTGCGAGCGATTGCAGCGCGGCGGCGTCGCGATCAACTGCCGTAACGCGGGCTCCGCGCTCGGCAAAGAAACGTGCATGGCGGCCGTGGCCGCAGGCGAGATCGAGGACGCTGGCGTCGCGCTGAATGAGTCCCGCATAGCGTACGAACCAAGCGCTCGGCGTCTGTTGTGCGTGCATCGTTACTCAAGAAATGGCATGGCAGACGTATCCGTACTAACCACAGATTTTGTAGGGTGGGCACGCTGTGCCCACCCTACGAGAAAACCACTACCGCGCGTTATTAGCATCCACCACAGCCAACGCGGTCATGTTCACAATCCTACGCACCGTAGCGCTCGGTGTGAGGATGTGAACAGGCTTCGAGCAGCCCAACAAAATCGGGCCAATCGCGACGTTGTTGCCCGCACTGGTCTTGAGCAAGTTGTACGAAATGTTGGCTGCATCGATGTTCGGGAACACCAGCAAATTCGCCGAACCTGTCAACGGTGAATCAGAAATATTGGTGCGAATGCCTTCATCCAATGCGCCGTCGCCGTGCATTTCGCCGTCGACTTCAAGGCCTGGTGAACGTTCACGAATCAGTGCGAGTGCTCGACGCATTTTGAGCGCCGACGGCGTGTTGGCGGTGCCGAAATTCGAGTGCGAAAGCAGCGCTACTTTCGGCGTAATACCGAAGCGTTGCAGCTCGTCTGCCGCCATCAAAGTGATCTCTGCAATCTGCTCAGCAGTGGGGTCGTAGTTAACGTGGGTGTCGACGAGGAACAACAAACGACCGGGCAACATCAACCCGTTCATGGCTGCGTATTCGTGCGCGCCTTTGCGCAGGCCGAGCACTTGATCGATGTACTGCAAATGAATATCGTGCGTGCCGTATGTGCCGCAGATCATGGCGTCTGCATCACCTTTTCTGACCATCATCGCGCCAATCAACGACAAGCGACGGCGCATCTCGATTTTGGCCAGCGGTTGCGTCACCCCCGCACGCTGCGTGAGACGGTGATATTCCTGCCAGTAGTCGCGAAAACGGTCGTCTTTTTCAGGGTTGATGAGCTCGATATCTACGCCCGGTTTCATGCGTAAGCCGAACTGCTCCAAGCGCTTTTCGAACACCGCAGGCCGAGCGATCATGATCGGTTTGGCAATGCCTTCATCGAGAATGACCTGCACCGCGCGCATCACGCGCTCGTCTTCGCCTTCGGCAAACACGACGCGACACGGCGTGTTGCGGGCAGCATCAAAAATCGGCTTCATCACAGCGCCGGAGTGATACACAAACTGCGCGAGCTGTTGCTTGTAGGCTGCGAAGTCAGTGATCGGACGCGTGGCGACACCGGAGTCCATCGCGGCCTTCGCCACCGCAGGTGCGATGCGCACGATGAGGCGTGGATCGAACGGTTTTGGAATCAAATATTCCGGCCCGAATGACAGCGATCCGGTGTCGCCATACGCTGCTGCCACTTGATCGTTTTGCTCGGCCATCGCGAGGTCGGCAATGGCCTTCACCGCAGCAACTTTCATCGCTTCGTTCACGACCGTTGCGCCGACATCAAGTGCGCCGCGAAAGATGAACGGGAAGCACAGCACGTTGTTCACTTGATTCGGATAATCACTGCGACCGGTGGCGATGATCGCGTCAGGCCGTGCTGCTTTGGCGAGATCGGGCATGATCTCCGGCTCTGGATTAGCCAGCGCCATGATGAGCGGGCTGACCGCCATTTTGGCAAGCCATTCCGGCTTGATCACGCGCGCAGCTGAGAGCCCCAGAAACACGTCCGCTCCGTCAAGCAATTGATCGACCGTGCGCAAATCGGTGATCTGCGCATAGCGCGCTTTGTTGTCGTCCATCTCTTCAACGCGACCCCGCCAGACCACGCCTTTGATGTCCGACACCCAAATATTTTCTTGTTTGATTCCAATGGCAACCAGCATGTCTAGGCACGCTAGCGCTGCCGCGCCCGCGCCCGAACACACAAGCTTCACGTTCTCAGGTTTTTTACCGACCACGCGCAAACCATTGGTGACAGCGGCTCCCACGATGATGGCAGTGCCGTGCTGGTCATCATGAAAGACCGGAA